>CP024912.1:1262098-1893148 GCA_002813895.1 Cyanobacterium sp. HL-69 | reverse complement strand
AATTATCTCGTCTCTATGAGGCTGGAGAGGAGATTACTGTGGCTCTTTTGAGGGAAAATAGTGTTTTTGGGGTTTTATCTTTGATTACGGGGCAAAAGAGCGATCGCTTTTATCATGCTGTAGCTTTTACTCCTGTGGAATTATTATCCGCTCCCATTGAGCATTTCCAACGTTCTTTAAAGGAAAATCCTGAGTTATCTCGTCTGATGTTACAGGGTTTATCTTCCCGTATTTTGCAAACGGAAATGATGATCGAAACCCTTGCCCACCGTGATATGGCTTCTCGTTTGGTCAGTTTTCTTTTGATTCTCTGTCGTGATTTTGGTATTCCTAGCCTAAATGGTATTACTATTGATTTAAAACTGTCCCATCAGGCGATCGCAGAGGCGATCGGTTCAACCCGTGTAACCGTTACCCGACTATTAGGGGAACTCCGCCAAGATGGCATGATTTCCATTACCAAGAAGAAAATCACCGTCCATAATCCCGTTGCCCTCAGCCAACAATTCGCCTAAAGGAATGTTACAAAAAACGACTTAAATCAAACTCTTGGGTAGAATTGGTATTGTGTCTTTCTTTATTCAAAAGTAACAAAAGTCTTTCCTGATAATCGATCGCCCCGGTTAACTGTTCTTGTAAATAAGATAAACCACCATTGGCATATTGTTCAAAAATATTTATCTTATCCTCATGCCCCCCATGCTCCGAAAATACATCTAAATTACCCATGGTGGTGATTGCCAAAACATTAATTAATAAATCATAACCACGGGACATAAAAACATCGTAACTAATAGGGGAAGGCTCTTGGGCTATATGTTCAAGGGGTGAACGATAATCATATTTTTTACCCACCGCCGCCGCAAATGCCACAATATCCGCATAGGTTTCAAATATCCCCTCTGGGTTATCACTATTGAAAATTAGACTCTGCACGAAAGATGCTTTATTTTGGTCAATCCTAATCCTACTAGCCATATTTTTATTAATTAAGAGTGGATAATTAATAATTAAACTTTAATTTATTTGTAGCAAAGATTTTAAATAATATGATTTCCGTGTTAATTTTAGCAGGGGGTAAAAGTTCTCGCATGGGCTTCGATAAGGCTTTAATTAAAATTGATAGACAATATTTATTGACCAAAACTTACCAAATCGCTACAGAATTAAGTAATCAAGTATTTATAATTACTTCCTCAGAACATCCATATCAGTCTATCTTGCCTAATACTACTCAATTTATCATTGAACCTTACCCCTACCAAGGGCCTTTTGTGGCTTTTTGCCATGGATTATCTTTTATCAAAACTGAATGGGTTTTACTATTACCCTGTGATTTAATTTACCTCCATAGTCAAGAAATAAAATCATGGTTAAAACGATTATCCTCCCTGTCACCCGAAACTATTGCCCTGTTACCATCCCATGAAAAAGGGTGGGAGTGTTTATGTGGTTTTTACCGCCGTGGTTGTCTTCTATCCTTACAAAAATCAATTAATCAGGGAAATAAGTCATTTCAGAGATGGTTAAAACAAGAAAAAGTAAGCCCCCTTATGGTTAAAGATAAGAGGGTTTTATATAATTGCAACACTCCCGATGATTTAGCGAAATGGGCCGAGGACTCTTCTTTCGGTAATGGTTTGGGTTGACTGATTTTCCCCAAAGGTGCGGGTAATTTCTAGTTCAATTTGAATGGAACTGTCGGCCTGTAGGTGACGAGGATCAATATCTAATTCACCAATATTAACAATAAATCGGTTGTTCTGATAATTAACAAATTGTGCTGGTATTTCTCCTTCGTAGCGCAGGGTATAATCGCTTCTTTGTCTCGGGTTTATATTGCGAGAAGATGAAGATGTACTGTACCTAATTTTAAAGCTGGTGTTCATGATGTCGGAAATTTGGGCTTGGTCAACTATTTCCATTTGTACTCCTAATCCCAATCCTGAAATACCTTCACTTGCTAGTCTGGTGCTTTCACTAGCTCGGATGGCATTGAAAACAAATACTTCTGTGACTTGATTTTTTGGTACTATATTGGTTTGTAACCAGATGTCATCAGGAAAATTTATATTTACAGTACGATCATCTTGTAAATTTAAGGTTACAGTGCGATCGCCAAAATCCTCAAAAGGTTGGGGGGCATTCCAAATCATTACCACGGAATTTTCTACCCTCTCCACCAATTCCAAATATTGATCAGCAATTATAGAACCAGAAGCAAATAAATTTCCTGCCCCTGTACGATTTTCCCAAATATTTTTTGATAAACTAAAACCTCTATCCTTCAATTCTGCCATGGTTACAGAGGCACTTAGACGATCAGGAGGTAAAGGGGTACTACTATTAATCAAGGTCAAACTACCCTGATTTCCAGTCCTTCCAGCCCTCCCAGAGCGACCATTTTGCCCCGTATTACCATTGGTACAACGAAATTCTTGAGTTCCACAGCTATAACTAGGAGTCCCTGGAGTACCTGTACAACTTTCCACCGTCCAAAATGATTGACTACACTGGCAACCATCCCCCCCACGGCCACCGTCTCCGCCGTCTCCCCCTTGCCCAGAGGACGCATTTACCGAAATCTGTCTCAAATCTTCTCGATTGGTAGCATAAATAGTAAGATTTCCACCGTTACCGCCATCGCCCCCATTACCGCCATCTCCACCATCGCCTCCCCTAGCACCCTGTAGGTTTTGACTGGGGTTATTAGGTTGGCTTTCGCATAATGCCCTAGTGCCATTGGTGCCACTTTGCCCTGTGGTGCCGTTTTGTCCTGCTAAATTAAGGTTTAGGGGTGAGCCGTCAGCAAAAATAGTAATGCTCTCGCTATTTCTGCCGTTTGAGCCATCTGCCCCTGTTACGCCGTTATTGCCACGGTTACCGAAATTACTAGCCTGATTTGCGATCGCCCTTAAACCACAGAAACTATCTTTAACCATAGGAGAGACAATTTCAGGCAAAAACAAAAAAGCGACAGTGAGAGAAGTTTTAGTTAACCAACCCATGATGAATAATTGATAATTAGTGAATATGAAAAAATTGACAGGAATAGAAAAGCTAAATCAAAATATGAAAAAAATATATTTCCTTGGGTGTTTATGAGATTAAATCATACTCCAATAAACTTACATCCATTCTTAATTTACTGTTCCTAGCCTTACTTTTCAATTTTTTATTTTTAATTATCCATCGAATAACTTGCTATATTAAGTAATGTTAAGTAGTAAATCATCAACTAAAAAATATTTTATGGATACTTTAACAGCTATCAGGGAAAGAAGATCGATCAAAAAATATGATCCTAATCATAAAATGACTGACTCTGAAATCAATACCCTAATGGAACAGGCTTTGCTTTCTCCTACCTCCTTTAATATGCAAAATTGGCGTTTTGTAGTTGTTAAAGATCAAGAAATTAAGGACAAATTAAAAGCTGTTTCTTTCAATCAAGCTCAAGTTAGTGATGCTTCCATTGTGGTTGTCATTTGCGGAGATTTAAAGGCTTCTGAAAAAGATCCTCAGAGATATTGGCGTAATACCCCTGAGGCTGTACAAAACCAGATTGTGCCTATGATTGGTGGTTTTTATAATGATAAACCTCAGTTGCAAAGGGATGAGGTGATGCGTTCTTCTGGAATGGCTGGACAAAATATCATGTTAGCAGCGAAGGCAATGGGTTATGATACCTGTCCTATGATTGGTTTTGACCCTACGAAGGTAGCAGAAATTATTAACCTACCCGAAGATTATATTCTTTCTTTTATGATTGTGGTTGGAAAGGCTACTCAAGGGGCAAATCCTCGCGCCGGACAGTTAGATTTCTCTGAAGTGGTTAGTTTTGATAGTTTCTAATTGATTTATCTGTGAGAGACTTATCCGCAAGAGGTTTGAATGATTTCCTACTCCACACTGCCATATTTTGCGATCGCACTCAGGGAAGGATTAACCGAATTTTGTAACCATGCCCACATTTGATCGCCTTGGGAAAAGTGCCACCACTCCCCAGGATGACGAAGAAAACCGCCCTCCTCCATAGCTTGTAAAAGTATTTGTCGATGGTGGTGATACTCTTGTTCGAGGGAGTTTGAACTATCTTGATAATAGTTAGGGTGCGATCGCCCCGACAACTCATCAATTTCCCCTCCCATATCAACCTCTTGCCCCTGTTCATCCAATAAAGTTAAATCTACCGCAGCCCCCGTACTATGGGGAGGAGGAGTGAGAGGATTATGGCTAGGAATCGCCCAAATTTTATATACTTCCTCATAAACCTCTTTTTCTTGGGCAGAATTTAACTGATGTTGGTTTAAACCCTTCATCTCGCAAACCTGTTCAAAAGTGTAATCCACCATAAACTGCTGTACTGATATGGGGCGATAAGCATCAAAAATTTTTAATCGCCATTGGGGCTTAAGCTGTTGTAATTTTTCTTGGGCAACAATTAAACCATCAACAACAGTTTGGCGCAAATAATAGGGAGACTTACCCCCATAATCAGCCCCCAGTTTTTGGTAGGGAGGAGGACTTTCCATCAGAAATAAATCTTCAGGAATTGCAATTAATGCCTCTCCACACTCTTGAATCGGTATTTTTTGATAAGGTTTTTCCATGGCTTAATAATAAATTAGTTATAAAAGATAGGGAGATGAGAAAATCAAACTTAATTATTTATTAATTGCCTATTCCCCATTCCCTGTTCCCTATTCCCCACCTTCACGACTACGCTTTTTCCACAACCTTTAATTATCTCAACTGTGCAGTTTTAAGATTAAGATCTAAAGTGCGATCGCCCCTAACCACAGAAAAACGGATATTTTTATCAACCCCAGTTTTTTCTACCAAATTTTGAAGCTCCGCCGCATCACCAATGGGGCTATTATTAACTTTTACCACCACATCTCCCCGACGAATTCCTGCTTCCGATGCAGGAGTATTAGACAATACCTGCACTACCAAAATCCCCTCTACTTCAGGAATCATAAAAGCAGAATTAGGATTATCATTATTTTCTCGAGCCAAATCAGGGGTAACATTGACCATCTGAATACCCACGTAGGGATGGGGTACTTCTCCCCCCATGGCAAGGGTAGTTTGAATTTCCTTAGCTTTGTTGATGGGGATGGCAAAACCGATTCCCATGGCATCAGCACGGATGGCGGTATTAATGCCGATTACTTCCCCTTGAGCATTTAACAAAGGGCCTCCTGAGTTACCAGGATTAATGGCTGCATCGGTTTGTAAAAAGTCGATTCTTTTATCAGAAATACCCACCTCCGAAGAAGAGCGATGAAGGGTGCTAATAATGCCCAGAGTTACCGTATTGTCTAAGCCTACGGGGTTGCCAACGGCGATCGCCCAGTCCCCCACCTTTACGGCTCCAGAATCCCCCAACACCGCAGCGGGTAAAAGTTCTCCCTGAGAATCCACCTTTAACACAGCCAAATCAGTAATTTGATCCGTCCCTGTCACCTCCCCAGAAAACTTGCGTCCATCCTTAAGAGTAATAGTCACCTTATCCGCATCACTGACCACATGGGCATTAGTCAAAATAATACCTGAACTATCCACGATAAATCCTGAACCTTGCCCTGCCACCTTTCTTTCTTGGGGCATTCTTCCTGACAAACCATTACCAAAAAACGGGCTTAACATGGGATCATCCATAAAAGGAGCAAAACCAAAACCACCACTAACCACCTTTTCCGTGTCGATGCGTACCACCGCATCCCCTGTTTTTTCTACCGCCTGAGCCACAAAGCTATCAGCGCTGATGTCTGTGGGCAAAGCCATAGAAGGATAAACAAACAATCCCCAACTTACTATCAAGGATAAAGCTAGGGTAGAAATTAATTTTTTGAGTAAAGAAACAATAGCCATAAAATTAGAAAATATGTAAAGATTTGATACTTTTCTTATCAATCTAGGTGTAGAAATAAGATAATAGTCTCGCTGTTTATGATTCCTATTGTATAGCTAGAAATAGTTTTCCTAGGGAAAGTTATTTGTAGTGTTTTCCCGAAATCTGTTTTTTAAGTCTATTTTTTGGGATAATTTAGCAGATCCCTTGGAAATCGCACTTAGGTTTTGTGACACAGCACCCACAGGGTAAACTTAACCCGAGGGAAAGTATGAAATAATTAGTCTTAATGATGTTGACGAGCCAGTCAGGATCAAGATTAAAATAAAATATAACTCTTTAATAGTTAAAAATTAAAATATTTGTTGGGAGAAAAAAATGTTACTCGATGCCGTAACTAGCTTAATAAAAAACTATGATGTCTCAGGGCGTTATCTTGATAGAGATGCCATTGATTCTTTAAAATCTTACTTTCAATCTGGCACTGCTAGAATTCAAATCGCTAATGTTATTAATGCCAACTCCCCTGAGTTAGTCTTAAATGCGGGAAAACAACTATTTGAAGAAGTACCCGAACTTATTCGCGCTGGGGGCAATGCTTACACCACCCGCCGTTATTCGGCTTGTTTACGGGATATGGACTACTACTTACGTTATGTTAGTTATGCCCTCATTGCAGGGGATACCAGTGTATTAGATGAGCGTGTATTGCAAGGGTTAAGAGAAACCTATAATTCCCTTGGAGTACCCATTGGCCCTACGGTCAGAGGTATTCAAATCATGAAAGAAATGATCAAAGACATGGCTTTTGCTTCTGGTATTGAAGATACTTCTTTGATTGATGCACCTTTTGATCATCTTAGCCGAGAGTTAAGTGAAGTCTCTATCTAATTAGGTGTTAGGTATTAGGTGTTAGGTTTTTCGATGTTTGCTAATGATTGTATCGCCTCCAAAGATTGTGTTAGATTAAAGGTTAAGATCAAAAGCAATCGAAGATGAGCAAAGTATTTTCCAGAATCGCTATCTCTACAGGGTTTTTAGTCGCTGGTATTTCTTTCGGCTTATGGGGAGGCAGACAATTTAACTACTCTTCTCAGGATTATATTAATCCTTCTGTTTCTTCGGAAAATTATTCGATTCCCCTCAGTGATTCTCCAGATAGGGAGCAGGATATAGAGAATCATCGTAATTTTAATTTTATTGCCGCAGCGGTAGAAAAGGTTGGTCCTGCGGTGGTGAGAATTAATGCGTCTCGACAGGTGAGTCAAAATCCATCTCTCGAAGACTTTTTTGGCTCTATGCCAAGTTCTCCGAGGGAGGACAGTGGCACTGGTTCGGGTTTTATTATCCAAGAGGATGGTTTAATTATTACCAATGCCCATGTAATTGAAAATTCTGATGTGGTAACGGTTTCTTTGCGGGATGGTCGATTTTTTGAGGGGGAAGTGTTAGGCATTGACACCATGACGGATGTGGCGGTGATAAAAATTAATGCTTCTGATTTGCCTGTGGTAAAGTTGGGTAGAAGTCAAGATTTAATTACGGGGGAATGGGCGATCGCCATTGGCAACCCCCTAGGACTAGATAACACTGTCACAGCAGGTATTATAAGCGCTACAGGGCGATCGAGCAACGAAGTAGGAGTACCAGATAAAAGAGTTCGTTTCATCCAAACCGATGCCGCCATCAACCCAGGCAACTCAGGGGGACCACTATTAAACATAGAGGGAGAAGTTATTGGTATCAACACAGCCATCAAAGCCAATGCCCAAGGATTAGGTTTTGCCATCCCCATTGAAACGGCTTCTCGCATTTCTCAACAATTAGCCACCAAAGGAAAAGCAGAACATCCTTACTTGGGGATTCAGATGGTGACACTTAACCCCTACACCTTCAATAATTATGATTTTTCCATTCCTGACATTTATCAAGATAAACAAGGGGTATTAATTTTAAGGGTAATGCCTAACTCCCCCGCGCAACAGGCTGGATTTAAAACAGGAGATTTAATTATCCAAATTCGAGAGCAACCAATCGTCAAAACTACCGATGTTCAAGAACAGGTAGAACAAACTAACATTGGAGAAACCCTTCCTATCACTGTTAACAGAGAAAATGAGACTTTGATAGTACAAGTTATTCCCACAGAATTTCCTCGGTAACTATTAATCATTACTCACCAGAGTTTACATTGAAACCTTCAAATCAGAAAGATTTTAACCGACAATTGAGCCCCTATTTGACTAACTTACTTTTGTGTCGAATATTAACCATATTGCCCCTTATGGCTTTAAAATTTACTCTTTACCCACGGGGATCATTTTTATTATTTTTTTGACTCTAAAATAAATAGTTATACTTCCCATGAAATATATTCTAATGTCTCGGGCTATTGATTACTTAAGTATTTTTTAATTTTTTGATGGCTAGAGGATCTTATCCATTTTGAAGGTGATTTAACTCTTATTACTTTATTTTGGATAAGCTAGAAATAATATTGATCAGTTTGTTTTCTAATTTTGTCTATCAGTATTATCCATTAATGTCAATTTTCTTAATAAAAATTATGATTTTGTAGTTTACAACACTAAAATCTAAAAAAAATCTAAAAAGAATCTTATTTTAATAGTCAAAAACGAGTTTTATTAGCTACATTAGGATTTAGACATTTATCCACTGCCCATTACATGAATTTAGTATTAACCATAACAAAACAAGTAAAAAAAAGATGATTTATTAAATTATGTCCCTAGGCAGGATAAAAAGTGCGTTAAAAAGAGGAGTAACAACATGAACCAATTTACCAGTCCCCTCACCAAGGAAAATGATAAAATCAAAGCCGAAATTGATGGAGAATTAGACGAGGTGATTGCTCAATATTCTGAAGAGACAGAGCAAAACGGAAAAAAGGTAAGGAGTAATCGCAGTAAATCAGAAGACTCCGTCGGGGCATTTTTTAAAGAAATGGCTCGTTACCCTTTGTTAACGGCAACCGAAGAAGTAGAACTGGCCCAGGCTGTCAAGTTTTTAACAGAGTGTGAAGAAAAACAACAAAAATTACATCATCAATTACAAAAAACCCCCAGCAAAATGGAATTAGCCCGTGCCATGGGCTTAGAAACAGAGCGTCAATTGGACAATCGTCTTTATAAGGGAAGGGTTGCCAAACGTAAAATGATTCGTTCTAATTTGCGTTTGGTGGTATCTATTGCCAAACGTTATCTAAACAGGGGTGTGCCTTTTTTAGATCTGATTCAGGAAGGGGCTATTGGTTTAAATCGGGCGGCGGAAAAATTTGACCCAGACAAGGGTTATAAGTTTTCTACTTATGCTTATTGGTGGATTCGTCAAGCAATTACTAGAACGATTGCTAATGATTCTCGTACTATTAGACTACCAATTCACATTGTTGAGAAGTTAAATAAACTTAAAAAGGCTCAACGGGAATTAAAACAAAGTTTGCAACGGAATCCGACGGAGATTGAGTTGGCGGAGGAAATGGGTATCAATGAACAGGGGTTGCATCAGTTATTGCAGTTGAAACGTCAATCTTTGTCTCTTAATCATCGTGTGGGTAAGGGGGAGGATACCGAGTTACTCGAATTATTGGAAGATACCAATTTATTGTTGCCTGAGGAGAAGATGAATGAGGCGATGATGAATCAGGAAATAGTTTCTGTGTTGGATGATGTATTGAGTGGCCGGGAAAAAGAAGTTATAATTCTTCGTTATGGTTTGTCTCATTCTAAGCCTCATACCTTAGAGGAGGTGGGACAAATGTTTGATTTATCAAGGGAAAGGGTACGTCAAATTCAAACTAAAGCAATGCGTAAGTTAAGAAGACCACAGGTTGCGAGAAGATTAAAGGGGTGGTTAACCTAATTTTTTTTAAGAATATTTGATGATAAAATCAGGGGTCTATGTTATTTAGATTTCCCTGATTTTTTTTTATAAATATTTTTTCTGTTAACAAATTAAAACACAGGTTTGATTTCAGATTCTATATAATTTAGTACAATTGAAGTGTTATCAGCTAAGTGCGATCGATTCCTCGTCCATTGCCATAAAATATTATGACTCAAAGCCCTGTTTCTTCTTCTGGAAAAAAATTAGAAAAGTTAAGTACCGCCCTCGTAAGTCCAGATTATTTTAGCCCTTTCGGAAATAAGTTAATTCAATCTGGATATATTGACAAAGACCAACTTAAAAATGCTTTGGTAGAGGTGAGGAATAGTAAACAGCCTCTGGTGAAAGTGCTTGAGAGTATGACTCATAAGGCGTTGTCCCCTGATTTGGTTAGACAATACAAAAAACACCATCTTTTTGAGTTAAAAATACTTTATGGGGTTGATTCTGTTGATCCTGATGCGGATGAAATTTCTTCGGATCAGATGACGGAGTTGATTGACTCGGTGATTAATATCAAGGTATGTCGTCGTCATAAGCTGTTACCTGTGCGCCGTATTAATACCGAAGATCCCCCAGTGTTGGTGATTGCCATGGTAGATCCTGACAACTTGGCAGCTTTGGATGAGGTACGCAAGTTAATTCGTCTTAAGGGATTGGATTTACAGAGGATTGTGATTACGGAAGAGGATTACGATCGCCTCATACAAATATACTATAAGGAAGAAAGCGAAAAACGACAAAAGGAAGAGGCTCTACAGGCAAAAAAAGCCCAGGACAAATTAGCCAGTGTTGATGATGTCATTGATGATTTAAACTATGACAGTTTAGAGGAAGGAAAGGACGAGAGCAATGATGCTGATTTAAGTTCTAATGACGCTAATCAAGCTCCTATCATCAAGCTAGTTAATAAGGTGATGATTAAAGCTCTACAGGAGAGCGTTTCTGACATTCACATCGAGCCTCAAGAGGAGCTTCTGCGAGTAAGAATGCGTAAGGATGGGGTATTGCAAGAGTTTTTCCGTTTGCCCCGTCACATCACCACAGCGGTGGTAGCAAGGTTCAAGATTATGGCAGAGTTAGACATTGCAGAGCGTCGTTTGCCCCAAGATGGAAAGATCCGTAGGGTATATCAAGGGCGTAATGTGGATTTCAGGGTAAATACTCTTCCTAGCCGTTATGGGGAAAAGGTCTGTTTACGGATCTTGGATAACTCGGCAACTCAGTTGGGGTTAGACTTCTTGATTAGTGACGAGGAAACCCTGTTGAGGGTTCGAGAAATTGCTAGTCGTCCTTTTGGCTTGATTTTGGTAACAGGGCCCACAGGTTCGGGTAAATCTACTACCCTTTATTCGGTATTGGCGGAAAGAAATAAGCCGGGGGTAAATATTAATACCGCAGAAGATCCCATCGAGTATGCGTTGCCCGGTATCACTCAGGTGCAAGTAATTCGGGAGAAGGGCATGAATTTTGCTTCTATTTTACGGGCGTTTATGCG
Organism: Cyanobacterium sp. HL-69; assembly: GCA_002813895.1. NCBI lineage: Bacteria > Bacillati > Cyanobacteriota > Cyanophyceae > Chroococcales > Geminocystaceae > Cyanobacterium > Cyanobacterium sp. HL-69. Next base: position 1,881,884 of record CP024912.1, on the reverse strand, counting down.
TCAAGATCCTGACATTATTCTGGTGGGTGAGACGAGGGACGTGGAAACGGCTAAAACGGCTATTGAGGCGGCCTTGACAGGACACCTTGTTTTAACTACTTTACATACCAATGATGCGGCAGGGGCGATCGCCCGTCTCGATGAAATGGGAGTGGAACCTTTCATGATTTCTGGGGCCTTATTAGGAGTTCTGGCTCAAAGGTTGATGCGTCGGGTATGTACTCAATGTAGGGAAGAATATGCCCCTGACAAGGAAGAATTATCTCGTTTTGGTTTAACCGCCTCTGGGGAACAATCTGTAACCTTCTACAAAGCTAGAACTTTGACGGGAGACACTCTCCAAGAAGCGGTGAACAATGGTACTGTCTGTAGTAAATGTGGTGGTTCAGGATATAAAGGAAGGGTTGGGGTATATGAATTTATGGTCATCACCGAAACTCTACAAAAACTAATCAATAAAGGGGCTACCACGGATTTAATTAAAGAAACTGCGGTGGAAGAAGGTATGACTACCATTTTGGCCTACAGTCTTAATTTGGTAAGACAAGGACATACCACCCTAGAGGAAGTAGAAAGGGTTACATTTACTGATTCTGGGTTAGAGTCTGAGTTAAAATCTAAGCGGAAAAGTTCTCTTACTTGTCAAACTTGTGGAGCGGAATTGCAACAGGAGTGGATGGATTGTCCTTACTGCATGACTCCTCGTTTTAGTGATTAGGAATATTTAACAATGAATAATTGAGTTATTGATTATTTATTGTTAACTTTTGTTGAAAATTGGGTTATTTTGTAGCAAATTATACAGAATTTATTTAAAATGCTAAGTGTAAGGAAAAAATCTGTAGAGATTAAAGGAGAGTGCTATGAATACCAAACAACAATCCAGAGCTTTAATGATGCGTCACCAAAAGATGATGAGAAACCGTCAACAATCCATGTTGGGTAGAGTAGCGGCAGAGATTGGTATGGATGTTAGTAATACTGAGTATTACGACACGGTAAAAAATGCTCCTTTGTCTAGTTTTGCTAGTAATTACGATCGCAGTAATAGTTCTCTAAGTTAGTGTTTTTGAGGAGAGAAAATATGTTTAATTAACAGTCTTCCATTATTTGGGGGGCTTTTTTTTATGAAAAATCGATTATTTCCCCATTACAATGGCTGTTTTGGTTACTATTTCCTTAAGGCAAAAATTAATTATTCATTAAGGTTATGACTGAAGCAGAAAATAAAGATTATACAAAAGTTGATTTGGAGCGAGAGGATAAAGGCTCAAAAGCCCGTCAAATGTTGGGCATGAAAGGAGCTAGTCAAGCTAAAAATATCTGGCAGATAAGGTTGCAGTTGATGAAGCCTATTACTTGGATTCCTCTTATTTGGGGGGTTGTTTGTGGGGCTGCTTCTTCGGGAGGATATGTGTGGAGTGTGGAGCATTTCTTGATTGCTCTTGCTTGTATGTTCATGTCTGGTCCAATGTTGACGGGTTATACCCAGACTATTAATGATTTTTATGATCGAGACATTGACGCTATTAATGAGCCTTATCGTCCGATTCCTTCAGGGGCTATTACCATTCCCCAAGTGGTTACTCAAATTATCGTTTTATTAATTGGAGGAATTGCGATCGCCTATGGTTTGGATGTTTGGGCGGGTCATGATTTCCCTGTATTAACTTGTTTGGCCATTGGTGGTTCATTGGTATCCTATATTTATTCGGCTCCTCCTCTCAAGTTAAAACAAAATGGCTGGTTAGGTAACTACGCCCTCGGCTCTAGTTATATCGCCCTTCCTTGGTGGGCTGGTCATGCTTTATTTGGGCAGTTAAATTGGACTATTGTGGTTTTGACCCTCATTTATAGTATGGCTGGATTAGGCATTGCCGTGGTTAATGACTTTAAGAGTGTAGAGGGCGATCGCACTTTAGGCTTAAAATCATTACCAGTGATGTTTGGTATTACCACCGCCGCTTGGATATGTGTAATCATGATTGATGTGTTTCAGGCTGGAATGGGTTTATATTTAGTGAGCATCCACAAAAACCTTTATGCTGCCATCCTCTTCCTTCTCATCATTCCTCAAATTACTTTCCAAGATATGTACTTTTTACGAGATCCTCTTGAAAATGATGTCAAATATCAAGCCAGTGCGCAACCCTTCCTCGTCTTAGGAATGCTCGTATTAGGACTTGCCATCGGTAACTCATAATTCATCTAAAGAGATTAGGTGGTATCAGGGATTAAGTTGAAATACTTGGTTAAACTCCCCTCGCCTTTTGGGAGAGGGGTTGGGGGTGAGGGGCAATCAATTTTGATACCTATTTTGAATCACCCTACCCAGGATTGAAGGATTTAGGGAGTAACTCATAACTGCTCTAAATACTGATAAGCAGCATAAGCCATCATTACCACCCCCGTAAAAATAGCGGACTCATCCAACACAAAACGGGGGTGATGCAAGGGATAATTATGTTGTCCCTCCTTTCCTATCCCCAAGCGAAACATAGCCCCGGGGGCGTGTTCCAAATAAACCGCAAAATCCTCCGCCCCCAAAGAAGGCTCAGGAATAGAAATCACTTTATCTTCCCCAAAGGCCTCTAGGGCAGATTTTTCCAAAATTTTGGTTAAATCAGGGTCATTTTGTACACTGGGCAAACAATACTTATAATTAACCTCCGCTTTTGCCCCATAAATCTCACAGACTCCCTTAACTATATTGGTAATCCATTGGGGTAAATTTTCCCTTAATTGGGGATTGAGCGATCGCACCGTACCCACCATTTTAACCTGATCAGCGATAATATTTGCAGCCCTACCCCCCTGAATCTGTCCGATAGTCAACACCAAAGGATCAAGGGGATTTTGAGTACGACTAATAGCCTGTTGTAGAGTAGTAATCACCTGCGCCGCAATCCAAATGGCATCAATAGCCTGATGAGGACGCGCCCCATGACCGGCCTCCCCCTGAATCGTAATCTCAATATCATCCATGGCAGAAGTCAGCGCCCCGTATCTAACCCCAATTACTTGGGCAGGAATAGATGGAAACACATGAACCCCAAAAATGGCATCAATGCCCTTCATCGCCCCATCTTCCACCATCATAGAAGCTCCCTGAGCAATTTCTTCGGCAGGTTGGAACAAAAAACGAACTTTCCCTTTCATTTCATCTTTAAGACGAGATAAAATCATCGCCGTACCTAAACCCACCGTAGTATGTAAATCATGCCCACAGGCGTGCATAATTCCCGCATTGCGAGAAGCATATTCCACCTGACTCGTTTCATGGATAGGTAAAGCATCCATATCAGTCCGAATAGCAAGATAACCACGAGATTTTTCCTTCCCCTCCAACTCCCCAATTACTCCCGTTTTTCCCACCCCCTCCTTTACTTTCAAACCACAGGAAGACAATACCCCTGCCACATAGGCCGCTGTTTGATATTCCCTGCCACTCAACTCAGGATGGGCGTGAAAATGGCGCCGAATTTCAATTAATCTTGGGCTGATTTCCGTAGCTATTTTTTTGATCTCTGATAACATTGCACTCTTACAAACTCAGGTGTTTAGATATATATATCTTAGTGCCAATCAATTTGAACACCAAAAAAAAGAAGAAAGGATAACGGCGATCGTTACCACTTCCTTCTGCTAATATGAAAAGAGAATCATTAATAAGCTATGGACAATTTCCCAATTTTGTCCAAGATAAGGGACTGGTGAGAGAAGGTTAAGTATTTATCTAATGTAGTAGCCTCCTATCTCACCATTTCTTTTTTAGGCTTCCAGAGACTCAAAGGCTTTTTCCACTCGGCGAAAATCAAATCCTAAAGCCCTGATAGCGTGCCACAAATGTCCTTGTAAGAAGAAAAAGGCAAGGAAAAAGTGAGCATTTGCCAACCATGCACGGGATGTATTTTCACCGTAGGGCAAATTAACGGTATCAGCAAAGTAAGGTACAATTCCCAATTTTACCTCCAATACTGGCCCGTAAAATTCCACAGGGTAGGCAAGGGTATTGACAGCACAAAAATAAGCCGCCACAAAACCAGCCAAGGCAATGCCCCCTAAAGAATAGGAAAGAATTGCTTCCCCAGAAAAAACTAACACTTTTCTTGCCCATTTGAGGGGAGGTACTAAAATATGCCATACTCCACCCCCAATTAACATGATACCCACATAGATATGACCTCCCACAAGATCTTCAAGGCTAGAAATACTAGCAAAATGGGTTTGATAACCATAAATAGTCATCGCATCAAGGGTGGGGTTAGTAACTAACCTGACGGTTTGGGTGGTAGAGTCATACAATCCTCCCCAATACATGGCTTTCCCTGCCAAAAGTAAAGCCCCAAAACCAAGAAATAACAGATGATGTCCGAGGATAAGTCCTAGTTTAGCAGGATCATCCCAGTCAAAATGAAATTTTTTGGCTTGTCCTTCGGCTTTTTTTAAATCATCCGGCGCTTTGAGGATATGAAATAATGCTCCTGCCCCCAAAAATGGGGAGGAAATAAGATGAATCGAACCTATCACAAAGTATGGATAAGTATCAATTACAGCTCCTCCTTCGCTTACTCCCCAGCCAAGGGTAGCTAGATGGGGTAAAAGAATCAATCCTTGCTCACCCATGGGTAAACTAGGGTCAAATCTGGAGATCTCAAAAAGGGTAAAAGCCCCAGCCCAAAAAGCTGTCAGGGCTGCTTGCCCCACGTGGGCGGCAATAAATGAACCGCTGAGGTTGGCAAATCGGGCATTTCCTGCCCACCAGTCATATTTTGCGTTCGGGTTGTCGTAGGTTTGCATAGATTATCAAAATTTAAACGATGCTTATTAGTAGAGTTATTCAATAAGCGTATTCATAAACTAACTTAATTGCAAAAATAATGCAATAAAAATACTGTTAACTTTTATTAACAGGTTTGAGCGGAATGTTGATCCGCCCTTGGGTAAAAGCATTAAAGACCAAATGCTGGTTTGATTTGAGCCACCCAAGACTCAATGCGAGAGTCCGTAAGCTCCGATTGATTGTCTTCATCGATGGCTAAACCAACGAATTTACCGTCTTTTAGGGCTTTTGATTCGTTAAATTCATAACCTTCCGCTGACCAATAACCCACGGTTTGCCCCCCTAATTCGCTAATTTTTTCCTCTAAAATCCCCATGGCATCTTGAAAGTTATCGGCATAGCCAATTTGATCTCCTGCACCAAAATAAGCGATTTTTTTGCCTTGGAAGTTAATTTGATCTAAGTCTTCATAAAGTCCTTCCCAGTCACTTTGTAATTCCCCTACATTCCATGTGGGACAACCGATTACTAAATATTGGTAGTTGTCAAGTTCTTCGATTTCGACATCGGCAACGTCATGTAAATCAACCATGCCGTCTCCCCCAAGGGCTGTTTGGATAGATTCGGCAAGGGTTTCTGTGTTTCCTGTTTGGGTGCCATAAAATAAGCCTATTTTTGCCATAATTGTTGATCTTTTATTTTGATTACTGGTTAAAACTATTGATAATTACTATCATTAGCTTTACGAATAGAGTAACCTAATTGCGATCTAGTTGCAACTGTTAGTTATAGCGTAATAAACCCCAAAAATTGCGATCGCCTGGAAACCGAGCATAAACAATTACTTCTCCCCGAGAAACTGCTACATTACCAGTGAAGAGGTTGCCATAACGGGTTAAAGTAGTCCAATTGTTAGAGGACTTATCAAAAACTCTGACATCGGTGGCATTATCAACCCTTAATTTAAAATAGTTATTCTGATTAGGATTTAATTGACCATTAAAAGGTGATTCTAGGTAGCCATTATTTTCAGAAAAATGAGTAAATATAAAGGGAAATTGTTGATTAATTTGATTATTGGCAACAATATCATAACCTACAATAAAAGGAAAATTATTATCGTCATTTTGCTCTTTTCCAAAAATCTTTAGTTGGTAATTATCTCTATGGGGAAATGAGACTTTTATATTAATAAATTCTCCTTGTCTTTGCACAAATGTATGTTGTCCTTCTACTTCTTGCTCATTCTGTTGTAAAGATGCGATCGCAACTAAATTTCGAGGAGCTTTTAAAATAATATCAACTATATTATTAGTTATAATTTTCTTATTTGTATGACTAACTAATTCAAAATTGCCTGTAAAAAATTGATGGGAAATTGTAGGCAAATTGTCAAACTTATCTCTAGTATAAGGTTGATCTAATAACTGCCATTTATTATTTTCAGGAAAGTGAGTATAAATAAAATTAGCAGGATTAGTTGCAAAGTAAAAATCATTAAAATTCTTCTCAAAACTATTTTCATTAATGGTTCCAGCACCCCAAGTGGGATCTAACAAAAACCATTTTCCCTCAATTTGCACTCCATTCCAGGCATGATTGACATTATTATCATTACCAACAGCATAATCTACACCCTTTGCATAACCGATGATAATAACTGATTTTAAACCCATATTTTTAGCTAACTGTTGATACAAGTTAGCATAACCAGAGCAGATAGTTTGACGGGTATTTAAAACTGTTTTAACACTAACATCTGGATAAATGTTGTAGTTCATAAAAGTATTTAAAGACACTACATCATAAGCAATATTATGGGTAATCCAAGTATAAATTATCCTTGCTTTTTCCTCCTCTGTAGTGGCATATTGACTCAAAAGATTAGCTAATTCTGAGGTAGAATTCCCTGAATATTCAACCTGTAAAGCCTTGGCATCTATTTCCGCAAAACGATTTTTATCAAGACTGTTTACATCCCCCTTAACCACGGGGCCATTAAACTCTGTAATAAATTCTTGGGTTAATGATTTTAAAGATGTGATTCTAAAATTGAAACTATTAATAAAACTAACTATATTTTCATAGGTTAATTTATCTTCAAAGTGCGATCGCCATTGAGGATTTCCATAGTGATTAAAAAGAAGAAAACCCACCAGAATTAAAAACAGAAAAAAACGATTCTTTTTCTTTCGCTTTTGTTGTCTTATTCTTTGTTTTTTACGAACAGCATTATGCTTACTTCTCATGAAAACCTCAACAATAAAAAAAATAAACTCAGCGAATACGAGGCTCAAAAAACTCAGTCAAGCCCTCTCCTAATAAAGATAACCCCGTTACCATAGCCGTCATTGCCAATCCGGGGAATAAAGCAGTCCACCAAATACCTGTAGATAAACCATCCAGAGCCAATCTCAAGTCATAACCCCATTCTGGCACATTCTCGGGTAATCCTAAACCCAAAAAACCTAACCCCCCCAAAATTAAAATGGCATCCGCCGCATTAAGAGTAAACAAAACAGGGACACTTTGCACCACATTAAAAAATAAATGTTTCGTCAAAATTCTTTGGGGTGTTGCCCCCATGGCTTGGGCGGCTTCGATAAACAACTCTGTTTTAACACTGGTAGTGTGGTTGCGCACCACCCGATAATATTGTGGAATGTAGGAGATGGATAAAGCAATAGCGGCATTAAAAATTCCTCTGCCCACCACAAAAGCAAGGGTAACAGATAACAACAAACCAGGCAGAGTATAAATAGTATCCATTAAAAATAGTAAAAGTTTATCTAATTTTCCTCCGAAATAACCACTTACTAATCCTAATGGCACTCCAATTACTAAACTTAATCCTGTGGCTAAAGTTACTACTTTAAAAGCTGCCTGAGTACCAAAAATTGTCCTTGAAAATACATCATATCCCTGTCCTGTTGTTCCCCACCAATGCTCATTATTGGGTGGCTGATGTATGGGATTAATTAAAGATTCAAGGGGATTCTGAATTATATTTTGCTCTTGTAAAAATGAAGCACTTAAGGCAAGGATAATGAAAAATAAGGTGATCAATATTCCACACAGAAGAAGAATGTTGTTGATACTTAGGGATAGAAATATACTTTTTTTTCTGTTTTTAAAAATCATTTGATTACATTATGATTATCTAGTTTTACCTTAAACAGTTTTTACCAATCTTTTTTATAAAATTAGGCTTTTCCAATTTATTTAGTTATAGCAATTATCGTGGTTACGGGCTACAAAATGATCCCCCTAAATCCCCCTTAATAAGGGGGACTTGAAAATCATAAATGTATCTCATAATTATAAAAAATGCTATATTTTAATTTTATGGTGAAATATTGTTAAATTTTTTGATTATTTTAAAATATTTTACTTCTTAAATGACATTCTTATATTTAGTCAAACAATTGTATTTTTTAAAACTACAGTTATGATGTCTTTTATTTAATCATTAATCAGATGGCGAATCTAGAGAATCTATAAATATTAATCTAATAAGAAGTAAGTTGATATAATTAAATCTATTTAAGTAAAAGGTTTAAACCCTTTTTTTGTGGGAGACTTAGTAAAATAAAAGTCATAACTAATTTCGATACCCTACTTATGATGATAAATATTATGAAGTTAAATAAACATAATATATTAAATTATAAAAATAATTAATTAATGTAAAAAAATTAACTATGGATAGAAGATTTATCGTTATTATATAGTCATAAAGAAAAAGTATGCTTAACTATTACAAAATATGTTCAAAAAAATTAAAGCTATTTTAACCACAGATATATTTAGCTCTGAAGATAACAGTTCCTCTGATTCTCCCCATAAGCAAAATGTTCCCGAAAGTGCTGTAATATTACACAATCAACTATTTTCTGAACTTAAAATTTTGACTTCCATTGCCAAAACTTTGGATAGTGATTATTTAAACCAGTCTGATTTTAAATTTTTTCTCAATATTAGAGCGTCTTTTGCAAAAAATACTGGTCAGTATGAAGGTTTAGAAAATAGTGCAGAATTACTACGAGTTGCGATCGCAGCTCAGTCCATATTTCTAAAAATTGAGCAAACAGAATTACGTTATCGTAGCTCAAAACAACAGGAATATTACGACTATGTATTAACAATATTAACAGAAATATTTGAAAAAAAAGAGACAGAAGAAGAAAAAGAAAACGGTATTTTAACTGCCCAGAAAAAATATCTACCTAAACAACTATATTCTTCCGCAGAATTTAAAGAAAAACTAGAAACAAAACGAGAGGAAATTAACGCCACAATCAAAAGTGAAGAAGGAAAAATAGCTATTAATGATTATGCTGAATCCGTCAAACAACTGGCTACTAAGCAAGACTTAGGGCTACGATTATTATACTTATTCAAAAGAACAGATATTAAAGATTTAAGTATTCTAAAAGTATTGTCTGATATGGTAAATTACTTACAATCAAAAGACTTAAGAAAAACCAATGCTGTTATCGACTTAGTGAGGAAAAACCAAGAAATTTTCCTCCAAGTAACTCGCATTATTGGTTTACCAAAAAGCAAAGAAACCTTAGAAAATTATGCTATTATCTTACAATATTTAGCATTGAGTAAAAAGCATGAAAAAAACTCAGGTCAATATTTTCGTTTAATAGAAGTTATGGGGCAATGGGCAAATTTATATAATATGATTGAGGATAATCGAGCTCAATATCCTGCCAAGGAATATAATCTTTCCCCAGAGTATCTAAAAGAAATTCCAGGCATTGATATTTATGTAAAACATGAAGATATGATCAATATTTTTAGTAATAAATCTTAATTTTGCTAATAATAAATACTAATTTTTTTTGTGATACAAATCAGTTAAATACAATAGTTGTTAATTGTTTGTACAATTTCCTGTTGTCGGCTAAATAAATTAATAAGTTGCTGTTGATAAAATATACCTTTTTCTTGGTCTTTTTTTTCATAGGCGTCAACAAAATTTTTGGTATTATCAGCATACTCTTGATATACCTGAGACAACCGCAAAGCATATTCTCTTAAATTATCATTCTCAAAAGATTGATTAGTAATTGCTTGACTGGTTAACTCAAAAGTTTGAGCCGTATCAAGTATCATTTCTAAATTATTGTCCTCTAAATCATTCATTTTTTCCTCTATGGGGGAAATAGAGTTAGTCAATTGACGGCAACTTGATATTCTTTCGTTGGTGCAACCAGCTAAAAATGAATAGAAACAAATACTGATCAAGACATTTGTTAAAAGGCTAATTTTCACTATTATTTATACCTGTAATAAAATGAGCTAAAGATATTTTTTGCTCTATATCGCTACATATGCTATCAATATTACTAATGTTTTTGCTAAGTTCAACAACTTCATAAAATAATCCTTGAGACTCAGCGACAGTTATTAAACTAGCAATTGACCAATAGTCTTGGAGTTTTATTTGTAATGATTTTTGATAGTTAATTTTAGCTAAATCTAATTGATTTAATTTTTGGCGACATTGCCCGCAACGATAATAACACCAATAATCATTTGGTCTAATTTTGAGAGCTTGTTGAAAAAAGTCTAAGGCTTTGAGATATTTTTTTTGATATAAATAGGCTTTTCCTAAGCGATAAGTAGCCCAATAGTCAGAAGGATTATTTTTTAGGGCAATGAGTAAGAAAGGAATTGCTTCTTTGTGATGTCCTATTTTTTCTTGCAATATATAACTAGCACTATACCAAGCCCAATAATTATCTTTTTCAATGGCACAGGCTTCCTGAAAACTTTTTATGGCTTGATTGTATCTCCCCAATTCCTCCAATACTTTACCGTGGTAATACCAAGAAAAATAATCATTGGGATAGTATTCCAACGCCTTCTCATAACAGAATAACGCATCAAGTAAGTTATTGTGCGATCGCAATATATTACCCTGATTGTACCAACCCTGATAATTATCAGGACGACATTCCAAGGTGCGATAAAGACTATTTTGTTCAACCATAACCCATAGGAATAAAATTAAAACACCTTACTACTTTTAGTTTACCCTAGTATAGAAATAATTATTACCAAGAAAAAATGTCCGTCAATAAAAAAGTTGTTTTTTGTGCCTCAGATTTAGAAGAAAAATATTATCGTGGTATCGGTTTTTATGCCCAATCAGTGATCAAAACAACAAAAAAATTAGGCTATGATAATTATCTTTTAACTAGTGCAAAAAATAATCAAATCAATAACTTACAACAACTAAATATTTTAAGAAACTTTGATGATCCCACCGAACCATCCCTCCAAAGAATAATATTAGATTATATCTCCACATCTATCGGCAAAAAAAAGTCAAAACAAGTCAATCAAGTAGCTTCTAGTTACTATAACAACAATAAACTAAATTATCTATCTGCCGTCGATGGATATATTAACCAGACTTCTATTTATAAAACCATTAATCTTCATGCCGTCTTATCCGATACTCCCTTTAAAATTGATACAAAACAAGCCGATATACTTTTCACCACCGCGCCTTCCCCAGCCAAAAATAACTATAAAAATGGCTTAACCATTCAAACCGTCCACGATTTAATTCCCCTTGTCACCCTATATCATCCCCCAGCCAGTCGCTTTAACTCCCTTTTTTACAAAAACTTATTAGGTGCGCTGAAATATTCTGATTTAGTCCTTACCATTTCTGAATTTTCTAAACAAGAAATATTAAAAACTTTTCCTAACCCCAACTATGAAGATAAAATCAAAGTAATTTATCAGCCCATACCCATTGATGATACAGATAAACAAATTGCTAAAAATGAAATATTTAATGAAGGTATTTTAAGTAAATATAAGCTAGAAAAAAATAACTACATACTATATGTTGGAGCATTAGAAATGAGAAAAAATATTGACCTTCTCATTGATGCTTATAGTGCCATAAAAGATAAAATAAAAATGCCCCTAATTTTAGTCGGTTCACCCGGTTATGGTAACGAAATATTTATGGATAAAATAGATATTAACCCAGAGGATAAAGATGTTCGCATAACTAAGCGTAATTACGCCTCTATCAGACACATTGGGTATGTCAACGACCTAGAAAAATTAATATTATTGCGCAATGCTAATTGTTTTGTATTTCCTTCCTTGTATGAAGGGTTTGGCTTACCATCCCTCGAAGCCATGGCTATGGGCTGCCCTGTATTAACCTCCAAAATCTCTGCTATTCCCGAAGCCTGTCAAGATGCAGCCTTATACGTCAATCCTAATAGTATTCCTGAAATTGCAGAAGGTATCTTAGAGATGGTTAATAATAATACTTTACGAGAGGAATTAATTACCAATGGAGAAAAACTAAGTAGTAAATACACTTTTGATAATTATCAATCGCAAATTTCCGACATACTATCTAAACTTTAGAAAAAAAGCAATCATCCCCAGAGGGTGATTGCCAATAATTCAATGGAAATTTTTATTAACGGGTAGGCAAAACTCCAAGGGTGACATTAAGATTTACTTCTTCTGTGTTACGTCTTAATCTCAATGCTAAATCATTACCTACACGACTAGAAGCTACCGCTTTTTGTACTGTTTCTGCATCTCTCACGCTATCTTGTCCAATGTTTGTGATAATGTCTCCTGGTTGTAATCCAGCCCTAGCACCGGGGGAGTTGGGGGCCACCTGCACCACTAATACTCCTTCGTCATCAGGGGCCACGGTAAATCCTTGACTTTCAATTCTCTGGCGATTTTGAGGGGTAATAGAAACCATGGAAATACCGATATAAGGATGATCTACTCTACCATCTGCAATTAGCTGTTCGGCAATTTCCGCCGCTCGGTTGACAGGAATGGCAAAACCTAAACCTTGAGCATTACGAATAATAGCGGTGTTGATGGCTATGACTTCCCCTTGGGCGTTGAGTAAGGGGCCTCCTGAGTTACCAGGGTTGATAGCTGCATCAGTTTGGATGAAGTCAAGGCGTTTGTCTCCTACCCCGATTTGAGCGCTCGATCGCCCCGTAGCACTTATAATACCCGTAGTAACAGTATTATCTAATCCTAAAGGATTTCCAATGGCGATCGCCCATTCTCCAATAATTAAATCATCGGAATTACCTAATCTCGCCACAGGCAAATTATCTGCTTCCACCTGAATTACTGCCAAATCCGTCAGAGCGTCACTGCCCAATACCTTACCTTGTAAAACTCGACCATCCTTAAGGTTAACCGAAACCTCCGAAGCCCCTTCCACCACGTGGGCATTAGTCAAAATTTTACCATCCGCACTGATTATAAAACCAGAGCCAGTTCCTTCCCTAGTCTCCTCTTGAGGCATCTCAGGAATTTGATCCCCGAAAAAACGACGGAAAAAAGGATCATTAAAAACAGGAGGCACCCTAGTGCTGACAGTACGAGAAGCATTAATCCTAACTACTGCCGGCCCCACATCTTGTACCACCTCCGCCACAAAATTAACATTGCCATTACGATTCATTTCTGGGATTCTAGCAATGGATGAAGAAGCATCACTATCACTATTTTCCTCCGTAGAAGTGAAAGAAGGAGTGAAAGCAGACATTTCCGAAATATTTGTTAAAGAGCTTACCCCCATGCCAATTCCTAAGCCCACTACCAGTAAAGAAGTACCCGCCGTTAATTTAGAAAATAAAGACTTTTTACTCATAATATATATTCTTATTACTTACTCTTATTAATAATTATAGATTTTTAAAAATATTGTTTGGGGGAGTCAGCTTAAAGTGCGAAGGAGATAAAGAGGAAAACCTTTTTAAGCTGACTAAATCTAATATAAATATTCTGTATGACTTTCCTGTGAACCTGAGATGAATTTTTGATGAACTTTGTTCCTGAAAATAATTCACCAACAATTCTAATAACAAAAAAATTCAATCAATTAACAATATTCCCATAATACGAGAGTATCTACCTAGAGAAAAAATGTATTGATATACTTAAACGCACAATCTTGTTTCATTACCAATAAAGACCTGAAACCATCAAATGCCTAAAAGATATTAATATGTTGTACAGTAACAGATTAAATGACGTGATAACAGATTAGTCTCATCTAAAACTAAGACCCTTCAAATCTTTGCATATCAAGTATTGTCAGTTAAATCAGGTTTAACAGTCTCTGAGATCAAGTTAACAAATTAAGTGTCGTTTTCCTAGGGCGTGCCATCAATTAAGCCATATAACGACTGCGGCTAGATAAATAGCACCAAGAAAATTTATTTTTCGTTTATCATACCTAGGGCGTGTCATCAAATGGAAGAGAATAACAGATAAAATAAGGATGATAGTAATTGTAACAAAAGTGAGGATATGGTAGAGATGCGCAGGTATGGTTTGAGAGACGATCAATGGGAAAAAATTAAAGATTTATTACCGGGTCGATTTGGTACAGTGGGAGTCACCGCCAAAGATAATCGACTTTTTGTCAAAGCGGTATTGTACAGGTATCAAGCTGGTATTCCTTGGCGAGATTTACCTAGTCGATTTGGTGATTTTCGAGTGGTTCATACTCGTTTTAGTCGTTGGAATAAAAAAGGTGTCTGGGAAAAAGTTTTTCAAATTTTGGCAGGAGATAGTGACGATGAATATGCCATGATTGATTCAACCATAGTAAGAGCACACCAGCATAGTGCTGGTGCAAAAGGGGGGATAAAAACGAGGAAGCAATAGGTCGAAGTAAAGGAGGTTTAAGTACAAAAATTCATACTACGGTTGACGCATTAGGTAATCCTACAGGTTTTTTCCTCACCGGAGGACAAAAATGTGATTTGGACGGTGCAGATGTTTTACTAAAAGAAATAAAGGCGGATATTTTGTTAGGGGACAAAGGTTATGATGCAGATGGAAGAGTTCTGGAAAAGCTAAAGAAGCAGGATAAAATAGCGGTTATTCCACCAAAAAGAAATAGAAAAGAACAACGAGAATATGATAAGTATTTATATCAAGCAAGACATTTGATTGAGAACTTTTTTGCCCGATTATCCCTCTTTTGTCACTTTCCGAGAGAAAAAGTGGCAAAATAAAAAGATAGTAAAAATGAAACGCAATTATGGCAATGGATATAGCTGAACAAATCAGGCAACACTTACCTCGAAATCCCACAGAAACAGTTCCTCTGATTGATAACTATTGTTCGTTTTATCGTTCTTTATTTTCCGATGTGCGTAATTATGAATATTTTAAATATTTACACTTAGGATTAATTTCAACACTCAAAAGAAAATCTTTGCCAGAAATAAGTAAAATTGTTAATGTTTCCTCTCAAGGTTTACATCATTTTTTGACAAAATCTAATTGGAATTCATCAGACTTGGAAAAAGTACGTTTAAAATATATTTTAAGTATACTGATTGATACACCGATTACAGTAATCATTGATGAAACAGGAGATCGTAAAAAGCGGTGCGATCCCGCGTCGGCGAAAGACGCAAGGGAACGCGCACCAAGATAAGGAAATAACACAGATTATACTTCTCGACAATATTTGGGAAGCTTAGGGAAAATAGATCAAGGTATAGTATCAGTAAATGTTTATGGTCTTTATAGAAATATTACTTTCCCTTTAGTGATGGTAAAAAAGAAGATAGATACATTAGAGAAATTATTTATGGTCTCAGAAGAGAAATAACTTATTGGCAAATTACTACTAACACAGAAACTATGCCAGAAAACAGCACTAGTTTTGTAATGACTAACATCCAAAAAACGAGAACTCAACAGAAAAAAACCATGGGAAATTTATATGGTCAACGTACATGGGTAGAGTATGGATTTCGGCAGTGTAAACAAGAATTAGGCTGGACAGATTATCGTTTAACCAAGGGAGAAGATATAGAAAAATGGTGGGAAATTATTAATAGTGTTTACTGGATGATTAGCTTAAAAACTAAACCTATTACAGACTTAATTAATCAAAAAAAAATAGTAGAGACTCAAGATAAGAAAATCTTCATCACAGAAGATTGGCGTGATTTTAGTAGTTGGAAAAATACATTGATTAACTATCGAATTATGGTTAAACCAATGCTCATCTTTTGCACAATGTTACCTTGGTTAAGAATAATGGAGAGCGATTTATTATGGATAGGGTTTAATCATTTACTGAACCACAGCAATAATTGTATGATTCATTTTCTCAGTGGATAAATTCATTTTTTCCGATTAGTTATTTCGGAAAGTGACAAAAGAGGGATATAAGTTTCCCAACTCCACTCGATAAAAGTTGTTTTTGAAATAAAGGCTCAAATGTTTGAGCCCAATCATCGACATGGCAGAATAATTCATCTAAATTAGACATAGGACAATATAGTAATTTAAATTTGTGGTTACTTTTAGCTTACTATTTGTTCTTTCTCTTATCCCGAACTCAGGTTAAATTAACGATAATTATTTTTCAAGTCAAAGTAATAAAAAAAGGGCAAGTCGCAAAACTTACCCCAATTTAGTTAATGATGACTGAAATAAAACTTCAGTGATTTTGATGAAAAAACTTAGTTAGCCTCTAAAGGATAAACGCTTACTTTCTTTTGGCTACGGGTTTTGAATTCAAATGTAACAATCCCGGGGATTAAAGCAAAAAGAGTGTCATCATTGCCACGTCCAACATTTTCACCAGGGTAAACTTTGGTACCACGCTGACGAATAATGATATTTCCTGCTTTCACGGTTTCACCGCCGAAGCATTTAACGCCTAAGCGTTTCGAGTTAGAGTCTCTTCCGTTACGAGTACTACCTGTACCTTTCTTATGTGCCATGGTATTATGCTATTTCCTTTAATAGAGTGTACTGTTTCTTTAAGTGTATGTTATTTTATGCTTCTACTGCTTCAGTAGTTGCTTCAGCTTCTTTTTGAGCGATGACATTGCCCCCTAGACTGATGGAATTAATCATTAAACGACTTAATTCCTGTCTATGTCCTCTTTTCTTACGGGTTTTCTTCTTGGGTTGCATTTTATAAACAATTACCTTTCTGCCTCGGCTATGTTTTAAAATAGTTCCGTTGATAGAAGCACCTTCTACGTAGGGTTGTCCTACATGAATTTCTCCCTCATGGCTAACGAGTAATACTTTATCGATGTTTAATTCTTCGTTTACTTCAAGGTCAAATCTATCTAATTCAAAGAATCTACTGGGTTCAACCTTCAGTTGTTTCCCGCAGATTTCGATTATTGCGTAAGTCATAATTTTTTCCTAATATATACTGCCGTACAGGTAGCAAAATTTTTTTTGCTTTTTCTTGATGCCTTTACCTGATCCGAACAGGAGTTGAGACACAACCAATCATTGTATCTTTATTATTGAGCGATTGTCAACTAATTATGTTTAACATTCAGGGCAAACGCATACTCAAGCAGACAAAATCTTAAGTAAGTAATCGTTGTCCCATCCTGCCTTAAGTCGTTTTGCTTTTTTACCTCGAGAGCAACTCTTTTCCTGATTCAACAAATTTAAAGCAATATGTCTAATGACTGCCATGTTTTCACTACTGTTTTCTTTTCTGATTCTACTTTCATCCTCCCTAAACCCTACGTCTAAACACCAATGCAATTTATTCTCTATTCCCCAATGACTTCTTATTCCTCGGGCGAAAGTTTCTACTCCATGATCTAAACTCGTTAAGTAACCTGAGTTCGGGTTAAGCAGATTGAGGTAAAAGCCAGTCTAAATGAAGCGTAGGTTTCTTGGGTTTATGACAGTATGCAATTAATCCACAAAGAAGGTTGGCACAAAAATTGACAGGTGAGCGATGACGAGAATGTTCTATTTGTGAAATATTTTTGAGTTGATCATAAACATTTTCCACAATAGACCTCTTACGAGAAAGTAACTTGTCATGGAGTTTCATGAGTTTGTTTTTCATATTACGCTTAGGTTTAGCAAAAAATTCAATGCCATATTCTTCAAGTAACTCTGTGGCTAGTTTAGCCGAGACATAACCTCGATCTCCAAATACTTTACC
Organism: Cyanobacterium sp. HL-69; assembly: GCA_002813895.1. Classification (NCBI taxonomy): domain Bacteria; kingdom Bacillati; phylum Cyanobacteriota; class Cyanophyceae; order Chroococcales; family Geminocystaceae; genus Cyanobacterium; species Cyanobacterium sp. HL-69. Next base: position 1,864,107 of record CP024912.1, on the reverse strand, counting down.
CCAAAGTGTTTCTAGGAGTTCAGTAACGGGTTTTCGGTCATCTACATTACCCGGGGTTAAACTCATATTGAGAATTTCCCCCAATTCATTGACAACTAAATGAAGTTTAAAACCATAAAACCAATCCACGGAGGTTTTTCCTCGCGCGGCTAAATCTTGAAAAACTTTATGCCTTGAAATGCGTCGATTATGACAAACTTGAATTTTGGTTGAATCAATAAAACTAATACCTGTACAACGACCAAAACAATGTTTGAGATATACACAAAGAGGCATTAGGGTTGATGGTATCCATTCAATAAATCGGTTATAACTGGGAAGTTTGGGAAAAGCTGATCTCCAATATTGCTGAACATGATTGAGATAAAAATGTTTGAAATTACGATAACTGTTTTGATGAAAAGCAATCAAAATGGTCATCCGATTCGCTTAAACAAAGACTTTTTGCTCTTATACGTTTCCCAACTCCACTCGATAAAAGTTGTTTTTGAAATAAAGGCTCAAATGTTTGAGCCCAATCATCGACATGGCAGAATAATTCATCTAAATTAGACATAGGACAATATAGTAATTTAAATTTGTGGTTACTTTTAGCTTACTATTTGTCCTTTCTCTTATCCCGAACTCAGGTTAAGTAGTACCTTCTTTCCAATGTGGCTTTTTGCCCTAAAATTTTTCTTTCTGATTCCACTATTCCGATAGTTTTTAAACCCACCCATTTTTCACTATCGATGAAATCTGCCACCGAATTCATCAACCAGTAACGACGTTTTTCAATTCGACCATGATTCTTTTCTATGGTTTCATATTTTTCCGCCAAGGATTTCTTGATAATTATTTTTCCATGCCCAATCAGATAATTGTTTTACATCCTCAAATAAATTACCTTGATTACCTTTGAGGCTAAGAATATACTCTCCCCCTTTCTCGATAATCCTTTTAGCTATGTCCTTTTGACACCCCATTGCATCAATGGTCACAATACAACCATTAAGTTCTAAAACTGCCAATAATTTCGGAATTGCTGTAATTTCATTGGATTTATCTTATACTTTTAACTGTCCCAAAACCAAGTTATTATTACTAGCCCACGCACTTACCATATGAATGGCACTTTTATTTTGACTTGAATCATAAGAGTGCCGTAATGTTTTACCATCAATAGCTATTATTTCTCCTTGTGTTATCTGAGCAATATGATTAATCCAATCTAGGAAAGCTGATTGTAATTGCTTTGGACATAGACGAGCAAATAAACGACCAATAGTATCATGAGAAGGAATACCATTGGGCAGTTCGAGAAATGTTTCTAGCCAAGATACTTTACTTTTACCATATTCTTCAATTTCCACCCAAGAGTCGGCACCACAAATAACGGCTAAAATTGTTAATGCTATGATATCAACTAATTTATATTCAATTAAGTAACTGGTTCGTGGGTCTTCAATATTTTCAAAATGTTTCCACAAGTATGATTTCTCAGAACTCACGGCTATTAATTTCCTCTATGATGTTTACCATATCACTTTCTCATAAATTTTTAGTATGCGTTTGCCCTGACCAAAAAGTCGGCATAAAGCCCCTATGTTCAGTTATGGGGATATAATACTAAGTCCTATTTATAAAATAAACTTTTATTTATTGTTTTTGGCAATGGGCTTAAGCCCATTGTTGGTTCTATTCGCATACTATTCTTGACGGATTCAGTATAAGCCGATAAACAAAAAAATATTCGCAGGATTCCAACTGTAGTTTAGACTAATAATACTAAATCCTGTGTAAGTAGTATACTTATTTAGAGAGAAAAATTAAGCCAGTGATAATTAGTTAACTTTCTAATTTCTTCCTGCATTTCTTGCCGAAGAAAATTACAGCGTTGGATAAAAATGTCTTCGATTTCTTCTATACTTTCAAAATATTGGTTAAGTAAAGGTTCATCTACTAAACTCCACAATCTTTCGGCTGGTTGTAGTTCTGGAGAGTATGGTGGTAAATATTCTATTTCAATTCCCTGAGGCACTTTTGATGATTTACTCCGATGCCAACCGGCATTATCTTCTACTAACAAGACTTTTTTATTGTCTACCAGAGCATCCTTGGCAAATGCTTCATACACTAAATTTAACCATTGTGTATTTACTCTAGAACCTGTTTGAAAAGTTACTTATAAAGAAAATTAAATATTTTAAGGTTGAGGTTCTAATCGTCTGACCATAAGATGAATCATACAAGCAAAAATCATCATTTGACTAGTAGTGGGCAAAAATTCATAGTCTTTACTCAATCTTCGGTAGTGACTAAACCAAGAATAAGTTCTCTCTACTCTCTCTACTACCCATCTTTTTGGAACTACACTAAAACCGGGGTCTGAATCTGTACGTTTGACATGTTCTAAATTCCAACCAAATTCTCTCTCTACTTTAGCGATAAAATCTTTTCCTGCAAAAGTACTATCGACCCAAATTATTTTTAAGCAACTCCAAAATTGTGAGGCAAAGGTAGCCAATAATTCCATTCCGACCTTTTCCCCCCATGAACACATAAATCTAGTAACAAACCCATGGTATCTACCAAGATTGTTCTTTTGCGACCCTTAACTTTTTTTCCTCCATCAAAACCAATTTCCTCACCACCCATAACTGTTTTCACTGATTGACTATCAACGCTACCCGCCGTTGGCAAGGGGTTTCTTCCTGCTTTAATGCGTAATTGCTCTCGTAGTTTATGATTAATCTTTTGCCATGTGCCATCAGATTCCCACCCACGAAAATAAGTGTAAACACTCTGCCACTCCGGAAAATCATGAAGCATCGCTCTCCATTTTATTCCGTTAGTAACAAGATAAAAGATCCCATTTAGAACTTCTCTGATGTCCAAACTACGATTTCTCCCACCAGTTTTAGCCAGAGGAATTAAAGGTTCTAAAATTTTTCACTGGTCATCAGTGAGGTCAGTATCATATGATAATCTTGTCATGTTTTTCATTCAGTTATTAACCAAAATATTCTACATCAAGACTTTTTAAACAGGTTCTAAAGGTGAAAATAAAGTTGATATTATGCGGATAAAAAAGCGATATTTTTTTCTATCTATTTTCCTTGCCATTTTTATTAGTGCTTGTAATTTATTTGCCACCGAAACCATCAATAATAACTCCATAACTCTTACTGTTTCCGCAGCCTCAGATTTAAATTATGTATTTGAGGAAATGGGGACTTTATGGGAGGAAGAAACAGGAAATAAAGTATTATTTAACTTTGGTTCCACAGGAAAATTAGCCCAACAAATTGAGCGAGGTGCCCCAGTGGATTTATTTGCAGGGGCCAATAAGTCGTATATTGAGGATTTGGATCGATTGGGTTTGATTGTTTCAGAAACCAAAGCCCTGTACGGGCAGGGAAGGATTACTCTTTGGACGAGGGATGATAGTCCTTTAAATCCTAGAGATATTCGGGAGTTGACTAGGTCAGAATATGGCAGAGTGGCGATCGCAAATCCAGACCATGCCCCCTATGGTATAGCTGCCAGAGAAGCTCTGGAATCGGTGGGTATTTGGCAGGAAATCCAGCCTAAATTGATTTTAGGAGAAAATATTAGTCAAACGAAGCAGTATGCCGAAACGGGCAATGTAGATGTGGCCATTATGGCTTTATCCTTGAGTCTTAATCATCTGGGAAAATGGGAATTGATTCCCAATAATTTACATCAACCCATTGATCAAATGTTGGCGGTAATGGAGAAAAGTAACCATCAAACCGAAGCACGACATTTTGCAGAATATATTAATGGTATAAAAGGACGAGAATTGATGAAAAAATATGGTTTTGTTTTACCCCAAGAAATGATTGATTAATGAACTTATCTCCTTATATTCTTTCTTTACAGGTTACTGCCCTTGCGACGGTGTTATTGGTTATTTTCGGATTACCATTGGCAATTTTTTTGGCAAAAGTTCGTTTCCCTGGGCAGATAATTATTTCCACCATGCTGAATTTACCCCTTGTGTTGCCCCCTAGCGTGGTGGGTTTTTATCTCCTCTTGGCTTTTGGTAGGGGTGGTTTTATCAAAGAATGGTTGGGTATTGATATTTTATTTACTTGGCAAATAGGGGCGATCGCCAGTACCATAGTTGCGTTACCGATAATTGTAGAAGCATCAAGGGCAGCGATTCTCAACGTAAACCACGAACTAGAAGCCGTCGCCCGAACCCTAGGAGACTCAGAAATAGAAGTATTATGGAAAATTACCCTCCCCTTAGCCAAACGGGGAATTTTAGCAGGGTTTATATTGGCAGTAGCCAGAGCATTAGGAGAATTTGGAGCGACTCTGATGGTAGCAGGGAATATACCCGAAAGGACTCAAACCCTACCCCTAGCTATTTATGATGCGGTACAAAATCAACAATATGATAAGGCTAATTTTATGGTACTCGTCATGACGGTTTGGGCATTTTTTCTTTTACTATGGGTTCGCCGTTTAGAAGATCAACTTTAAAGAGAGTTTATTTACAAAATGGAGATACTCTCTATTAATCAATATGTAAAGTTTATTCCTTCTACACATCCATTTTTCCTTGATATTTCTCGTATCCTCTTCCAAAATTCTACAACAGTTCTCGTCGAAACTTCTGTTACTTTTGGAGCTGCATTCAAATTATTTGTGATGAAATCCATATCTCTCAATGCAACTCTCGGAAAACCCTCCGTTTGATTATTCCATAGTTGTGATGGACTGTAAGAATACATTCCTTCAATTGAATTTTGAAAAGTTGCTCCAAAATACAAACGTAACTTTAATGAGAAATTAACTGGATTTGGAAATGCCATTTTAAAAACATAATTTCTATAAGCTCCCAAACCAGCATTTGCTAAAGCATTTGGGTCTGATATGTCATATTCTAAATAGTTGGACACAACAAAAACAGTATCTAATTGAAAAAATGCGTCTTTGGTATTTTGATACCCTGTTGAGCCAAATAAAATTAAAGAGCCTTTTTCTAACTTGGCTAATGGTGTCAAACTTTTGTTTTTGGCTTTAAATTGCTTACACACAAAATATTTAAATTGACCATTAAAAACACATGGGTCTGTATTTTGATAACTTTGCTGATACTCTGATGACTGGGGTAAAACTGATGGCAAATAGGGTTTGTGTAACCATTGTGGGAAAAACTTAGTTGGATGACTCTCAAGTTCTCTAACACTGCTTGGTGGCTCCCATTCGCCCCAAAAAAGCAGTGCCGCTTCCTTTAAATTATTTTCAACAACATATTTACCTTTAGTGAGTAAAAATTTTCTTTTATGCCCACCAGTATTCCATGATTTATGATTCCTATTGTTGTTGTCTGGTTTATGTTCTGCCCCGGGGTGAGTGAATTGTACTATTTTCGGCATAACATCTCTCCAATTTCATTCTTTTGTTGGTTACAAATAGTGCCGAAAGGTTTGTTTGCAGGTTGCCCAAATACAACTTTAACTTTCTTTCCGCTATTCAATTTATATTCATACTGCTCGACAACGTAAGGTTTCCTACGAAGTTCCCCATCTTTTTTTTGTGAGAAATTAATAAGTTCTTTTCCTGTTGATTTAAAAATTGATTGAAAAATATCTCGTGGAATAGAAATTAATATTAAGTCTGGCTGTAACTCTTCAATTAGCATTTTCCAAATTTCAAGTCCTTCTTTGTATAAATCTGACTGTATTCCTTTTGTTAATTTACTCCAAGTTGGATTTGTAGCTAACGGAGAACAAATATCAGTATGAAGCACAATATTTGGGTAATTATTTCGATAATACGATGCAGACAAACCATTTAATATTGGCTCAAAACAGGAAAACCACTGTTTTAATGGCTTATCTTCAAAGTATGAATTTAAAGTATGTGTTAAATTTCTTGTATTATTTTCCCAATTAGAAAATCGAACAAATGAAAAAGAATCATTTTTTTTCAAACGAAACTCATTATCAGATGGATTTTTTCCAACAGTTACTATCTTAAGGTCAGATTTTTCATAAGAAGCTAAATCACCGAAATATAATATTGGTAGACTTGGGGAAACAACGACATCATAATCCTTAAACTTGTCATAATAATCAAATGTCTTTTTTATTAATTCATTGCTAATCATGCTTCGGTCACTTTAATTGGCTACAACATTCTATGTATGAATCGTAGCTTAGGTTTATGTTTTTGTCTTTCTCTGCCATGATTTCATACTCAATCCGAAAGATAGAATGTACTAATAATTGTAGATAAAATAGGATTCATAGCAAAAAAAGTATATTTAGCAGATTATTTGTGTAGTGAACAATTAAAAGAAAAATATTTTTCCAGTAAAGATAATGAGCAATGGTTTCCTCATCCCGCATTCCCTGACCTCATGACACAACTTTCCTGAAATCTTACTTACAAATGACACTTTTAGTAAACATTTATAAACCCCTAGCAAGTTACCCCTTAAATATTAATTTCCACCTAGAAGAAGGAATATTGGGGATATTAGGCGCTTCTGGTTCAGGTAAAACTATGACTCTACGTTGCATTGCAGGGATGGAAACTCCTCAAAAAGGGAAAATTATCCTTAATGGAAAAGTTTTGTTTGATTCTAGTCAAAAAATTAATGTTCCTATTTCTGCTCGTCGGGTGGGAATGGTATTTCAAAACTACGCTCTATTTCCCCATTTAACCGTGGCGGAAAATATTACCTACGGCATCAGAAAATTACCATCTTCCCAACAGAATCATCTTTTAGATGAATATATCCGTAAATTTCGCCTTTTTGGCTTAGAAAATCGTTATCCTCAACAGTTATCGGGAGGGCAACAGCAACGAGTTGCCCTTGGAAGGGCATTGGCCGTAAAACCAGAGATTTTACTATTAGATGAGCCTTTTTCTGCCCTTGACAGCTATTTAAGGCAACAATTGCAAGAACAACTATTGGAAATTCTCAATAATTATGGGGGTATCACTCTTTTTATTACCCACAATTTAGAGGAAGTTTACGCCATTTGTGAGCATTTATTAGTGATTTACCAAGGAAGTGCGTGCTGCGGAGCAGATCCAGAAGCGATCGCCCTTAATCATAAAAAATCGATTTTTGATCGTCCTTCCCATGTTCAGGTAGCCCAATTAACAGGGTGCAAGAATATATCTAGGGCAAAGATGATTTCTTGTGATCAAATAGAGGCTATAGATTGGCAATGTCGGTTAAAAGTATCTGTACCCATACCTTTTTCATTTACCCATGTGGGCATCAGAGGACATCATTTAAAAATAGTTAGTGATGCTTGCGATGAAAATATTTTTCCTTGTTGGTTAATCAAAAGTCAGGAAACCCCAGAAAAAATGATTCTTTTTCTCAAGTTGCATACTCCGCCCATGGATGATGCTTATCATGTACAGATAGAAGTATCTCAGGATAAATGGTTAACTTTGAAAAATAGTTCCTTTCCCTGGCACGTCAAGTTTAATTCCATGCAGTTGTTTTTGATGTCTGATTAAAATTCACAAGTCTTCCAACATTGGGGGATTTAGGGGGTCATCTCCTATTCTGGTTGGGAAAAAATAGCAAATACAGAAGTATAACCATGGACAAAGGTTGAACCACCCACAGGGCCAATTTCACCGTTGCAGAAGAATCCTGATACGGGAATATCTACAAAGTAATCTAATAGTAATTCCGAGTCAAAATTAGGCTCTCCGTATAATCCTTCTCCCCTACCCATACAAGAAAACATCAATGCACCTACCGCAGGAAGTTCGTCTTTGAGGTCACAATAGTTATCAAGGAGGGTTTCTAAGTCTTCCGCTGAGGCGTTACCATCACGGAGGTGAAAACGTATCCTTTGCCCTGCCCTGATGCGATCGCCCACTGCGATCGCACCGTGTTTAGGATCAACCCCCATCAAATTACGGATCAAAAAATCCCCATGATTTAATTCCAACTTAAACTCATCCCTTGCAATACCTATAAAGAGGGAGTGTTGAGCCAATTCTTGATCCTCCGTATCCAAATCATTAACCAACTCTCGCAAAAAATTAAGAGGTGAATCCGTATTACCTTGATTATCAGTCAACTCTAAAATAATATTTCTTTCCCCCTTCGTCACCTGATAAATCTTACCGATAGAGCGACATCCTTGAGCCACAATGGACTCCACCACAATCTTACCACTCATAGCCAGACCAATAGTTCCTTGAGTAGCAAAACACCCTTCTGGCTCATCAGGAGTACGATAAAATAAGCCACTAGCTACCCCCATAGTGCTAGAACTAGCCAAACCCCCAACTTTAATAGCGCTGGGATAAGCATAATCTAACCCTTCGATTAACTCATTAGTAGCTCCCGAAAAAGGATCAGACAATAAAATAAAATTGGGTTTTTCTTCAGGAGGCACTCCCACCATGTCCCACCACTCTTGGGGAGGACTATCAGAGTCTGGCAAATCATCAGGGAGAATATGGAATAAATTCAAATCCACATCAGGTAAACAAGCCACAGTCAAACTAAGGGCAGGGCTAGACTCCACCTCCGCAGGTTGCTCCTCATCTTCCATACCCACAATACCTCCACCACCGCAACCAATGAGATAACCAATGGGAAATTTATCTAACAATAAAGGCAATAACCTTGCATAATCACTGGCAAAAGCAGAGGAAATAAATAAAATGCCCAAATCTGGATTGCCAGTCAAACGTTCCTGTAATTTTTCCACCACCTCATCGACTGCTTTTTCTAAAGATGATTGAACAGAAAGGGCATTAATCCACTGAATTTTTTGTGACATAGGCATTTTAAAATGGATGGAATCTAGTCCATTAATATTTGTCTAACTGTCTTATACAACAGCATCAACCTCTAATTATTAACTTTTGCTCGCCTCTTGTCAATTATTTTCATGCCCTTGCTTTTCGTACAAACAAAAACCCCTCACCCTTAGGGAGAGAGGTTAGGACTAGAGGGAAAGTGAAGTTCGATTATTGTATATCACTAACACGATGGATATTAAGTACATCACTAATGTTTTTGATTTTTTGTATCACACTGCCTAATTGTTCCGAATCCTTCACATCTAGGGTAAGAAAAATAGAAGCAGGGTTGCCAAGGTCAGTTTTTACCGAAGCATTACTAACGTTAATATGATAGTCGCTTAATCTACCGAGAATATCTCGTAAAACACCTACCCTATCGATGGTTTTAACGATTAAATCCACAGGATATGTTACCGCACGATTAGATTTTGGTTGACTATTCCATTTTACAGGAATAAAGCGATCGCCCTTAACATTTGCTAAATTAGGACAATCATGATGATGAATAGAAATAGCCCGTTGATGGGTAATCACCCCCACAATAGACTCTCCAGGCACAGGGCGACAACACCCCGCAATATGATATTCTAAACCCTCAATCCCGGCAATAGGATATTTAGTGGCATCAATTTCTTTATAGTGCTTATGATGAATCTGAGCAGAAGTTAAAAGAGTTTCTTCCTCAAGGCTAGTGGGCTTACTAACCGATTGCTCCTTATTTTCTTCCCGCAAACGGTTGATTACCTGAGTAGAAGTAATCTCCCCATAACCCAAAGCCACCAACAAATCATCTACCTTATGAAAATTACACTTTTGAGCAACCTTCATCATGGTGTCAGACTTAATCAAAGATTCTAAACCATTTTTACCCAACTCTTTTTCCAATAAATCCCTACCCCTCGCAATATTTTCATCACGGTGAGATAACTTATACCATTGACGGATGCGGTTACGGGCAGTAGGAGTTTTAACAAAATTAAGCCAATCAAGACTAGGATGGGCATTATTTGCCGTAATAATTTCTACAATATCCCCATTTTCCAAAATACGATCCATAGGCAGCCAACGACCATTTATCTTTGCCCCCTTCATATGGTTTCCCACTTCTGAGTGAATGCGATAGGCAAAATCCACCGCCGTAGAGCCACGATTAAGAGAAATTAAAGCCCCTTGGGGAGTAAACACATATACATCATCATCAAAAAGATTTTCCTTAAGGTTATCAACATACTCCTCAGCATCCTTCAAATCCTTTTGCCAGTCCAAAAGTTGCCTTAACCAAGTAAACTTTTGTTCATCATTAGACAAATTAGTATTCTGAGAATTACCCGCTTCCTTATATTTCCAATGGGCAGCAATCCCATATTCAGCGATATGGTGCATTTCCATGGTGCGGATTTGAACTTCGAGGGGGCGTCCATTTAAACTAACCACGGTAGTATGCAAAGATTGATAAAGGTTAGGTTTCGGTAAGCCGATATAGTCCTTAAACCTACCTGGAATGGGGCGGAAAGCATCATGCACCACCGCAAGGGCTTGATAACATTCTTGTTTGGTGTTAACGATAATACGCAGGGCGGCAATGTCAAAAATTTGGTCAAATTCTTTTTGTTGTCTTTGCATCTTTTCATAGATGCCATAAAGATGTTTAGGACGCCCTTTTACTTCGATGGGATTAATATTGGACTCTTTTAACCCTTCATTGACAATGTCGATAACTTGATTAATTCTTGTTTCTCTATCGCTTCTTCTCTCAGAAATTAGATTACGAATATTTTGATAATCTTCTGCGTGTAGGTATTTAAAACTTAAGTCTTCTAATTCCCATTTAAACTGCCACATTCCCAAACGATTGGCTAGGGGGGCAAAAATTTCTTTGGTTTCCGTAGCGATTAATTTTTGCTTGTCTGAGGCTAAAAAATCTAGGGTACGCATATTATGCAGTCTATCGGCAAGTTTCACCACAATGACTCTTATATCTTGTGCCATGGCAAGAAACATTCGACGAAAATTCTCGGCCTGTCTTTCGGTTTTGTTGGAAAAGTTAAATTTTGATAGTTTGGTAACAGCTTCTACTAATTGTCTAACACTATGACCAAATAATTCTTCTATATGGTCAGGGGTAATGTCTTCGTTGTCTTCTACTACATCATGGAGAAAACCAGCGGCTATCATCTCTGCGTCTCCGCCCAATTCTCTTAATAATTCGGCAACGGCGATGGGATGGATGATATAAGCCTCCCCTGATTTGCGATATTGCCCTTCATGGAGTTTGTAGGCATATTCAAAGGCTTTACAAATAAGGTTATTGTGGGGATCATTTTGATCCCCGATCATACATTGGTTTAGCCATTCTGGAAGATGGATTTTTTTTTCTTTATCTTTACTAGGAGTTGCGACAGTCATAGGGTTATATTTTTGGGGTAGTGGTTAAAATATTCCAATTTTTCCCTAATTTTTTTCATTAAATTTAACTCTATAGCCTCTTGATGAGGGAGTGTGTTTTAATGATGTTTGAAATAAGGGAAGATAGATAGTATGTTTTTTGGTTTTAGAAAAACAATGGAGATTTACTTAAATTAAGTAATGTTGATGGTAATGTTTTACTCTACGGAAAACCTTGAGATTGTTTATGTTTTTGACTTTCTCGGTTGCCGAAAAGAGACTTTAATCTAAGTATAATCAAAAACGCTTAATTATATGATTGTAACGCAATATAAAAACAATGTTATCTAAATCACATTTTTCTATGATAAAGAATTGGGTATTTTTACTTAAAGATTTTCAAAGTCAATGGCTTTTACAAGAAATAAACAATTATTATCAAACTCCTATATGGCAAAAAATTAATGAGTTTTTACACTCACAAATTATGAAACTTTCTGAGGATGATTTTCCTACGGATACATTTTCTCAATGGCAGTCTTGGCAAACGGAAAGTTATCGTTTTATTCGTCTTCTAAATACGGAGTTGTTATTTTTTGCATCGGCCAAACAACCCCAAACTAAACACCTTAAAGCTAATAGTATTAATGAAAAGTTGCAAGGTGCGATCGCCCTTAGCGAACATTTAATTCATCAGGGAATAGGGAACGGGGAATAGGCAATGGTAATATTAAAATTTGATTATCGATTATTTATTAACTAAAAACCAACATCGCCTGAAAAAGTCAACAAACACAAGAGTTAAATCTGTATTCGCAAACCATCTCAGGCGATGAATGTTTATTCTTTCAACCTTGATTTAACAAGGATTTTTTGGTTCTCATCAAGAGAAACTCGTTATCATTTCAAAGCTAGAAATTAGCTAAGAGCATTGATAGCATAGTCGAGGTAGGAGTTAGCTTCTACAGCGGGATCTCCACTTAAACCGTGGTTAGCTTTGATATATTTTAAAGCCTCGATGTACCAGCTAGGAGATAACTCGAAGCTACGGTTGATTTCATCAATACCAGCGATTAAATACTCATCCATAGGACCAGTTCCACCAGCTACTAAACAGTAGGTAACCATACGTAGGTAGTAACCGATGTCACGAGAACATTTTGCTTTACCTTCAGAGGTAGAAGCGTAGTTAGCACCGGGGGTAGAAGTGGTGTAAGGGAATTTGCTGTAAACAGCGTTAGCAGCGCCATCAACTAAACGTTGAGCGTTTTCGGTCAACGATTTAGCCGCAGATAAACTGGCACTAGCTTGACGGAAACGACCGAAAGCGGTTTGGATTTCGGTGCTGCTGAGGAAACGACCTTGAGAATCTGCTGCGGATACTGCTTCAGTTAAAGGGGTTTTCATTGTCTAATATTCTCCTTAAATTTTTGTATGTGTTAACGAAATGATTTTTTAACTTTTTGGTAGCTATTTAATTACGCTACTGCAGCAGCAGCACGGTCAAAATAGGTAGCAACTTCAGCCATTAATTGGCTACAATCACCAAGGGTGATGTTGTTGGTGTCGTTAGCAATTGCTAAAGCAGCGTCTTTCATTTTTTGTACGCCAACAGCAACGGAAGATCCAGGAGTACCTAATGCTAAGTAGGTTTCACGAAGTCCATTTAAACAACGATCTTCTAATACGGAAGCGTCACCAGAGAAGATAGCGTAGGTAACGTAACGTAAAATGATTTCCATGTCACGAAGACAAGCTGCCATACGACGGCTGGTGTAAGCGTTTCCACCAGGAGCGATTAGTTGAGGCTGTTCAGCAAATAAGGAACGAGCTGCGTTGGTAACGATAGCAGAAGCGTTACTGGTGATACGGTTAACGGTATCCATACGCTTGTTGCTTTCGGCAACCATTTGGCTTAGAGCATCGATTTGAGAGGTAGATAGGAACTCTCCACGAGCGTCAGCTTGAGAAACAACCCTTGTGAATGCGTCGTACATTTTAAGTTAATCTCCTAAATTGAATTAGTTTTGTTAGTGTTTGTTTTATTAAATTTGATTTAACTTTTTTTTTTCGTTAAACCTTGGGAGTAAACCCTTGCAAATTAGTTTCCTACATTATGAGCTTAAAACCAAGTTTTTGTTAAGCATTTGTAAAGAAACTTAATTTTTTTACATTTGTTTTTTGTCAATGGGTCTTTTTTTACTTCCCGAATACTGTTATACATCTTTCTTGGTCTTTTTAACGTTACATCATGTTAATTTTTTCCTCTAACTTCTTTACATTTGTTAATACTAGAATGGATAAATATTAATAAACCTAGGAATGTACAACTATTAAGAAGTCCTTTAATTGATAATTAAGAATGGATGATGGATAATGACAATGAATCAACATTTTCTCGTTGATAAATCTAGAACTAGAATTTATCTTTATTTTATTAACTATTTATTAATTGAACTCTTATGAAACCTCGTCCTAGAAAGAAGCAAGAATCATTTTCTCCAAAAAATTCCTATGGGGATCAAAAAATTCCTCGTAAAAGAGATGATGCCCCTCGTTTAAAGCCCCAAAAAAGTGATGATCTGGTTTCAGAAACAGAAGAAAGTCATCAGGATTTGATTTATGGGTGTTATCCTGTATTAGAAGTTCTAAAGGGCGATCGCACCTTAAACCGTATCTATGTAACAGGTAAAATGGCCTATGACAAAAGATTTGCCGACCTTATTCAAGAAGCAAAAAGCAACGGCGCTGTCATCGATATAGTTGACTCCAAAAGAATTAGTCAAGTTACCAACTTTGCTAACCATCAGGGTATTGCCGTAACTGTTGCCCCTTACGAATATGTAGAATTAGAGCAATTAATTTCCCAAGCAAAAGCACAAACCCAAAACCCTTTAATCATTATAGCTGATGGGATCAGTGATCCCCATAACCTTGGAGCCATAATTCGTACAGGGGAAGCCCTAGGAATGCAAGGATTAATTATTCCCCAACGCAGAGCCGCAGGGGTAAACTCCACCGTAATGAAAGTAGCAGCGGGAGCATTAGAACATTTTCCCGTCACCAGAGTAATCAACCTCAACCAAGCCATTTCCCAACTACAAGAAGCAGGGTTTTGGATTTATGGCACCGTAGCCGAAAGTGGTAACTATTTACACAGCACAAAATTACAAGGGGCGGTAGGTTTAGTTATAGGCTCGGAGGATAAGGGATTAAGCCAATCTGTGGCTAAATCTTGCGACTTTTTAGTATCTATTCCCATGACAGGGAAAACCCCTAGTTTGAATGCTTCTGTGGCGACGGCTATATGCCTTTATGAAGTATGCCGTCAAAAATTAGTCCGTGAGGCCAAATAACTGGGTAAATGCCCCCCTTGTCAATCCCAAAATCAAGGACTAAAGTTAAGTAAGAGGGAAAGATTATTTCTCATGCGCTTCAAAAACTTTTGGTTAGCAACATATAAATAAGATTAAACTTAAACAAACACTACTATCGAGGTGTCATTTATGAAGGAACTTTTGATCAGAATTCTCAACTTTTTGGGATTGGCTTGTTGGATGAAACTAACTACGGAAAATCCTAGATGTACCTATTATTTTGGGCCGTTTTTGACTAAAAAAGAAGCTAGGGAAAACCAACAGGGTTATATTGATGATTTACTGGAGGAAGGGGCAAAGGAAATTAAAATTTCCATGAAAAGATTTAAACCCACAGAATTAACTATTTTTGAAGAGTTAGGGGAATTTAATGAGCCTTCTCAAAGGGTTACGGTTTCAGGCCAACCTTCTTTAAACTTGTAATTATTATTCATTTATTCTCTGTCTTGGGGTATAATCTTATAGCCTTCGGTCACTATCACAAGATTTTACCCCAGTAAAAAATGCCCATTAGACAACAACCCAGAAGAACCGCCAGAGTTTTGGCACTGCTTAGTTTAGCTCAATTCCGTGGCAATGCGGAAAAGATAGAGCAGTTAGAAATTAACGATTTATTGTTAGGGGCAATCCGTAGTTTGACCACAGAGGTAGAAAATGCTTTGGAAACTGCTTCTGATGAGTTGAATCGCAGTAATGAACAGATTTTTAAGAGTGAAACTCGCACGACTAATGTGGGTAGTGCCAAGGAAATGTTGAAAGATGCGATCGCCTTTACCCAAAAAGCTATTAACCGTCTTGGTACTGTTTTAGAGTTACCTGAATTTGTCCAACTTTCTCAACAGGCACAGGTGAGGGAATATGCCATCGAGTTAATTACCACTGTCAATCGTCGTCAGGGAGAAATTAACCAAATGTTGGACGATGTGATGATTGATTGGAAACTTAATCGTTTGTCTCTGATTGATGGTAATATTTTGCGCATTGCGGTGGCAGAAATGGCTTTTTTACAAATTGAGCCAAAGGTGGCTATTAACGAGGCGGTGGAAATGGCAAAAACCTATTCTGATGATGATGGTTTCCGTTTTATTAATGGCGTTTTAAGAAAAATTAGTGATCAACTTACCAAGTAGGTTTTAGGTGCTAGGTTTTAAATATTTTACTATTCTCCATTCCCTATTTAGCCACAATTCCAGACCATTGGACATTTTTTTCATGGGTGCGACGGTAGGAAAAAAACCGCTCAGGGGTTTGATAAGTGCAATAAGGTGCGATCGCAATTTGTTCTTTTTCGATACCCTTTTGTTGTATTTGAGTATTTATTACTTGGGTTACGTTTAACCTTACCTTACCTTCTTCATTGTCCTCTAAAATAACTTTGTTGAGGGAATCATAACCTTGGGTCAAAATTTCTTGGTCTGTGCCTTCAAAAATGGTTGATAATACCTGTAATGCCACGGGAATATCCACTTGATACACTTCTCCATGAATAGCAGGCCCTAGGGCAAAGAGTAAGTCTTCTTTTTTTGAGCCTAAATGGTCGAAAAGTGCGATCGCATCAGGGACGATTTCTGAAGCAGTGCCACGCCACCCAGAATGAATGGCACATACTTTTCCTAAAGTGCGATCGGCCATCAAAACTGGGGTACAATCAGCACTAGCCACCCATACCGACTCATGGAGTTTTTCGGTAATAATGCCATCTCCTTGAGAATATATAACATTACCCTCCTCATCCTTCCTCACTTCTACCGCCGAGGTTGAAAAAATAATATTAGTGTGAATTTGCTTGAGACGAAAAGCCTTTGCTGAATCATCCAGATATTGGCTCAAAACCTTGGGTGGTTGCCCTGCAAAATCCACCGAAAAAAAACCATGACACCAATCTTTTAACAATTCACAGGTCAAAAATTCTCCTTGGGAAGTAGATTTCCATTGCCACGGAGAAGTATGAGATGATGAATAGGTCATGGTGGGATAATTTTTGATAATAATCAATAAAAATAAATTGCTTATATTTTAATCAAATTTCTCACTATTTAACCAAAATTATTTTACTAATTATAATCCTCGAAAAAATATTAATTCAATTCCTTGGCAATAATACAGTTTCTACCATTTTCTTTGGCTAAATAAAGAGCCTTATCAGCTAGTGCAATTAAATCTGAAGATGAATGATTTTGAGTGGGAATTGTGGTTGTAATACCCATACTTAATGTTATTTGATTACTTACATCAGAATATTCGTGTTTTAATTCTAAACTTTTGATATTTTCTTGGATTAATTCCCCCATTGCGATCGCATCTTGGGTGCAAGTATAGGGTAAAATGATAATAAACTCCTCCCCTCCAAATCGAGCAACTAATTCCCCCGGGCGTTTCACCACAGCACCAAGACAATGGGCAATTTTCTTCAAACACTCATCTCCCTGTAGATGCCCATAACCATCATTATAAGCCTTAAAAAAATCTACATCCGCCATAATAATGGATAAATGATTTTCCTGTCTCAGATGTCTTTGCCACTCATTTTTTATGGTCTTATCAAATAAACGACGATTAGCTACTCCAGTCAAACTATCATTATTGGCAAGGGATTTTAGCTGTATTTCCATTTTTTTTCGTGGAGTAATATCCCTGATAATCAAAGAAAAACCATCTCCCAATTTATTAGCAATAAAATGATACCATTGGCGATGTTCTCCTGTTTTTAAATAAATATCTTCCGATAAAAAACTACCATTTTGTGCCAACTCTTTTAACCTATTAAAAAGATTAGGATCAATCTTATTGATCAATTTTTTACCTACTAATTTACCCACTAAGTTTATTTTATGGGCGTTAATCATTTTTGCAAAAACTGGGTTAACCACGACACAACGAAAATCATCAATATCAGTGTTTAGAGACTTTCTTACTGCCTGTAAGGCGGCAATGCCATCGGAAGAAGTATTCAGAATACTTGCCAGTAATGCCCTTGATTGATATAAAATTTCTTCTGCTTCTTGTCTTTTAGTGATTTCTTTTTCTAATAATTTTTTTTGTTTTTGAATAGTCAACTGATTTTCAATTCTGGCGACCACTTCTTCAATTTGAAAAGGCTTTGTAATGTAATCAGTACCACCTACTTGAAAGCCTTTTACTTTGTCAAATACTTCATTTAACGCACTAATAAAAATAATCGGAATATGCTGAGTAAAAGGATCTTTTTTTATGGCTTCACATACCTGATAACCATCCATTTCTGGCATTGTTATATCTAATAAAATTAGATCAGGAGGATTAGACTGAATTGAGCGTAAAGCAACTTTACCACTCAGGGCTTTTTTACATTATAATTAGAGGAACTTAAGATATTAGCTAAAATTTTTATATTTTCTGCTATGTCATCAACAATTAAAAGATTATATTGAGAATTTTCTGACATTGTGAATAAGGTATAATATATACCAAACAAGGTTTATATTTTGATAGCTATTAAAGATTAATTTTTAGTTGCAGAAAAAAACAAAATAATTACTAAATAACTGATATTTTGGCTAGAAAAAGCCTTTATCTTTAGTTATAATTCTTCGATCAAGTTGGTAATTCTATCTAATGCGAAAGAATTAACTATTTTTGTTAATCCCTCAATTAAATCTGTTTCTATATTAGGTATTTGTTTAATTAAATTTAAAATTAATTGTTCATCTAAATCAATACTAGCTTGATATAGTTGATTTAACCATTCTTGGGGCATGATTAATAAATCCGATGGTTTTAATTATTTGATATTACTAGAAAAAGATTTATTTAACTCCACTTGATTATAAATAAAGCGTACCCCTAAATGTTTGCTCAACATTTCAAAAATGGTTTCTTGGCGAAAGGGTTTGCGCACAAAATCATCACACCCTGCTGACAAAATAATTTCTTTTTCTTCTTCCAACACACTAGCCGTCACCGCAATAATTGCGGTAGCATTACCCATTACAGTGCTTTTAATTATTTTAGTAGCCTCATAACCATTTAATATGGGCATTCGCATATCCATAAAAATTAAATCAGGTTGCCACTCTTGCCAAAGGGCGATCGCCTCTTGACCATTATTTGCTATCTTTAAATCAAACTTAAAAGGCTCTAATAATTTGAATAATAACTGACAATTAATATCCTTATCATCGACAATCAAAATTCTATATTGTGGCTGATTTTCCTCAATACCCACCACCTGTAAACCAGGGTTATGAATCTCAACCTCATCCTCCGCAGCCAAATTGGCATTAATAGAAAAAGAAAAAACACTGCCTACATTTTCCTCACTAGAAACACTTATTTCCCCTGCCATTAATTGTACAAATCTTTTACTAATAGATAACCCTAAACCCGTACCATTATTAACCTCTTTTCCTGTTTGAGTTTGAGTAAATGGTTGAAACAAATTTTTTAATTCATCCTGACTAATACCCTTTCCCGTATCCCTAATAATAAATAAAAGTTTTACTTGGTTTTCTTGCATATTTACTTCTGCATTATGGATATTAGCAATTTGTACCGATATGCCCCCTTGCCCAGTAAACTTAATGGCATTACTAATTAAGTTAAGTAAAATTTGCCTTAACTTTGGTGCATCAGCTTCCATAAAATGAGGTAAATTATCTAATTTCTCAAAAATCAATTGTAAACCTTTCTTCTCACACTTATATTTAAAAATATCTTCACATCATCTAATAATTTATATAAATCAAATTTTTCCAAATTAAGAGTTATTTTACCCGCTTCTATTTTAGATAAATCTAAAATGTCATTAATCAAAGTCAATAAATTTTCTCCGCTACGGTTAATAATATCAAGACTTTCTTGGTGATCTGGGGGAATATTGCTAGACCACAACATAATTTGAGTAAAGCCCAAAATAGCATTTAAAGGAGTGCGTAATTCATGACTCATATTTTGCTAAAAACTCACTTTTGGCATGGTTAGCAACCTCTGCTTTTTCCTTTGCTTTAACTAATTCTTCTGTCCTTAGTTTTACCTTTTCCTCTAAGCCATCCAATAAAATTTTAATGGTGTAAGCCATCTGGTTAAAAGCATCACCTAAATTTCCTAACTCATCATTTCTTGTAATGGGAATAGGTTTTTTATAATCACCATTTTTAAAGCGATTGACAGCCTTATTGAGTGCAAAAATTGGTCTAATAATATAGTTAGTTATTCACAAACCAATTACAAGGGAAATTACCAAGGTAATTAACCAAATAAAAATAGTAATTTTAATATTTTTCTGCACTTCCCCTATCACATCTTTTTCTGGTAAGATAATGACTACAAACCATTTTTCATTTATAATACTATCAAAAGGAAAGACTTGCACAAAAGTAGGTTGATTATCAAGATTAACTTGTAAAAAATTTGGTTCTTGAATTGTACTTAATTCATTACTAATTATTTTATCTAATTCTTTGACAAAAGAAGATGTACTGTTAGCAATATTAACTCTTTTGATAACTTGTTCTAGTGGATCTGCTTCAGGATTAGTGATCACAACAGAATTTTCTAGGGAACTAGCAATTAAGTTACTAGAAGCATCAATAATAAAAATTTCTCCTGTTTTTCCAATGGTTAAATCATCCAAAACATTGCTAAATAAAGATAATGGTAAACCACTGAATAAAACTCCGTCTAATTGATTATTTTGATCATAAACAGGTTCTACTGTGGAAATAGCTAAGCGTTGAGTCGGTTTGTATATGAAAACATCACTCCAAATAATTTCACCCGTAGTTATAGCTTGTTGATACCAAGGACGATTTTCATTGATAAAGTTAGGAATTACGGTTTTTTGTGCTAGTCTATTTCCTTGATTATCGATTCCGTAAATGCGTAAATTAGTGGGAAAAGTTTGATCCATTAAGTTCAAGTCAATTTCATTATTCTCTAGTCTTTCAACTCCGATTAATTCTCCTTGGGATGAAGCATAACCAATAAAGCCAACGTCAGGAGAACTATTAATTTAATTTGTTTCCACAGGTATCTTTCCATCAAATCAAAGTCTTCATAGTTGAGGATTCCTAAGTCACGGTTGTCCAGATTTCGTAGATTAATGTTTAAGGGTTGGGATAAATAGTTATTTAGTTGTTGTGATATTTTACTGTTTATTTCTATGGGTATTTGTAGGGCAATTTCTTCCACAGCTTTACTACTATTCTGGAAGGAGACATAACCAACTAAGCTAACGCTACTAACAAGGGGAGCAACGAAAAGAACAATGATTTTAAAACGCAGAGAGGTGAATGGTTGCATAAGAGATGAAGAAGTAAAAAATATTTATTATGTAGTTGGTTTAAATGAAAATACTTGATAAAAATAATTGCTATGTAAAACTATTTACCCAGTGATGAGGAGGTAAAATAAGCAGAAAAAATGAATTAAAGTTTAATGGTTTATTATCCATTATCCATCATCCAGAGGTGCAGATATAAGTAAAATAGAGAGATTGAAACTCTCGTTAAATATAAAAAATTATGAGTCAATTTGATTATGATTTAGTTATTATTGGTGCTGGTGTGGGTGGCCATGGGGCTGCTTTACACGCCGTTAAGATGGGTTTAAAGACTGCCATCATCGAAGCGGCTGATATGGGTGGTACTTGTGTTAACCGTGGTTGTATTCCTTCTAAGGCTCTTTTGGCGGCTTCTGGGAAGGTTCGGGAATTGGCTGATACTTCCCATCTACAGGAAATGGGTGTAAGTGTTGGTGATATTACTTTTGACCGCAGTGCGATCGCCCATCATGCCAATGATTTAGTGAGTAAAATTAGGGGAGACTTAACCAATAGTTTAAAAAGATTAAAGGTTGAGACTATCAGAGGTTGGGGAAAAGTGATTGCCCCCCAGAAAGTAGCCATAGAAACCGAATCAGGGGAAAAAATCATTACCGCCAAGGAAATTATGCTCTGCCCTGGGTCAGTGCCTTTTGTACCAAGGGGTGTAGAGATTGATGGTAAAACTGTATATACTAGCGATGACGCCGTCAGATTGGAGTCTTTGCCCCAATGGATAGCGGTGATTGGTAGTGGCTATATAGGCTTGGAATTTGCGGATGTTTATACTGCCCTTGGCTCAGAAATTACCATGATTGAAGCCATGGATAAATTGATGCCCACTTTTGATCCCGATATTGCTAAAATTGCCGAGAAGGTATTAATCAATAGCCGTGACATTGAAACCTATACGGGGGTATTCGCCACCAAGGTAATTCCCGGTACTCCTGTAATGATTGAATTAACCGATGCGAAAACCAAGGAAGTGGTAGAAGTGTTGGAAGTGGATGCCTGTTTAGTGGCCACGGGGCGCATCCCTGCCACCAAAAATCTAGGCTTAGAAAACTTGGGCATCGAAACCGAAAGAGGCTTTATCCCTGTTAATGACAAAATGCAAGTCTTAAAAGATGGTGAAGTAGTACCCCATCTCTGGGCGGTGGGTGATGCCAATGGCAAAATGATGTTAGCCCACGCGGCTTCTGGGCAAGGGATTGTGGCCGTAGAGAATATGTGTGGTAATGAAAAAACCATCGATTATCGTAGTATTCCTGCAGCTGCTTTTACCCATCCCGAGATTAGCTATGTGGGGCTTAATGAGCCTCAAGCCAAGGAGTTGGGTGAAAATGAAGGTTTTGAGGTGGGAACGGCTAAAACTTACTTTAAGGCGAATTCTAAGGCGTTAGCGGAGAAAGAAACTGATGGTATCGCCAAGGTTATTTACCGTAAGGATACAGGAGAGTTGTTAGGGGTACATATTATCGGTATTCATGCTTCTGATTTGATTCAAGAGGCGGCAAATGCGATCGCATCTCGTCAATCAGTCCATGAATTGGCGTTCAATGTTCATGCCCATCCTACCCTTTCTGAGGTACTCGACGAAGCCTACAAACGGGCTAGTTAAGCATATTATATCCGATTTATAAACCATACTGTTATTTATGGTTTATGGGCAATGGGCCCCGAGTCCATTGTTCGTCTTATTATTATTTTTTATACGGATTTAGTCAACAATCCCCCAATTGTGGGGGATTTTTATTGCAAACAATTATTCGAGTGTTGTACTGGATAAAAATTTGTTATGAATTATCAATTATCAATTACTCTTCTGCCTACATTCTTTCAATAATTTTTTGGACAATTTGCACCCCAGTAAACGCCTGCCAAGCAAAAATACCTAACATGGTCATATTTAAACCCACATGGGAAAAACGAGCAAAACTACTACCCTTTTGCATATAAGGTACCAAAGAAGCAGAAGTAGTCACCATGGCCATCATACCCAAACCAGCGAGAAGGTGAGGTCCTACAAACAATTTGCCACTGTTAATATAAGTAACAGCCATACCTCCCACAGTACCCAAAACGATTAAAGCCATAAACAAAGAGCCCACTTTGTGATGACGGTTGATAAAATTACCTTTGATTAATTCTTTTCTTTCTTCCTTGTCTGCCTGACGAAGACGCTTTACCTTAATACCTAAATAAAGAGAATAAATTGCCGTACCGAATAACACCCACATCAAGACGGGATGGGCAAATTGCGACCATACTTTAACTGATTCCATTTGTTTTCCTCAATTGATCTAAAAACTAATTATAAAACTTAATATAAGTTAACATAAAAGTAGCAAATCCCGTAAATGCACAGAGTACCGAGATTATGTCACAATCAAAAGGAGATAGTTTAAGCTCAAAGTGAGAAAAAAGAATATGAATTTACCTATTCAAGCAGTACAAGCACCCTATCGAGGTGATGCTTCCTATCGTACACCACCCCCTGACTTACCCTCATTGTTGTTGAAGGAGAGAATTGTTTATCTGGGTTTACCCCTTGTTTCTCCTGATGAATATAAGGATCAAATTGGTCTTGACGTGACAGAATTAATTATTGCTCAATTGTTATTTTTACAATTTGATGACCCCGATAAACCTATTTATCTCTATATCAATTCCACTGGGACATCTTGGTATGGTGGCGATTCCATTGGTTTTGAAACCGAGGCTTTTGCTATTTGTGACACCATGAGCTACATTAAACCCCCTGTGCATACCATTTGCTTAGGTCAGGCCATGGGTACAGCAGCGATGATTTTGGCTTCTGGTACGAAAGGATGTCGGGCGAGTTTACCCAATGCAACCATTATTTTACATCAATCTCGTCAAGGGGCGCAAGGACAAGCTACGGATATTCAAATTAGAGCCAGAGAAGTTATTACCAATAAAAGGGTAATGATGAATATTTTGGCTGATAAAACTGGGCAACCAGTGGAAAAAGTAGAAAAAGATACCGATCGCATGTTCTACATGAATCCTCAACAGGCAAAGGAATATGGATTAATCGATCGCGTCTTAGAAAGTAGTAAAGACTTACCATCCCCCGCCCTAACTACCATTTAACCCTTATAATAAGGGGCGATCGCCCATATATCTACTACCAAGAGCGCCCCGAACCAAACCAAAATAAATTAAAATAATCAATAAGAATAAGAGGAAAAAAGATGCCCATTGGAGTACCAAGAGTTCCCTATCAAATGCCCGGTCAAGCCTACAGCGACTGGGTGAATATATACGATCGCCTTTATCGTGAGCGCATCATCTTCCTTGGTAGAGGCGTAAACGATAGTTTAGCAAACCAAATTATTGCCGTCATGTTGTACCTCGACTCCGAAGACAACAACAAACCCATCTACCTTTATATCAACTCCCCCGGGGGTTCTGTCACCGCAGGAATGGCAATTTATGATACCATGCAACATATCAAATCAGAAGTTGTCACCATCTGTGTTGGTTTAGCCGCCTCCATGGGAGCATTCCTACTTGCCTCTGGTGCCAAAGGCAAAAGACTCGCCCTACCCCACTCCCGAATCATGATTCACCAACCCCTAGGAGGCATTCAAGGGCGCCGTCAAGCCACCGACATCGAAATTGAAGCCAAAGAAATTATACGCATCAAAAACGATCTTAACCGCATCATGGCATTCCATACAGGTCAAACTATCGAAAAAATTGAAAAAGATACCGATAGAGATTACTTCATGTCTGCCCACGAAGCCAAAGAATATGGTCTAATCGATAAAGTTATTGAAGATAGAGTCTAGTTTATAGTACATCTGTACATTGACAAACCCTTAACCTATCCTTTACACTAATCACTATGTGTGGGGAGAGAATAAGAAAGAGAATCGAGACGAAACAAGGTAAGTCGCCGATTCTCTCTCTTTTTTTAACCAAAAAAAACCCCCAAAAACATTTGGAGGAGTTTATTAGGTCATTATCTAAGCCTTGATTAGTTAGTAGTTTGAGAAGTAAACATCTCTTTTAATTTACTTAACTCATCAGCCCAACGAGGATCTGGTTGTGCAGAATCCGCCACAGAGAAAGACTTACTACCAGATTTAGAAGAAGTTTTACGACCTTTCTTACCTTTTTTCGCCGCAGTACGCTTACTGGGTTTTTCGGTTACTTTTTCACCATCTGCACTAGGCACAGCCTCAGCCGCATCATTTTCAGAGCCTTCCTTCTCATTTTTATTGCGAGGTAAAGCCTTCTCGATGAATAAAGTAAAATCATTACCTTCTTCATCCTTAAAAGGTGCGTCATTATAAATCAAAGGTTGGTCATTATACTTAGCGATAAATTCATCCGCAGCTTCATCAGTAGGTACAGTTACAAAACCAAACCCACGACATTCATTTTTTTTACGTTCCTTAATAAGTTTAGTAGTGAAGGGAGGTTCAAACTCACTAAACATTTTTTCCAAACTTTCTTTTTCTAATTCTGCTTTGGGTAATTTTACATAAAGACGTACAGACATTTTATATCCTCCAAAGATTAAATATTTACTAAAATTTTCTAACTATATAATTATCACCCCAGAATAACCCACACTCAGACAACAAAAAAGTTAGTATGCTAAAATCAGCCACTAACTGCTTCTTATCAATTTCTATTTTATTATCGGCTCTGTGTGCCTTTACAACCATTTCTTGCTTTAATACCAAGGTTAAATTGAAGAATTTTGAGGAAGTTTTGAACTCGAGTAAGGACGATCTGAAGTTTGACTATTTTTTGTTAATTTAAAATTACCATTACAATTATAATAGTACCAGATTGTTGACACTCCCCACGAATAAATTCAGGGGATTCTAATTTCAACCACCCAACTTATCAGCCAAACTGTCGCTTAGCTGACAGAGGTTCATGTGTCCATTAGCGTTTACCAGTTCAAGACTGGAAGTTAGGGGCTGCCCATCCCTACTTAATTCTCTCAATGCTCTAGCTAAGATATTGATTGCCCCTGCTTCATCTCTATCCATTACACAACCGCATTTACAGATATGTATTCTTTGAGATAAAGTTTTCTTGACTATGGCTTGGCAATTAGAACATTCTTGACTGGTGTATTATGGACTTACACCAGAAACAATCTCACCCATAACCTTACCGTAGTATTCTAACCAATCGAAAAATACTTTCGAACTAGCATCATTGATACTTTTAGGTTAAGCTAAGCTTGGATGTCGCCACTCAAGCTTGTCTTTAAAACCGTGCATGAAACTTTCGCTTCACACGGTTTCTCTCTGATAAACCCTTTATCATGGGTACGATTCAAACTTCCATCTTTAGACATCTTATACCAAATCCGAAAGATATACTATACTAATAGTAATAAAAATAATGTTAGATAGAATCAATGGCAAGAAAAGTATATTTAGCAGATTATTTGAGTAGAGAAGAATTAAAAGAAAAATATTTTTCCAATAAAGATAATGTGGAATCAAGACGATGGCACTTATTGTGGAAAATATCTTGTGGATGGAGCGTAAAAAATAGTGCCTTAGCAGTAGGAATAAGTTACATTTACGCCAAACAAATAATTAAAAAGTATAACAATCAGGGAGAACAAGGAATATTAAATGGTCGTAAAACAAGAAAAAAATATTTCGGTGGAAAAAAAAGCCTATTAACAGACCAGCAATTACAAAAATTAAAGTCAGAATTAGAATCGAAACCAGAAGATGGAGGACTTTGGACAGGACCGAAAGTAGCTCGTTGGATAGAAAAAGAAACAGGAAGAGAAAAAGTGTGGAATCAAAGGGGGTGGGACTATCTAAAAAAGTGCAGATACTCTTGGCAGAGTCCGAGACCAAAACATAGAAAAGGAGATGCCAAGGAACAACAAGAATTTAAGCACAATTTTAAAGAGAAAGTAAAAGCTCTTGAAGCCAAACATAGTGGAGAACAAGTAGATGTGTGGTTTTTTGATGAACACAGAGTAGGATTAAAACCGATTTTAAGGAAAGTGTGGGGGAAAATAGGAGAAAGACCCACTGCAATAGTCAATCATCGTTATGAGTGGTTATATATTTACGGTTTTGTCAAGCCAAAAACGGGAGAAACATTATGGTATTTAATACCGAGAGTAAATACACAATGGTTAAATTTAGTCTATGAAGCATTTTTTGCCAAGGATGCTCTGGTAGACAATAAAAAAGTCTTGTTAGTAGAAGATAATGCCGGTTGGCATCGGAGTAAATCATCAAAAGTGCCTCAAGGAATTGAAATAGAATATTGACCACCATACTCTCCAGAACTACAACCAGCCGAAAGATTGTGGAGTTTAGTAGATGAACCTTTAGTTAACCAATATTTTGAAAGTATAGAAGAAATCGAAGACATTCTTATCCAACGCTGTAATTTTCTTCGGCAAGAAATGCAGGAAGAAATTAGAAAGTTAACTAACTATCACTGGCTTAATTTTTCTCTCTAAATAAGTAGACTACTTAAACAGGATTTGGTATTAGATATTTTTTAAAACCTTTAAAAGAACTTGAGCTTTTAGCTTTGTCTCCTCAAATTCTTGATCTTTATCAGAAAGGGCAGTGATTGCACCCCCTACACCAATGGTAGTTTTATCCTTCGTCACGATGGCAGTACGAATAACAATATTGAGATCCAGAGTACCATTAAAGCTCAAAAAGCCGACACTACCTGAATAAATACCCCTCGCTTCCGTTTCCAGTTGATCAATTATTTTGAGGGTACGTTTTTTTGGGGCTCCTGTCATGGAACCCCCGGGGAATATATATCTCAAGCAATCCAGGGTAGTAATTCCTTGTTTGAGTTTACCCCTAACGGTGGATACCATTTGATGGACACTGCTATAACTTTCGATCGCCATTAACTTTGGTACAGATACACTACCTATCTCGCAAATTTTGCCTAAATCATTGCGTAATAAGTCAACAATCATCAAATTTTCGGCTTTTTCTTTTTCACTGAGACTCAATTGCTGTCGTAGTTGCTCATCTTCTTCTTTTGTAATGCCCCTTCTCACCGTGCCTTTTATAGGTTTGGACTCTAGCCAACCTTGTTTGTCAAGGTGTAAAAATCGCTCTGGAGATGAACAGATAATGGTGGCATCTTCCCATTGAATAAAGGCACTATAAGGGGCTGGGTTTTCTTTTCGCAAACGGCAATAGTATTCTAAAGGGTTATCAATGGGAGGTAAATTTATTTGATTTGTTAAACATATTTCATAACTTTCTCCTTGTTTAATTTTCTCGAAACAAATATCGATATTATCAAGATATTGTTGTTTATTTCTAGTTAAATAAATTTCTTGTTTATACTCTATTTTTTCTTTATTTAAAGTTTGCTTAGATACTTTTAATAGCTTTATTTCTATTTTTTTAAACCATTTTTGTGCTTCACTATCTTCTCCTTTTTTACCTATATATAGTAAATAAATTTCTTTTTTTTGATGGTCAAAAGCTAAAGTGCGATCGCCCTTAATCAAATAACAATCAGGTAAAGAGGAAGTATATTTATTGTCATATCCTGATAACTGCTTCAATTCATAACCAAAATAGCCTACTAAACCACCACAAAAATTAAAAGGTAAACTATTATTATCACAGTAATATTTCTCTAATAGACTATCTAAATACTCATAAAAATCAATATTATTTAATATTTCTTGATTATCTTTTTGATTGATAAATATTTGATTATTGTTAACGTTATACTTGATAGTAAAACTTTCATCTCCTTGAGTATCTCCCATAAAAGAGAAGCGAGATAAACCTTCAGCAATCATGCTACTATCAAGCCAAAAAGTATTATATGATAAGCTGTAAAGATTTTTAAAAACTAATTCTGGGTCTTGCCAATTAGTAATCTTATGATAGTAAATTTTATGTATACTTTCTTTTTCGTCTTTTTTAAAATATTTTTGTTGTGATTCTATAAAATATTTAATACTTCTTTTTTTATGATAATCAATAGTTATTTTTTTGAAATTATTTAATAACTTATAGCCATATTGAGAACCGATAGATTCAGGATGGAATTGAACACCCCAAAAAGGTTTATATTTATGGCGAATTGCCATGATTAAATTATCATCAGTATGTGCGATCGCCTCTAAATTATTTCCCAGATTATCAATTATCAAAGAATGATAACGTACCACTTCAAACCCAGAAGGAATACTCTCAAAAAGAAGATCATTATCATGATAAATTTTGCTCATTCTCCCGTGCATCGGTATGGGAGCTTTACTAATAGTTGAACCGTAATAATAGCCTAGTCCCTGATGTCCTAAACAAATTCCTAAAATAGGAATATTTGCCTTTGTTAAAACTTCTGCACATACCCCAAAATCTTGTTTTTTAGAAGGATTACCAGGCCCTGGAGAAATAACGATATTATCAAATTTTTCCGCCTTAATTTGTTCCCAAGACCATTGATTGTTAGTAATAACGGTGGGAGATACTTGATTAACTTGGGCTAATAATTGATAGATATTGTGGGTAAAAGAATCGAAATTATCAATTATTAAACTTCTCATTAAAATACGACAGACAGAATACATCTAAATTTCTCTTAAAATTGTAACCTGTATTTATGAGGGGTTGTTACATTTAGCGATGATTTTTAGTATAGCCAAGGAATCAAGAATCTCAAATACTTCATCAATAATTCATAATTGATCACAAATGCCATTTGCCTATTAAATACCAAGGAACAGTAAAATATAAAGTAAAAAGAACAGCAACTATCTGTATAAATTGATGCAAACTATAGAACAACCGATCGCCCCTAGTGCGGAAGATAAACTATTTGATACCACCATTCACCGCCGCCAAACCCGTGCAGTAAAAGTGGGTGATGTCACCATCGGCGGAAACAATCCCGTGGTTGTACAATCAATGATTAACGAAGACACTTTGGACATAGATGGCTCAGTGGCTGGAATTCGCCGTCTTCATGAGATTGGTTGCGAAATTGTAAGGGTGACAGTGCCTAGCATAGCCCATGCCAGAGCCTTAGCAGAAATTAAGCAAAAATTAGCCCAAACTTATCAACCCGTGCCTTTGGTGGCCGATGTCCATCACAATGGCATGAAAATTGCCCTTGAAGTAGCCAAACACGTTGACAAAGTTAGGATTAACCCCGGTTTATATGTGTTTGAAAAGCCTAAGGGCGATCGCACCGAATACACTGAAACAGAATTTGCAGAAATCGGAGCAAAAATAAAAGAAACCCTCGAACCCTTGGTTATTTCCCTACGAGATCAAGGAAAAGCCATGCGTATTGGTGTAAACCATGGTTCATTAGCCGAAAGAATGCTCTTCACCTATGGGGATACCCCAGAAGGTATGGTCGAATCAGCCCTCGAATTTATCAAAATTTGTGAATCCCTCGATTTTAAAAACTTAGTCATCTCCCTCAAAGCCTCCAGAGTGCCTGTAATGCTTTCAGCTTATCGCTTAATGGTCAAAAAAATGGACGACCTAGGCATGAATTATCCTCTCCACCTTGGGGTTACCGAAGCAGGAGACGGGGAATATGGCAGAATCAAATCTACCGCAGGCATTGGAACATTACTCGCCGAAGGCATTGGTGACACCATCAGAGTATCCCTCACCGAAGCCCCAGAAAAAGAAATCCCAGTGTGCTACAGCATCCTCCAAGCCCTTGGATTACGCAAAACCATGGTGGAATATGTTGCCTGTCCCTCTTGCGGTAGAACTTTGTTTAACCTAGAAGAAGTATTGCACAAAGTCAGAGAAGCCACCAAACACCTCACAGGATTAGACATTGCGGTTATGGGGTGTATCGTTAACGGACCAGGGGAAATGGCGGACGCAGACTATGGCTATGTGGGCAGACAACCTGGTTTTATCTCCCTTTATCGTGGACGAGAAGAAATCAGAAAAGTACCCGAAGCCGAAGGGGTTGAACAACTTATCCAGCTTATTAAAGATGATGGCAGATGGGTTGATCCTTAAATATTATAGGGTGGGCATTGCCCACCAGTTAAAATATGATTTAATTTTCCAAAAGATAAATGACCAAAAATAAAAATCTGATCTTCCATTGTTTTCGTTTCTAAAAAAACCATAAAACCCCCATATATTAACAAAAGTTTACAATAAAGGGCAAAATAAGAACCTATTTTAAGGGAAAATAAGTAACGTATAATCTTTTAAATCCCAAGAAAATACAGAAAAAAAATATTAGTTTGCCAATTATGAAAAGATTTTTTTTAATAATTCTAGCTGGGATGTTTTTAATGTGGCAGTCTTTCACTGGCACTGCAAATGCACTCAGTTTAAGCGAAGAACTTCGCACTGTTCCTTTAAATGATCAAGGGGATTTAATCACCCTTAGTAACCAAGAAGCTCAATTAGGTTCTCAATTATTTGTAGCTAGTTGTACTCAGTGTCATATTCAAGGTAAAACCAAAACTAACCCTAACGTAGGTCTTAGTATTGAGGCACTTTCCAATGCAATTCCTGCAAGGGACAATGTTTTAGCTTTGGTGGACTACATGAAATATCCTACTACCTATGACGGTGAAGATGATCTTTCTTTATTACACATGAACACTGACAGATCCGATATTTGGTCTGAAATGAGAAATTATACTGATGATGACCTAGAGGCGATCGCAGGTTACATCTTAATTCAAACTCAAGCTGATCCCAAATGGGGTAAACGTTCCTTAATCGAACCGTAATCCTTAAGCTAGTTTGTTAGGCTTTCTAGGGGCTAATGTATAGCCCCCTTTTTTTGACAAAAAAAATCCCCTCGCCCATGGGGAGAGGGGTTAGAAGAAAAACTAATTATTTTTTCAACCAGCTAAACATAGCACGTAAATCCTTACCTACTTCCTCAATAGGCTGTTCAGCTTCTTGACGACGCATCGCAGTAAATCCTGGTTTACCAGCCTGATTTTCTAAAACGAACTCACGGGCAAACTGTCCAGATTGAATCTCACTGAGAATTTTCTTCATCTCCGCACGGGTTGCATCGGTAACCACACGAGGACCACGGGTATAATCTCCATACTCAGCAGTGTTAGAAATACTACTACGCATCGAAGCCAAACCACCCTCAACAATCAAATCAACAATTAACTTAACTTCGTGTAAACATTCAAAATAAGCAATTTCAGGTTGATAACCAGCAGAAACCAAAGTTTCAAAACCAGCCTTGATCAACTCAGACAAACCGCCACATAATACCGCTTGTTCACCAAATAAATCAGTTTCAGTTTCTTCCCTAAAGCTAGTTTCTAAGATACCAGCACGGGTACCACCAACACCCTTAGCATAAGCCATCGCCAAATCACGAGCTTTACCACTAGCATCCTGATATACCGCAAACAGAGCAGGTACACCCTGACCTTGTTCGTAGGTGCGTCTCACAAGATGTCCAGGCCCTTTGGGTGCAATCATTACTACATCCACATCCGCAGGGGGTACAATTTGACCAAAATGGATATTAAAACCATGGGCAAAAGAAAGAACATTACCCGCACTCAAGTTAGGAGCAATTTCATTTTCATAGATGGTGCGCTGAACCTCATCGGGTAAAAGAATCATGATCCAGTCAGCCATAGAAGAAGCCTCAGCCACACTATAAACCTTTAAACCTTCTGCTTCAGCCTTAGCCGTAGATTTACTACCTTCATATAAACCAACAATGACATTAACACCACTTTCCTTTAAATTAAGAGCGTGGGCATGACCCTGAGAACCATAACCGATAATAGCAACGGTTTTATTAGCAAATAAATCTAAGTTGGCATCATTATCATAGTACATTTGAGCCATTATATAATTACCTCAATATAAAATTTTCAATTTAGTAAGCAATCTTATATCATAGCCTATTAATTGCTACTTGGTAATTACAGTTTGATGAAAAAGTGCTTAGGTTGAGAGAGGGGATCAAGAATAGTTTTCAATTGTTGAAACCTAACACCTAATCCCTCACACCTAACACCTTATATTTAATATTCCTCCTCATATTCAGGCATTTTTTGCTTTTGGGGAATATTCACTTTTTGAGGACGATATTCATCTTCATCATCCCAAACATCTTCCTCCATCAAATCAGCGTTATAATTATCCACTTCACGGGTGGCAGACTCATAACGAGGGGGGGCTTGTCTTTCAAGGGTATCTTCTCCCCAGTTATCCCCTTCATACTCCTCCTCTTCATATAAAGGAGCAGAACGTTGACGACGGGCTGGAGGTGCCACAGGACGGACTTCTTCCCATTCATCTTCTTCCGAATTCTCTCTGGCGACGACGGGAGGTTGAGTTTTAATCGGTGGTGCCACAGGACGAACAGGCATTCCCGTAGGTAACTGATTTTCTGGAGGAGTAGTAGGAGCATAGTACATATCATCATCATCCTTTTCCCAAGGAGGACGACCAATGCCCAAACGTTCTAAAACGCCTACGGTAATTTGAGTTATGCGTTCTTCTGCTCCCTCGAAAACAATTATGCGATTAGGACCACTACTAACGATTTCATCCACAGATATTTCATAGGTACTAATTAATTGATCGGGAATTTGAGGATAACCCAAAGTAGCAATAGTTAAGGAGTCAACCTCTCCTGTTTCTTGGTTAAACTGAAAATCTCTAACCTTTCCTAGAGGTTCACCAGTTTCTGTGACTACTTCACAATTAATTAATGCACTATAAAGTTCTATATTAATATCTTCGATCGCATCTTCACTTTCGACTAAAACCACATCTCCTGTTTGGGAAACACTATCAATATACATATACTTGGGAATGCCCGATAGTGCCAACATATTATCTCGTAAACCAAAAGCGACCACTTCTCGGCGATCAACATCTACCAATACTTCTTTAATTACCCCTAGCCTTTTACCAGTGCTTCGAGTAATTACCTGTGTATTTAAAAACTCATTGCGTAAACGACTTTGTTCACTTGCCATAATAATTTATATATAAAATACGAACTAAATTTATCTAATAACCCTTATTCACTGCTAGTGCTATGATAATAACTCAAAATCAATAAAAATAGCAGAAAACAAAAGATAAGAGAAACCCAAGGCAGGTTTAGCTATAAATAATTAACCCTTGCGCCTCAAGTTACTTTATCTTCTATCTTAAGAGATTTTAATTAGCTTCTGATTCGACCACCT
The DNA here is from genome assembly GCA_002813895.1 of Cyanobacterium sp. HL-69. Taxonomy (NCBI): domain Bacteria; kingdom Bacillati; phylum Cyanobacteriota; class Cyanophyceae; order Chroococcales; family Geminocystaceae; genus Cyanobacterium; species Cyanobacterium sp. HL-69. Next base: position 1,830,035 of record CP024912.1, on the reverse strand, counting down.
TTTCTGGTTCATCCTTAAACACAGCCTTAAGTAAAGGAGGAGCAACAAATGTCGTGGCAATTACCATCACAATGATAGCCGCTTCCGTGGCAGGGGATAAAGCACCACTAGCTGAACCTACCCCAGCAAATACTAAACCAACCTCTCCTCGGGGTATCATACCCACCCCAATGGCAAGTTTATTAATCTCAGGTTTGCCCCAGATGGTGAAACCAGTAATTACTTTACCCACGATCGCCACTACAATAAGGAATGAAGCAATAATTAAACCCTCACGATTACTAGGAATAGCAGGGTTCAACACCCCTAAATCAGTTCTTGCCCCCACACACACAAAGAAAATAGGTACAAATAAATCCGCCACGGGAATAATCTGCTCTTCTAATTCCTTTCTTTTCTCCGTTTCAGCTAAAACTAATCCTGCGGCAAAAGCACCCAAAATACCTTCTAACTGAATAATATTGGCTACATAAGCTAGTAGAAAAGCAAAAATGATACCTGTAATTAAAACTTGTCCTCTGGTTTTCATTTGATTAACCAAACTCACCAAAAAAGGAGAGATTAATCGACCAATCAAAATAGTACCAATCAAAAAAGTACCAGCACTAACAATAAGAATCAGAATTTGACTAACTTCCACTTCTCCTGTTTTAACTAAGCTACCCACTACTGCTAAAACAATAATTCCTAAAATATCATCCAATACCGCCGCCCCGATGATAATTTGTCCTTCCGTAGAACTTAATTTACCTAATTCGGCTAATACCTTGGCAGTAATCCCGATACTTGTAGCCGTGAGAGCTGCCCCGGCAAATACAGAAGGAATTACGGGTAAACCAAAGAGAAAGACTAAACCTGCAGTTCCCATTACAAAGGGAGCTACAACCCCCACCACCGCTACAATGGCTGCAGAAGGACCTACCCTGATTAATTCTTTTAAATCTGATTCTAAACCAATTTCAAATAAAAGAATGATTACCCCCAATTCCGCTAGGACAGAGATAACCTCACTCATGCTTTCGAATACTAATTCTGTTCCCCCAGGGCTCAGATTAGCAGTAGATTGGAGCAGTTGAATGATAAGGGAGTCGGTGGCTTCCATTCCTCCTTCGGGAAATACGAGGAATTTGAGGGCAGAAACCCCAATGACTACACCGCCTACTAATTCACCTAATACGGAAGGAAGGTTAATTCTGGAACAAAGTTCTCCCCCTAATTTACTGGCAAAATAGATGATAACTAAACTAAGTAAAACTCCTGCTAAAACCAAGGATGGTTCTGCTGTTTCTGTTTCTGTTGCAAAAATAGGATAAAACCAAGACATAAATTTTTATACTTTCACCCACAAAAATCTGTACTTCATATCTCCCTTAGATTATCACACGGAGTTTCTGTTTATTGTTCATTACAGTTGTTTGGAATTTCTAATGTATGATATATGCTCAGGTTTTTAATGTGATTTTTATAAATTAAATGTATGATTAATTATTATCTTAATTAAATATTGCTATGAAATATTTTACTCTGCTGATTAGTTCGGTGCTGTTGATTTTGCCTCTCGATGCGGTCAGGGCTGAAAGTACCACTATCGATGCTGGAGATGTGGGTTATTTGATGGGTGGTTATATGTGCAAATCTTTGTTGACAACAGGAAATATGAATGACCCTACTATTTTAGATGAGTTTGCCCTTGAGGCCATGGAAAAATATAGTGATGAGGAGTCGGAACAGTTTTTGTCGTTGATGGTGAATTTAATTATGGTGGATGACATTGGAGATGATCCTGAAAGCTTAGAGTTGATGAGGGGAGCTTTTACTCACATTATCAGCGATGATGATTGTTTTAAGGCTTTTCTTCAGGACTCCCAAGGGATGGGGAGTGAGGAGGAGAACTCGAATTAGTTACAGGTTGGTTATTTCTTGGGCTAGATCAAAGTCTTTTTGGGTTAGTCCTCCTTCATCATGGGTGGTTAAATTAATGGTAACTTTGTTGTAGGAGATCAATATATCTGGGTGGTGTCCTGCGGATTCGGCGGGGCTAACTAACTTGTTGACAAAGTCGATCGCCTTTATGAAGTCCTCAAATTTAAAGGTTTTAACGAGTTTTTTACCTTCGATAGTCCATGATTTTAGGCTTTCTAATTTCTGATTAATCTGTTGTTGATCTAATAGCATATTATTTATTTTTATTTGTTGTTTGATCTCGATGTTAGCTTATTTCTTGGGTCTTTTTTTTCGGTAATCCCAACAAGATAATTTATCATGGAATGAAGGGGGATGTGCTAGGGGACGATGATGTACTATCATAATTAAACAAAAAAAATTAGGTATTACATTGGCTATGACTACTCATTTTATTACGGCAGAAGTTGATTTAAAAGAAAATCCTTTGAAGTTTAAAAAGGATGTGGAGGCAAGGTTAAATGAAGAGGGTGAGCCTTTACGTTGGGCTGTGACTGAGGTGGACAAGGAAACTCAAAAGGCTCATGTTGAGGCTATTGTGACTAAGTAATTGGTTTATATTTTTTTTTGGGGCATAGTAGTACTATGTCCCTCTTTTTTTGTCTATTTTCCTTTTTATCAAAATGCTTTACAAAAAACCTTATTGTGCGGTGTTAATTGTACCGACGGGAGTGGGGGCTTCTGTGGGTGGCTATGCGGGGGATGCTTTACCTGTGGCTAGGGTTATGGGGCAGGTGTGCGATCGCCTTGTAACCCATCCCAATGTGATGAATGGGGCAAGTTTATATTGGTCTGGGGATAATATTGATTATGTGGAAGGTTATGCTCTCGATAAGTTTGCGGGGGGAGAATGGGGTTTAAAATCCGTCCACCAAAATAAAATTGGGGTAATTTTGGATCAAGCCATAGAGCCTGAATTACGTCATCGTCACCTTCAAGCGGTGGATGCCCTTCGGGCCACGGTGGGGATAAATGTGAGGGATTATGTTGTCACGGATGCCCCTCTGAATGTGGAATTGAGAGTGGCGGATAGTGGGGCGAGTTGGGGTACTATTGGTAATCCTGATAGTCTTTTGAGGGCAGGGAAAAAGTTGGTTAGTCAGGGTATAAATGCGATCGCTGTTGTGGCCAGATTTCCTGATGATAGTGATTCTCAAGCCCTTACCGATTATCGTCATGGTAGTGGGGTAGATGCGCTCGCTGGGGCAGAAGCGGTAATTTCCCATTTATTGGTGAGGGAGTTCCAAATTCCTTGCGCCCACGCCCCTGCTTTGTCTCCTTTACCTTTGGATATAGATATTTCCCCTCGGGCAGCTGCCGAGGAATTGGGATATACATTTTTGCCCTGTGTGTTGGTGGGTTTAAATAAAGCCCCCCAGTTTACCCAAGAAAAAAATAGTCCTAGTTTATGGGCGGAGGATATTGACGCTTTGATAATTCCCCACCATGCCTGTGGGGGTAGTGCGACTCTAAGTTTTGCCCATTCCCATACCCAAATAATTGTGGTAGAAGATAACGAAACCATTATTAGAGTACCTCCTGAACCCCTTAGTATCAATCCTATTCGGGTCAAATCATACCTAGAGGCGATCGGCGTAATGGTAGCCCATAAAGGGGGAATAAATTTTTCAAGTTTAACCCCCGAAACCCTCAAAACAAGAGAGAATTAATTAACTACTCTTTTTTTGGCAAATACTGAACCAAGACCCAATAGCACAATACTACCTAAGATCGTGCTTGGTTCTGGTGTTGTGCTAGACGCTGCTACAAACTGATAAGTAATGGTATCTTCATTTGCACCACTATTAAAGGCTGATATATAAGTACCAGGAGTGATACCCAAACTGGCAAAAGTTTCATTATTAAAAATCATCTCACCACTTAAAGGGTCACCGCTTTGGTAAGTGCTAGGTAAGAAAACCTTGTTATTATTACCGATAGTATCAATGCTTAAAAAGCCACTCACATTACTAGAACTAGGAAAAGCGAATCCACCCGTACCAAAGATTAAGGCATCTGGATTAGCGATAGCATCTTCAAATAGTATCACGTTGAGTATAGGACTAAAGAAAATTGTACCTCTGTTGGACGGAGAAATAATACTAGCACTTGTAGAGCCGCCACCGGGCGAAGTTAAACCTGTGGTATTCAAACTGCCACTGAGGGTTAATACGACGTCATTTCCCGTTTCAATGCCTGTAATTAAAACAGCACCTTCCGCTGATGTCATGTAGCCAATAGTACTTAAAAAAGTCGCAAATGTTAAACTAGCACTTAATCCTAAAGCCTTATTTTTGTAGGGGGGAACTTTGTACTGATTATTTTTCATAATGTATTGGTCAAGATTACTTTCTTGTTACATAGTAACTCCAAAAAGGATTAAAAATACATTTTTTACTACAGTATTTTTAATGTTGTCTTTTTAACACCATTTCTCTCAAAAAACGTTATTTTTGAGTGTTTTTGAAACATTTTAGTATGTCTAAATATTTACTATTTATAGCTTTAGATTTATTCAGCTCACTCTAATTCCCAATTATTGTCCCGCAGGGGGCAAATAGTCATTGAATTTTTCTTGATCAAAATGATAAACAGTACGAATAGGATAGGGAATAACAATATCTTGATTATCAAACGCCTGTTTAATAGCCGTTACAACCCTAGTCTGGATACGGCGAACATCTGCTTGACGAGAGTGTGTCCAATACCTTACCACCAAATCAATAGAGCTGTCATTAAATGCCACCAAATCAATCTCTGGGATAGGTTCATGGACTACCCCATCAATGGTCACAAGAATTTGCTCTAAGATAGCCTTGGCTTGGGGCAATGAGGTGTTGTAATCTACTCCCACCATGAAATCAGTACGTCTATAGGGGAAAGCTGTCCTAATTTTGATGGCACTGGTAAAAACTGTGGAATTGGGAATTAAAACTCTTTCCCCCTGATAGGTTTTTATTTCTGTGGTACGAATATTGATATTTTCTACGGTACCTTCGTAGTCATTAACCTGAATTTGATCTTCAATAACAAAAGGCTCTTCTAATAATATTAAGATCCCTGCAAGGAAGTTTTTAAATATGTCTTGAAAAGCGAAACCAATGGCCACAGAACCAAGTCCGAGGGTAGCAATAATATCTCCTAATCTAAGTCCTGGAAAAGCAATAATAGACGCAATTACCACCCCAGAGATCCAAGTAAGAATATAGGTTGATTTTAAAAAGAGTAGTTGCAATGAACGACTTTTGACAGTTTTTTCGCTAACTTTTTTTGCTACTCTCTGGGTAAATTCGGCTCCATATCTGGTCAGAGCGATTATTATTAAGGCGCTGATGAGAGCAGGTAAAATTTTTACGGCACTGCCAATCAGCTCGTTAATACTGTTTTGTATTGTGTCAATAATTTCCGTCATTATCTTTATGAATTTTAACTATGGTTAGTGTAGCATTAAATTTTATTTTTACTAAATTTATCGATAATTATTATGTTGTTAAACTAACTTTATTATATTTATAATATTTTTTGCTGTCATTTAATAGAGAAATCTTGAGCAGTTCCTATAATTAATTTTGAGTAATTTAAGTATGTCCTTATTTTTGTTGAATGGGGGTTAATTTATTTGTTTATGATGAGAAATTATTGATAATCTCATGTTATTGACTATGGTCAATTGATAATATAATAATTCGGTGGTAAAGTAAGCAAACAAAAAAAATATCATGAAGATAGGTATTCCCAAGGAAATTAAAGATCAAGAGTTTCGTGTGGGTTTAACCCCTGCGAGTGTCAAAATTTTATCTGCACAAAATCATGAAATTTTTGTCGAAAATGGTGCTGGTTTGGGTTCGGGGTTTACTGATGAGGATTATGAATTAGCAGGGGCGACTACTACCGACCATGAAACGACTTGGAATCAAGAAATGGTGGTAAAAGTTAAAGAGCCTTTACCGCAAGAATATTCATATATTAAACAAGGACAAATTTTATTTACCTATCTTCACTTAGCAGCCGATCGCACTTTAACCGAATCCCTGATCAAAAGCGGGGTAACGGCGATCGCCTATGAAACCGTACAACTACCCGATGGCAGACTTCCCCTGCTCACCCCCATGAGTATCATTGCAGGACGTTTGTCCGTACAAATTGGGGCTAGATACCTTGAAAAACAACAAGGAGGCAAAGGCATCTTACTAGGAGGAATCCCGGGAGTAGCCCAAGGAAATATCGTTATCTTAGGGGGCGGTATTGTTGGCACAGAAGCAGCCAAAATTGCTGTAGGTATGGGAGCCAAAGTAACCATTTTAGACGTAAATATCGACCGCCTAGCGTACTTAGAAAACATTTTTGGTTCACGGGTAGAACTACTTTACAGCAACTCTGAAACCATTGCCAAAAGCGTAATGAAAGCCGACTTACTTATCGGGGCAGTGTTAATAGCAGGGAAAAAAGCGCCCATCTTAGTACCCAGAGAATTAGTACAAAAAATGTCTCTCGGCTCAGTAATCATCGATGTAGCAGTAGATCAAGGAGGTTGCATCGAAACATTACACACCACCTCTCACAGTAAACCCAGTTACATCGAAGAAGGAGTAATTCATCTTGGTATTCCTAACCTACCTGGTGCCGTGCCTCGTACCTCTACCCAAGCCCTTAATAACAACACTTTACCCTATGTAATGAAACTTGCTAATCAAGGTATTGGGGCATTAAAACAAGATCCTACTCTAGCTCAGGGGTTAAACGTCCATTATTCTCGCTTAGTTCATCCCGCCGTGCAGCAAGTTTTCCCCGATTTACCCCAATAAAATTAATTGCCGTGGGATAACAAACTTTCAATTTTTTCTATTACTTTTTCTTCATTTACGGGCTTCCCTAAAAATCCAGAAGCCCCCACCAACTTACTCCTTACCCTGTCCACCATACCATCATTGCTAGTTAGGATAATGACGGGGGTATTTTTCAATTGAGATACTCGACGAATCTGAGAGCAAATTTCATAACCATTAATAATGGGCATCATCAAATCCAAAAAAATTAAATCAGGTTTATGGGTAATAATTTCAGGTAAAGCCTTCAAGGGATTTTGAATAGATATAAACTGATAACCCGACTTTGTAATAATGTGCTTCATGATTTCACCTATTTGCACACTATCATCCACACAGATAATTAACTTTTGTCTAGTGGGTTTGGTAATTTTATAATTGTTATTATTACTAACTCCAATTAAGGGTACATTCAAGGAACTATCACTAACATTTACTAGCTCAATAATACCTCTTTCAAAGTAAGGTTTTAACCAGGTAGTAACTTTGACAATGTTTAATTTTAATTTATCGGCAACTTCTTTTAAAGTTAATTTTCCATTAAAAAGTGATACTAATTTGGTATAAGTAGGGGTATTAAAATTTTTTCTAAGAATAGCTGGATTTTTTATTACAGGGGCAGTATTGGGGGACCAAGGGGTTAATTTCTCTTTTTGCCATATTAACCATAGGTTTTCTGCTTCTGTTAATACTTCCTGAAAGTTGAATAAATTAAGAGAACTTTTTAAGCCTGATTCTTCTGAAAACCCATTTTCTGCTATTATAAAATCATATAATAGTTTTTGCTTTACTTCTGCATATAATATATCAAATAAAATTTCATTAATTCTTATTTTGATGATCAATAATGCCTGTTCCTTGTTGATCAAAAAACGCTTTAATAAATTAACGATAATCTGATAATTCCAACACTCAAAATCCTTCGCCTTTTCTAAATCAATTAAACTTAAGTCTAATTGGGGACAATATTTATGAATTAACCTTTGCCATGAGCGATAAGGATGATAACCTCCATCAGCCCATACAATTCTACCAAGACATAGATATAGTCGCCAAGTTTTGCCTTGACTTTCGATTATATCTATTCTACCTGTAAACTTTTTTTCGTTGGCAGATTCAAGTTTTTGTCTTAGCGTCATTACTCTTGTTCTTTTGGGTCATCTACTCTTATTATCTATTATGAGCATATTTTTTGACGCATAATCTTAAGTGTCTCTTTATTTTATTGTTTCTTCATATCTATATTTTTCCTTATGGGGTAGTGGGTATAGCTAGTTAAAATATTTTGGAGTTGGTGAGAAATAAGATAGTATATATTACTTATATCTGATAAATATTTCAAAAGAATTTTAAATCCCTTGTCATTAAATAAAATCTTTTTTTATCAAAATTGTTATATTTCAGAAAAAAAATCCAATAAAAATAATCATCATAAAACTTGACCAAATTAAGTTAACTACCATATGAAACATGGTAAAACTACAATGGGGCTTAATGTTCAAAATATGATTAGATTACCATTGCCTATTTACTACCAAAAGTAAAACAACTAAATTGAACAAGAATAAGTTTTATACCCCTTGTAGTGATGTGTTTGTATTATGAATCTACTTCAAGCATAACACCACGGGTATAGTTACGGGTTTGTGATTGCTCTGGGCTAAGGAAGATTTTTTCTACAGAATTTTGTTCGAGTACAAAACCGACTCTTTGCCCCAGTTGATTGTCTCTTACGTCAAGGTAAATCACGTCATCGCATACCCTAGCTATTTGTTTGAGGTCATGGGCGCTCATGATGATGGTATAGTCATCTTTTAGCTCATAGATCAAGTTTTCTATTTCTAAGGTAGAAATGGGGTCTAATGCTGAACATGGTTCATCTAATAATATCACTTCTGGTTGAAGGGCGATCGCCCTTGCAATACACAATCGTTGCTTTTGCCCTCCCGATAATAGCATGGCATTTTTACGGAGATTGTTTTTCACTTCTTGCCATAATCCCACCCGTTTGAGGGAATCTTCGACAATTTCATCAAGATTTTGACGGAAACCATTGACTTTTAACCCCATGGCAATATTTTCATAAATGGAAGTAGGAAAAGGGGTAGGGCGTTGAAATACCATGCCAATGCGGCGTCTAAGCTGAATGGGTTGAATTTGGGAGGTATAAATATTTTGATTCCGAAAATAAACTTTTCCCTCAACCCGAATACCTTCCATTAAGTCATTAAGACGATTAAAACATCTTAATAACATACTTTTTCCAGAGCCTGAGCGACCAATAATGCCTGTTACTTTGTTTTCAGCAATCTCTAAATTTACCCCTAATAATAAAGGTATATTTTCATGATAGACAGATAAGTTTTGGACGGTGATAATACTGTTTAAATTTTCCATAAATCCTCTCTTTTGCTATTAATTTAATTAAGATATTAATTACGTTGAATATTGTTAAAATACTCTCGAATAAGTACCGAGAACAAGTTTAAAACAATCAAAATTACTACTAAAACAATGGTGGCTGCAGCCGCTAACTGTTGCACCTCTGCACTAGGATTTTGTAACCAGTTAAATATTTGTACTGGTAGGGTTGTATAACTACTCTGTAATCCTTCCCAAGATAAGGGGGGTAAAAAACGCACGGAAGCGGCAACCCCAACTCCAATGAGGGCAGCAGTTTCGGCTAATGCTCTGGTTTGAGAAAGGATTACTCCTGTTAAAATTCCGGGGAGGGCAGAAGGAAGAATAAGTTTCCTTAATACCTGTTGTTTGGACATTCCTAGGGCATAACCCCCACTTCTTAGGCGTTTACTACTGCTTTTTATGGCACTACGACTGGCAATGATGAGGGTGGGTAAACTCATTACCGTTAACACCAACGCCCCTGATAGAATGGTGGGGCCTCCTGTGATAGGGCGCATCCAGCGCACAAAAATCTCTAAACCCAATAAGCCATAAAGAATGGAGGGAATGGAGGCAAGGTTGGCGATGCTGATTTCGAGAATGTTATCAATGCGTTTATTTTTACGATATTCTTCTAGGTAAATGGCACTACCTACCCCCAAGGGAATTACCATCACTAGGGATAAGATAAACAGCCACAGGCTACCTACTAGGGCTGATAATATTCCCGAGTCTTCCGCACGGCGGGATGCAAAGCTAGTTAAAAATGCCCAGTTGATTTTTTCTAACCCTGTCTGAGATAAATTCCATAAAAAGATGGTGATAAAGACAATACCAAAACTTGCTCCTAAAAATGCCAAGATGGTAAAAATGCGATCGCACCATAGCCGAACATTGGAAATGGGTGCATCTAAATCGGGGTTAAGAATGGGTTGCCTTTTTTTACTTTTTTCACTATTGGCAGAAGGATAAAAAGAAGGAATAGAATTTACATCGACGTTGGCATTTGTCAATTCTTCTTGAGCTAATTTAGTAACACTTTTACTAAAAGAAAATAGTTGCTTTTCTGATTTATTTTGTAGCCAATAACTAATGCTATTGAGACTAAAAGTAATTACAAATAAAAGAAAACCTAATGTAAAAATAGTTTTAAATAAAAGAGATTCAAATTGAACCGAACCTAAACTTACTTTAATAATAAATGAAGTAATTGTTTCTATAGATTCTAAGGGATTTAGCGTTAAATTTGGTCTTTGCCCAGATGCGATCGCAACTATCATTGTCTCACCCAGTGCTACAGAAGTAGCCAAAGTAAAAGAAGAAAGGATAGCAGGATAAGCCAAAGGCAACAAAACCTTATAAATCATTTCCAAACGGGTAAAACCCAGGGCGTAGGCAGAATTACGTAAATCATCAGAAATTATACTCAAAGCATCTTCGGTGAGAGAAGAAATAATCGGAATAATCAAAATCCCCACGCAAATTCCCGCACTCAAAGCATTAAAGCCCCCCATATCAGGAAACAGAGTATTTCTTAACAAAGGAGTGAGAAAAAGCAACGCAAAATAACCATAAACAACCCCAGGAATACCCCCCAAAGATTCCATCGCTATTTTTAGAAACCTTTTCATATTTTTAGGGGCATACTCCGACAGATAAACAGCACCCAAAATGCCGATGGGAATAGCCACCAACAAAGCAATAACAGTCACCAAAAAAGTTCCTGCAAGTAAAACAATTATGCCAAATTGGGGATTGGAGAAATTAGGAGTCCATTCGGTGCTAGTTAAAAATTCAAAAATAGATACTTCCCTAAAAAACTCCCAAGTTTCAAAAAGGAAAATACCCACAATACCAAAGGTAATAAAAATGGGAATGAAACCCAAAATAGTGATAATAAATTCTGAAATAATACTAGGAAAATTATCAACACTAAAACTTTTTTTATAATCAACTTGTTTAATCATGTTTCCCCTTTTCTATTAAATTTTCGAGAGAGCTTAAAGCTGATTGAGTACCGAGGGAATCACGCTCTAGTTTTTTAACTACAGTTTTATTTTTTTCAGAAATTTTTAGCAAAAATTTGATTTCTGGCTTTAACTGTTGTGCCATACTATTAATAGTAGTATTTGCCTCAGTGATTTGATTTCCTAAAGCCGCAATTTCATCTGCAATGATATTAAAAGAGCTAGAACGACTATTATCAGCAGGTAAACTAGCTGAAATAATGGCAACTTGATGAGATAAATTATCTACTTTTTTACTAATTCTTTCAATTAAGAAAGTACTTTTATCGATACCCTTAAATTTTTCTCGAAAACTATCACAAATCTGAGCAACTTCTGAAGTAAACTCAATAATTGATTTGATACTATTCTCAAGGGAATTAAAAGTAGTTTTACCCTTTTTAGAAAGTAACGAACCTAATTCATTAAAACTCTGATTGAGAAGATTTATCTCTTTACTTTGTTTGGATAACTCCTCCTTTTGTAACTCTAACTTTTGAGTTTGAGTTTTTAAGAGACTATTACTGGTTTTTAGATTAACTTGTTGTTCTTCTAACTGTTGAGAATATTCTTTCACCTTCTCTTTTTCTCGTTCTATTTTTTGAGCATAACGCCTCAAATCTTTTTCTTGAGAAACTAACGTTTCATTAATACTAGAAAACATCTGGGCTTGAGCCAAAATCAAAGAACTTAATTCCAACATTCCCACTTCATTACCATTTTCTGTCACCACAATAGGACTATAAATTTGTTTCGGAGGGCGAGTTAATGCCTTTTGTACGGCCTCATTTATTTCCGTAGAAATATCTATTTTTAAAGATTGATAATCATAGTTGTTTAGAAATAATTTAATGGGGCGTTTAGCATAGATGTCTCTAGCATATTCCCGACTCATGATTTCAAAAAATTTTTGTCTGGGTATAACCCCTAAAATTTCTCTACCCTCTACTACAAAAAATCCTGAAAGAGTAGGATTTGCTAAAAGATGATTCTCAACTAGATTAGTTAAAACGTTTACCTCAACTCGATAATTATCAAGGGGTAACTCGGCTAGAATATTTTTCCTCTCCACGATATTCGATTTAGGGGGCATATCATTTAGCAGAATTGCTCATTTATTTACATAGGTTTATTGTAAAAAATAAACTGCTTTTTTTCAACTTTATTTGTCTTAATGTTTTCTTAACTTAATAACCATAAAAAAACATTATTCAGTATTTTTACGGAGATAATATAGCTATTATCTTAACCTTCTGTTAATTTATTATGGATGATTTTATGTTTTATTAGAAAGGGGAATTATTAGTTAAATATATATTGACAAATATACAGAATATTATGATTATTAATAACAGTAATAGTTTATTAAGAAGTGGTTTGACCGTCTCTTTAATCTTTGCCGCTGGATTAGCTGGATGTGCCAACGACTCTTCGGTGAGTGGTAGTAGTGGTTTAACGGGTGACATTGCCATTGATGGTTCATCGACGGTTTATCCTATTACCGAGATAGTCAGTGAGGAGTTTGAGGGAGATAATCCTAATGTGCGTATTGCTATCGGTATTTCTGGCAGCGGGGGAGGATTGAGTAAATTTTGCGCAGGAGAAACGGATATTTCTAACGCTTCACGGCCTATCAAAGCAGAAGAAATAGAACAATGTAATCAAAATGGGGTGGAATTTATCGAATTACCCGTTGCCTTTGATGCCCTCTCGGTGGTGGTTAATAAAGAAAATGACTGGGCTGTTTGTCTTACCGCTGATGAATTGCAGACTATATGGAGTCCTGAATCTCAGGGGGTAATTAATAATTGGAGTCAAGTGAGGGAAGGATTTCCCGATGTACCTTTGAGTTTATATGCTCCTGGTACTGATTCTGGTACTTTTGATTATTTTACTGAAGCTGTCAACGGTGAGGAGGGCTTGAGTAGGGGAGATATTACGGCGACGGAAGATGATAATGTCATTGTGCAAGGGGTGAGTAGTGATGTCGGTGGTATCGGTTATTTTGGTTTATCTTACCTAGACGAAAATTTAGATCAACTTAGGGCGGTAGCATTGGATAATGAAGATTCTAATGATGGTGGAGATGGTTGTATTGAGCCTAGTGTTGCCAGTGTGGAGGCAGGTATTTATCAACCCCTGGCTCGTCCTCTATTTATTTATGTTAAAACAACTTCCCTTGAACGTCCAGAGGTAAAGGCTTTTGTTGATTTTTACTTAACCCAAGAAAATGCTGAATTAGTTAGGGAAGCTGGACAAATTGAATTATCGGCTTCGGTTTATGATAGGGCGAAAAGTAGGTTGCAGAACATGACTACTGGTTCTGTTTTTGAAAAGATTTCTACCATTGGAGTTAAGTTGGATGAGGTACTTTAATTGTTAATACATTTTTTTTCAGAGGATAATAGGCGATCGCCCTTTAACCATTAAAAAGCCCTTTAACCATTAAAAAATAGTAAAATTCCATATTGGGTAGGTTTTTCCTACCCATAAAACTACTAATTTGGAGACTTATCACGATTTAACTTGAGCATCAGCACACCGAGGGGAGGTAAACATAAATCAAGGGAGTGGGGATAATCATGGAAAAACCATTCATCAGTCCATTTTCCGCCTAAATTACCCATATTACTACCGCCATAATCCTTAGAATCACTGTTAAAAATTTCGCTATAAAATCCAGCTTCTGGCACTCCTACACGATAATGGCTATGGGGTTGGGGAGTAAAGTTACAAACCACAAGGATAAAATCAGCAGAATCCTTGGCACGACGAATAAAAGAAACCACACTATGGCGACTATCACTACAGTCAATCCACTGGAAACCTTCTTCTTCAAAATCCCTTTCATACAGTGCGGGTTCAGCCTTATAAATAGCGTTAAGGTTACTAAAAAACCCTTTCAATTGTCCATGGGATTGATAATTGAGGAGGTGCCATTCTAAATCCTTCCAGACATTCCATTCCGTCCATTGCCCAAACTCCATGCTCATAAACATGGTTTTCTTGCCGGGGTGTGCAAACATATAAGTAAACAAACTACGGATGTTAGCAAACTTTTGCCACTCGTCTCCCGGTACCTTACCTATAATATTGCTCTTACCGTGGACAATTTCATCATGGGATAAGGCCAACATATAGTTTTCCGTGTGGTGATACCACATACTGAAGGTGATGCTATTTTGATGAAATTGGCGGAACCAAGGATCCATGGCGAAATAGTCGAGCATATCGTGCATCCAGCCCATGTTCCACTTCATATTGAAGCCCAAACCGCCCATGTAGGGGGGACGGGATACCATAGCCCAAGAGGTTGATTCTTCGGCAATGGAAAGGATACCTGGGAAGTAGTTAAAAATAGTTCCGTTGACCTGTCGTAAAAATTCCACGGCTTCGATGTTTTCCCTACCCCCATAATCATTGGCTACCCATTCACCATTTTCTCGGTCATAGTCGAGGTAAAGCATGGAAGCAACCGCATCAACTCTGATTCCGTCAATGTGGTATTTATCAAACCAAAATAAGGCGTTAGCAACAAGGAAGTTACGTACTTCATTTCGTCCGTAGTCAAATACTAATGTACCCCAACCTTTATGTTCTCCTTTTCTAGGATCTCCATGTTCAAATAAATGGGTACCATCGAAAAAGGCGAGTCCATGACCATCTTTGGGAAAATGTCCTGGTACCCAATCAACAATTACGCCGATGCCGTTGAGGTGACATTGATCAATAAAATACATCAAGTCTTCGGGGGAGCCATAACGGGAGGTGGGGGCGTAGTATCCTGTTACTTGATAACCCCATGAGCCATCGAAGGGGTGTTCGGCGATGGGTAATAGTTCGATGTGGGTGTATCCTAATTGTTTGATATAGGGAATGAGGCTTTCTGCTAATTCATAGTAGGTGAGGAAACGGGCATCGGGTTTGGCATCGGAGGCGGTGACAACTTCGGTTTGTTTGCCGTAGTTTTTGGGGAGTTGTTCTTTTGAGGTATGCAACCATGAGCCGATATGGAGTTCATAGACGGAGATGGGTTGGGTGAGGGGGTCTGTATTACGGCGCTTTTCTAGCCAGTCTTGGTCATTCCATTGGTAGGAGTCTAAGTCGGCAACGATGGAGGCGGTTTTTGGTCTTACTTCTTGGGCAAAGCCGAAGGGGTCTGATTTTTCGTAAATATGCCCTTCCCAGTTTTTGATTTCGTATTTGTAGTGGGTGCCGAAGTCTAATTCGGGGATAAATAGTTCCCAGACGATATTATTAATTTTACGCATTTGATGTTCTCTACCGTCCCAACTGTTGAAGTCTCCGAGGATAGAAACGTTACGGGCATTGGGCGCCCACACGGCGAAGTAAACACCTTTTACGCCATTTTGTTCCATGACGTGGGCGCCTAGTTTTTCGTAGATGCGATGGTGGTTTCCTTCTTGGAATAGGTATAAGTCGTAGTCGGTGATGGTGCTAGATTTGAATTGATAGGGATCGTAGACTACTTTTTCTTGATCTCCTTGTCTAATTTTTAGTTGGTAGTTGTTTAGTTCGTGGGCTTCTATTTCACACTCAAAAAAGTTGGGATGATGGTGCGATCGCATCTTATACTCTTCCCTAAGCTCTGGGGCGATAACATAGGCTTCGGATGCTTTGGGTAAATAAGCCCTAATCACATAGGTTTTTTTATCGTCCTCCTCGGAAAGAAGGTGAATACCCAATATTTCAAAGGGATCATTATGTAGATTATGAACAATTTGTTCTACTTGCTGACTGGTAATATTGCTAGGCATTTAATCTTATTCAGTTAAAGGGTTTTTTTATATGTTGTCATCATGATACCTAGTTTTTCTGGATTGATTCGATTAAATGAGGGAAATCATTGAGAGTTTGCTCTAATAAATCAATTTCAAAGGAGTTTACTTGTTCTTGTAAATGGTGGCTATAGTCCCATAGAGGTTGATAATTATACTTTTTGGCTTCTTTGGTCAAATTTTGGGCAAATTCCCTAATATAAGCGGTTATTTTAGTTCTCTGGGCTTTCTTTTTCCCATAGGGGTAGGTAGTTGTTAATCAGGGTGTTGACCATTTCTGCCCGTTGCCCATGGTCTAGGTTTGGTAGATTTTTGATTTTCGGTTTGGGAATGGCAAAATAGGTACTTTTGAGAGATTTATTTTCATGGAATAATTTTTTGAGAATTTCCACAATATTGCCACGGCTAAGGGGTTTAGGGAGTAACGCGAATATTGAGGATGCAATTTCTTTTATACTTTCTGCGTGGGGTGATGCGGTGACGATAATAATGGGAATATTTTCGGTACTAGGGTTATTTTTCAAAAATTTCACCACTTCAATACCATCTAACACAGGCATTTTTAGATCTAAGAGCATTAGTTGAGGTTTATATCGCAGGGTATTGGCGATCGCCTCTTGACCATTCCTTGCAAAAATAAGATGATGGAGAGTACTATGAAAAAATCCTTTAATCAACTCCAAATTAGAAGCCACATCATCCGTCACCAAAATAGTTAAAGGCTCAAACTGTTCCAAATTATAATCAGGAAAAGATACACAAGGAGAAGGAGACTCCAGCGCACAACTCACCAAAGGAAAAGTAGCCGTAAAAATACTACCAATGCCCACCGTACTAGACACCTCCATTTTGCCATCAAGCATATCAACCAGCTTTTTGGTAATTGTCAGCCCCAATCCCGTGCCACCATATTTACGATTATTTTGCCCATTTTGTTGAGTAAAAGACTCAAATACCCTTTCTATATCTTCCTCTGGAATACCAATACCACTATCTTCAATGGAAATATAAAAATCACAATTTCTGATCCCTACCTCAAACCCCTCTCTGTTATAGAACCCATTTGGTATCTAGTAGAATATTGAGAGGAACAAATTGATAAATGGAATAATGGCTTACTCTAGCAGTCTAAGTGATCAAGAATGGGAAATAATTAAACCTCTATTACCAAAGAAAAAAAGAACTTATCCACCAAAGTGGTCTAAAAGACAAATTTGGGATGGTATCTTTTATCAACTCAAAAATCGCTGTAATGGCTCTGATTTACCAAAGGATTTACCTCCCGATTCTACCATTTATTGGCATTATAAAAACTGGAAAAAAGAAGGTGTCTTTGATATAATTGCTCAAGGATACGGTTCTATGGATAAATTTTTAGCAGAAGTTCATAGAGTTTTAAAGCCTCATGGTTTGTTCTCCTGGGCTGATTTACGTCCTGTAAATGATTTGGAGTGGAGAAATTAGAAAAAAGTTTGACTAAGTCTGGTTTAGTTTTAGTAGAAAAACAAAATATCACCCCTAATGTAATTAAGGCTTTAGAATTAATTGATCAATTAAAAAAAGAAAAAATCAATAAGAATGTACCTACAATTTTACGTCATGTTTTTTCTGAATTTGCGGGGGTAAAAAATAGTAAAACTTACAATGGTTTTGTCGATGGAAATCTAGTTTATTTAACTGCAGTTTTGCAAAAAAAAGATAGTTGATAATTTAAAAACAATTTAAAGCTAAAAGGCTTAAACTTATTCGTGTTTACCCTGACGGTCAGATTTTATTACTTTATAAGTTACTGACCATAACGGCTTGTCCTTGCGGAGTTAGATCACTTTCTGAGTTTTCTAGGGTGATTACTATTTGAGAAGAATTGACCATATTTGGATCTAAGGGTAATTTTATCAAACTATTACCTTGTGAATCTGGTCTAAATTCCCCACAATATACTTCTTTTCCATCTACTATTCCCCAAAGACGATATACCTGATTTTGTTCTATGGGATCTAAATTTTGGGTTGTTATCATAATGGTATCTGCCTCAATATTGAGTAACAAACTTCCTGATGATTGGGGGTTGGATTCTGTGCCTCTGAGGGAAACAAGATTATCATTTTCTTGGCGTGAAAGTGCGTGCGGCAAAGCAGATTCTTTCAGGATTGCACTTTGATATTCTTGTAATTCCCTATCCATTTGGGCAATTTGCCTTTGCAGACTATAGTTATAACCTCCCAAAACTACGATTAAGGTAGCACCAATGACACTAAGAAAAGGTTTTAAGGGTAAGGATGAATTTTTAACTATGGTTTGATTTACTTGATTTTCTTGTTGGGCTTGAGCTAAAATATGATCGCCCAATGCCTTTGGTAATTCTACCTCTGGTAAGGCAAGAGGATAAAGGGCAAGGGTTTTTTGTAAGCTATCAATTTCCTCTTGTAACTCTGGGTGGGATTGTAATAAATCATTTACCATAGCTGTTTCTTCGGGGGTAGAGTCTCCCAAAACATAACTGGCTAAAAGCCCTCTAATTTCTTCTTCTGTAAATTCTTGCATAATTAATTTACTAACTCCTGTAATAATTCTCTGAGCTTTAATAATCCTTTGCGTTTATAGGTTTTCACCGTACCAAGGGGCATATTTAACTGCTCGGCAATTTCTGATTGGCTTAAACCGTCAAAATAAGCCATTTCTAATACCCGTTGATGTTGCATGGGTAAACGGGCGATCGCATTTCTAACCTTGTGTGACACTTCCCTAAGGGCAACTTTATCCATCAAACCACCATATTCCTGAGAAGGAGAATTATTGAACCATTTAACAATCCGTTGTCGATGAGAATTTTTTTGCCTGTGTCTATCAATAGCCCGTGAGCGAGTCATTGTCACCAAAAAAACTACCATTGAGCCTCGATTTTCATCATAATTTCCCTTTTTCGAGAGATAAAGGAAAATCTCTTGGGTTAAATCCTCCGCCTCTTGAGTGTTGCCCAACATACGTAACGCCACACGATAGACAATCTCACCATAACGCTCATAGAAAATTCCTAAAGCATTAATATTTCCTGAACGTAATTGCTTAAAAAGTTCTGCATCTGTCTGATTTGACAGCATGGTGATTAACTGATTATTTTACAAAAGAGTAATGTATGGTAATTCCAAACAATTTGTAAACAACCTACCTTTAATTTTCCCCTTATCAAGGGCAGTAGGGGGGGATTTAAATTTTACAACTCAAATGGGATTGCTATATACATTTAATAAAAATACGAAGCCCAAGGAAAAAAGGATTTACAATCAATGAATTTAGAATACTGGTATTTGTTTCCCACTGCCATCGGTATCGCTACCATTGCCATGGCTTCGGGGGTAGAGGGGGCCACTTTTTTTACTCCTTTATTCCTCATTGCCCTAAAGTTACCTCCAGAAGTAGCCATCGGTATCGGTTTAATTACCGAGGTTTTTGGCTTTTCCAGTGGTTTGTTTGCCTATATTCGCAAAAGTTTAATTGATTTCAAGTTGGGTAGAATGCTCTTACTGGTTAGTATTCCCATGGCGTTACTAGGTACATGGTTTGGAAATATTATTCCTGCTGATGTCCTCAAAGGAATTTTGGCAGTGGGTTTATTTGTCATTGCCACCAGTTTTTTGAAATCCCCTGATAAACATACCTTAGAATTATTGGATGAGGATATAAAAAATATTCAAGAAAAAAAAGAACTTCAAACCTGCATTACTGACAAAAATAACAAAACATACTATTACACCATCTACAACGGCACTGAAGGACGTTTATTGGCAAGTATAGGGGCATTATTTTTGGGCATGGTATCCACGGGATTAGGTCAATTAAATGGATTTTATCTTATTCAAAGATGCCGTGTACCGAGTCCAGTTGCGATCGCCACTAGCGTATTTATAGTCGCCATCACCGCCCTAATTGCATCCATTGGTCATGTTATTCAATTTGCCCAAGCAGGGGGAGAAGAATTACAAATGGTGTTAAATATCGTTATATTTACCGTTCCAGGGGTTTTAATGGGGGCGCAGCTAGGTTCAATAGTTGCCACAAAATTATCTCAACAAAAATTAGAACGTGCCATGGGAATACTATTTATATTTGTTGGTTTATTAATTGTGGGAGAATTAGCTATATTTTAGTTTTTTCAAAGTTAGAAATGTTCTTGTAAGAACATTTTGAGATTCAATTTAATAACCCCTAAATCCTTTTACAAAATTATCGATAGTAGAATTATATTTTTTAGAAATAATTTCAATATTTATTTTAATAAAAGCTCATTTCATAGCCATAATACTATTTATTTGACACTTTCAAAACTTTTAAATCCATTTTCTCATAGAGTTCGTATCCTTGATAAATCAATTGATGGAATATCACGAAGATATGAATTCTAAATCTTCTGTTAAGAGCAATAAATTTACTAAAATTAAGTGGCTGATAATTTTGGGATTAAGTGCGATCGCCTTTATCGCTTCCTATCAACTTGATTTTTCTTCTTTTTGGATTCAATCTTTGAGTCGCATTAAAGAAATGGGAATTTTAGGATCCCTATTATTTATTATTATTTATAATGTTGCTACTCTTTTATTTATCCCTGGTTCACTATTAACCATGAAAGGAGGTTGTTTATATGGAACAGTATGGGGAACCTTTTATGTTTTAATAGCCGCCATTTTAGGAGCTATTTTTGCATTTTTATTAGGGCGTTATTTTTGTAGAGATTTAGTCTTAAAAAAACTAGAAAAATATCCTAAATTTAAAGCAGTTGATCGGGCCATCGCCCAAGAAGGTTGGAAGATAGTCTTTTTAATGCGTCTTTCTCCCCTGTTTCCTTTTAATTTACTTAACTACCTATTAGGTATTACTACTATTTCATTGCGAGATTATTTGATTGGTTCATTAGGAATGTTTCCCGGTGTATTCGCTTATGTTTATATCGGTTCATTAGCTACAGATTTAGCCAGTGTAGATAGATTAAATGATGCTCCTAATAATACCAGTCAATTTTTAGCATTAACCTTGCGCATAATGGGATTATTAGCAACCATTTTGCTGACATTATATCTTAATAAATTAGCAAAAAAAGCTCTTACAGATAACCTTAAAAATAGAGAATAAAACAATGACACCATTAAACAAAAGTGTCGATAAAATGAAAGATAAAATATCCAATTTTTCACAGCTAATAATGTTAAGTTTATCCACACTGGCTCTAACCCTACTTTTCCATATCCATCCCGTATTTGCCCAAGAAACAGGAGGAGGCTTTAACCCTCAACAATGGTTACTCGATGCCTTGCAATGGATTGATAGTTTAGGAGGATTAGGGGCGATCGCCTTTATCCTGTTATATATAATAGCTACCGTAGCCTTCTTACCCGGTTCCATTCTCACCCTTGGGGGCGGAGTCGTCTTCGGAGTTGTTTTAGGTTCCATATACGTCTTTATTGGGGCAACTATCGGCGCCACCCTAGCCTTTTTAGTCGGTAGATATATCGCCCGAGATTGGGTAGCAGGAAAGATACAAGGTAACCAAAAATTTGCAGCCATCGATGAAGCCGTAGGGCGAGAAGGATTAAAAATTGTGCTACTTACCCGTTTATCCCCCGTTTTCCCCTTCAACCTTCTTAACTACGCCTACGGAGTCACAAGGGTATCTCTCAAAGATTATTTTATCGGTTCAGTGGGTATGATACCAGGCACCATTATGTATGTCTATATCGGCTCATTAGCAGGAAATATTGCCACCATCGGCACAGATACTCCCAGTAACCCCACCGTAGAATGGACTATCAGAATTATTGGTTTTATTGCCACCGTTGCCGTTACCGTTTATGTTACCAAAATAGCTAGAAAAGCCCTTGAAAATCAAGTATTAGAACCTACAAAATGAACAAACAACAATCCATAAACATTCCTCCCATGGATGAATATAACCAACAACTCATCTCCTATGTACACCCTCCAGATTGGCAAAATCCCAGCCCCAAAGATAAATATGACCTAGTGGTCATCGGGGCAGGTACAGCAGGGCTAGTAGTGGCGGCAGGGGCTGCAGGATTAGATTTAGGCTTGAAGGTTGCCCTCGTAGAAAAGCACCTGATGGGGGGAGATTGTCTCAATTTTGGGTGTGTACCTTCTAAGGCGATAATTCGTTCGGCGAAGGTGATTGGGGAAATACTCAAAGCGCCTGATTTGGGGGTAAATGTGGATGGTGTTACCATTGATTTTCCTCAAGTTATGGCAAGGATGCGTAAATTAAGGGCGGGGATTAGTCACCATGATTCGGCAACTCGGTTCAAAAATTTGGGCATTGACGTATTTTTGGGGGAGGCTCATTTTGTGCGGGGTAGTGCCATTGAAGTGGATGGGCAAAAGTTAAATTATAAAAAAGCGGTGATTGCTACGGGGGCAAGGGCTGTTACTCCGAAGATAGAAGGCATTGAGAAGGTTGGTTTTCGCACCAATGAAACTATTTTCTCGTTGACGGAATTACCCCCTCGGTTGGCAGTCATAGGAGGAGGGCCCATTGGTTGTGAATTAGCCCAAACTTTTCATCGTCTAGGCTCTCAGGTTAGCTTAATTCATAAATATCCCCATCTTTTGAATAAGGAGGATGAGGAGGCGGCGCAGATTATCGAAGATACTTTTATCAGGGAAAAGATGAATTTAATTTTATCGGCTCAACCTGTGCGGGTGGAAAATACGGAAGAGGGTAAGAAGATATATTATCGCTTTGATAAGGGGGAAGATTTTATAATTGTGGATGAGATTTTGATGGGGGCAGGAAGGGCGCCCAATGTGGAGGGTTTGAACCTCGAAGCGGTGGGGGTGGAATATGATAACCGTAGGGGGGTTGTGGTGAATGATTTTTTACGGACTACTAACCCGAAAATTTTTGCAGCAGGGGATATTTGTAGCCGTTTTAAGTTTACCCACACGGCGGACGCTATGGCGCGTATTGTGATCAAGAATACTCTGTTTTCTCCTTTTGGGTTGGGTAAGGCGAAGTTTAGTGATTTGGTAATTCCTTGGGTTACTTTTAGCGATCCTGAAATTGCCCATGTGGGTATGTATGCTCATGATGCGGAGGATAAGGGCATTGAATATAATGTTATCAAAATTTTGTTTAGTGGGGTCGATCGCGCGATCGTAGATAGCGAGGAGGAAGGTTTTGTAAAAATTATCCACAAAAAAGGCTCGGATAAAATTTTGGGGGCTACCATTGTGGCAAGTCATGCAGGGGAGATGATTTCAGAAATTAGCACAGCCATGGTTAATGGGGTGGGATTAAATGGTTTGTCGTCGGTGATTCATTCTTATCCTACCCAAGCTGATGCTATTAAAAAAGCTGCTGATGCTTATCGGCGTACTTTGTTAACTCCAACTTCTAAGAAGATTTTAGGTATTTTAACTAGGTTGTCGTAATTTAGGGATAAGAAAAATAGTCGTTTTCACCTCTTTTTTCTAATTCTGTAACAATCGTTTGTCTGATGGGATTATATTTTAGTTTAATTTTTGCTACCATTTTTTGATCTTCTTCTGTTTCCCAATAACCATCAACTAGAATCATTTTATAGGCTTCTTTTTTATAGCATTCTAAGAAACTTTTTAACATGGAATAAAGACTATTATAAACACAAATATCTTCATGATAAATGTGCCATATTTTTCCTGTTTCTTGTTGCTCTGAAGAACATGCGATCGCATAATACTCTCCTTCAAAACCCAGTAAAGGAAATAGATGCTCTGGGTAAATAATCCAATCATGGCTTTGATTCTCTTCAATCCAGCTATGGTAAACGTTTAATGATTCTTCTATATTTAAGAAATAATGGTAGTAAAAAATTTGGACATCATCATATATATTAGTGCCATTATGCCATTGATATAATTGCTTTGCTTCTTGAGGTAGTTTAAAAGGAAAGTCCTTTAATTTTTGTTCTATCTCTAATGGACTTAAGCCTTGATTTAGGCTGTTGCTGATGCAATTATTTTTGTCAGTATATTTAAGAATATCTTGAATTACTTGTACTATTTTATCCATGGTTAATGTTCACTAAATCATGAAAAATTTATGATATTACTTGAGTCATAAAAAGGGAATTTTATTTGAAAATAGTAATAGTACATTGTTATGTTGTGACCCTATTTGTTACAGAAATATAAAATAAAGCCTAGACAAAAATATATATTGTAAAATTTGAACAGAGATAACCATATAGATTAAAGATTACCCATGACCACCACATTAAATCAAGCAGAAGTATCAGCCGATGATTATTGTATCTTCGGTTTAGCAACCTGCTTTGTCAGAGAAGAGGGAGATATTCAGGAAGTAGAAGTAATTGAGCCTATTCCATCCGCCTACTGGGAAACTTTGTTGAAGGGAGTTGAAACTTCTTATAAGTTCGTTTGTGCAAAAACAGTGGGAGAGGTTTTAGTTAATGACAGTTTACAAAAACCCAATGATTTCCCTAGTAATAGCCAATTTTGTCATAATTTTATTGAGATGACTTTAGCCGCAACCCGCACTTATAAAAAGAAACCCTCTGCTAAGGAATTTCTGGCTTTAGGAGAGCAAAAAGCTGACCTTAATTATTCGTTAGCAAGAAAAAGAATTTTAAATAACATCAAAACCGTGTCTGATGATGATAATGTAAAGCAACATCCAAACACCCATAAAATTTTATAGTTGCGATTAGATCAATTATTATTTGGTCTATCTGTCCATAGGGGGGAATTACAGATTTCTCCCCATTCAATATTTTTTTTGTGACAATTATTAAATTTTTATTAAAATTAATGCCAGTTCAATTATAAATATTCCACCAATGGATATTAAAAACCATGGACAATTAAACTTACTGATAATTTACATTGATAGCTAAAATACACAGAAACAAAAAGATAAAAAATAATGTCATCAAAGTATATATAAAAACCACAACCAAATTAGATAATTAACTTAGCTGTCATTGGGGTTTGAAAACACTAACTTTTATTTATGATCTATGATTGTATAGCAGTTTGGGGTAGTGAGGTTGTAGTTAGTTATTACGTAGGTCAAAATATGATTTATCTTTCTTGAGTTGCTCGGATTATCAGTAAAATATTATCAATTAAATTTAGAGAACGTCCATTTTATACAACAAAGACTTATAAATATCAATAACTATATTAATTTAAATCTCAATTCATTGTCACTAAAGGCGGTGAAAATCTATGACTATTAAACTTTATTAAATTGATTTGAGGAGTAATACTACAGTGAAATTTTATTCTTTTATTCTCAGTTGTCTAACTTTTTTATTTTTGACGACTCCTGCTTTTGCGGGGAGGTTGATTTCTTGGCGCTTTGAAGCGAATCAAAATCGACTGGTTTTTACTACGGACAGAAGTGTTCAGCCTACGGCTCAATTAATATCTAATCCTACTCGTTTAGTTATTGATTTACCCGGTACAAATTTGGGTAGAGGCACTGTCAATGAAAATTTGGGTAGTTTGATCACTAATCTAAGAATTGGTCAATTTGATAATAATACGACAAGGGTGGTGGTAGAGATCGCTCAGGGTTATACCATCGATCCTCAAAAGGTAAGGGTTCAGGGCATTTCTCCTACTCAGTGGAGTGTGGATATTCCTCAGCCTGAGAGGATGACAACTCCTCCTCCTGTTACTCCGACTCCTCCTCGTAATAATAATTCTTCTATTGATAATCCTCCTCCTAGTAATCCTAATAACACCACTGCGAGGGCAAATAGTAGGTCTCCTTTTCAGATTTCTTCTAGTGGCATTTTGATGGGGATTGATGGGAATTCTAATAATGCTATTCGTTATAGTCGTAGTCGCGATCGCCGCGAGATCGAATTTGAGTTACAAGGTATTACCCTTAGCAATGAATTAATTAACTCATGGGATGTGAATGAATATGGAGTAAGTTCTATTGATGTTAGTCAAAAACGCTCTTCTCCCCCCGTTGCATCCTTAAAAATGAATGTTAATCCCGATAGCCCCGATTGGCAGGCGAGTTTTAGCCGTATGGGGGGATTAGTTTTATGGCCTCAAGGGGGTATGGGAAGGGTAGAATCTCTTTCTAGTAGCAATGTTGGCACAAAATCTGTTAGTGCGATAACGGTGGCTCAAAATACCACCAGACCTGTTAATATTGCCAGAAATCAAGATAAAACAATCATTGAGTCTATTAATTTTGACAATAATGACTTATTAATTAGAGCTAATCAGAGCTTAAGAGCTACAGGTACTTGGTCTCAGCAGGATGGTACTTATCAAATTCGCATTAATAATGCGGATCTATCTCCCAATTTTCGGAACCCTCAACTATCTTCTAATAGTCCTCTTTCCAGACTACGCATTTGGCAACCTGATGATAATACCGTTATTTTATTGGTTCAACCATCCCCTGGGGTTAGAATTGGACGTTTAAATCAACCTAATGACCGTTCTGTTAGTCTTTCTCTTTTGGGAGGGCGTACAGCCACTAATAACGCACCCATTCGCAATAATAATCCCGTGGTCAATGACCCCACCAATAACACGGCGGCGATCCCCGTTAACCCCCCCCCTCGGAATATTAGTATTACTCCCCCCCCCGCGAATACTACTCCCCCTGCTAATAATCGCCCTAACCAATCCCGTCCTTTGGTCATAATCGATCCAGGTCATGGAGGTAGAGATCCAGGGGCTGTGGGCATTGGTGGTTTGCGGGAAAAGGATGTTATTTTACCGATTTCTTTAGAAGTTGCCCGAATTTTGGAACAACAGGGTATCCAAGCACGTCTTACTCGTAATAATGATAATTTTATCAGTTTGGAAGGGCGTACTAATATGGCAAATAGTCTTAATGCTGATTTGTTTGTGAGCATCCATGCTAACGCTATCAGTATGAGTCGTCCTGATGTTAATGGTTTGGAAACTTACTATTTTCAGAGTGGTCGTAATTTAGCTAATGTTATTCATCGTAATATTTTACAAAGGCTTAATATACGCGATCGCCGAGTACGTCAGGCAAGGTTTTATGTACTCCGTAATTCGAGAATGCCCTCTGTGTTAGTCGAAACTGGATTTGTCACGGGTAGAGAAGATGCCGCTCGTCTAGGAGATCCTAATTTTCAAAGACAGATGGCTCAAGGCATTGCCGCGGGAATTGTCGAATACGTTAGAACCAATAGACTTTAGACTAGTCCAGACAAAACCTTTTGCTCCCACCCTCTTGGTTTGATTTAATCTAAGGGAGTGGGAAAAGTTTTACAACTCAATTAATTACTAAAAACTTAAAAAACAAAATCATTTATTTTGTACTTTTGAGCTAAAAGGTTCTCAATTATCGTCATGGAAAAAATTAAAGGATTAAAAAAGCTATTCTTGATTGTCCCAGCCCAAATAGATTAATAATTATCCTTCGGAAACTTCTGGTTTATAACATTTTATTACATAACATAAAATGAGTGAAAATATTTAATGATAAGAGATTACATTTAATAAGAAGCAATAAATCAGACGAAAAGTAAACATAAAAAGATGCAATTTTATCTCAATAAGATACTTAATTATAAATATTCGGTAAAATCTCTAACCGTTTTTTTGTAACCCATAAGTCTTTGATTTGTTTCATATATTTAATTCCTCACAAAATATTTACAATATTGAGTAAATTTGCTTATATTATATTAATTTCAATGGAAATAATAACTAGATTTATGACAAATGCGTTTAACAACAGAATAGGTGTATTTGACAGTGGGGTGGGAGGGTTAACGGTATTACGACAGATATATCGTCAATTACCCCAGGAGTCTATTTTGTATTTTGGAGATACTAAACGTCTCCCCTATGGTACTAAGTCACCTCAAGAAATTTTACAATTCGTTAGAGAGATTCTCTACTGGATGCAAGAAGAGGGAGTAAAAATGGTGATTATGGCCTGTAATACTAGCTCTGCCCTTGCCCTTGAGGAAGTTAGAACGGAGTTTAATTTTCCTATTTTGGGCTTGATTCATCCTGGGGCAAAGGCAGCTATTAAACAAGGAAAAAGAATTGGGGTTATTTCCACCGTTGCTACCGCTTCTAGTAATGCTTATCGTAACGCTATTAATGAACTTGAGCCTGATACGAAGGTTTGGCAAATTGGTTGTCCTGAATTTGTTCCTCTTATCGAAGACAATAAAATTTATGACCCCTATACGAAAGAAGTAGCCCAAAAATATCTTGAGCCTTTACTGAGAAATAGAATTGATACTTTGGTATATGGTTGTACTCATTATCCCCATTTAGAAGGAGTTTTGAGAGAAATTTTGCCTTCCTATGTAAAATTAGTAGATCCAGCCTATGCGGTGGTGAGGGCTATGGCTAAGGAGTTGGAAATCAATGGATTACGCAACCAAGAAGATGCCTTGGCAACCCGTTTTTGTGTGAGTGGAAATCCCGATGAATTTGCCCATGCCTCTAGGGGCTGGTTGGGTTTTACTCCTAATGTGGAACAAATTCAGTTACAACCTCATTTTGAATTAGTTGATACTTCCATGGAGATTAGGGATAATTCTTCAGAGGATGTTTATGCGGAGAGTTTAATCGCCTAACTTTTATGGGGAGTAAATAAAAGTTTGGGGGACGTAATGTTTTACGTCCCTATTTTAAGTTAATTATTCCTTTTTGTATCAAATACCATGAGCCAAACTTATCAAACTACGGGCATTATTCTCAAACAAAATCCGTTTAAGGAAAATGATTTATTAGTCACTATCTTTTCCCCTGAATATGGGTTAGTACGGGCGATCGCCCCAGGAGCCAGAAAATATAAATCAAGATTAAGAGGAAGGATTCAACCCCTAGTAATAAACGAATTTTTAATCGTTAAAGGAACAAATTTAGATCGATTAATTCAGGCAGAAACCAAAGAATCATACCCTAAACTAAGTCATAATTTAGGAAAACTAACCATCAGTCAATACTTGGCAGAAATAATCCTTAATTTAGCACCCACAGAACAACCTCAAATAGAATTATATAATACTTTTAATAAACACTTAAAAACTTTAGAAACATTAGATAATCAAATTAATTTCACCCCCTATTTAGCCCAAGGAGTATTTAATATACTAATTCTGACAGGTATAGCTCCAGAAGTAAACTATTGCCTCACCACAGAAACCCCTCTAATTCCTAACTTTGCTCAATCCCATTGGCGAGTAGGATTTAGTTTTGCTAATGGTGGTTTAATTCAATTATCATCTATGAATAATAGTCAAAACAATTATATTAATACTAAAATTAATGCCTTAGAATTATTTTTTTTACAATGTTTATCTAACGGAAAACAACAGGAAATGGAAATGGAAATCAAACAGACATACTCTACAGAAACAATTAATTTAGCTTGGATAAATATTGAAAGAAGCCTAAAAAACTATATAGAATTTTATCTTGGTCATTCCTTAAAATCTGCCGCAATGATCAATTTTGCTCTTAATTACACTTAACAGAAAAAATTAATTTTACCGTAAAACTAGAAAATAAATTACGTCAATGATGGTATGAAATATTCTTAAATTATCATCAACATTCCATATCTAAAGCATTGTTATTATTTGTTATTCCCACCTTCATAGCTCCATTTTTTCCACAACCCCTAATTATCGGATCTCAAAAAGGATTATCATATATACAAGGGTATTCATAGGATGAAAATTCAACCATTATCACACTGATAGTATCTTGAATATATCAAAAACAAGAATAATGACCGTATATCATTAAAACAACTTCAGGTGATGAATAAGATACCATAAATCATCTTACCCTTATTTTATGTATTGAATATTTTATAGTTAAATAATGACAGTTAATAACACCTTAATCGCTGCCCCAAAAGCAGAATTAGCTTCTATTACTCCCCGTGTTGCCGCTATCAGTCGTGACACCAAGGAAACAGATGTAAAGGTAGAAGTCAACTTAGACGGTACAGGAAAATGTGACGTTAATACAGGAGTGCCTTTTCTTGACCATATGTTACATCAACTATCATCCCATGGTCTATTGGATTTAGATATTCAAGCCACAGGAGACATTGAAATTGATGATCATCATACTAATGAGGATGTTGGTATAACTTTAGGGATGGCCATAGCCAAGGCTGTGGGTAACAGGAAGGGAATCAATCGTTTCGGACATTTTATCGCCCCTCTTGATGAGGCTTTAGTACAAGTTACCCTTGATTTTTCGGGACGACCTCATTTAAGTTATGGTTTAGATATACCAACCCAGAGAGTCGGCACTTATGATACCCAATTGGTAAGGGAGTTTTTTGTGGCGATTGTCAATCATTGTCAGATTACTTTACATATCCGTCAATTGGATGGTATTAATTCTCATCACATCATCGAAGCAACTTTTAAGGCTTTTGCTAGGGCAATGCGTATGGCATTGGAATATGATGTACGTCGTTTAAATGAAATTCCTAGTTCTAAAGGAGTTTTGTAAAGAAATCTGATTACAATAAACACAGTAAGTTATTTTATAGTCTATATTTTTTGATTTTATAGATATTCTAGTTTGATTTTTATAATTAATATTTCTTAATAAATGTAGTATAACTCAATGATTTGTAAAGTGTTTACTTCCCTAGTTAGTCGATTTTTGCAGGAGTAAACACAAGCATTTTTTCTGATTCATTTAGGAATGCTATAGTTAAAAAGTGTTTGGGGTTTAATTTTTTATCCCATGGACGATGAAATAATGGTTAATAATTAAGTCATAAAATAAATACAATGGTTATTATATTTTATTTGAGCCAAAACAAAATTGTAAATACTTTTTTTAAGCTGTGTTAATTATTTTGAATTACATTGGTTTTCAATTATTTTTATGTAGTATTTGTCAACCTTAAAAATAATAATATTTAGAGGAAAATTTATCATGTCTAAGAAAGGAAAATATTTATTAGTTGCTTCTAATCAGCCTTATACGGGAAAGACGGCAACAATCTTGGGGGTTGCCCATCAACTAAGACAAAGGGGTATTAAATTGGGCTATGCTAAACCCATCGGCACTTGTTTTAATGATTTGGATACTACCCAAGATGAGCAAGATATAAGTTTTATTACTCAAACTTTGGACTTATCTGCTACTCAAATTAAGTCTCCTTTGGTATTACTCAATCAAAAAACCATCACTGATGCTTTAGATTCCCATGGAGATGATAGTTTTGATGTACTTAGCTACTGTAACTCCATTGAGGGTGATTTGGTGTTGGTAGAGGGTGCTGGAAATCTCTCTCAAGGTAATTTGTTTAATCTTTCTAGTCCAGAAGTAGCCGAAAAAATTGATGCTTCTGTTTTGTTGGTAGTCAAGTATGATGCTTTACAAATTGTGGATCAAATTCTTTGTGCTAAACAAATGTTTGGCGATCGCCTTTTAGGTGTTAGTATCAATAGTATTCCCCATGATCAACTCGATACCATGACTAATGTTATTAAACCTTTTTTAGAAGACCATGGCATTGATGTATTAGGGATGTTACCTACCGACAGACTTTTACAAAGTGTTAGCGTTCGGGAATTAGTAGCACAGTTGAAAGCGACTGTACTATGTCGTCCTGATCGCTTAGATTTGATGGTAGAAAGTTTAACCGTAGGGGCGATGAATGTTAACTCTGCTTTAGAGTATTTTCGCCAACGACAGAATATGGCTGTGGTGACAGGGGGCGATCGCACAGACCTCCAATTAGCAGCCCTAGAAAGCTCTACAAACTGCCTAATTCTAACAGGACATATCCCCCCTCAGCAACTCATTTTAGCAAGGGCTGAAGACCTAGAAATCCCCATTTTAACCGTAGATTGCGATACTCTCACCACCGTGGAAATTGTGGATCGAGCCTTCGGAACCGTGCGTCTCCAAGAAACTATCAAAGTAGAATGTGTACAACAGTTAATTGAAGAGCATTTTAACCTTAATAAATTATTAGAAAAAATTGGTTTAAATAACTAAGATATTTATTATGAATAGGGTGGGCATTGCCCACCAGAATAAACTTTTTTATGAATTATCAGTTAATTTGACATTCTCTCTTATCTTCCTCAATGCGTTGTTGCAATCTGTTTGTGACTCCTAAAATGGCATCATCATAAAGACGGTCAAATTCTTGGCTAAAATGTTTGGCAATGGTGGAATTATCTATAATTAATAAAGCCTCATCATTAGTATAATTGGCGGCTGCTGACCAATTATGAGAACCTGTAACGATAATTTTATTGTCAATTAATGCAAACTTATGATGTAATTTATCTCCCCTAGAAATATTAGGTATCCCTACCGTTTCAATAGAATTTTCCCATGGGTTATTGTCACCATAAAACTGACAATTATTACTCAATTCAACTCCTAATAAATCTAACCCTTCACTATAATATCTATAAGCAAAAAGAGGATCTATTAATGCCCTTATTTGAGTACCTCGTGAACTTTTATTTTCGAGGGTATTAGATAATGGTTGTTTACTAAAAACAAAGAGAGCTAAATCTATGGATTCACTAGCTTTTTTTAAGGTTTCATCTATTAAGCCATTGGTTGTTGCTTCCCATGGTTGGGTGCGAGAAGTAGGAGAGAATTTTACTGTAACTTGGCTTTCTCCAATGGTTAGGGTTTGGGCAGGGCGAAAGGGTTTTTGTAAGCCGAATAAACTATCTTTTTTGCTACCAATCCCATCACCCCACATATAGTTAAATTCCTGAGCAAAAATGTTGGCAAGGGGTGCATTATCTATTACCAAAAGATGGTTAGCATTACCCCTTGTATTTTCGTTATCTAAGTCTCCATGGGTACCACTTAGGGTAAAATTTGCTGAACCTGTAACCAATTTTTTGTTATCAATAATCAAGAATTTATGGTGCATTAAACCACTACCTTTGCTACCATCTTCTGTATCATCAATGATAGGAATATTATTTTTTTTCAGAATAGCTAAACCATGATCTGCTCCTAGTTCATTTAAACTTAAATTATAGTTATTTTCAATGATTATTCTTACTTTTTTTCCTGCTTGGTGTTGAGATGCGATCGCCCTTGCTAAATCTGGTAAATTAAGATCTTGAATGGCAATATCAATGGTATTTTCTGCACTATTAACGGCTTCTATTAAAATTTGTTCTAAGTTATCTCCTTCACGAATAATTGGTCGGTAGGGTTCAGTATATTCAGCCTGTTGATTATAATTAAAATATACTTGAATATTAGGATCTTGGGGTAAAGGTGAAAGATTATTTAGTTGAGGAATTTCTAGCTCATTTCGACAACCATAAAGCAGTAAACAACTAGATAATATGGTAATCAATATTTTGTTAATTTTCATTTAATTTTAACTGTAAAATCGAGAGAGAAAAATTGATAAATAATAAATATGTGTATGAAAGTAGGCGTAGTTAAATTAATTTAGAGAAACAGCTTAAACCCTTCCTTAATAAAAGACTTAGCAAAATAAGAGCTATAATTAATTTCGCCAAGGTACTTATGGGGATATTAAATAATTTGTGATATGCCTATTAGAGTTTTATGGTTAGTTTTTTTTGATTATGCATTACTTAATTTAGCGAGTGCGAGAAAGAATTAAATTAGCGATAGAAAGTACCAAAATGGCCATAAATAAAACTAAACCCATGGCACTAGCATAATTAATATCTAACTCTTGAAATGCTTTTTCATATATGTAATATACAACGGTTTTAGAGCTATTTCTAGGACCTCCTTGGGTTAATAAAAAAACCTCCTCAAATACTTTTGTCGCACTGAGGGCAGAAATTACTGCCACCAAAAAAATATAAGGCTTCATGAGAGGAATGGTAATATCAAAGTGTTTTTGCCAACCATCTGAGCCATCGATAGCACCTGCTTCGTATAATTCAGCAGGGATACTTTGTAAACCAGCCAAATAAATCACCATGTAATAACCTAAACCTTTCCAAATGGTGACTACCATTACACTCCAAATAGCCCAGTCAGGGCTAGTTAACCATGGTAAACCCGATGAGAAGCCCAATCCTAGCCAAATTTGGTTGAAGATACCATTTGACCAATATAAGGCTTTCCAAGCGATTCCTGCTACCACCATGGAGATTACTACGGGGGTGTAATAAGCCGCACGAAACCAGTTGATGCCTTTTAATTTTTGGTTAACGGCGATCGCCAAGAACAATGGTAAAATAACTAAGGCTGGTACTACTCCCACCATGTAAAGAAGACTATTGAGTAAAGTTTTTCTGAATAATTCATCTTGGACTAATCTTTCAAAGTTTTGTAAACCCACCCACTCAGGGGGTTGTGTTAAGTCATAGCCATAACTAGAAAAACTAAGACTAAAGGCTTGAATAGCAGGATAAAAAACTATTAGAGTTAAGACAATTAGGGCGGGGGCTAAAAACCAAAATGGTTTTAATTTTTCCCCTAATATATTAGTAATAGTTTGTTTGAAGGATGATGTTTTCTTATCTGAAGAAATATTTTTCTTTAAAATAAACATAAAGATACTGTTTTTGTAGTAGCAAAACTTGTCATGGTAATGCTTAGTTAGTGTCGGAAACGAATATGATGGAAAAAAGTAAAGGTAATAATATAAAGATAATTTAGGGGATTTAGTTTCAAAATATTGACGATATGTTCAAAAGTATTTGCCAAAAAAAAGACTACAATAAAAAGTCTGTTAAAACTTCATCAGGTTCATCTTCAAATTCATCATCCCAATCTTGATTACTATTTGTAGTATCTTCTTTAATCTCTTTTGTTTGTAAGGTAGCCACCAACTTTTCTAAAATTTCTAATTTGGTTGTTAATCTTTCTATTTGATAGTCTTTTTTTTCTAAAACTTCTAAACGCTGATTCAAGTTTTGATATTCTTCTAGTCGTTGATTATTTTCTAAATTTAACTCACTATCTGATAAATAGTTACCAATAATATCTAATACTAATTGTTCTATGTTTTGCTCTTTTTCTACGGCAAGATTATCTAGCTTTTCTAACCATTCATCTGAAATATTTAGATATAAGTTAGCGGTTTGTAATTTTAAATCTTTAGACATAATGATAATAAATAATTAATAACTAATAATCAATAAAAATGTATTAATTGAATTGTTAAATGTCAATGGTACATTACTTAAACTTCTTCAGACTAGAATATAATACTATGTGTAGGATTATTAGAAATAGATAGAATGAGCAAAGAAAAACTAGAGAAATTAAAAAGTATTTTTGCCACCATGGATAAGGCTTTAATTGCTTATTCTGGGGGAATTGATAGCACCCTAGTTGCTAAAGTTGCTTATGATGTCTTGGGAGACAAAGCCCTTGCTATTACAGCGGTATCTCCTTCCCTTTTACCTGAAGAATTAGATGAAGCCCAACATCAAGCCCAACAAATTGGTATTAATCATGAAATGATTGTCACCGAGGAGATGGATAACCCTAACTATACCTCAAATCCTGTCAACCGTTGTTATTTTTGCAAAAGTGAATTGCACGATAAATTAAAAGCGATCGCCCTTAAAAGAGGTTATCCTTATGTGATAGACGGGGTAAATTATGACGATTTACAAGACTATCGCCCCGGCATAGAAGCCGCAAAAGAGAGAAAAGTGCGATCGCCATTAGCTGAAGTAAGTATATCAAAAATACAAGTAAGAGAGATCAGTAAATTATTAAACCTACCATGGTGGGATAAACCTTCTCAACCCTGTCTGTCTTCCCGCTTTCCCTACGGAGAAGAAATCACCATCCAAAAACTCCATCGTGTCGGTAGGGCAGAAGTTTATTTACGCAATTTAGGCTATCTTAATTTGAGAGTGAGATCCCAAGGAGATACCGCTAGAATTGAACTATCACCCCAAAAAATAGCCACCTTTGTCAATGAAGTTGACTTGCCCACATTAGTCCATTACTTTCAACAGTTAGGATTTATCTACGTTACCCTCGACTTAGAAGGTTATAGCAGTGGAAAACTAAACCGAGTTATCAACAACTCTCAATCCGAAAACCTCGCCCTACGGTAGTATTTAGCATGGGTGACAAAAATTGCTTTACTGCTGGAAGTGTTAGGAGTTAGCCATTAGGACAAAAGTAATGTCTCCTTTCCTCTAATGACGATAAAATTAGTTGGATTAGAAATTTTGCAAAAATAACCTAATACTTTTAAAACCACCTTTACCACCATAAAACCAGTGAATGCAGAATATTGGATAAAACAACTCAACCTACAAAAACACCCCGAAGGGGGCTACTATCGAGAAACCTATCGTAGTAATGATATTATCAAAAGCAACGGTTTATCATCTCGTGCCACAGAATCAAGAAATTGCTCAACTGCTATTTATTACCTACTCTCAGGGGAAGAATTTTCCGCCTTTCACCGTCTCAAAAGCGATGAAATATTCCATTTTTACAGTGGCACACCATTACAAGTCCACATTCTCACCAAATCAGGAGAATATAAATCCATACTGTTAGGAGATACTACAGGAAAAAATCCCACTTTTCAGTTAGTCATTAATCAAGGAGATTGGTTTGCATCAGAAGTAAGTCAACCAAACTCTTATAGCTTAATTGGTTGCACCGTATCCCCCGGATTCGACTTTACAGACTTTGAATTAGCCACAGCAAAAGAATTAATTAATCAATACCCAGATTATCAACGACTTATCACTAGATTAAGTTATTCGTAAATAACACGGGGTTGCCAAGGTTGTGGTATGAAATATAATTTACTTGCCCTCAAAATTGAGCCATGAAAATATTATCACCATTATCTATTCCCCACCTAATAAACCAGAAATCATATCTAAAATTAACAACACCGACAAAACATAGTATTGGTGAGAATTAAAGGTTAACCATAGAAAATATAATGGTAAAACCCTTGATTAATTTTATAGATTTCTAGGGCATTTAGGAACCAGTTTAAACCATTAAAAACCTAAACTACTAAATATTAAAACTCGTAAATAAAAAGAAAAAATATTTTGTTAATACCACAATAATTACTAATATTAACTTTTCTACCTTGTCCTCCTTGAAAGTCGTAACAACCACAACTAAAGCAAAGATATATTGACAAATATACCATTAAAAATTATAATGAATATCACTTTTAAAAAAGTTATAAATAATATCAATTTAAAGCTAAATAGAGGATAAAAAAATGGATGGAAACTATCAAAGCTACATCAATAGAATTGTGCAAATGACTGCCCCTGCTAACTATGAGCAACAAATACAAAATATCCAATCATCTCCTAAATTTGATGGACAAAAACCCGTTAAATTTCCTGGATATACCATTATTACTCCTCCCCATGGGGAGTCTAGTCATAATCAAGAGTTTTATCAAAAATTAGCTGAAACTCAGCAACAGGTAGTAAAAGCATTGGGTTCAGATTTTTTTGTAGCTGTACCAGCAGATAGTTTTCATGTTACTTTAGCTGATTTAATTTGGGACGATATATATTTAAATGCTGTAGCCCAAGATGCTCATTTTGATGAGCTATTAATAAAACAAATTGATAGTATTTTTAAAGATTATAAGACTGTTTATAAAGATGTAAAACCTTATGAATTTGATGTATTAGGACTTTCTATTTTTCCCCGTGCCATTGCCATTTGTTTAGCACCAACGGAGACTTTTTATGAACCTATTATTAAATTGCGTCAACTGATTTATCAGGATGAAAAAATAGTTTCTTTGGGTATCGAACAAAACTACGAGTTTGCGGCGCATATCACTCTGGGTTATTTTGGTGATGTTACAGATAGTTTTGACGAAGGTAAAGTAGAGTCTGCGGTGAAAAAAATTAATGACCAATGGTTAGCAAATTCCCCTTCTATTTTTACAGTAGAACAGTTTGAATTAAGAAAATTTACTGATATGACTAATTTTGTTCGTCAGGATGATTGGGCAGTAATTAAGTTAGACTAATTACCTCTAAACTAGATTATTATAAGGGCGATCTCGCAGAGATGCTTCGCAGTGCGCAAAGTGGCAGTCAAAGCCTAATAGCATAGGTATTTGTTACCCAGCGCCCTTATCACCCCATCAAATATTATTTTTCATCAGGATTCACCCGCAACCTTACCGAATCCCCGTGGGAGGGTAACCCCTCCGCCTCAGTCAATGCAATAACAGCGTCAGACACCTTTTGTAAGGCTTGGGGGCTATATTCAATTAAACTCGAATACTTCATAAAGGTTTCGACCCCCAACGCAGAAGCGTAACGAGCAGCCCCTGACGTGGGCAGGGTGTGGTTTGGTCCAGCCAAATAATCTCCCACCGCTTCAGGGGTGGAATTACCCAAGAAAATAGCTCCAGCGTGGCGGATATGGGTGGTTAAATCCCAAGGCTCTTCCACCTCTAATTCCAAATGTTCTGGGGCAAAAAGGTTGGATAATTCCGCCGCTTCCTCTAGGTTTTCGGTAACGATAATTACACCATAGTGGGCGATCGCCTTTTCCGTCAAAAACTTACGAGGGTGATTTTCCAACTGTTTTACCACCTGCCCTTGTACCGCCTGAGCAAGGGCGACATCATCAGTAATCAAGATAGCCGCCGCCAAAGGATCATGCTCCGCCTGTGCCAGTAAATCCGCCGCCACATGAACAGGATTTGCCTGTTTATCAGCAATCACCAACACTTCACTAGGCCCTGCCAAAGAATCGATGCCCACCGTGCCAAATACTTCCTTTTTCGCCAAAGTTACAAATATATTACCAGGCCCAGTTATCACATCCACATTAGGGATAGTTTCCGTGCCGTAAGCCAACGCCGCCACCGCTTGGGCGCCCCCTACCCGATAAATTTCCGTCACCCCTGCCTCACTAGCCGCTACCAACACCGCAGGATTAATCTTTCCCCCTTCACTAGGGGGAGTAACCATCACAATGCGAGGTACCCGAGCAACCTTCGCAGGAATAGCATTCATCAACACTGTACTAGGATAAGAAGCCCTACCCCCCGGCACATACAAACCAGCCCTATCCACAGGGGTATAACGTCGCCCCAAAACCACCCCATCACAAGGAAAATTTACCCAAGACTTAGGTACTTTTTGCTGATGAAACGCTTCAATCTGCTTTGCTGCCAACTTAATAGCTGATAATAAATCCCGAGAAATCTGCTGATAAGCCGCATCAATTTCCGCACCGCTAACCTTAAGGTTACTTTCATTGATAGTTTGTCGGTCAAATTTCTGAGTATAATCGAACAAGGCTTGATTTCCATGCTTTCTCACCGTCGCAATGATTTCTTTCACAATGGACTCTTGAATATGAGTCTCATCATTGTGAGTACGGTTTTCAATTCTTTTTAGCTCTTGTTTTGCTTCACCTTTATCTGTGATTATTCTCAGCATTTGTAATATATCAAACGGTGTACCTTACAATATATTTTTTATGATAACAATGTTATTGGGCAATTTGTCGTCCATGTCGAAAAATAACCCCTAAAATATTAAATCATGTAACTGTTGTCTAGCTTTCATGTTCAACAAAATTTTTCGCTATACAAAACGCTCCCTTGCCCGTAGTGCCGAAAATTCCCTCGAATCTGCCTATCAAGCAGCTTTGACTATTAAAAATATAGAAATAGAACATTTTCAAAACAAAAAAATAACTCTTCAAAATGGAAATCACAGCGAACGAGTTTTTGCCTATTTTCAAGGAGAATTAAATAGTAAATTAAAAGCTATTGATCTTAAATTAACTCAGTTTAAAACAAGTCAATATTTTAACAACTTATTTGCTAGTAATAAACAAAATTATCCCTATGAGACTAATAAAAATATAACCCTTAGCCAATCATTAATTGTTGAAAAATTAAATTTTATTGATCAAATAGTTAATAAATATCAACAAGAATCAGAAATTAATCCCAAAACAGTACCGAACCTTGTCAAAGAAACAAAAAACCCCATTATTGATGTCCCTGCAGGGGAAGATAAAAAAATAAAAGAAACAGTCTCCGACAAAACCAGCGTCCTGCCTCGTTCATTTTTACGAACATTAACTAAAATAAAAGATGAAATTAACCCAGATTCTACCGACACAGAAGAAGAATTAATAAATCGTTTTCGTCGCTCCAAATATAAAACTGCTGTATCAGTAAAATTTCTTTTATTCTTAATAATTATTCCTATTTTAGTTCACAATATTAGTAAAATAGCCATTGGTAGAGCATTTGTTGATCCTTATTTTGCTAGTCATCAAGACATCGTTTTTATCAATCAAGACTTACAGGAAGAAGCCCTCAACGAATTGAGAATTTTTGAGGAGAATATACAACTAAAAACTATGATTGGCTTAATGCCAAATTTATCCCCTCAAGAAAAAGAAACTATCATCCAAGAGAAAGCCCAAGAGTTAGCCCAAGATTATCGTCGTCAAAGTGCCAATGGTATCAAAAATATTTTTTCTGACATATTTGCTTTTATTTCTTTTGCCATCATCCTCGTTTCTAGTCGTCAAGAATTACAGGTTTTAAAATCTTTTTTGGATGAATTAATTTATGGTTTAAGTGACTCTGCCAAAGCATTTTTAATCATTCTTTTTACAGATATATTTGTTGGTTTCCACTCTCCCCATGGTTGGGAAATTGTCTTGGAAAGTGTTGCTCGTCATCTTGGCTTAGCAGAAAATCGGGATTTTAATTTTTTGTTTATTGCCACTTTCCCTGTAATTCTTGATACGGTGTTGAAATATTGGATTTTCCGTTATCTCAATCGCATTTCCCCCTCTGCTGTGGCTACTTATAAAAATATGAATGAGTCTTAAAGAATAATTATGATTAATTCAATTCTTCGATCATCGGACTTGCCTTTGTATAATAAGTGAGAAAGGGAAAGCTAAGACTATCCACGGCTAAATGTCTTTTAATATATTGTTCAGTTTATAACCACAAAATATTCTCCTCTGTACCCGCGCATTCCAAGTATTTTTCACTGCTTGAGAATGGATGAGTGCTAGAGAGTAAGGTATTCTTTCACTTATCCATTTTTTTCTCTCAATTCCGCTTTTTAAGCAACCCTTATTTAAAAGGTTGTCCCCAATGTTGCCATGATTCTTTG
Source organism: Cyanobacterium sp. HL-69 (assembly GCA_002813895.1). Classification (NCBI taxonomy): domain Bacteria; kingdom Bacillati; phylum Cyanobacteriota; class Cyanophyceae; order Chroococcales; family Geminocystaceae; genus Cyanobacterium; species Cyanobacterium sp. HL-69. The sequence continues at coordinate 1,788,918 of CP024912.1, read as the reverse complement.
TTAAAGGGCGATCGCCACTTAAGAATTAAATCCCGTTCTAACCTTTGCCTAATATGACGCTCAGGGGAAATTCCCCACCAAAAAGCCGATCGTACATTACTATTAATTTTGTATTGACGATGAAGTTCTATATACTTTTGAATATAACCTTTACAATCATGATTTATCCATCTTTGATAGGGCGATAATTTTGTCTCTCCCACATACAATAACAAAGGTAATTCCGTATCTAAAATAAAATATAAACAGCTTTCACTGTCATTATATTTTGGTAAATTATAAAACTGATCTGTATGGGTAGGGATAGAAAAAGGATCAAAACTATCTATATCCCAAGTAATATTATTTTCAGAAGTTAATAAATTAGTTTGTTTTACTTGCTTTTTTTTCGCTTCTTGTTGATAATTATAAATTCTTTTTTTCCAACTTTGTAAATACTCCCCACTCATCTTATATTCAGCTTTTAAAGATGGCTTTTTAAACTTATAAGTGGCAGAAGGTTCAAATAAACTTAGTTGTTGATTTTTGTTAGTTTTGTATTTCATAGATAGGTGTTTATGAAACAATACTTTGTTTAGGGCAGGGAACAGGGAATAGGGAACGGGGAATAGTTTTAATACTTTTTCATCAAAAGTTTCATTCTCAATTATTAATGGCTTTGTTGGTATTTTTAACAGGTTTAACTGGTAAATATTTTTATTTTTTCACTACCCCCCAATAGCAGTCATTGATACTAACAAAGCTGATTTTTCAACAAAAAGTCCTTTCCTTTTGTCTCCTGCTGATAAATTATGGATAGGGTAGAGTTAGACGATAAAATGGAAAATATCGATAAAACATAAAATTTCCACTCCCCATTAACAAAAAAAATATTAAACCCTGAGTATAATATGACAAAATCAAAAGATGTTCAAATTACCCCGATCGCCCTTAACACAAGGGTATTCCGTTCTCGTACTTGGGATAGACTCAAATTTGAGGTAGAATACGGACTAAATCGAGGCACTACCGCCAATTCTTTTGTCATTGAAGGAGAAAAAATCGCCCTATTTGATCTCCCGGGGGAATCCTTCACCGCAACCTTTATCGATGCCCTAGAACAAAGAATTGACCTACAAAAAATTGACTATCTCATTCTAGGACATATCAACCCCAATCGGGCAGTAACTATCAATACCCTATTGCAAAAAGCCCCCCAAATTAATATCATCATCTCCAATACGGGGGCAAAATCCTTAGAAACCATCTTCGAGAATAACTATCAAGAAACCACTGCCAGAAATCCCCTCAATATTACAGTTGTTAAAAACGAGCTTCAATTAGACTTAGGCAAAGGACATTTACTAGAATTTATCACCACCCCTAACCCCCGTTATCCTGACCAACTTTTGACCTACGATCGCCAAACTAAGGTATTTTATACCGATAAGCTATTTTCTGCCCATGTATGCGGTGATCAAATTTTGGACGAGGGTTGGAGTATTTACCAAGAAGATAGAAGACATTATTTCGATTGTGTCATTGCACCCTACGCCACCCAAGTTAGTAAAGCCATTGAAAAGGTTAAGGAAAAAGAATCTTTCATCTATGCCACCAACCATGGCCCCTTGGTGCGTTATGGTTTAACCGAATTAACAGGTTTATATCAACAGTGGTTAGAAACCCAGAAAAATCAAACCCTTAATGTCGCCCTAGTTTATGCCTCCGCCTATGGTAACACCGCAACCCTAGCAAATGCGATCGCCCGTGGCATTACCAAAGCAGGGGTAAGGGTAGAATCCATCAACGCTGAATTTGCAGGAAGCGAGGAAATAAAAACCGCCATACAAGGCTGTGAAGGCTTCATTTTCGGTTCTCCCACCCTCGGCGGTCACGCCCCTACCCAAATCCAAAGCGCCCTCGGTATCGCCCTTGCCAACGCCGATAAGAATAAATTAGTGGGGGCATTCGGTTCTTTTGGTTGGAGTGGAGAAGCCATCGATTTGTTGGAAAATAAATTTAGGGATGGGGGCTATCGTTTCGGTTTTGATACCATCCGAGTCAAATTTAAACCCACGGAAGCAGTGCTAAAAACCTGTGAGGAGGCGGGAACAGATTTTGCTCAAGCCCTGAAAAAACGTAAAAAAGCCCTTAAATCAAAAGAATCCGCCGCCGCCAATTCCCTCACCGCCAGAACTGAACAGGCTTTGGGGCGTTTGGTAGGCTCGTTATGTATCGTCACCACCCAAAGGGATGAGATAAAGGGTGCCATGGTGGCTTCTTGGGTGTCTCAGGCTACTTTTAACCCCCCCGGTTTAACCGTTGCGGTGGCCAAGGAAAGGGCGATCGAATCTTTGTTGCCCATCGGCAGTTGTTTTGCCCTCAATGTCCTTGAAGAGGGGCGATATGTGGAGTTGATGAAGCATTTTCTCAAACCCTTTGCTCCAGGGGAAGATCGTTTTCAGAATATTGATCATGATGTGGCGGATAACGGTAGCCCGATTTTGAATAATGCCCTCGCCTATGTGGAGTGTGAGGTTAAAAATCGCCTCGAATGTGGTGATCATTGGGTTATGTATGCGATCGCCCAGGCTGGTAAATTGTTAAAAGATGACGGTATCACAGCGGTGCATCATCGTAAATCTGGCACTCATTATTAAGTAGGTTTTAGGTGTTAGGTTGAAGTGACAAAATTTTCACCATGATAATAAAAGCCATTCCTTACCCTAACCAAAACACTTTTTCATCAATCCCCAATCATTGAATGCGCATAGTAACTTATAGTCCAGCTTTTACCCTAGTACCAACCTATGAATGTTTTAATCGGTGTAGTTACTGCAATTTTCGCACCAATCCTGAAGAAGATGTATGGTTAACTTTAGACAGGGCGAGGGAAATTTTAACAACCTTGCAGGGCAAGGAAGTTACAGAAATTCTCATCCTTAGTGGTGAGGTGCATCCCCACTCAAAAAGGCGTAAGGATTGGTTACAGTTGATTTATGACATAGCCCATTTAGCTCTCTCCATGGGCTTTTTTCCTCACAGCAATGTGGGGCCTTTAAGTTATGAGGAAATGACTTTATTAAAGACGGTAAATGCCTCTATGGGCTTGATGGTGGAACAGGTAACCCCATCATTGTTAGATACTGTCCATCATTTTGCCCCTAGCAAGATTCCACAACTTAGGTTAGAACAACTAGAATGGGCTGGAGTGTTACAGATTCCTTTTACGACAGGTATCCTATTAGGTATTGGGGAATCATCTTGTGATCGTATGGAAAGTTTAAGGGCGATCGCATCTATCCATAAAAAATATGGTCACATTCAAGAAGTAATCTTACAACCCTATTCCAAAGGTAATAAAGATAATTATTCCCAAAATAATTTTAGTTCTTTAGAAATGCTTGAAACCATCAAAAAAGCTAAGGAAATATTACCAAATAATATAGCCATTCAAATTCCCCCAAACTTAATTGAAGATGAAAACACTCTCATTAAATGCTTAGAATTAGGGGTTACAGATTTAGGGGGGATAGTACCCAAGGATGAAGTTAACCCAGACTACTATCACCATAGCTTAGAGGATTTAACTACCACATTATTAAACCATGGTTGGCTTTTAAAGCCCCGATTACCTGTTTATCCTCAATATTATCAAGAAACTTTTACCCGTCTAAAAATCCTAGGAAATCAAGATACAAAGAGACTAATTTAAACTTTATTTCTCCTTCAAAAATTTATTAACTCTTTCTAAAACCCTGCGATCGCTAATCATCCATTTATGAGTTAGTACAGGTATTCTTTCCACGGGAAATGGTTTCATGATAGAGCTTTTAGGAGGAAAAATCATTAAATCAAAAGGAGTCCATAAAAATAAACATTTAACTTTTGATAAACTTTCATTTATATCCTTATTTAAATCTAATAAAAAATCACTTTGTGGGCGCATTTGTTTAATGCCCAAAAAAGGTAATAAATAAGCCATGATAGTTCCATTATTGGGGGCAGAAACATTAATATATTTATCTACTTTTTCCACACCTCCCAATTTTTGTAAATAGTAACGGGTAACTAAACCACCCATACTAAAACCTAGTAAATTAACTTTTTCTTCCTTCTCAAAAGTCTTATCAATATATTCCTTAACCTGTTGAGCCAATACTTTCAAATCTGCTGTGCCGTAACAAGGAGTAAGATCAATTGCATGAACATTATATCCTTGATTTTCTAAATATAAAAACATGGAATTAAACACAGCACTTTGATCCATAAAACCATGAATTAAAACAATGGGATTCATCAATTATTCTTACAAAAAATAAAAGGTGGGCTATATACCCACCAGAGGAGATTCTATCAAAAATCCCTCAATTCATTAATCAATTTAACAATGTTCAAACACTATTACTCTTGAACAACTCCTCTCAACTCACCGCCACGATTCATGGTTGTGTGAATATCAATGTATAAATTACCTTCTCCTAGAGCCATAACTTCTTCGTCAGATAATTGATAAGTGCCAGTGAAAAGACCACTTAAGCCATCTTCAGAAGTGGTGACAGATAAAGCACGGGCAAAAGAGCCATTTTCCTCGGGAGTACCTAAATGTAAATGTACAGCAGAAGTAACGGCAGGATTAGGAGGATCTAAGGGATCGGTTTCATAATCTCTTAAGGCACTACTTAAACCGTTGAAACTACCATAAACCATTAAGGTATTATCTTGCCCCAAGATTGCCACAGCAACCCCTCCTGCATTGGTCATGACAGGCTCAGGATAAATGTTATTACCAGATAACATTGCGGTCATCACCTTAAAACCCATTTCTGTGGTTTCTTCTGAGGCATCTTCCATCATTTCCATTTCTTCTTCTGAGTCATGGTCACCGTGCATCATTGCAAGGTTATTCGCTGTATTTTGGGATTCAGAGGAAGCATCTAGTGCGTGGGAAGGGATGCTAAAGTTAGCAGCAAAGATTAGAGCAAAGGCACTAATGGAAAATTTGGACAGTAAGGATTGAACTTTTTTCATGGGAAATGATTTGATAAATCTAAGTTTGAATATTGAATAAATGAATAAGTACGAAGTAGTTTGTTTTACTACGCCTCTATAGACGAAAGATTGATCAATTAAGTTCACAAAATTTTCTTAAAAATTTTATATTCTGAAATCTATCTCAATTATTTTGGGGTTGATAAAATAGCTTAATCCTTTATTACATAGGCTATATACTCATATGATTAATAATTACTCATTACCTAACTTTTATTATCTAATATTCATTATTATCTTAGATTAAGGGGTTTTTTTGTTCTAAATTAGGTTGAACTTTAATTCTGGTCAAAATACAGGTGATGTTATCATGACCATTAATTTGATTGGCTAATTCGAGGAGATGGGTTACTCCTTCTTGAAGATTGGCTTTGGCACTGAGTAGGGGTAAAAGAACACTTTGCCAATTATTTTCTAATAGTTCATTGTCTGATAAACCATCGGAACACATTAAAAAGATTGTGTCTTCTTTGACTTCTAAAAAATTAACGTCAGGATGGACAAATTCTCTTTTTCTAGGGCCTAGAGCCTGGGTAAGTTGATAGGCATCAGGACGAGCCAAGGCAATTTCTGGTTCTATGCCGTTTTTCATTTCTGCTTGGGCCACGGAGTGGTCTGTGGTGACTTGTTCTAAACCCCATTTTCTGGTAACTCGGTAAATGCGACTGTCTCCCACATGGGCGATCGCAACTTGGTTATCTTGAACAAGGGTCATTACTACCGTTGTACCCATTCTTCCCGCGCCAAGATTACCTTTTTCAATGTTGGCATCATAGATCACTCTATTGGCTTCTAAAATACCCTCTTTAATGGTTTCTTCGTCGGGCAATCCATCTTGCCAATGGTCTTGGAAATATTTATAAAGAGTCTTAACGGCTAAAGCACTGGCTACTTCTCCTCCAGCGTGTCCTCCCATACCATCACACACAAGAAAGAATCCTTTTCCCGTACAAAAAATGCCTTGGGGAGTTTCTCGCTTATTAATCTTGGTTTCCACCGCAAAACAATCTTCATTGTGAGAGCGTTTCATACCAATATCAGTCATGCCACATTCCGCCAAACTCAAGAGAGTCATGGGTAAAACAACGGTGGGTTGTTCGTCAATACTATCCCCACTATTGATCACCGTAGCATCTTGATCATCGTCCACCTCATCAAAGTCAAATTGATCGGTAAGTTCTTCTAATTCATCATCAGGGGGAATCAATAATTCTTCTTCAGTATCATCTAGTAAATCATTTAACTGAGCTTGTTGATACATTATGTTTAAAGCGTCGGATAATTCCTTGATAGTATCAATTTGACCTTCTTCTATCTGCTCCATCAATCCTTTGATGATGGTTGCTTTGTCCGTTTGATTATTTTCTTCTAAAATTATGATCCAGAGTTCTACTAATTGTCTGAGATGGGGAGGGTTATGGAGATCATCAAAATATAGCTTTTTGATTTCTAAATCTCCAGAATCTCCTACCCCCAGATTGTCTTCTTCTAGGAGAGTTTGAGAACATTTTAACTTGTGCAAGTCTTTCCAGAGTTTAGCCATGGTTTGGAGATGATGAAAGACTTGGTTATTAGGGACATGATTACGGGCAAAATATTGGCCTAAGGATTCCCAATTACTTCTTTGGTTTATGATGACGTATTCTTGTCCTTCTTGATCCTGCCAAGCATCCAATAAATCGGGAATGAGGGGAGAATATTCGGTTAAAGTCAGGTAAGGGAAAGCTAAACCTGGTATTCCTGCTTCTATCAAACTTTTACGGTCAAATTCTACAACCTTCTCTAAATTTTCGTCTAGGGATGACAGTTTTTCTGGTTGGGTATCCGTTACCAAAACTTCATAGTAGCAAACGTCGCCTTTACGGGCAAAAGGTTCAAGGTGATCTTGCTCGTAGGGCATAGCTAGGGCATAACGAGAGAGGTTTTCGCTATCGTCCAATTTTCCGAAAGGTATTTTTAGGTTTACATCTTTGGGAGTGCTAAAAATACATTGGCAAAGAATCAAGTCGTCTGGGCTAGGGGACATATTCATTTCTGTTAGTCTATATCTTATATTATAGTTACTTGTTAGATTTATGAAAAAAAAATAATTAATACTTAATAATTAGGGTTACTTTTTTTGTTAATTTAATTTTAAATCTCCCTCCGTAACTATTACCGACTCGCCCCCCACTTTTATTTCGTTAATTATATGGTTTTGTTTAAGGGCGATCGCCCTTATCTGACTAGGGCGCCCCATTTCCAACCCTTGAGCAATATTCCAACGCCAACACCCCTCACTCTGGGCTTGATACTTAGCCAAATAACCAGCAAAAGCCGTGGCAGCCGAACCCGTGGCAGGATCTTCCGTTATATTAAGAGCAGGGGCAAACATTCTCCCTTGAAAACTATCTTTCCCAGTTGGTACAAAAATATATACATGGGGCGACCAAAAATCCTTTAAAACCCTCTGCCAAACCCCCAGATTAATTTTTGCCCGACTCAACGCCTCCAAACTAGCCAAAGGAATCAACAAAAAGGGTAAGCCACAAGAAGCCCCCTCCACCACAAAATTATCCACCATCAAATCATCTAAATCCAAAGATAAAACCTGAGCTAAATCCTTCCTCGAAGGACAATCCGTATAAAATTCAGGAGGACAAGGCGCTTTTAACTGAGTCCATATCTTACCATCCTCATTTTTAAATACCATCACAGGAACATTACCAACCCCCTCCCTAAACATAACCTCTGTTTCTTCAGAATCCAGAGAAAACTTACCCAATTTCGCCAACAAAAAAGCCGTGCCAATGGTAGGATGCCCCGCAAAAGGAATTTCTCCCCCCGGGGTAAAAATTCTCAGATAAAAATCTGTGTCCTCATCATCAAATACAAACACCGTTTCCGAAAAATTAAACTCGATGGCAATCTTTTGCATAATCTCCGTGGTTAAACCTTCTGCTTCTGGAAAAACCGCCAATTGATTACCAGAAAAAAGCTGATTTGTAAAAACGTCCAAAGTATAAAATTTCATCTTAAAATCAAAATCTAATTTTTATTATCAGTATCTTAAATTATCAGAAAATCATGCCATCTAATCAAACTAAAGTACAAATAGAAAAACTTGATCTATAATTGGTCAATATAGCTTTACCGTCATGGCTGACCATTGATAGGAAATCCCTTTTGTATCCTACCCAAAAAAAGAATATTAACTATAAAAAAAATAATAATAAATAGTTTCTATTAATAATAAAATCAGTGTGATTTTAAAGCTATTGATTGTAAAAATAGAGAATAATTGACTGTGGAAACCAAAACCAAAACTAAAATTGCCCTCGTAGAATCAGAAACGAGAAAATTAATAAATAAAATCAAAAAAATTGAAAAATCATCTAATACTGTTTTTGAAGAAAATCAGGAGGTAGCCACCTATCTCGGTGCCAACTATAGAGAAGATGGACTAACTCAAATAGGTTTTTGGACTCCCCAACTACTTAGGGAAGTAATGCACCTTAACGAGATTTATTTAGAAGTCTTTACCCCTAGCGAAGATGTAAAAGTAAAAGATCTTTTATCCTCAGAAAGCTCTACCATCGAAATGAGACGAGATTGTATTTTCCTAAAAAAAAGAGGTAAATTCTTTTGGGGCATCATAGAGGGAATGAAAGCAGGAACCAGAGAAACCCTTGGCTCATTTTATTGGCTACGTTATCGCAACCCCTACGGACAAATTGAAATTATCAGAGATGCCCTAGCTTATTCATTGCCCTTCGGAGTATTTGCCCCCGCAGAATTGTATGACATGGGCAAACTAGAAAAAGAAAGAACAGACCTAGATTATTTTAAAGTCACAGGTACCACTGAAGAAGAAAATATCCCTCGCACTGCTACTCCCATTAATATTTTGCAACTCCATGTAGGTACAGCTTCTGCTGAAGGTACTTTGGCTGGGTTAACTAAGGTATATAAAGATATTGGCAAAAAAATAAGGAATAACCAGCCTCTAGAACCCCAAGACGAACATTATATAGGTTATGATGCAGTCCAACTACTTCCCATTGAGCCTACTATCGAATATCGTAAAGATTTGAGTCAGGATAGTAGATTGTTTGAAATTGTCGAAGAATGTTGTGGTATTGCCCCTAAAAGCATTCCTGAAGGGGATGATATTTTCAAAAGTATTGAAGGTATTCAAGTTAAAGTAACTAAACCCAATACCCAAGGCTGGGGTTATGATGTACCTATTATCGGAGCCGCTGCCACTAGCCCTTCTATTCTTTCTAGTTTACGTCCTGATGAATTATATGACTTGATTGGGGTATTACATAATTTTCCAGATAAACCCATTGGTCTTATCTATGATTTAGTATATGGTCATGCGGACAACCAAGCGGAACTATTAATAAACAATCAATTTTTCAAGGGTCCTAATATGTATGGGCAGGATTTAAACCACCAGCTTCCCATGGTTAGATCCATTTTACTAGAAATGCAAAGGAGAAAAATTAATACTGGGGCAGATGGTATTCGGGTTGATGGCGGTCAAGATTTTCGCTTTTTTAATCCCCTTACTGGTAGGGTAGAGCAGGATGATCAATATCTTCTTGCCATGAGTGATTTGGTGCAAGAGGTAGGGGGTTATAAAAGGTTATTATTCACTATTTTTGAAGATGGACGCCCTTGGCCAGAGGAGGGTTGGGAAAGCAAGTCCACCTACATGGATTTAATTAATCTTAAACCAGAGTCCTATCAGTGGGGACCTCTAATTTTTGCCCACAATACCCCTAGTATTAAAGGTTTTTGGCGCAAAAAGTGGCAACGGGTGTGTGAGGTGATGTATCAAGGACAAAACTGGATTACGGGGTGTGGTAACCATGATACGTTACGCCGTGGTAGTCAGGTAGATACTCGCCTTGAGATTAATTGGCGTTTGGGAGAAACTCTCAATGATGTGATTCGGGGTGCCTATGATAATCCTGCGGTGACCATGTGGGTATATGGTTTTAGCCCTGGTTTACCGATGGATTTTATTAATGTTTTGATGCACGCCCCTTGGATGTTTTTCCGTAATACGGATGAGGAGTATGGGGTTAAGGTGGTTTCTGAGGAAGTGGGCTTTTTGGACTGGCAGATGACTGAGGAGCGTTATCATCGGCAGGATGCTTTTCAACGGATGAAGTCTTTAGGGTTTGATAAGTTGGAACAGTTAAGGGAGTTTACCCATGCTCTTAATGCGAGTATGATAGCTCGGAATTATGATCTTCAGGAGGTGGTGAAGGTTTGTCAGCTTTGTTTTGATGATGGGGCTTGTAATATTGAGGAAATGAAGGAGATGAGGGAGAGTAATATGATTGCTTTTTGTCAAAATCTGGACATTGATAATCTTAAACGGTGGGCTTTGATGTTTATGGAGGATTGTTCTGAGATTTGTAATGTTTCTCACTATACTAAAATGGTTGATCCTGCCCTTGCTGAGTATAATCTTCGTTTGAGGGAGTTACGTCGTCATAATCCATGGCTTGGTAAAAGTTTGCATGGAGGCGATCGCTTTAATAAGATTGAAGAAGATGATGCGACTATTTTTTATGGAGTGCGATCGCACCCTAAAATGCCTGATAAAAAAATTGTCATGGTTGCCAATCTTGAAGGGCAAAAGGTTGAAATTAACCTCCTCGATTGGTTACAGTTAGATCCTACGGAATGGAAAGTGGAGTTAACTACCCCTAATTTGCCTGAAATTGAGGATATTAAGGACTTAAACCATATTATTCTGGGTCAAAGTCAGGGTGTATTATTAACCCCTAATTTATAAGATTTTATGGTGGGCATTGCCCACCCAACAACAAATTGTTAACTGTTTTTAGTTAGTCATCAAATTATCTTGAAGCTCAGGGTATTTACAAAATAAACTATCAATACTCGCTAATTTTGCTTTATATTCAAGTGTTGTCGCAATAATAATACGATCAAACGGATCTTTATGAATGAGGGATAAATTCACCGCTTTGAAAGAAATTTCAGGATTTAAGGGTAACAATTCAATTCCTGATGGTTGCAGAGCATCAATTAACCATTGTTTAACAGGTATATTTAATTCTAAACGTCCTTTACTATGGGCTAAAACAATTTCATAACAAGAAACCGAAGAAACCCCTATTAAGTCAGCATTTCTAATTTGTTCGTGCCAATGTTTAGGAAATTTATCAAAATTTCCGTTGATATACCATAACCAAATATGAGTATCGAGAACTATTCTTTGAGACATTCCCAATCTTCCTCATCAACCACGGGGCTAACAATATCACCAAATGTCTTGATTTGTCCTTTCAAGTGTTCTGGGGTTGTACGTTTTGGTTCTAAAATTTGAGTGGGAATTATTTCTTTTTCTTCTACGACCAAAATGGCATGGGTAATATCTGCTTTTGGTTTTTCCCCTAACCACTTTACTTTATCTCCTTCAAGGGTAATTTGATAAGTTTTAATCATCTTGCTCTATTCATGACTATGATTTTTATTGTAGATAATAAAAAACTTATAGGGGCGGTTATGTTATGGAATATACCCCCCCCTTGTTGCATCTAAACTCCTAACTCTTGTTTGAGTGCGGATACCTTATCGGTTTTTTCCCAAGGTAAATCTAAATCGTTTCTGCCAAAATGTCCGTAAGCCGCTACGTCTTGATAAAAACGACCCCCTCTCTGGGAAGGAAGGGAACAAAGATCAAACATTTGAATAATACCTGCAGGGCGCAAGTCAAAGTGAGTTTTTACCGCAGATAACAGTTGTTCTTCGGATACTTTAGCAGTGCCAAAGGTTTCGATAAAAATACTCACGGGTTGGGCTACTCCAATGGCATAGCTGACTTGCACTTCACACTTAGAAGCGAGTCCAGCCGCAACGATGTTTTTGGCAACATAGCGACAGGCATAGGAAGCACTACGATCTACTTTGGTGGGGTCTTTTCCTGAAAATGCACCCCCGCCATGGCGAGAATAACCGCCATAGGTATCGATGATAATTTTTCTTCCTGTTAAGCCTGAGTCTCCTTGGGGCCCCCCAATAACAAATTTTCCTGTGGGGTTGAGCAAGAAACGGGTTTTGTTAGATGGTTTAATTTCTAAGTCGTGGAAGACGGGGTGAACGACGGTTTCTTGGATGGCTTCTTTGAGGGTAGCTTGAATTTTGTCATTATCACTGATATTGCCGATGGTTTCGGTGTGTTGAGTAGAAATAAGGATGGTATCAATGCCTACGGGGCGATCGTTTTCATAAGCTACAGTAACTTGAGTTTTACCGTCTGGCCCTAAATAAGGTAATTCTCCAGACTTTCTAACAGCTGCTAATCTTCTGGACATCCTATGGGCTAAACTAATGGGCAGGGGCATTAATTCAGGGGTTTCGTCACAGGCAAAACCAAACATTAACCCTTGATCTCCTGCACCAATTTTATCTAACTCATTGTCACTGAGCTTTTCCCTTTGCTCCTGGGCTTGGTTAACCCCTTGGGCAATATCAGCGGATTGTTCGTCTAGGGCTACTAATACCGAACAGCTATTGGCAGAAAAACCATTGTTAGCATCGGTGTAGCCAATCTCAGCGATTTTTTTACGGGCTAAGTCAATATAATTAACTTGAGCCTTTGATGAAATTTCCCCTGTGATGAGGACTAATCCTGTATTGACTACAACCTCCGCAGCCACTCTACTATATGGATCTTCATTTAATAAAGCGTCTAAAATGGTGTCAGATATTTGGTCACATATTTTATCGGGATGACCTTCGGTGACAGACTCGGAGGTAAATAAATATTTTCTACTCAACTTTTTCCCTCGATGATTTGGTTGTTTAACTCTATATCTTATAAGTTAAGATTACATTTAAGCAAATACTTTCATTCTTTTACTTCCTATCAATTGTTAAAACGAAATATTTTTAAATACCAACACAATACTTTTTTTATTTTCGTTCTACTGACTCTACAGTTTATTTTAGGATGTGAAAATAATCCTTTGATAAGGTTGGAAGGCTTGGCAGATGTTCCTTCTTTAGATAATGAGGAAATTATTAGAAGTCTTGGGGAAAAAGATGATTTAGGCGTTTGTAACAGTGAGAATCACCTTATTTCTGATGAAAATACTAATATTTATGAGTTGAATACTACTGAATATTTGGTAGAAATTTTTTGTTTTGTGGGGGCGTATCAAGGAAGTTATCAATATTTATTTTATGATGCTAATCAAGCGGAACATCTTATTAGTACGTTGAGTTTTACTGTTTTTGAGGAGCGGGGAGGGAGTTTGCAAATTGGAGAAACTTCTTTGTTAACGGGTGCTCTGGAGTTTGATCCTGAAACAGAGCAGTTGATGGTGGATAGAAAAGCGAGGGGTTTGGGAGATTGTGGCAGTTATGCTACTTATCAATGGCAAGATGGTAATTTTACTCTGGTGGAATATCGTTATAAGGGGCAGTGTGATGGGGTTTACATCCCTGTGGAGGAGTATCCTTTGATTTATCCGTAGGTTTTTTTGTTTTTAATTTTTGTGTCTCTAATGGCAGGTAAAGTGCGATCGCACTAGAATAGTAAATAGGAATCTGACAAAAAATATACAAAAGTAATGACAGACAGTTCAACCATTGAGAAAAAACGCTCAAAAGTGGAAGGAATTAAAGAGCGTAGTAACTTTTTAAGAGAACCAGTAGCCACGGAATTAAAGCAAGATACCACCCATTTTAGTGAAGATGGTATTCAAATATTAAAATTTCACGGCTCTTATCAACAAGATAACCGAGACAATCGGGTAAAAGGGCAAGAAAAAGACTATCAGTTTATGTTACGTACCCGTAACCCAGGAGGGTTTATTCCTCCTCAACTTTACCTTGCCCTTGAGCAACTTTCGGAAGAATATGGCAACCATACCCTCAGAGTTACCACCAGACAGGGTTATCAAATCCACGGTATTTTAAAGAAAAATCTTAAAACCGTCATTAAAACCATTGTGCAGAACATGGGTTCTACCCTAGGGGCTTGTGGAGACTTAAACCGTAATGTGATGGCACCTCCTGCCCCCTACAAGAATAGGTTAGATTATCAATACGCTTGGGAATATGCCGACAAAATAGCGGATTTACTCGCTCCCCAAAGTGGTGCTTATTATGAGATTTGGTTAGATGGTGAAAAAGCCATCACTGCCGAAGAAGCCCCCGAAGTCAAAGCAGCCCGCCAAAAAGGCAAAAATGGTACTAATTTTGAGGACTCCCCAGAGCCTATTTACGGTACTCAATATATGCCTCGTAAGTTTAAATGTTCTGTCACTGTGCCGGGAGACAACTCCATTGATATTTATACCCATGACCTTAGTTTGGTGGTGATTACCAATAAAAAAGGCGAATTGCAGGGGTTTAATGTCCTTGCTGGGGGTGGTTTGGGACGTACCCATCGTAAAGAGGAAACCTTTGCCCGTAGTGCTGATGAAATTGGTTATGTGAAAAAAGATGATGTATTTGATTTAGTCAAAGCAGTAGTCGCTACTCAAAGGGATTATGGCGATCGCACTAACCGCCGTCATTCCAGAATGAAGTATTTAATCAATGATTGGGGAGTAGAAAGATTTAAAACCAAACTACAAGAATACTTCGGCAAAAAATTAGAATCCTTCAAAAAACTACCCAAGTGGAAATATGAAGACTATCTCGGATGGCATGAGCAAGGAGATGGTAAACTTTTCCTTGGTATTTCTGTAGAAAACGGTAGAGTAAAAAATGATGGTCAATTCCAACTCAAAACCGCCCTCAAGGAAGTAATCACCAAATATGAATTACCTACCCGCCTGAGTGCTAACCATAACATCATTCTTTATGAAATTAATCCCCAATGGCAAGAAGACATTAACCAAGTTTTCCGTAATAACGGCGTAGAATTAGATCCTGATAACGTCAATCATCTTACCCGTTATTCCATGGCTTGTCCCGCCCTACCCACCTGCGGATTAGCCACCACTGAATCAGAGCGAATTTTACCTAGCATAATCGATCGCATTGACACCCTTTTGGCTAAATTAGGTATGGCAGAAGAAACCTTCGTCATTCGGATGACGGGTTGCCCCAATGGTTGTGCGCGCCCTTATATGGCAGAATTAGGGTTTGTGGGTTCGGCCCCCAATGTTTACCAAATGTGGTTAGGAGGTTGCCCAAATCAAACCAGATTGGCGCGTACCTACCAAGAAAAACTCAATATTGCGGAATTAGAGCAGTTTTTAGAACCTCTATTTGTTTACTTTCGTGATAGCAAAAAGAAAAATGAAACCTTTGGCGACTTCTGTAATCGTGTCGGTTTCGATGCCCTCAGAGAATATGCCCAAACTTATCAACCTAATAATCAAAAAACTATGAAAAAAGGCGAAAAGAAACCCCGTGCAAAACGTAATGAACATCGTATCAGTGTTAACGAGGAATGGTACCAAAAATTAAAAACCATTGCTGGTGAAGAGAAAAAAGCGATGAATCAAATTGTTGCCGAGGCTTTAGAAGCCTATTTCACTAAATAATGGATAATTGACAATTAATTTTTTAATCGAGTTATTGATTTTCCATTAATTTTAGGGGGACATCTTCCCCCATAGCCCCTTTTTTTCTTGGATGAGAGTTAGAAGATGTTTTACGGGCATAATATATATTATGCATAACAAATATTTGAGCTTACCATGTTCTTTAAAACTATTTTTAGGAAAAAAAAAGAAAATAACAGCCTAGAGTTAGCCCCACCAAAAATCGAATCAAAAACAAGGTTAGAACAGCTAGAAGAAGAAATTAATAATCCAAAAACAAAAGATTCTCCTCAAAAATCAAAATCAAAACCGAAATTTAAATCATCCATTAGGCAAATATTAATTACCTGTATAGGTTTGGGTATTCCCATCGGATTTTTATACATCGTCAATTTACCCTACGCCGCTATTCGTCGCCCTATCAATAATCACGCTCCTGTATTACTTTTGCCTAGTCAAATTATAGTAGAAAATAATTTCAAAAAAGCTCTTAATTTAACAGAACAAGCAGAACAATTAATTGATAGTGCCACCGATTTTTCTGACCTTGAATTAGGTTCCCAAAGATTGCAAGAAGGTAAGATTTATTTAGATAATATTCCTATTGTTGCTCAAAATGACTTAATGGGATACAGTGGTTCTCGTTCTCTTTATCGTTCTAGTTTTTCTGGTTCAAGATTTGTAGAAATGCGCAGAAAGGTAGGAGAATTAGAGGCGAAAATTTTTCAAGGAAATAATGCTAAAACTACTTTAAATAGACTAGAAAACCAACTCACAGAAATTAAAAATCAATATCAAAATAGTAATTCTGACACAGAAAGAAGACAAATAATTCAACAATGGCGCACTATGCTTAATGAATTTAACTTGATTTCTCCATCTACTTTTGCGGGTACTATTGCTCAACAAAAATTGGTTGCTCATCAATTAGATTTTGAAGATGTCGTGGGTTTTTCTGCTAATAATGAAAGGTTAGTTACTTTTATTAGTACCGCTCAAGATTTTGCTAATTTGGCTAAAGTAAGAGGACAAAATCCCCCCTACACGGTAAGTGAATGGTCAGAGATTGAAAATTTATGGGAAAGGGCTATTGGTGAATTAAAACAAATTTCTCGTGACGACTTAGAGGGCTATCGTCAAGCTAACCGTATTATTGTTGAATATGAAGACAGTTTACGAGATGTAAGATTAAGAAAAGAGGCAGAAGAAGATTCTTTACGTAATTTTAATAAAGCCGAAGATTTAATTAATAATTATCGTTCTAGTACAGTAAATATGGAAGATTCACCAAATAATATTAATCGGCGTATTGTTCAAATTCAAGAAATAATAAATATTTTACAAGACATAGATCCAAATTCAACATCTTACGCCGAAGCACAGATGTTAATTAGCGATGCTCAAAATCAAATTAATAGTTTAAAATCTCGATAACAATAGTAAAAGCATAGGAAAACGACTCCATAACCCCTTAAAATTTTCTTAAAAATCTGAGTTTAAAAGTGAAAATAATTAAAGTTCATGGGGAAAAATCGCTGATTCTGGTATAATGCCTATGGTGTTATGGGAACTTAAGTCTTTCTCGGTCAAATTTTACTAGGAATATTTATTGATGCCTAAAATCGGTGTTATCTACAACGATGTAAAACCTATTGCCTGTCAAATCGCTGCGGAATTACAATCAAGTTTAACGGCAAAGGGTTACGATGTTTACTTAGCCACGGGCTACACTGGTATTTTAGGTTATTCTTATCCCGATCGCCCCGTATGTCATAGCCCTATCGAACAGATAGCGGAGCCAGAATTTGACAAGGACATGAAACTCGCCATTGTGTTGGGGGGAGATGGTACGGTTTTATCGGCTTGTCGTCAGGTTGCTCCCCACAATATTCCTGTTTTGACGGTGAATACAGGACATTTGGGCTTTTTGACCGAAATTTATCTTAATCAGCTTGATACGGCGATCGCACAGGTACTTAAGGGAGATTATGAGGTTGAGGTGCGATCGATGATTGAGGTAAATGTGGTTCGAGACAAGGTCAAACTTTGGGAAGCCCTTTGCCTTAATGAAGTAGTAGTACACCGAGAACCCCTCACGAGTATGTGTCATTTTGAAATAAAAATCGGCAGACACGCCCCCGTAGATATTGCCGCCGACGGAGTAATTATTTCCACCCCCACGGGTTCAACGGCTTACTCCCTCAGTGCGGGGGGGCCTGTGGTAACTCCTGATGTACCTGTGTTTCAACTGGCTCCTATTTGCCCCCATTCCCTCGCTTCACGGGCATTAGTTTTTTCTGACAAAGAGCCTGTCACGATTTATCCTGCCACCAACAATCAAATGGTGATGGTAGGAGATGGTAACGCTGGATGTTATATTTTGCCGGATGATCAAGTGCGTATGGTGCGATCGCCCTATGATGCCAGATTTATCCGTTTGCAATCCCCCGAATTTTTCCGCATTCTCAGAGAAAAACTAGGTTGGGGGTTACCCCACATCGCCAAACCCAGCTCCGTAGAACTGCCGTAATATTTTTTTTAAGGGATAATAGAAGATGAACTTTTGTAACAAAATTAGTCACAAACAGTGAATTTTCTGAAGGTATTTCAAACCATCGAGCGCCAAAAACTAATAGACATCGCCATTTTATTCGCCTCGGGGTTACTATTTTGGATGAGTATGTCATCATTGCTTCCCACCCTTCCTGCTTACATAGAAGATATGGGTGCCGCCCCTAAACAAGTAGCCCTAGTGATGAGTTTCTTTGCCATCGGTTTATTAGGCTCTAGAGTATGGTTAGGACAGTTAGCCGATGAAAGCCTCAACCTTTGTTTACAGAAAAGCCCTTTTCCTAAAACTATTAATCAATTTATCTTCAATTTAGGTAAATCAATATTCGGTAGTCTGGTTTATTACCCCAGCCGTAAAGTAATTATTCTCATCGGTGCAACGGTAGCGGCGATCGCCCCTATGTGTTACTTATTGTTCAACGAAATTCCCCAACTGATGGCCATTAGAGCATTTCACGGCATCAGCATCGCCGCCTTTACCACAGGTTACAGCGCCCTTGTGGTGGACATATCACCCCCCAAACAAAAAGGAGAACTAATCGGCTATATGAGCTTAGTAATACCCCTCGGTATGGCAGTAGGGCCGGCGGTGGGAGGTTTTTTACAAGAGTATAGCACCTATCAAGTTTTATTTTCCTTCTGTGCAATATGTGGATTTCTGTCCCTCTTTCTCGCCTGTCGGGTGAGGGAATTTCCCCCCGAAAGACAACAGCAAATCAGAGAAAAACAAAAAGCATCCGCCCACAATCCCACCTCACAAAAAGACAACTATAGTCGTGGTTTCAAAGAATTATTTTTAGACCGTTCTTTTCTGGTACCTGCCTTAGTATTACTTTTAGTCGGCTCACTGTTTAGTACCATCATCACCTTTCTTCCCCTTCACATCAGAGAATTAGATATTAACTTTAACGTTGGTCTTTTTTACACAGGAACAGCGATCGCCTCTTTTTCCGTCCGATTTTTTGCAGGTCAAGCCTCCGATGTCTATGGTAGAGGGCGTTTCATCACCGTCAGCCTTTTTTGTTATATCATTTCCATGATTTTGTTAGTATCCGCCATAACCCCCTCCGCCCTCATTGTAGCCGCCCTATTTGAAGGAGCAGGGGCTGGAATGCTTATTCCCGTTACCCTCGCCCTCATTTCAGATCGTTGTAACTTCAAAGAAAGAGGCAAAACATTTTCCCTCTGTGTCGGTGGTTTCGACATCGGAGTAGCCCTTGGTAGCGCCGTCATCGGCTCAATATTCCTCGACTTTGGTGGCTATCCTCTCCTTTTTGCCATTGCAGGATTTATGGCAGTTATCGCCCTCATTATCTTTGTGACGAGTGCCAACAAAAATCTATCCAACTCCCTCAAGTTTGCATGGGGTAAAGTTCCTGATTATCATGCCATTAAGGATAATTAGGGTGTTACGTCTCTACAGGGGTTAAGTATAAGTAAAAATGACCGTGTATTTTAAATAGTATTTATTTTAAATAATTTATCATCTATGTCAATAATATAGCGTTTTTTGTAACTATGAGGTGCATTTATTGTTCTCAAGTCCCCCGAATTTGCGGGGGATTTAGGAGGATCGTTTTGTACCCAGTAACCATGATAATTACTACAATTGGGCTATTTTGTGAGAAGAATAATATTTGTAAGAGTTTTATTTTACGAACATTTCCACTTTAGTAGTAACTCCTAACTATCCATTGTTAATTGTGGATGGTTAGTGGTTCTTTTTTGTTTTCCGAGGGGAAGAAAAACCGTTAAAACTTCACCCTTATTTTGATTTTGTTTAATAATTAACTTACCACCCAACACATTAAAAATGTGTTTAGTCACATCAGGATTTAGAGATAAACTACCCGTTTCTGGTTGAAACAAAAGTAATTTGCCTAGACATTTTACCTGATTACTATTCAAATTTGACTCTGATAAAAATTGTAATTTAAGTTGATCTCCTGACGGTAAAACTAACACCTGAAAATGTCCCCCACTAGGAATATTTCGAGTAAATTTTTCCATTAATCCCCCCAACATTTGGGTTAAAATCACGGGGTCGCTTACTACTTGGGGTAACTTTTGGGGTACGATAAAATCAAGAACAATATTTCTTCTTTGGGCTTGTCTTTTCCAGATAGGAATAGTTTGATTTAAGATTTGTTCTAGGCATACAGGAACTAAATTAAGTTCTTTTTGTTTATGGGGAGTTGCTTCTAATTCTGCTACCCGAAAAATTAGATCCATTCTGTTAATTTGTTCACTACATTCTTGCTCTATCATCTCTAAATATTTAGTTAATTCGGGAAATGATTTTGCTTTTTTCTGTAACAATTTCGTAAGAGTTTTAATGGAAGTTAGAGGAGTTCTAATTTCGTGGGTGAGGGCTTGTAATAACTCAATTTCTGGATAAGGAGGTAGAGGTGTTTTCTTGAGAGAAATACTTTGATGACGTTTTTTTTCTGTTTGAGAAATAATTTCTTCTGATTTTTTTAACTCAGTTAATCTGAGATTTTCTAATAAACACTGACTAAAATGACTTACTATTTTGTAGTGAGGACTTCTAGGACTAAATTTATTTATTAACTCTTGTAAATAGTTTTCTTGATATTGGTAGTTAATAACTAATTTTTTTCTTAATAAAACCCATGCTTGATTAATCAAATCTGGATCAAAAGAAAAGTTAAAAATACTTTGTTTATGGGAGTTTATTCCTTTTACTAAGAGACAGCTAAACTCATTAGTTAACACAAGACAAAAATCTTCGTTGTTGAGGGAGTCTTGCCCTTGTAGGGGGATATTAATGGGGGAAAAAAGTTGATCTGTGACAACGGTATTTTTTTCACAAGCGGGAAGTATCATTTTTCCTTCTAGGGAGGGGGAAAAAACGGCAACTTCTAGGTGGCCTACCAATTCTGTGTGGGTAATGGCTGGAGTGGGTGATGAAATTACTACCCCCTGTACTGTCTTGGGGCATTGGGGGGAAATAGTTAAGTGTAATAATTGTTGTATAGATACGATCGCACTGTACCACTCTTGCTGTGCCTTAACCTCGGTTTTCTGAGGGGCAACACCAACAAACTGGGAGTTAAAAGAACCATTGGAAGGAAAAAGATCTGTTAACTGGAGGGATAGAGGATCAGATACAATCATTACTTAATGTCATACTAATAACGTTTCGCACATGTTCATAATAACCTGTTGTCCTAGGTTTCATAAATGAGTATAACCGAACGTTAGTGCATTATTAACCATTAAAATATGAGCTTTGCTTTGTTTATTTTAAAACCTTGAACATATAAACACTCTTGGCTCCAAACCATTTTTCTTATCACAACTTAACTAAAATGTGTATATTTTCGAAGATGATTAAAGTTTTTTTACAAAAAATGTAGCGAATTTTTTTTTTTGGTGTATATTGAGGGAAATCGAATAAGTCACATTAGGAAAAGAACAGCGATTATGTCAAAGTTTTATTTTCGCCCAGAAAATGTCCGAGCCTCGTCTTTTGAAGAATTATCTTCTGCTTCACCGTCTTCCTCTGGAAAACTTCCTACCGTGACTTTTTCGGAAAAAAATCAGTCCGTCCATCGTCCCCCCAACTCAAGAGATTCTGTCAGGCTCTATTTACGGGACATTGGGCGGATTCCACTTTTAACCAAAGAACAAGAAATTGATTTGGCCAGAAAAGTTTGCTCCTCCAAAAAGCTCATTGATTTACGAGACAAGCACAAGGAGGAGGACAAAATTAAGGACTATATCAACGCCTTTGAGTGTTATGAGTCTTTATCAAAAAAATTGTCACGGTTACCAAGTATGGATGAATGGTGTGCAGAGCTTGATTTAACATCGCTTCAATTAAAACAAGTTTTGCAAAATGGCATCGAAAGATGGGCTGAGTTAGCTAAATTAGAGATAATTGAATTAGAAGAAATCTTGTCCACGGGCAAGGGTGCTAAACAGCATATGATTAATGCAAACCTGCGTTTGGTGGTTTCCATTGCCAAAAAGTATCAAAACCGTGGTTTAGACTTACTGGATTTAATCCAAGAGGGAACTTTAGGATTAGAAAAAGCGGTGGAAAAGTTTGATTATCGCAAGGGTTATCATTTTAGTACCTATGCTTATTGGTGGATTCGTCAAGGGATGACAAGGGCGATCGCCACTCAGAGCCGTTCTATCCGTATTCCTATCCATATTACCGAAAAATTAAACTTACTCAAAAAAACTCAGAGACAACTATCCCAAACCCTGGGAAGGACTCCCAAAGCCGAAGAGTTGGCAGAAAAAATGGAAATGACGGCCTTTGAGTTACGAAATTTTCTCAGCCAGATTCCTCGCTCTATTTCCCTTGAAACCAAGGTAGGGGAAGACTACAACACCGAATTAGTAGAATTAATTGAGACGGACTCCGCCACCCCCGAAGAAAATTTGATGTTGATTTCCATGCGTCAGGATGTC
Source organism: Cyanobacterium sp. HL-69 (assembly GCA_002813895.1). Lineage (NCBI taxonomy): Bacteria > Bacillati > Cyanobacteriota > Cyanophyceae > Chroococcales > Geminocystaceae > Cyanobacterium > Cyanobacterium sp. HL-69. Next base: position 1,766,344 of record CP024912.1, on the reverse strand, counting down.
AACACCCTACTAAGCAGTTTGAGTGAAAGGGAAGCTAAAATTTTACGTCTGCGTTATGGTTTTGAGGACGGCAAAACCTATTCCCTCAGTGATACTGCCGAGATGATGCACCTATCACGGGAAAGGGTGAGACAAATTCAGGCCAAGGCTATTCAAAAATTAAGACAGCCTAACACCCGCCAACAACTACACGATTATTTAGAAATTATTAGTTAACCCATGGTGCTAGACGTAGATACCGTTATTTATAAAAATCCAGCGCCCACGGTGGATATTATCATTGAGATGATTGATCATACCTCTGTCGCTCCTGAATTTGCAACTCAGTTTCAAAATAATTCGTTTGCGCCTATTGTTTTAATTGAGCGTAAGTTTGAGCCTTTTGGGTGGGCTATTCCGGGGGGATTTGTGGATTATGGAGAATCGGTAGAGCAGGGGGCTATCAGGGAAGCCCTTGAGGAGGTTAGTTTAAGGGTTGATTTGGTGGAGCAGTTCTATGTTTATTCTGACCCCCAGAGGGATAAACGGAAACATACCATTAGTATTGTATTTATTGCCCGTGCTAAGGGTGAGCCAAAAGCCGATGATGATGCTTTAAATGTGTCACTTTTTCCCCTTTGGGATATTCCTAAAAATCTTTGTTTTGATCACGATCGCATTTTAGCTGATTATATTCATTATAAGTTAACGGGCGATCGACCCCAACTGTAAGAAATTAAAAACTAGGAAATATTATTAGATTACTATTCCCCATTCCCTATTTTTCGTAACATTTCATAAATAAAAAACGTTCACCTTTTGTAATATTGCTTATAATCGGTTACATAAGATAACAATTTATAATTTCTTAATAAAACAAATTAAAACTCAAGATAACAAAAGGTTTGATATAGAATGTCTCGAATATTGGTCATTGACGATGATCCAGCGATCTCAGAATTAGTAGCTATTAACCTAGAAATGGCAGGTTATGATATATCCCAAGCAGAAGATGGTATAAAAGGTCAAGCCCTCGCCCTTCAATTACAACCAGATTTAATTATGTTAGATCTAATGTTGCCAAAGGTAGATGGTTTTACCGTTTGCCAAAGGTTAAGAAGGGATGAACGTACTGCAAATATCCCCGTACTAATGTTAACAGCGTTGGCTCAAACAAAAAATAAAGTAGAAGGTTTTAACGCAGGGGCTGATGACTACCTCACCAAACCCTTTGAGGTAGAAGAAATGTTGGCAAGGGTTAAGGCTTTATTGCGTAGGAGCGATCGCACCCCCCAAAGTGCCAAACATAGTGAAATTCTTAATTATGGTCCTTTAACTATCGTACCCGAAAGATTTGAAGTGATTTGGTTTGACAAAACCATCAAACTAACCCATCTCGAATTTGAATTACTTCACTGTCTCTTACAAAGACATGGTCAAACCGTCTCCCCCAGTGACATTTTAAAAGAAGTATGGGGTTATGATCCCAATGATGACATTGAAACTATCCGAGTTCATGTACGCCACTTACGGACAAAACTAGAACCAGATCCTCGTCGTCCTCGCTATATTAAAACAGTTTATGGTGCAGGATACTGCCTGGAATTACCAATCCATTAGTACAAAGTTTGGAGAGGGTAATAGGTAATTAATAGTGCAATTGCTTTACTTCTTACCTTTTCCCTTAACCTTATGGGAAAACAATTGAACCTTTTTAGAGACAATCTTAACTAAACTGATAGGACAATTTTACTAACAATTGTTGTTTTCTAGTGATCTGGGTAGAATGAGATGAATAACTTTTTGGTTAGGTGAAACTATATATTAAGCTATTCGTCAAAACCCATAGTTAATTTTTTATTGAGAGAGATTATGTTAAACAAAAAATCTTTTATAAACACTATTCGTAACGCCAGTATAGTAAGTGCGACAGTCTTAAGTTGTTGGTTAGCCCCCATGGGCAAATTATTGGCATTACCCCAAGAAGTAATCGTCGAAAAACTACAGTCAATTCCTGTTTTTACCGTTGCTGATGAAGAAGGAGCACCTTTAGTGGCTACTAACGGAGAGAATAATAATCAAAGAGTGGCGGGGGTTTTTATCAGTAAAACCGATGCGAATAATTTTGTAGAGCAATTGAAGCAAAATAACCCCGAATTAGGTGGGCAAGTACAGGTTATTCCTGTATCTTTAGGGGAAGTTTACGAAATGTCAGAAGCCAATGCAAATCAACCTGATGGCATTAGATTTGCCTATGTACCTCGTCAGGCGGATGTTGACCAAGCTAGGGAATTAAATTCTGGTTATCGTACTGGCGTTCCTTTGTTTGTTGCCACGGCAGGGGATGACCAAGGTTATTTAACCGTTAGACAGGGGGATCAAGAATTTATTCCTTTCTTTTTTGAAGAATCCCAGGTGAGAGATTTGGTAGAAGGTTTTAAGGAGTCTCAACCTGATATGGCTAATTCTGTACAAATTGAAGTTGTTGTCCTTGAGGGGGTAATTTCTGCCCTTCAACAGGGTGATGATGATTTATTAGAAAGAATTATGCTGTGGCCTTCTCAAGAGTCTATCCAGTTTATTCAACAAAATTCTCCCCAACAACCTCAACAGTAATAATCATTGACCATCACAAAAAAATGGTGGGTGAACCCCACCTTTGTTAATCATGATATACCTTTAGCTGTACCAGATTGCTTCTATGTGCTGGGCGATCGCCCTAGCCCTAGGCATGGTATCATTATTAGTTAAAACAGTAACATGACCCATTTTACGCCCGGGGCGAGACTCGCTTTTTTCGTACCAGTGAACAAAAGTATCTTTTAGATGAGCAATGCGGGTTAATCTTTCTTCATAGTTAAGGTTGGAAGAATCCAAACCTAGTAGGTTAACCATGAGCGCCCCTTGTTTACAAAAACTTAAATCCCCCATGGGTTGCCCTGTGACGGTTTGCAGTTGAAGGGCAAATTGAGAAGTTCGACAACCATCGAGGGTATAATGTCCAGAATTATGGGTACGGGGGGCGGTTTCATTAACGAAAATTCTGCCATCTTTGGTTAAAAATAATTCGATGCCCATTACCCCGATATAGTCTAATGCATTCAATAGTTTATGAGCGATCGCTTTTACTTCTTCCATTTGAGCTATAGTAATCTTAGCAGGGGCGATCGTCCAACGGCACACCTGATTTTTTTGATAGGTTTCTACCACAGGATAATTAGTCACCGTGCCATCCACTCCTCGGGCAGCTATCACCGCCAACTCACATTCAAAGGGAATAAATTCCTCTATTAAAAAAGGTACATCCCCCAACACTTTTAACGCCGAATCCAACTCATCAGGGGATTTTACAATGATTGTACCCTGTCCATCATAACCATGGCGACGCACCTTTAGCACCACGGGAAAACCAAAACTTTCCAAGTCTTCTATCGTCTCAAAGTTTTTAAACTGAGGTACAGGCAAACCCAAATTTGCTAAAAAACATCTTTGCTCATATTTATCTAATAAAGGAGCCAAACTCTGGAGAGAAGGACGAAAACAAACTCCTTTTTTTGCCAAAACTTGCAACCCTTCAAGGTCAACAAATTCGTTTTCAAAGGTTATTACATCACACTTTTGGGCTAGTTTTTCTGTACCCTCCACCGAATCCACGGGCGCCCATACCACTTCTTGGGCTAAACTAACCGCCGAATCATCTTTACTAGGGGTTTGTACCGATAATATTATTCCTTGGGCAGGGGCTTCTCTTGCCATCATCCATGCCAACTGCCCTCCACCGATAACACCTACTCTTGTCATCTTCTTTTTTTATTCTTTGTTTTTTCCCTCAACTATCTTAATGGATAATTGAGAATTAAGGTTGAGGGGTTTTTATTGCCAATGCTTAATTTTAGCCTCCGCTAACGGGGGGAATAAAAGCGATTTCATCTCCAGGCTGAAGGATATAGTCAGAGGAAACAAACTCAAGATTTACCGCAAATCGAGTTATTTTTTCCCATGGTTGCAATGCTGATTTTTCGGTAATCATTTGTTGCAAAACATCCCCAACCTTAGTATTTTCGGGGATGTCTAGGGTTAGCTCTGACTGTTGATATACTTCTTGATAGATGGCGAATAGTTTTATTTTTACTGTCATAAAATATCTGTTGGCTTTTGCAACTCAATATTTCATTTTAGCGAGTGAGGGTCATAATATTTCTATTCTGCAAAGATGGATTCTGGATTTTGTCTGAAAAGTTTGTTATTAATAGTAATGGTACGATAAGGGTTGTAAGGGCGATCGTAGTTCCAAAAATATTCGCTGTTATCTGTCTAGGGTTACTTTCTTGATTGTTTCTAGACCTACCACTGGCTTCCATAAATTTACCTTATTAAACCTTGTCTTAATTAAAATGTTTTTATATACCATCCATTGTAACAGTTATTTTTGTGGCTGATTGTGTTTAAAATGACTTTTCATTATTATTTTTACTTTTTTTAGATTTTCTTAAATATTGATAGATTAGATGTTTATATTTATTAATATAATTCTTTTTATGGTATAAGAAATAACAATATTACAAGAAAAACTTTAAGTATAAATACTGTACAAAATATTTTAACCCCAAGACATATATCAGAATAATAAATGACTTATGAACAAATTATCATGGTTATACTAAAAGGATAAAAACGTTATCTTTAAAAGCCTTTTAGAAAAACATATAACCAAATAAAAGAACAAACCATCTTAAAAATAAATACCTAATCAGACTAATTAGAAACAAAAAAAACCGTCAAAATTACGAAAAAAAGAACCCCTGTAGAATGTAGCCCCCACATTTAAAGATAAAATAAGAGATTGCACATAAAATCACTATAAAAAAATCATATGTCAGTTAGAGTTAGAATAGCACCCTCCCCCACAGGAAACTTACACATAGGCACCGCGCGCACCGCCGTCTTTAACTGGCTGTATGCCCGTAATCAAAAAGGTACATTTATTCTTCGGGTAGAAGATACCGACATCGAACGCTCAAAAGCCGAATATACTGAAAATATAAAATCAGGTTTAACATGGTTAGGACTAAACTGGGATGAAGGCCCCTTTTTCCAAACCGAAAGACTAGATAAATATCGTCAAGCAATCCAAACCTTAGTAGAGAAAGGATTAGCTTACCCCTGCTATTGTACCCCCGAAGAATTAGACGAAATGCGGGAGAAACAAAAAGCCACCAACCAAGCCCCCCGTTATGATAACCGTCATCGTAACCTTAGCGCCGAACAAATTGCCGAATTTGAAACCCAAGGACGTAAACCCGTCATTAGGTTTAAAATCGAAGATAACCAACAAATTATTTGGAATGACTTAGTTAGGGATAGAGTCATTTGGCAAGGTAACGACTTGGGAGGAGATATGGTAATCGCTAGGGCTTCAGAAGGAGATGTTTTTGGGCAACCTTTATATAACTTGGCTGTAGTGGTGGATGATATGGATATGGATATTAGTCATGTTATCCGAGGAGAAGATCATATTGCCAATACTGCTAAACAAATCTTACTTTACCAAGCCCTTGGGGGAAAAGTTCCCGAATTTGCTCACACTCCCCTAATTCTTAACCCTGAAGGGAAAAAACTTTCTAAACGTGATGGCGTTACTTCCATTGATGATTTTAGAGAAATGGGTTTTGTTGCCCCTGCCCTAGTGAATTATATGACTTTGTTGGGTTGGACTTCCCCCGATGGAGAGGAAATTTTTACCCTGGATGAAGCTGCCACAAAGTTTAATTTAGATAGGGTAAATAAGGCTGGGGCGAAGTTTGATTGGGATAAGTTGGACTGGATTAACAGTCAATATTTACATACCATGCCCCCAGAGGAGTTATTACCTGCTTTAATTCCCTATTGGGAAGAGGCTGGTTATGAGTTTGATGGGGAAACCCAAAAGGATTGGTTATTGGAGTTAACGGGTTTAATTTCCACCAGTCTCACTCGTTTAACCGATGGTGTCAAGGAAACTGCTTTATTTTTTGCTTCGGAAATTAATCTTTCTGATGAAGCCAAGGATTTTGTTACCCAAGAAGGAGTAAAAGAGGTTTTAGGTTCGGTAATTTCCGCTACTTCAGAGGATTTAACAGAGGATGAAGCTAAGGGTATCATTAAGCAGGTAACAAAAGATTTAAAGGTTAAAAAAGGTTTAGTAATGCGCTCTTTACGTGCTGGTTTAACGGGAGAATTACATGGCCCTGATTTGATTCAAACTTGGTTATTGTTAAATAAAAAGGGTGTGGCAAAAGCTCGTTTGGAAAATCTTTTTAAAACTTTGAGTTAAATGGTTTGGTGGGCATTGCCCACTACTATAATTAATTATGGACTCCACTGGGGTTTAAAACCAGGGATGGGTAACTCTTGTAAGGAGGCTTGAGGGGAATCTGTGCTGGGTAAATTTAACACCCAAAGACGACTACTCAAGATTAATTCGGCGGAGTCACTAAATAATTCGGCAGCGGGGGCTTTATTGATGACGGTATCTTCGTTAAGGTTACTTTCTGTTATTAGTTGGTCAAATAATATTCCTGAACCATCGGGAGCTATACTTATTTTTATGTCTTGATAATGGGGAAGGGCTAGTAGGGGGATAACATCTTCTGATTCAATATCGATGCCGACAAAGTAGGGTTTTTCTTGAAACTGATTTTCAGTGTCGATTAATTCGGTTAAAAGACAAAAAAGGCTATTACCATTGGGGGAAAATTCACAGTCAACGATAGAGCCTTCGATGGTAACTAATTCTTTTTCTACTCCTTGATTATTAACATAAAACAATGAACGGGTATAACGCAATTCAGCGTTGTCGGTATTGAAGTTTACCATGGCAGCTGCCTTACCATCCCTGGTGAAGGTTAATACTTGCCCGTATTGGGGTAGAAAGTTGAGGGATTCGTTTTCTTCTTGTTTTTGTAATGGCACAATGGAAATTCCTTCTCCTTGGGCAATGGCGATCGCATTTCGATCTGGAGTTACAATAAAGTTACCTCCATCGGTGTTTAATTTTTGAGGAATTTTACCATCTTCTATTTTCCATAAATCAAAATCGGTGGGATCATCTTTTTTGATTCGTTGTACAACGATAATATCTCCTTTTTCCCCTGCTAAATCAAAATTATTGTTTAAATATTCATCTTTACCGAGAATGGTTTTTAGTTGCCCCGGAATTTTGGTAGTACCATCATTGGATAAACCTGTGGTTACTTCATAAATTGATAAGTCTCTAACTCCTTCTTGATTGATGTCTTTTTCGGCAGCGGAAAAAACAATTTTTTCGGTATTGGGGGTAAATTTAAAATCGGTAACAATTAGGTTTTCTGGTGTTAAAATAGTTTGATTTTCTTTGGTGGTATTATTAAGAATTAATCTTCCTGCTTCGTTGCCATCACTACCGACATAAGCGAAGGCTTTATCTCTACTTTGAAATTGCCCGATAAAAGGTTCTATTTCTTCTCCTAATTCTTCTTTCCCTCTAAATTTCTCTTGAGCATTGGTTAAGGATAAACGATAATTTCTCCCGTAGGGAATCACATTATTTAATGTGTAAACTAATCTTTTTCCAGCCCAACTAATTCTACCTGGTAAAGCTGGTTCAATTTCCAAATTATTTTCTACACTTTCTTGGGATACAGGGCGATCAAAATCAAGAATAAAGGCGTTATCATTAGAGTTTATAGTGCGATCGTCCCAAGAAAATTTTTCTACATGAGGGTTAGTTCTAAATAAACAAATATCGTTAGGACATACCCTACTACCAATGACCAATATCATTATAATTACAGTACAAATAACAATGGTAAATAAACATATTTTATCTATAGTTTCTTGGTAGGTAATTTTTCTCATGGTCATTTAATAATTTTGTGCAGATGAGGTAAAAGTTAAGGGAGATTTCTCTTATTTTAAACTAATATTTTTACCTTGATATGAATCAAAAAAACTAACTTTATCTAGGTTAATTCCTAAATTTATTTTATCCCCTATATTAAATATATCATCTCCAAATACCCTTACTTGTAAAGGATAATTTACATTGTCTAAACTCACATTTAACAGGGTTTCATTTCCCAAAGATTCAATCATTGTAATAGTACAAGATAGGGTTTCGGTAGTGTCATTGGTTAAATAAAAATGTTCTGGTCTAACTCCTAAATTAATTTTTTCGTAATTATAATCAGCGAAAATATTGAGCCATTTTTGGGGTAAAACTATTTTAAAACATTGATGAACAATCATTGATTTTTCTTTGATAAAAGTAACTTCAATAAAGTTCATGGGAGGTGAGCCAATAAATTGAGCGACAAATTGATTCGCTGGTTGACGATACACTTCTAGGGGGGTAGCTACCTGTTGAATTTCTCCACTATTCATGATAGCAATGCGATCGCCCATAGTCATCGCTTCTGTTTGATCATGGGTAACATAAATAGTTGTTACTTGTAATTGTTTTTGTAGGGTAACAATCTGGCTACGAGTTTCAGTTCTTAGTTTAGCATCTAAATTAGAAAGAGGTTCATCCATTAAAAAAGTTTGGGGATTTCTAGCAATGGCACGGCCCAAGGCTACCCTTTGTTTTTGCCCCCCCGACAATTGTTTTGGTAATCTATCTAAAAGATGATCAATTTGTAATAATTGGGCTACTTCTATGACTTTTTGTTGGATAGTTTGTTCCTCCTGACTCAGATAACGAAAAGGAGGCGGTAAACTACGACTAATATCTGCCATGATTTTAGCAGCAGAAAATTTCTTTTTATCAGGATTCATCCGCCGTAAACCAAAGGCGATGTTGTCATATACCCTAAGATGGGGATAAAGGGCATAATTTTGGAATACCATGGCAATATCTCTCGATTTTGGTGGTAAATTGTTTACAGTGCGATCGCCTATAATAATCTTACCCGCCGTAATTTCCTCCAACCCGGCAATTAACCGCAGCAGGGTACTTTTACCACACCCTGAAGGGCCTACCAATACCATAAACTCCCCTTCCCTAATCTCTAAATTAATCCCCTTAAGAACATTCGTATTATCGTTGGAGTTAGACTCCTTTTTCTCGTTTTCCACAGGAACAGAAACAGGGGAAATAACTCCTATATTATTACCACCAGATAGCTTTGACTTAGAGCCAGAATAACTCTTATAAAGGTTTTCAATAATTACTTGTGCCAAAATTTACCATCTATCCAAAATAAGCATTCAACGTCAAATTATAGCATTTCAAGGAATATCGTTTAGCAAATAGAAGGCCCATAGCGAGAGTCCTTTTTTTTCTAAATAGATTTTAACTACACCTTCAAAAACTATTCCTAATCACTTTTTGTAAGACAATAATAATTATGTTTTACTGGTAAATATCAATAAATCAAGTAATAGAATTATCCTTGTATAATGGGGGCAAAATACAATACATAAAAAAATATGTTCGCACCCAAGAAAATTAATTTCCCCCACTTAATAACTAATTTCTTTTGGATTAAACTTGTTGTTTTAGGTATTAGCATAATTTCGGCACAACCTTTACTAGCCCAAGAAAAAAATGATCCCCTTAGGGTATCTACCCGCCCCTTTCCTCCCTTTGTATTTGAACAAGAAAACGGAGAATATTCTGGATTTAGTATTGATTTATGGGATGAAATTGCTAACAAAATGGACATAGAATACGAACTTCATTCAGAGGATAATGTTCAAGAATTATTAAATTCCGTGATAGAAAGCAGGGCAGATGTATCTGTGGCAGGAATTTCTATGACATCGGAAAGGGAACAAATTATCGATTTTTCTCACCCTTTCTTTGAATCTGGATTAAATATAATGGTATCAGGAGAGCCTATTTCCCCCTTCAGAATGGCAATCAATTATATATTTGTACCAACCATTTGGATTACGGTGGGAATTTTATGCTTGTTTACTATTTTAGCTGCCCATATGATGTGGATATTTGAAAGGAAAGAAAATACTCAAATGTTTCCCCGTAAATATTGGCGTGGTATTTGGGAATCTTTTTGGTGGTCTGTGGTAACTTTAGTTACGGTGGGTTATGGTGACAAAACCCCTACCACCGCTGGGGGGAGAATTGTAGCAACAATTTGGATGTTTGCAGGAATATTATTAATTTCTTATTTTACTGCTTCTATTAGTTCTTCTATGACAGTCGATCGCCTAGATACCCAAATTAAAGGATACAATGATTTAAGGGGACGTTCGGTGGGTACGGTAGAGGGTAGTACCTCCGTAGAGTTTTTACAAAATTTGTCAGCTAATGTTATAGCCTTTGATAGCATTGAAGAGGCTTATGAAGGGTTAATAAACCAAGATATTGAGGCTGTGGTTTATGATGAGCCCGTTTTGCTTTATCTTATCAATGAAAGGGGAAGTGATCATAGTACCAAAATCGTCGGCAGCACTTTTGATGTTCAAAGTTATGCCATCGTTTTGCCTAGGGGTAGCCGTTATCGTAATGATATTAATCGGGCTATCCTTGCTTTACGAGAAAATGGTACTTATGATCAAATTTATGAACGTTGGTTTGGTAGAAATGATGAGTTTTAGAGAATAGATAAGACAATTTTTAACACAAAAACATCTTAACCTAACACCTAAATACTATCGGTTAAGCTATCATCATTCCATTCGAGACTATCGTTGATGCCGTTGCCATCATGGTAGGCAGCCAATAATATTTCGCTGGTTTTACCCCATACTATCTTACCATCACGGCTAAGGGCGATCGCCCCTAAATCCCGTTTATTTTCCTTCGCCTCCGCCATAGATTTGTGCATCGCTTCCGACAAAGACAACCCATCCGTAGTACGAATTACCACCTTTGCCGCCAAACACTCATCAATAATATCCTCCCCAATGCCCGTACAACTAACCCCTGCCACCCCATTCGCATAATTTCCCGCAGGCATCGCCGAATCACTTACCCTGCCCACATATTCTAAACCCTTACCCCCCGTAGAAGTCCCCGCACTCACTCTACCCATACTATCAAGGGCAACCACCCCAATGGTGCCTCGTCTAGCATTTTCAGCCTCTGCCACAACCCCAGCCATTTTGCTACTAAAGTTGCCCTTTCTCTCCTCAATCCATTCGTGTAATCTTAAATCAGTGAGGGGGTCATAAATGGGAAAACCTAATTCCCGTAACAGTTGGGCACTGCCGTAATCTGATAAAACTCTATCTTCCTTATGCTGTAAAGTTTTCGCCAACTCAATGGGATTTTTTACCCGAGAAACATTAATCACCCCACTAAAACGCTGGGCTTCCCCATCCATCAACGATGCACTCATGCGGATTTGTCCATCAGACTGTAATACAGAGCCTGTACCCGCATTAAAACGCTCATTATCTTCTAATAATTGACAACCCAAAATTACTGCTTCATTGGCACTTTTACCAGCCAAAAGTAACTCATATACTTCTTTGACAATGTTATGGAGGGATTCCCTTACCGCCTCTAGGCCTCCTTTTCCTTTTAAAGAGCTACCAGCACCACCATGGATGATTAATTTAGGAGTAATTTGATTAGACATTTGATAAATTAAATAAATATTTATTTCATAGCTATTTTACTATATTTATCCTATAAAAAATATACATTTTTTACTAACTGTATTTATTCAATAAAACTTTATTAAACCTAAAATCACAACCATACAATCATTGAAAATTTACCTTCAAATTGTTTTACTCCTTTTCACCTTGAGTTAACCGAAACTTATTCTTAGTTTAACCTTTTCCTAACTTCAATTATCTACTATCGACCTTGATGATAAAAACAACATAGCTCAAGTATTGTTCCTCAAAAACACCCCTTGAGTCACAGAGGAAAACCAACAATGACTAAGAACATAAATCGTTCTCGACCCTTCGACCCCAACCATGAACCACACTGCAATCCCTCACAAAATAACAGTCTGAGCGCAATAATTGGAAAAAAAATGCAGCGGAGACAAGTATTAAAAGGTAGTGTTGCCCTAGCCATTACCTCCATGTTTGCCAGTCCTATTCTCAGCGCCATTCGCCCCCGCATAGCCAAAGCCCAAAACCCATTACTAGGATTTAAAGCCATTCCCATTAGTGAAGCTGATACCATTATCGTTCCAGAAGGATATAAAGCTCAAGTCATTCTTCCTTGGGGAGAACCCATTGCAGGAGACTATCCCGATTATCGCTTAGAAAACACTGGTGCAGAACAAGGAATGCAAATTGGTAGTCACCATGATGGAATGCACTTTTTTCCCATTGATGGAAATTCCCCCTATGAAGGCAGTTCGGAAGAAGGATTTTTGGTTATGAACCATGAATACATTGAACCGCGCTATATGCACACCTCCGCCCAAGGGAAAGCCCTAACCCGAGGAGATGTAACTATGATAGGAGAAAATCGCCGAGATAGCGATGAAGTATTAAAAGAAATGAATGCCCACGGAGTTTCCATTGTTCATATCCGTAAGCAACGTAATGGTAATTGGACGGTAGTTAAAGATTCTCGTAATCGTCGCATTACAGGTTTAACCCCCATGGAAATTAATGGCCCTGTCCGTGGTACAGACTTTGTTAAAACTCATTACAGTAAGGATGGAACAGCCACCCGTGGCACTCTTAACAACTGCGCCCATGGAGTAACCCCTTGGAATACTTACCTAGCAGCGGAGGAAAACTGGCATGGTTATTTTCGTAATGGTGATGTGGATAATCAAGGTAATCCTAATTTACCCAGAGAACATTCCCGTTATGGAGTTAGTACAGGGGATACCCGCTATGGTTGGGAATTAGCGGCTAATGGTAATGATGAGTATATTCGCTTTGATGCTTCTACAAAAGGCAATAATGCCATTGAAGATTATCGTAATGAGCCAAATACTTTCGGTTGGGTGGTAGAAATTGATCCTTTTAATGCTAACCATACCCCCCAAAAACGTACTGCTTTAGGACGTTTTCGCCATGAAGGAATTGTATTTCATCCTGCGGTAGAGGGTCAACCTATTGTTTGTTATTCTGGGGATGATGCTCGTTTTGAATATATTTATAAATATGTGTCCGCTCAACCCTATTTTGCACAAACTGCGGGGGGACATTTATTGGATAATGGCACTCTTTATGTGGCTCGATTTAATGAGGATGGAAGTGGTGATTGGATAGCATTAGTTTTTGGACAAAATGGTTTAACTCCCGAAAATGGGTTTAACTCCCAAGCTGATGTTTTAGTTAATACCCGTAGCGCAGCAGATTTTGTCGGTGCTACAAAAATGGATCGTCCAGAATGGGGGGCTATTGATCCTCAAACGGGAGAGGTTTATTTTACTCTTACTAATAATACCAGTCGTGAAGCTGACCAAGTTGATACGGTTAATCCTCGTGCCAGTAATCGTTGGGGACAAATTGTTCGTTGGCAAGAGCAAGGCAATAACCCTAGCACTAATGCTTTTAAATGGGAGATGTTTGTTTTGGCAGGGCCTGAGGATGACAGCCAGACTTTGAAGGGTGATTCTTTGGATAGAGAGAATCAATTTTGTAACCCTGATGGGTTGTGGATTGATGCGGAGCGTCGCATCTGGATTCAAACTGATATGAGTGAAAGTGTCATCAATACTGGAGATTTTGCTCAGTTTGGTAATAATATGATGTTGGCGGCTGATCCTGAAACTGGGGCTATTCGCCGTTTTTTAACTGGTCCTGTGGGTCAGGAAATTACTGGGGTAATTACTACTCCTGATCGCCGTACGATGTTTATTAATGTTCAGCATCCAGGGGCTACTTCAACTAAGGAGGATTTTGCGCAGGGGAAAATTAATTCTCAGTGGCCTGATGGTAATGGTTCTCCTTATCCTCGTTCGGCTACGGTGGTTATTACCAAGGAAGATGGTGGCATCATCGGTTCTTAATTATCTTGGTTGGACATACCAGTTTTAAGGTATCAAAATATCTCATGGTGGGTATTGCCCACCCTACTTTATATATCTTGGATTTTGGTCATGTCCATGGAATTTTTAAAGGCTTTGGCTAAGTCTTCTAAATTAGAAAGGTTTTCTATATAAGGAAAATAACCCAGTACGGGAATATTGGTAAAGGATTCAATCATTTGTTTGGGAGTCCAATTATTAATCTGTTCCTCGGTACAGGGATTTACACAATTAAAAATAATCCCTTTGAGATTAATATTATGTTGTCTGGCAAGGGCGATATTGGCTACAGTATGGGCGATCGCCCCTAACTTCACAGGAACCACCAAAACCGTATCCAAAACCCAACTATCAGCCACATGGGCAATGGTCAAATTATCAGTAATGGGAGAACCCAAACCCCCCAAAGCCTCCACCAAAAAAACATCATATTGGGTTTGCCCCTGCCGTAACTGACTATAAATCAAATCCATATCAATAGAACGATGTTCCATAGCCGCCGCCACAGGGGGAGCCAAAGGAGCATCATAACGTAAAGGAATAATCACATCATCGAAAAATTGTTGATAAAATTCCGCATCCCCCAACCTACCAGTTTGTAATAACTTCATCAAACCTGTAGATAGATGGGGATAATAAATCTTGTAATACGCCCTCCATGCCGTAGTTACGATAGTTTTTCCCGCATCCGTATCCGTACCCGTAATAAATAAAGTTTTCATTAAAAAATCAACACAACCTCAAAATAAATGAAGCAAAATGGTATATATATTGTAAATTAGAATACAAGAGTAAAACTTCTCCTATTTTAAAAGGGTAAGATAAAGATTAAATTATTATTAAATTTTACGAGGTTAAAGAATTTGCCGTGAGTCATTCTGCCACTTTAACACTCAGTCCCATGTTACAACATCAAGTATCCGACAATAATCGCCTCAGATTATTTTCAGGATCAGCAAACATCGGACTAGCTACAGAAGTAGCGCGCTATCTAGGCATGGATCTAGGACCGATGATTCGGAAGAGATTTGCCGACGGAGAGTTATACGTCCAAATCCAAGAATCCATCAGGGGGTGTGACGTTTATTTAATTCAACCCTGTTGTAATCCTGTCAACGATAACTTAATGGAGTTGCTGATCATGATTGATGCCTGTCGTCGGGCATCAGCACGGCAAATTACCGCAGTTATTCCCTACTATTCTTATGCCAGAGCCGATCGTAAAACCGCAGGTAGGGAGTCCATATCCGCCAAATTAGTAGCCAACTTAGTCACCCAAGCAGGGGCAAATCGAGTCCTTGCCATGGACCTACACTCTGCCCAGATTCAAGGATATTTTGATATACCCTTAGATCATGTTTATGGTTCTCCTGTTATTCTTGACTATCTCCTTCAAAAAGAGTTGGAAGATTTTGTAGTGGTATCTCCTGACGTGGGCGGTGTAGCCCGGGCAAGAGCCTTCGCCAAAAAGTTAAATGATGCTCCTTTAGCTATCATTGATAAGCGTCGTCAAGCCCACAACGTAGCCGAGGTAATGAACGTCATCGGTGATGTGAAAGGCAAAAACGCCATTTTGGTGGATGATATGATTGACACCGCAGGAACACTACTAGAAGGGGCAAGACTTCTCAAAAAAGAAGGTGCTAAGAAAATTTATGCCTGTGCTACCCATGCGGTATTTTCTGGCCCAGCCATATCTCGTTTATCTAGTGATGTTTTTGAGGAAGTGATTGTAACTAATACGATTCCTGTACCTTTAGATAACTATTTTCCTCAGCTAAAAGTTTTATCCGTAGCAAACCTACTGGGTGAGACTATTTGGCGTATCCATGAGGATAGTTCGGTAAGTATTATGTTCCGTTAATTATTTATTAAAACAGAGCAAAAAGAAGAGGGGGTGCAAACCCCTTTTTTTATGAGATTATAGAGATTCAGTAATATAAAATTAGCGCACCCTAACTATTAATCTAACCTCAATTCGGGATAAGGGGTTATGAATAGCATAAGTTTTGGAGAGTTGGTGAGAGGTGTGATGTTGCTTAATTACAGTGCGAAATATATTTTGATGACCAAAACCATTGATTATTAAAAATATTACCACCATTGCCTATTGCCCGTTGCCCATTCCCTGCCCTTACCAGAAAATGTTATCCCGAACCCAGGTTAATCTACAGTTTCGTAATCCCCTGTAATAGTCTCATCTTGATCATAGTCAAAATCAAACTCCGCAGTGCCACCAGAAATTTGGCTCAAACCGCTAAGGATTTCATCTTCAATACTCTTAAATTCAGGATCAAGATCATCTCCATCCAAGGATTCAAACATGGTTTCTCCTTGAGGTTCGGCATTGGTTTCTGGGGGTTGAGAAACGCTTTCATAGGCTTTGCTACCTAATCCGATAATGGTTTCTCTCAAGTCATTAATCATCGATTCTACTTGACTTACGGGAATGTCGGAAGAATCAATGGCTTCGGCAATGTTGACTTTTTTCTGGTTAATTTCTTCTTGTAAACTTTCACCCACAAGGAAAGGATTTTTTTCTAAGCTCAATTCGTAGCTATAGAGAAGACTATCTAATTGTTTTTTAATTTCAACTAATTGTACCCGACGGCGATCGCTAGAAGCATATTCTTGAGCCTCCCGACGCATAAGATCAATTTCTTGGGCATCCAAAGAGCCAGTATTACTAATGACGATTCCTTGCTCAATGCCTGTACCTTTATCCTTAGCACTTACTTTAAGAATACCATCGGCATCAATATCAAAGGATACTTCTATTTGTGGTACCCCCCTAGGCGCTGGGGGAATACCCGTCAAAAGGAATTTGCCCAAACTCTTATTATCTTTGACCATAGAACGCTCCCCTTGCAACACGTGAACTTCCACAGAAGTTTGTCCATCCACGGCCGTGGAAAATACTTGAGCACGACTGGTGGGAATGGTGGTGTTACGGTCAATAATTTTGGTAAATACTTCCCCAAGGGTTTCCAAGCCCAAGGATAGGGGGGTAACATCCAATAAAAGTAGGTTGCGCACCTCTCCCCCTAATACTCCCCCTTGCACTGCCGCCCCTAGGGCTACGGCTTCATCGGGGTTAATGGAGCGGTCAATGGAAATACCTGTGCCGAAAAATTCTTCTATCTTGGCGGATATGGCAGGGCTACGGGTTGAACCCCCTACCAACACGACTCGATGAATCTGGTCTTTTCGGAGTTCTGAATCAGCCAGCGCCCTTTGCATGGGAGGGACGATTTCTTGTACCAATGGAGCGATTAGTTCTTCTAAATCAGGGCGAGAAAGTTCTAGTTCTAAGTGTTTTGGTCCACTGTCATCGGCGGTAATAAAGGGAAGATTAATGGATGTTTCCATGAGGTTGGACAACTCTATCTTGGCTTTCTCTGCAGCTTCCCTGAGCCTTTGCAGTGCCATTTTGTCGGAACTAAGGTCAATGCCTTCTTGTTCCTTAAATTTTTTAATTAACCAATCAACGATAACTCCGTCAAAATCATCTCCCCCTAATTGATTATTCCCCGAAGTAGATACCACCTCAAAGATACCATTACCCAGTTGCAACACCGACACGTCAAAAGTACCTCCCCCAAGGTCAAATACCAATACATATTGATCTTGGTCTTGTTTATCTAAACCATAGGCAAGGGCGGCCGCCGTAGGCTCGTTAATAATCCGCATCACTTCTAACCCAGCAATAGTACCAGCGTCTTTGGTGGCTTGTCTTTGGGCATCGGTAAAATAAGCAGGAACAGTGATTACGGCTTGGGTGACGGGTTCTCCTAAAAATGTTTCGGCATCGGTTTTTAGTTTTTGGAGAATCATCGAGGAGATTTCTTGGGGGGTATAGCTACGATCTTGTATTTGGACATCTACGGTGTCATCTTTCCCTTTTACACACTGATATGTTACCCGAGTGCGATCGTGATCGCTATCAGACCATCTTCTACCTATAAATCGCTTGATGCTGTACACGGTATTTTCGGCATTGGTGACGGCCTGACGTTTGGCTAGTTGTCCCACTAGGCGCTGAGAACCCTTGCCAAAGCCTACTATGCTGGGGGTTGTCCGTGAACCCTCTTGATTATTGATAATTAAAGGTTTGCCCCCTTCTAGTACGGCAACACAACTATTTGTTGTTCCTAAGTCGATTCCGATTACTTTTCCCATAACTGATAGCAGTTGCGATTTATAAGTTTTCTTGTGGTATTGGTCTTGATCGTTTTTTACAGGATACCCTAGGAATATTTGTTGTCATCAATTATTGTTTTTTACGACAATTATTTTTGATGGACAACACCTCCACCTAAGTGTAATTTATTTTGATCAATTTTTTTATAGAGCCATAATGGGTGGCTCTTTTTCTATTTTTCCTGCTAGTTTATATTAGTTAATTTTACTAATAAAAGGTGTTGATTAATTTTCAGCATTCTCGCCGTTTTCTGGGGTAGCGGTTGCTTCATTTTCGTCATCATCTTTGGGGGCTGCCACTTTTACCATAGCATAGCGTAGCACTTGATCATTGAGAAGATAACCCCTTACCAATTGCTCTATGACTGTGCCTTCAGGGTATTCGTTAGTAGGCTCTCTGAGCATCGCTTCTTGGTAGTTAGGATCAAAAAGTTCACCCTCTGGACGCATGGCAGAAACCCCTAGTTTTTTCAAACTTTCGACAAAGGTTTTATATACTCCTTGATAGCTTTTGTGAATACCCATTTCGCCATCATTCGCTGGTTTTATTTGGGTTCTAGCTCTTTCAAAGTTATCTACTACAGGAAGTAATTCGGTGATGGTTTTCTTTTTGATGGTGGTTTCTTGTTCTTCTTTTTCTTTGGCGGTGCGACGACGGAAGTTATCAAAGTCAGCAGTTAGCCTCATGAATTGACCTTGAACACTTTTTGTTTGTTCTTTTTGAAGCTCTAGTTGTTGGTGAAGATTGGCTATTTCTTCTTGTAAAAGGGCGATCGCCTTTACACTTTCACTCTCATCATCGCCAATATCAGAAGTCCCCTCTGACTCAATATCATCAGTGGTTTCAGAGGTTACGCTATCATCCTGAGCTTCATCATCAGTTACCCCATCCGAATCATCTTCCAAAATTTCAGGTTCCATCACTGAATCTATATTTTGATTTTCTTCTATATTTTCTTGTTCCTTAATTTCTTGATCCAATTCCATATAATTATTTGTTTCAGTCATAGCTAACTGTAATAAAATTTACTTGATAGTTACTCATAATTGTAACTAATTCTAGGTACTTCGTTAAGTTTAACTCTCCATAATCCTTGAAAAAACGAACATGGCAATTCACATCTTAAGATAAGATAAATAATAAGGAAAAATATCGTTATCAGTAAGCAAACTATGACCCGTAGCTATTATTTTGATTCTGAAGCCAAAAAAAGTTTTGAACTACCCGGAGCAAAACCCCACTATAATCCAGATCGCTATGGGCAGGTACAACATATTTTTCTTGACCTAGAATTAGACATAAGCGCCCAGAAATTTGGGGGAAATTGTAATATTACCCTAACCCCTATCCGAGAAAACATTAGTCAACTTACCCTTGATGCTGTTGACCTCGAAATTGAGTCAGTTTTGATTGATAGTATCAGCCAACCTTTTAATTATGACGGTGAAACTTTAACTATTAATTTACTACAGCCTACTACCACAAAAGACTTAGTAATTGTTATTAAATATAGTAAAGAAAAACCCCAAAGAGGATTATATTTTATCGCCCCCGATGAACATTATCCAGATAAACCTCATCAAGTATGGACTCAAGGAGAAGATGAAGATTCCCGTTACTGGTTTCCTTGTTTTGATTATCCTGGGCAGTTAGCCACCTCGGAAATAAAAGTAAAAGTTCCTGCTGAATATACAGCTATTTCTAATGGAGAATTAGTAGAAGTTCAAGAAGTAGAAAGTAGTAAAATATATCATTGGTTACAACCTCAAATTCATCCTACTTATTTAATGACTTTAGCTGTGGGGAAATTTGCTAAAATTGAGGATAAATGGCGAGAGATTCCTGTAGATTATTATGTAGAAAAAGGCAAAGAAAAAGAAGCTACTATCAGCATGGGTAAAACCCCTAGAATGATTGAGTTTTTTAGTAAAAAATATGGTTATAATTATCCCTTCTCAAAATATGCTCAAGTGTGTGTGGATGACTTCATTTTTGGAGGCATGGAGAACACATCTACTACTCTATTAACGGATCGTTGTTTGTTGGACGAAAGAGGGGCGCTAGATAATGATCGCACTGAAAGCCTTGTGGCGCACGAATTAGCCCATCAATGGTTTGGGGATTTAGTGGTAATAAAACATTGGAGTCATGCTTGGATAAAGGAAGGGGCGGCTTCCTATGCAGAGGTTTTGTGGACAGAGCATGAATATGGGGATGATGATGCCCGTTATTATCTTTTAGGGGAGGCAAGGAGTTATTTACAAGAAGATTCCTCCCGTTATCGTCGTCCCATTGTAACAAATGTGTACCGGGAGGCGATCGAATTATATGACCGTCATTTGTACGAAAAGGGTGCTTGTGTATATCACATGATACGCTCGATTTTGGGGGATAAATTGTTTGACAGGGCGATTCATACTTTTATCAATGATAATGCCCACAAAACCGTGGAAACCGTTGATTTATTAAGGGCAGTGGAGAAGGCAACGGGCTATAATTTAGGCTCTCTTTTTGATCAATATGTCTTTAGGGGTGGACATCCTGATTTTAAGGTAAGCTACAGTTGGGATAATGATTCTAATTTGGCTTGTGTGACAGTGAAACAAACTCAGGCTAAAGAGGAAAATGGCAAGTATATAGATTTATTTGAGTTGAAAATTCCCCTTGCTTTTGGTTACTATTCTGCCCAAAAAGGCGTTACATCCACAGAGTTTCTTCTTAAGCTAAATAAACCCGAACAAAGTTTTTATTTTCCCCTAGCTGAAAAACCTGATT
Organism: Cyanobacterium sp. HL-69; assembly: GCA_002813895.1. NCBI lineage: Bacteria > Bacillati > Cyanobacteriota > Cyanophyceae > Chroococcales > Geminocystaceae > Cyanobacterium > Cyanobacterium sp. HL-69. Next base: position 1,745,452 of record CP024912.1, on the reverse strand, counting down.
TTGTGAGTTTTGATGTTAATAATAACCATCTTAAAACTGTTAAGTTAGAATATGGATTTAGCGAGTTAAAAGCTCAGTTAAAGTATGATCCAGACCCTATTTCTCGCATTTACAGTGCGATCGCTATTGGTAAGAAAGCTAATTTAGAAGCGGTAAAAACCCTTAAAAATGCTTTTGAAAATGAGTCTTTTTGGGGGGTAAAAGTAGAAATTGTTAAACAACTAGGCAAAATAAAACTAGATCAAGCGGTTGATACCCTCATAGAGTTTTTAGCCGAAGAAAATCACCGTGTCAGAAGAGCAGTTATAGAAGCCCTAGGCAAAAATAAAACCGAATCTAGTTACAATGCCCTCAAACAAGTGGCGATCGCCTCTGACCCCAGTTACTACGCAGAAGCCTCCGCAATTAACGCTCTTGGCTCATTGGTGACGGGTACATTAGCGGATAAGGAAAATGAGGTAATTGAGCTTTTCGGTCAAATATTGAAAGATAGAAGTGGCTTAAATGAGATAATTAGATCAGGGGCGATCAACGGTCTAAGTAAATTAAAAACTTCTCCCGCCGCAGCCGACTTAATCGCCCAATATACCAAACTTGGCACTCCCCAACCCCTCCGATTAACTGCCATTCGTTGCCTTGGGGCGGTTGCCAAAGGGCAAAAAGCCGACAAATTAGCCATTATCCTTGAACAATTTGAAGACATCCTCAAGGATACTTTTTTCCTTACCCAAATGGCACTTATCAGCGGTTTATCTCAGATAGAAGACAACCAAGCCATTAATCTTTTATCCACCCTTGCCGAAAGCACCCCCGATGGTAGGGTAAAAAGAAGGGCAGAAGAAGAAGCGGTTAATCAGGTGAGGGCGAAATTGGGTAAAGACAAAAATCTTGAAGATTTACGTCAGGCAGTGGATAAGTTGAAAGAGGAAAATCAAGACTTAAAAAGTCGTCTCGCTAAATTAGAGGCAAAGTGACTATTTTAAACGCTTTTGCTCATGGGTATCTCTCCTTAACAGGGAGAGAATGGAGAATATGTTTTTGTTAAAAATAATTCTTGGGCTAAAGCTATTATTACCCATTGCCTATTCCCCGTTCCCTATTCCCTGCCTTCATGACCACACCTTTTCATTAAATCCTATTTTTGATATTTCTCACGAATAAAATCGAGGGCTTGGGATTTTGTGGTAATTTCTCCATCTAAAAATAATCCTTTGATGGTTTTTAAAATAATTTGATATTGGGGGCTTGGTTTATAACCTAATTTTCTTAAGTCATCGCCATTAATAGGGGAATTTATTCTGCTCCAATGGAATAGATAATTCCAAATATTTGACCTAATTTTCTTATTACTTTTCACGGCAATTAAAATTAAATCAAGGGGTTTATAGGGGCTAAAAAATTCTACTTTTTGACTTAATTTTTGACTATTATCAAAACTATGCTCTATCTTTTCTTGGTTAGTTTCTAATTGATTGAGTCTTGTTATACTATCTTTGGGCAATTGTAAATTTTCAGCTACTTTTACTCTTATTTGTAATTCAAGGCTAGTTAAAATTATTTCTAATCGTAGTAACCAAGAAGGAGTTTTATGGTTTTCTTGTTCTAAATTGTAGTATCTTAACCAGCGATCTAAATAACGAATTTGCCACCATATTTCTGGGCTAATTTTACATTGAGGATGGATACAAGCGAGCGCCCCTAATTGTTGTAAAAGTTCGAGGGCTTTTTTCCAGTAATCAGCTTGGAGAATATAACTTAATTCGGCTTTGAGACGGGTAGTAAGCGCAGGGATAGAAGTTTTTTCCAGGGATACTTTTTCAAAAATACCGCTACCGATAGCATACTCGATATATTCTAAAGTTTGGGCTTCCATGGCAAAATTTAGTCGCACCGCAAAGCGCACTCCTCGAAATATTCTGGTAGGATCTTCTATAAAGCTATTGGGATGTAATACACGGATAAGTTGCGATCGCACATCACGCACTCCTCCAAAAAAGTCTAGTAATTCTCCTGGATTAGGATTAGTTAAACGTACCGCCAGGGCATTGATAGAAAAATCTCGGCGATACAAATCCTGACGAATCGAACTTGCTTCCACCTCTGGATTAGCCGCTGGATAAGGATAAAACTCCGTGCGTGCCGTGGCAATATCAACCCATAATGAGCCTAAATTATCATCATCATGCCAAGTGAGGGCAGCGGTTTGAAAATCTCCGTGGATACTCAGACGGGCTTGGGGATAACTTGCTTGTAAGGCTTGGGCAAGGGCAACCCCTGCCTCGGTGGTGGTGTTGCGGTGAAAACCATCTACTACCAAATCAATATCCTGTAACTTAAGAGTATCATCATCCCCCGTCAACAATAAATCCCTCACTCCTCCCCCCACCAGATAAAGATGCCATCCTTTTTCTTCAGCATATTGGGCGGCTTTTTGTAATAACTCCCCGATGGGAGGATGTAGCTTTTCTTGAAATGAGGGCAACAAACAAGAAACCACAGGGGAAACAGGGGTATTCTGATGTTTGCTGATGCGGGTTTGGTGGAGTTGCCGTAAAATGTCGGTGCGGGTGACAATGCCCACCAAATTGCCGTTATCCAACACAGGAAGCCTACCAATATCGTTATTTACCATCATGGCTTCAATGGTGGATAAACCCGTATGGGGGACAATGGTATGCAAATTTTTGCTCATATAACCTTTTACGGGGGCATGGGCAAAACCGTGATGGAGGGCAATATCAATGTCACGGCGAGAAATAACCCCCACCAATTCCCCTTTTTCATTAACCACAAACAGCCCTGAATGTCCGTAACGTAGGAGAATGCGTTGAGCTTTTTCGATGGTGGTATGGGGGCGAATGGTACGCACAGGGGAGGACATCAAGTCGAAAGCTGTGAGGGCAGCGGGGATTTGGGTATGGATTTGTTTTTTTATTTCGTCTAAAATTTCTTGCGCATTGTCGCAACGGATGGAAAAAGAAGCCGCACTACTATGGCCTCCTCCTCCATATTTAGCAAAAATATGTCCTAAGTTGACTGAATCTAGGCTTGAGCGTCCAATGATACCTAGTTTATTTTGTTTTCCTTTTTTTTGCTGATAAAAATGCCCGAAAATTAGCACATCTACTTCCAGTAAATCTCCAATGATTGCCACTAAGCTAGATAGTCCTGGGATAAAATCAGGGGTTTCTAAAAGTATAAAGGCGATCGCACTTTCATTAATATATTCTGTCTCTACTTTATTAAGAATATTGGGTAATAAATCCTGTAACAGAGGAGATAGACTAGGTTCAGCATATTCAGAAACCATAGATAAATTAATGCCCATACCCATCAACCAAGCAAGGGCAAGAACATCTCTTTGGGAAGTCTGCTCAAAAGTTAACGAGCCTGTATCCACATGGATACCCAAAGCCATCACCGTCGCCTCAATGACATTGAGGGTAATATTATGCCGTTGCAAAAGTTCACAAATAATTGTGCTGGTAGAGCCTACTTTTTCGATATATTTATTAGTAGCCGTCAAAGTATGTTCATTTTCAGGGTGATGATCATAGATAGTGACAGACTCTACATTAGGCAATGATAACCATTCTACCGCCTTCCCGATGCGATCGCCCCTTTGAGTATCCACAATAAAAATACGACGAATATCTTGAGGATGGATAGTACGCCGATCAATCAACGCCAACTCATCACGATGAAACGCCAAAAAATTTCTCACCGAAGGATGCTCTCCCCCCGTCAACACAATTTTTGCCCGACCATGAATTTTACTCAAACCCACCGCCGCCCCCAAAGTATCAAAATCCGCCGTCCGATGACACAAAATTAAATCCATACTACCCATGATAATCTTTCCATAAACCAAATTTACCAGACTGCTATTGTCGTGAAAAAAAAATTTGCTATAATCAATGGATTAAAATAGACTTAACATAGTCCTAGAGTAAGATACCCTAACCTATAGGATTATGGTTTAACATGGGAATAAGTACTATTCATACAGAAAATATAAGGGAATAAAGATTTGTGTTATATCTGGCAGAAGTTAAAACCCAAACAAGAGGGTTTGTTGGTGGTTACAAAACAGAATTAAAATTATTAACCTCCCAAGCAGCCGATCAAACTTGGACGGCAATTGCAGGAGAAGACATCATCACCACCGATGCCATTAGTGAACAAACTGGCAAAGGTACTCTTTACATCCTCAACCTAGATAATAACAAACAAATTCAAGGCGCACCAGAATTAGCAGGTTCTCGTATTGTTAACTATTTGCGCCATTTTTCTCGCACCCTAGAAAAATCTAAATCCCAAGAAGAAGAAATAGAAGAATGGAAAGTTTCCCTACAAATTCAAGGGGAAGAAATTGCCAAAAGACAAGCCGAATTAGATGGACAACAACAAAGATTACAAGAGCAAGAATCGAAACTTGTCCTCCTCGAAGAAGAAAAAAATAAATTAACTGCCGCTTGGGAACAACTTACCAACGAACAACAAAGACTTAATAATAATAAAATAGATCAAGGGGAAATCCGTGAAAAATTAGAATCAATTTCTGGAGCGATAAAAAATAACATTCCCCAACCAGAAATGTTTACCCAACCCATCGACGAAATACTTTCAGGGGTAAATAATCAACAAACCAAATTAGATGAATATTGGCGAGAATTAGAACATAGTAAAAGTAGTTTAGAACAACAACAAAACGAACTTAACAATCAAAAAGAATACCTAAAACAAAAACAAGAAGAATTGTTGATGGCAAGGGAAGAATTAGCCAAAGCAAAATTTACCCTACAAAACATTAACAGCCAAATACAAGAAAAAGAAAGTCTTTTACGCCAATTTAATCTCACCAAAGAAGGTATCCACCGTTTACAAGAGGAAATCTACCTTTTAGGGGATGATGGAGAAGAGCAACAAGTGGATATTGAAGCCTTAGAAACTATGCCCCTAGGTGATTTAGAAGCCAAAGTAAATGAAGTAAAAGACGAAACTGCTAAGGTGGTTAATTTTGTTAATATGCAAGAAGAAGAATTAACCCTCCAAAGCGATGAAGTAAAAGAGATTCAAGAGAAAATTTATAGTGCCAGTGACGTAGATAAACTGAGTCTTGAAACTGAATTAGCGGATTCTCAAGAAGCGATGAAACTATTAAATGAAACTCTCGTGGGGCAAAGACGAAATCTTAAAAAGCAACAAAAGGTATTGAATGAGTATCTGAAAGTATTTAGTCGCCGTAAAGGAATTATTGATCTCGATTTTGCCGAGACAATTAATATTAAACCACTTCTAGCAGAAGTAAAAGGTCAACAAATGGAAATTGACCAAAAAATTGAGCATTTTACGAATGAATTAAATCAGTTAAAAAAAGCTCAACAAAACGAACAAGAAACCGTTAATTTTCAAGAAAATAATTATCAACAGACTGAAAAGCAGTTGCAGTCAAATCAAGGAAATGTTGAAAATATGTGTCGTCACACTACGGAAATACAGGCAAAAGTTAACCTGTTAGAACAGGCATTATATCCCATCCAAGATCAATTAAATCATATTAGGAATAATGCCCAAAAACTTCAAGCGGATGTTGGACAAATTCATACAAAAGTAGAGGCTCAAAATAATGCGATGAATGAATTACAATCAATGTTAAATTAGGAGTTGAATGAAATTAACTTTAAGATTTAATTTGATAATTATAAGCTCTACAAGCCTTTATGAAAATTAGTTTTTTATCCCATAGATATGTTTTAATACTAGGCATTATTTTTCCCTCCTTTATGGGAATTAATAATACTCTTTTTGCCCAAAATATTGACCTAGAAAATAGACAACAACAATTTAACATTCCTGCTGATGTCATGGAAAATAGCCCTGTATGGCAAAAATGGGTAGAAGAAACTCCGAATTTATTAGATGAAATCAGAAATAAGCCTAGTTTTCCCACTCGACTGAGAATCGGTTATAGTGAGTTTCCTTCTAATAATGCCATTGGGGGAATTTCTGTGGGAATAGAAGATGTATTTATCGGTAAAACCCCTTTAACCTTCAGTGCCAAATATGCTACTTCCTTTGATGAAGAAGATAGTCAAGGAAATTCCTTAGAGCGTCGTTCTGTGAGTGCTAATTTAAACTACTATGTATTACCATTAGGGGGTTATTTTAACATTGCCCCTGTGGTTGGCTATCGCTCTATTACAACAAATGATTATAGTACCGATGGTATAAATTTAGGGGTAAGACTCGCCCTACCATTGTCACCCCAAGGGGCGGCAGATGTGTTTGTCACTCAAAATTTTGTAGGGTTGGGTAGTAGTAATGAAGTTGGTATTACAGAAATTACCGCTGCCTATGCCATTAACAAGAGTTTACGTTTATCTACCCAAATCGAGTGGCAAAATTCTATACAACAGGCAGACTCTCAAGTTAGTGTGGGTTTGGAATGGATGTTTAAATGATAATTAATAATTTATCATTCGTTACCTTGAAATTAAATAACAGTATTTCTACCCCTTTCTTTTGCCTGATATAAAGCATTATCTGCTCTAGAGATGAGGATTTCTTTGTTAGATAAGCCGTATCGCACTTTTATTTGTCATTAACTCTCCATTTTATTACAAAATACAACCAAAATAACAACTTTCTGTAACAATCGATACAGAAAAAATCCATCCTATTTAAAAGATGCTACATTGAGTATAGGGAAAAATATATCCCCCATAGCAAAGAGCAAATAATATCAACAGTGCTAAAACTCTATGGAAATAAGCACAAAAGATAACATCTAATCAGCACTGAGATGAAATTTTAATTAAGTTGATAAATAAATTTTTAAATAATTGAAAAGAGGTATAAATAAATGAAAATGTCCTACAGAGGAAATCAACATCAACCCAGTGAAACATCCTTATTAGAAGTAAAAGAAGCAGATATATTAGGTAAATATAGAGGTGTCGAATGTCGCCAGAAACTTCCCCGACACATTCCCCAGTTACAACCAAAAATTTTCTTGACATATCGTGGTGTCGCCTATAGTAGTAATCCCAATGCGCAACCTTACTTTATTCCTCGCCAAGAGGAAGGGCAACAAGAAAAAGAATGTCTCTCCACTGTTAATGTTATCAGCGAAGAAACTAAATGTAATTTAGGTGCTATTCATCAAGCCAATTTGCGCCGTAATTTAGAACGTCGCATGGAAATAGCTCAAACCAATGAAAACTATCATTTGTTGGCAATGTTAAAAAAAGAAGCTGATGCCCTCGATGAGAAAAAAAGCATCAAATGTTAACCTTATGAGTTAAGCCAAGGTTTAGTAATTTCTTCTAATTGCGCCACCTCATCACTGCTTAAACTCCACCCCAATGCCCCTGTATTATCTTGGGCTTGTTTGGCATTTTTTGCCCCTGGAATAGGTATGACATTCTCCTGTGCCATTAACCAGTTAAGGGATACTTGGGCAGGGGTTTTCTGATATTTTTCTCCCAGTTGTTTTAAAAGTTCGAGTACGGGGGCAATTTTGCTTAAACCGCTGGAACTAAAACGAGAGTCCATTTTCCTTGCACCTTCTGGCTTAGTAGTATTATCAAGGTTATATTTTCCTGTTAGTAAACCTTGGGCTAGGGGGCTATAGGCAAGAAGGGTAATACCTAATTCTTGGGCGGTTTTGAGGATGCCTTTGGCTTCAATTTTGCGGGTAACGAGGGAATACTTTACTTGGTTAACGGCGAGGGGGATATTTCTTTTGGCAAGAATATCTTTTGCCTTTTTCATTTCTTCAGAGGAATAGTTACTAACTCCGATCGCCCCTATTCTACCTTTTTCCACTTCATCTGCCAAGGCATTCATGAGGGTATCTTGACTCATGAGCATAAAAGGCCAATGGACTTGATATAGGGGGATATAATCCATTTGTAGGTTTTTGAGACTTTGGGTAAGGGCATCAGCTACACAACCACCGAATAACCGCCAAGGTAGGGGGGCGTATTTGGTAGCAATGTCAATTTTTTGGTCTGTAGCCTTACAAAATTCCCCCAAAAGTTGCTCGGATTTACCACTGCCATATACCTCCGCAGTATCAAAAAAAGTTACTCCCCCCGCCACCGTTGCCTTAAATGCTTCTTCAATTTGGCTTTTACCATAGGTTTTGCCATAATCCCAGAAAAAGGAGTCTCCCCACGCCCATGTACCAATGCCGAGGGCTGATACTTCTATGTCCGTATTGCCTAGTTTTCTGGTTTGGGTAATGTTGTCAGTAGTCATAGATAATTAGTTATATTAAGTTTTATTGCAATATATAAAAAATTATAACAAATGGCTATGAAATACCATGTCATCTATGACGGCAACTGCAACCTCTGTGTTAATTTAGTGCAATTATTAGAGAGTTTTGATCAGGGAAAGTCTTTTGTATATACTCCTATGCAGAATGAGGAAGTTCTTGATTCGATGGAAGTGAGTGCCTGTGATTGTGAAAAGGGCATGATTTTGATTGATAAGGAAAATAACCAACGGTGGCAGGGAAGCGATGCAGCCGAGGAGATTGCCCGAATCTTGCCTTCTGGGAGTTGGTTTGTCAATATATATCAGGGTTTACCTTTTGCTAAGGATACGGGCGACCGCCTTTACGCCATCATTCGAGATAATCGTTATCAGCTATTCGGTAAAAGACTAGAAACTTATACCTCTAAGTACGGAATGAGGGATTAGGAGCAAGGGAGATGAAGTGATGGGGTGAAATAAAAATCAATTTAATTGCCCATTCCCTTATCTAGTATTGCTTCGAGTAGGTAAAAAATGAAACAAAACTTAATAAAACTCCTAAGAAAGCCCAAAAAGATTTAATCTAAATAGAACGAATTGATTAAAAAACAAAGTTTTAAAATAAAAAGAATCAATGACTATAAAAGCAAGTGGCGGTAGTTCCTTAGCGAAACCGCAATTATACCAAACTGTAGCTGTATCAACTATTATTCAGGCAGAACAGCAAGATCGTTTTCCCGATCAAAGAGAGTTAGGTGAGTTAAAAACATACTTTGATTCTGGCTTAAGAAGATTGGCGATCGCAGAAACCATTACCAATAATTCAGACATAATCGTTTCTCGCGCTGCTAACCGTATCTTTACCGGTGGTTCTCCCATGGCTTTCTTTGAAAAGCCCACTGTTCAAGCACCCTCAATGGTTTTGGCAGGGGTAGGTGGTGGTACAGAAGTACCTAGCGACATCAAAGCAGCCCAAAACTCCACCGCAACCTTTGTGGAAGAAAAAACTAAAACCAAAGCCAAAAAAGGTAATTTCTTTACGGGTTTATTTTCCTCCTTCTCCTCCGCTCCTAGCATTGGGGCTATTCCTGCAGGTTTTAGACCTATTAACGTATCTCGTTATGGTCCTAGCAACATGACCAAGTCCTTGCGGGATATGTCTTGGTTTTTGCGCTATGTGAGCTATGCGATCGTGTCAGGAGATCCTAACATTCTGGTGGTCAATACCAGAGGTTTAAGAGAAGTCTTAGAAAGAGCCTGTTCCATTGATGCCACCGTAGTAGCATTACTGGATATGAAAGCCTCCTGTCTTGGCTATTTTCAGGGTGATGCAGAAGCAAAGGAAGTTATTGCTCAATATTTTGACATCCTCCTTGCCGAGCTACAAGCCCCCACTCCAGCCAACAAAGTACGTCAAAGACAATCCAATGATTTACAAGGTTTAGAACTACCTCAGAGCTATTTTAATGCCGCTGAACGTCGTCCTAAATTTGTGATGAAAACGGGCTTATCTGCCACCGAGAAAAACGACGTAGTAAAAGCCGCCTATCGTCAAGTATTCGAGCGTGACATCAGCAAAGCCTATTCTCAATCTATCTCTTACCTTGAGTCTCAGGTAAAAAATGGCGACATTTCCATGAAAGAATTTGTCCGCCGTCTAGCCAAATCTCCTTTATACCGTAAGCAATTCTTTGAGCCTTTTATCAACTCCCGTGCCTTAGAACTTGCTTTCCGTCATATCTTAGGTCGTGGCCCTTCTTCCCGTGAAGAAGTACAAGACTACTTCTCTATCGTATCCACTGGAGGTTTAGGGGCGCTGGTAGATGCGCTCGTGGATTCCCAAGAATATGGAGATTACTTCGGAGAAGAAACCGTACCTTACCTCAGAGGTTTAGGGGTTGAGGCTCAAGAATGTCGTAACTGGGGAATGCAACAAGACTTGTTTAACTACAGTGCACCTTTCCGCAAAGTACCTCAATTTGTGACTACCTTTGCTAAATACGATCGCCCCTTACCCGATCAACACGTTTACGGTTCTGGAAATGACCCCCTCGAAATTCAATTTGGAGCCATTTTCCCCAAAGAAACCCGTAATCCTAGTAGCGCCCCTGCACCTTTCAGCAAAGATACCAAACGTATCTTAATCCACCGTGGACCCGGTATCAATAACCAAAACAGTAACCCCCGCGCCCGTGGAGAATTCCCCGGTACCTTAGGGCCCAAAGTAGTTCGCCTCAACAACGAATTACCAGGAGCAAGTAATGGTTTAGGAGTTAAATTTGGTGAAAGTTCTACCCAAGCCGTCATCAAAGCCACCTATCGCCAAGTATTTGGTCGTGATGTCTATGAAGGACAAAGATTAAAAGTAGCGGAAATCAAGCTCGAAAACGGTGAAATTTCCCTCAGAGACTTTATCCGTATGTTAGCTAAATCCGAGCTATTCCTCAAAACCTACTGGACTCCTTTCTATGTGTGCAAGGCGATCGAATATATCCACCGTCGTCTTTTAGGTCGTCCCACCTACGGACGTAGTGAGATGAATCCTTACTTCGACTTAGCATCCAAAAAAGGCTTTTATGCCCTCGTAGATGCCATGATGGATAGTAAAGAATACTCAGAAGCCTTCGGCGAAGACACCGTACCCTACGAGCGCTATCTTACCCCCAACGGTTTACAAATGCGTAACGCCAGAGTGGGAACAATCAGAGAAGACATCGGACAAAGAGTTGATAAAGAAGTAACTCCCAGATTTATCGAACTCGGACAAGTAACCAACTTCCGTACCGAACCCGACGTTAAATCCCGTGTTAACCAAGGTGTAACAGTTCAACGTCAACAAACCAAGGTATTTAAACTTACCAACAACGTTGACAAAGTAGCTCTTAAAAATGCCATTCGTGCGGCCTATCGTCAAGTATTCGAGCGGGATGTAGAACCCTATGTGGTAAACGCCAACTTCACCAACTTAGAAAGTAAGCTCGGCAACGGAGAAATTTCTGTCAAAGAGTTTATCGAAGCCATCGGTTGCTCTGATTTATACCTCAAAGAATTCTATACCCCCTTCCCTAATACTAAAGTAATTGAATTGGGTACTAAACATTTCTTAGGACGGGCGCCTATGAATCAAAAAGAGATTCAGCACTATAACCGCATCCTTGCTAGTCAAGGTATTCGTGCCTTTATCTCTGCTTTGGTAGGTAGTATGGAATATTCTCAAGTATTTGGTGAAGATACCGTGCCTTATCGTCGTTATCCCACCTTACCCGCTGCCAACTTCCCCAATACCGAAAGACTTTATAACAAGTTAACCAAACAGGATAATGAAGTTGTAGTACCTAGTTTTGCCCCTGCCACCGGTACAGGTGCATCTATTAAATAAATCATCTTCAGCTAAATTCTCCCTTCTTTATGAAGGGAGCTAGAGAAAATCAAAGGTGGGCAATGCTCACCTTTTTTCATCCACTAAAATAGTATTAGTTATAAATAATTAATCAAAAATGTCAGTCAAAAAATTAATTAACCATCAGGTAAATAATCTTTCTGAAACGGATTTAATTGTTGGCAAAAAAACACCTGCATTATTACTAGAATCATTATCCAACAGTTATCAAGACTGGTTGGTTAATCTATTTCAACCTTTCATTACTTTTTATATCGTATTCAATCAACTCAAACGTTAAATAAACCTATCATCTGACAAAGTTGAAGTATTGAATAAGTAGAGGATCAAAGAAAAGATAAAATAAGAATATGAAACTCTCAGAAGTATCTAAAGTTAAAAATCTTGCTGCACTCTATTTAGAAAGTGAACCTGCCGAAATTTCTGATGTGATGATTGCTCAATTGTGTGATTGGCTCTGGAATGAGTTTCAGACGACACCTCTAAATATAGAATTTTCATGGTACAAGCATTACGCTAACACCAGTGAAATGTTTGATGATATTAAGCAAAATCATTTGTGGGTATCAGCGGAAAATTATGACATCTCATTGGAACTTAATCCAATTTATAGCTTTATCTTTCAAGCAGTGCATGATCACGATCATTATATTACCCATAGTGATTTTAGTTTAGAAGGGGAAATAATAGCTTACAATGCTACGGCTAAAAGGGTAAAAAGTCTAAATATTCAGAAAATTATTTATTCCGAAAGCGTACTAAAACCAGCAGCTTATATTTTCCTTGGACACCCACCAATTTCCAAAATTGTATTTCCATAATTTACCCAAATAAAGGAGTAATCCCATGATGATAATGTCAAACGAGAATACTACCATTCATTGGAAAGAAATAATTGAATATCCTACAACAGGAATCAAAAGTAAGATTCTATTAGAAGATGGAAACTGTCGATATACTTTAATGTGTCTCTCATCGGGGAAGAAAATCGCCGAACATACCAACCCTCGCAATGCGACAGTCAACGTGATTGAAGGGGAAGGAATACTAACCCTAGCGGGTAAAGAGATTTCATTGAAACCAGGAGTGTTTATTTTTATTCCCTCGAATACACCCCATGCTGTTCAATCATCAACAGAACTTGCATTTTTGTTAACTCTTTCGGAACAGTTTTCTTAGAAGCTGTTTGAAAAGTTCAGAAGTGGGTTAGATATTTTGAGATTGACGCTCAAATCTTCTCAGCATAATATGAATCATACTGGCAAAAATCATCATTTCACTGGTAGTTGGTAAAAATTCATAATCTTTACTCAATCTTCGATAATGACCAAACCATGAATATGTCCTCTCTACTACCCATCTTTTGGGTATCACCGTGAAACCTGGTTCTTCATCTGTCTTTTTTACATGCTCTAATTTCCAGCCAAATTCTCTCTGTATCTTGGCGATAAATTCTTTCCCTGCAAAAGTACTATCCACCCAAATTATTTTTAAACATGCCCAAAACTGCGAAGTGTTTTGGGCTAACAATTTCATTCCTTGATGATCTGAACGTTTTGCACCATGAACACATAAATCTAGTACCAAACCCATGGTATCAACCAAAATCGTTCTTTTTCTACCCTTGACTTTCTTTCCACCATCAAAGCCGATTTCTTCTCCACCCATTGCGGTTTTTACCGACTGACTATCAATACTACCGGCACTAGGTTTTGGGTTTGTTCCCGCTTCTATTCGTACTTGTTCCCATAGTTGCTGATTAATTCCACGCCATGTACCATAAGATTCCCAACCTCGAAAATAAGTGTAAACCGTTTGTCATTTGGGAAAGTCGTGAGCCATTGCCCTCCATTTTATTCCATTGGCAAGAAGATAAAAGATGGCATTAAGTACCTCTCTAATATTCACAGAGCTATTTCTGCCCCCAGTTTTAGCCGGAGGAATTAATGATTTTAAAATTTCCCACTGGTAATCAGTGAGGTCAGTATCGTATGATAGTCTTGTCATTTCTTTTTTTTGTCAGTTTTTCACTGACATATTCTACATCAAGACTTTTCAAACAGGTTCTTAGGTAACCTTAAAACTGAAACATCCACATAATAAAGAATATCCCTCTTTTGTCACTTTCCGAGAGAAAAAGTGGCAAAATAAAAAGATAGTAAAAATGAAACGCAATTATGGCAATGGATATAGCTGAACAAATCAGGCAACACTTACCTCGAAATCCCACAGAAACAGTTCCTCTGATTGATAACTATTGTTCGTTTTATCGTTCTTTATTTTCCGATGTGCGTAATTATGAATATTTTAAATATTTACACTTAGGATTAATTTCAACACTCAAAAGAAAATCTTTGCCAGAAATAAGTAAAATTGTTAATGTTTCCTCTCAAGGTTTACATCATTTTTTGACAAAATCTAATTGGAATTCATCAGACTTGGAAAAAGTACGTTTAAAATATATTTTAAGTATACTGATTGATACACCGATTACAGTAATCATTGATGAAACAGGAGATCGTAAAAAGCGGTGCGACCCCGCGTCGGCGAAAGACGCAAGGGAACGCGCACCAAGATAAGGAAATAACACAGATTATACTTCTCGACAATATTTGGGAAGCTTAGGGAAAATAGATCAAGGTATAGTATCAGTAAATGTTTATGGTCTTTATAGAAATATTACTTTCCCTTTAGTGATGGTAAAAAAGAAGATAGATACATTAGAGAAATTATTTATGGTCTCAGAAGAGAAATAACTTATTGGCAAATTACTACTAACACAGAAACTATGCCAGAAAACAGCACTAGTTTTGTAATGACTAACATCCAAAAAACGAGAACTCAACAGAAAAAAACCATGGGAAATTTATATGGTCAACGTACATGGGTAGAGTATGGATTTCGGCAGTGTAAACAAGAATTAGGCTGGACAGATTATCGTTTAACCAAGGGAGAAGATATAGAAAAATGGTGGGAAATTATTAATAGTGTTTACTGGATGATTAGCTTAAAAACTAAACCTATTACAGACTTAATTAATCAAAAAAAAATAGTAGAGACTCAAGATAAGAAAATCTTCATCACAGAAGATTGGCGTGATTTTAGTAGTTGGAAAAATACATTGATTAACTATCGAATTATGGTTAAACCAATGCTCATCTTTTGCACAATGTTACCTTGGTTAAGAATAATGGAGAGCGATTTATTATGGATAGGGTTTAATCATTTACTGAACCACAGCAATAATTGTATGATTCATTTTCTCAGTGGATAAATTCATTTTTTCCGATTAGTTATTTCGGAAAGTGACAAAAGAGGGATATTCAATGGATTGATTATGGGAAAACAATGCCCATCTGATTTTATGCTGAGGTATGGAAAAAAAGCTGTAATTGAGCTAAACTAGAAAAGTTGTAAAAAATTCACATATCTAGGATGTCGGGTGTTTCTGACAGAGAAATTTTAATCGCCTAGATAGAGGATAAACCCGAATAAAGGAGAAAATCAAATGCCAGTAGTTAGCTTAAAAGAGCTATTAGATTCTGGTGTTCACTTCGGACACCAAACGCGCCGTTGGAATCCCAAGATGTCTCAGTACATCTACACCGCTAGAAATGGGGTTCATATCATTGACCTAGTACAAACCGCCCAATTAATGGACGAGGCTTATAACTACGTCAAAAAAGCTGCCGAAAGCGGTAAAAAAGTTTTATTTGTAGGTACCAAACGCCAAGCTGCTGGTATCATTGCCCAAGAAGCAGCCCGTTGTGGTGCATTCTACATTAACCAACGTTGGTTGGGGGGGATGCTAACTAACTGGGAAACCATCAAAGCCCGTGTTGCTCACCTCAAAGACTTAGAAGCCCTCGAGGAAAGTGGTGCATTAGACAGAAGACCTAAAAAAGAGGCTTCGGTATTACGTCGTGAGTTAACCAAACTCAGAAAGTACCTCGGTGGTATCAAGGACATGAACAGAATTCCTGACCTTGTTATCATTGTCGATATTCGTCGTGAGCATAACGCCATCAAAGAATGTCAAAAACTTAATTTACCTGTGGTATCTATGTTGGATACTAACTGTAACCCTGAG
Source organism: Cyanobacterium sp. HL-69 (assembly GCA_002813895.1). Taxonomy (NCBI): domain Bacteria; kingdom Bacillati; phylum Cyanobacteriota; class Cyanophyceae; order Chroococcales; family Geminocystaceae; genus Cyanobacterium; species Cyanobacterium sp. HL-69. The sequence goes on along the minus strand of CP024912.1, from coordinate 1,729,697 downwards.
TTGGTTGATTTACCTATTCCTGCTAATGATGACGCTATTCGTTCCATTAAGCTAATCATTGGTAAATTAGCTGATGCTATCTATGAAGGGCGCTATGGTAAAGCTGTGGCTGAAGGCACTGTGGATGAGTTTCTTGAGTCTGTAGAAACCATAGAATCTGCTGAAGACCAAGATTATGAAGATGATGATTACTCTGACACCGAAGATGCTGGTGGCGAAGAGGAGTAATTTCTCTTAATTGACAACTTAGCCGTTGACAATGTAACTTTTACTTACTGTTAATTGTGTCTATAACCTAGATACTTTTGGCGGTGAGTAAAATTTGTTTTTGATTTCCGTTGTATGGTGAAATGATAAATCCTGTTTCCAGAAAAACTAAGAGCATGGGACTCGATTTATGTAATGATTATTTAAGATAATTTTTAAAATTTAATACAAACTAAAGTAATTAATTATGGCAGAAATATCAGCAAAGCAAGTAAAAGAGCTTAGAGATAAAACCAATGCAGGGATGATGGACTGCAAAAAAGCCCTCAAGGAAAGTGATGGCGACATCGCAAAGGCGATGGAATGGTTACGTCAAAAAGGTATTACCTCCGCCGAGAAAAAAGCTGGTAGAGTTGCCGCTGAAGGTATCGTGGAAAGCTATATCCACACTGGTGGACGCATTGGGGTAATTGTAGAAGTAAACTGTGAAACTGATTTCGTAGCTAGAAGGGAAGATTTCCAAGCCCTTGCCAAAAACATTGCTATGCAGATTGCGGCTTGTCCTAATGTGGAATATGTTAAGATTTCTGATATTCCTCAAGAGATTGTGGATGAGGAAAAAGCCATTGAAATGGGCCGTGATGATTTGGGTAATAAGCCAGACAATATCAAGGAAAAAATTGTTGAGGGTAGAATCCAAAAACGCCTTGGCGAAATGTGTTTACTTTCTCAACCCTATGTAAGGGATCAAAGTGTTACTGTAGAGGAGTTGATTACTCAACAAGTTGCTAAAATTGGTGAAAATATCCAAGTTCGTCGTTTCTCTCGTTTCATTTTAGGTGAAGGTATCGAGAAGGAAGAGACTAATTTTGCTGAAGAGGTTGCTGCTCAAACTGGCGGCGTTGTGTAGATTTTTCCCTTGCATTTGTTAGATTTGTGAATCTTTCCCCCTTTGCCTGATGGCTACTCCCTTTTGGGGAGGAAGGGGGATTTTGATTATGTGTTGTTGTTTATGGATGTAGAGTAATGGCCAAGTCAATCAAGCAGTTACGTGGTGATTTGACGGTATTGGATACGGAAGTTCGGTTACTGGGCAAGGAGTTGTACAGTTTATATGAGGACTATATTAAACATTTTACTCCCGTGGTGGCTAAGCAGTTGGTGTTGGCTAGTTATCAGATATGTACTCAAAAGTATCCTGATAGTTTTTTGGCTTTGAGTTATCAACAAAAGGTTGATTTACAGGGGGGAATTAAGGGATTAGGTAAGGATTTTTTGGTCAAGTTATCTAATTATTTGGTGGAGATAGATGTGCCAGATAATAATCTTTTTGTGGATTTTCCTCAGAGTTTGACGGGGGTTATTCCGCAGGAGGTGCCGTCGGAGGTTAATAGTTTACAAGCTGGTATTGAGGGTTTAAGTGCTGAGATTTCTTCTGGGGTTAATCTTTTTTCTGATGTTTTAAATCCTGATGATGTTTTACATTTTTATGATGAAATTGAGGATTCTTTGGGGGAGGTGTTGACGGAAATTTCTTCTCGGGGAAATGATTTGTTGAAGGAGTATAATATTCTTCCTGCTCAAATTCCTGCTAAGGTTTTGGAGATGGCTCTGAAAAATAGGGATAATTCTAAGGGTATTGCTGATGCTCCTAATCTTCTTAGTTTGGTGGTGGAAAAGGAGGATATTTCTAGTAAGGAAATTAAGGATATTACTCCTGTGGTGGCTATGTGTTTACGGTTGGGGGAGATTGAATTTGGTGATACAGGGTTAAGTGCCGATCGCACTAAAATCGTTGCTATTATCAATAAGTTAAACGCTTTACAAAAACGCTATCAACGTATTACAAGGTTATATGCGATCGCACAGGCAGAATCTCAGTGGCGTAGTTGTTGGAGTGAGGAAAACTGAGGGAATGGGAAATATTTTTTAAATATTAAGAGAATTAATGAAATAATTAAAAATAACCAGATTCATGAAAGAAGAAAAACAAAAAAAAATAGTTATTTCTAGCTTAATTGTGGGTTTAGGAAATCCTGAGTCAAAATATGACAAAACTAGACATAATATTGGTTTTGAAATAGTTGATTATTTAGCAGATAAATGGGGTTTTAGTTGGCAAAAAAATAGTAAATTTAACGCTCTTTTTTGTGAAGGTATAGCCCCCCATCGTCAAAAAGTAAGGCTGTTAAAACCGTTAACCTATATGAATCGCTCTGGGCAATCAGTGAGGGCGGTAATTGATTGGTATAAGTTGAGTCTTGATGACCTTTTGATTGTTTATGATGACATGGATATTCCCCTAGGCAAAATCCGATTAAGGCTTTCTGGTTCGGCGGGGGGTCATAATGGCATGAAATCGATTATAAGTCATGTAGGGGGTCAAAAGTTTCCCCGTTGTCGCATCGGCATTGGCAAATCCGAGGGCAAAAAAGAAACTATCGGTCATGTTTTAGGAAAGTTTTCCTCCAGTGAAGCCCCCATTGTACAAGATTTGATGGATGTTACTCAAAGTGCGATCGAGCTTAGTTTAAAAGATGGTATTGAGAAGGCGATGAGTTTGTATAATTAAACCATCAACTATTTAAACGTTGATAAGCGGTAACTAAACCGTCCTTGTCACCCACATTTCCGGGGAATAAAACCACAGGCAGATTAGGGAATAAATGATGATTGGCAGGGGTGGTAATAACTGAGCATCCTGGCAGGATTTGCCCTAGTAGTCTGGCTTCCTTCAGGCTTAAACCATCGCTCAAAACATCGTTGGAGGTGATACCCCCTTTACTAATCAAAAAGCCAATATCTTGGGGTAATCCTTTGACAATTTCCATTAAAAGACTCGATACTTGTTTCCCAAATTCGAGACGGGTGGCTATGTCTGCAAAGGTTAATTCTTCTCTACTGGTATAAATAGCAGGGGTTTTACTGTTTGAGAGGGCTTGGCTTACTTTGGCTAGGGCTTGGGTGATGATTTCCTGTCGGGAGTCGGGGTTATCTCGCAGTAATACTACGTCAATTTCAATACCTGCAATTTCGGGTTGTTGTAATAATTGATTTAGTTGTTGGGTGGTTTTTTTGACATGGGAACCGACTAAAATAACTCCAGTGTTATTGGTGGGTTTATATTTACCCATATTTTCGGCTTGGACGGGCTGTTTGCCTACTCCTGCAAGGGAAGTTAGAATACTGGCGGCACTACGGAAAAGAAATTTTTTGCCTTCTCTGGCAACGGCGAGTAAGTCTTGGGCGAATTTATCTAAGTCGGATTGTGTTTCGGCATCGACGGCACAACATTGATTGTTATTTAATTTTCTGAGTCTTTCTTGGGTGCCTTTTCTAATGTCTTCTAATACAAAGCATTGTACTTCTTCTGGTTTAATTTTACCGTCGGTTTTCTCGCTGACATAATCAGGTAAATAGCTGTAGCTATAACCAAATACTGAGTCTTGGGCAAATTCTGTTTGGTGGACGGGGGTTTCTACTCCATCAATGATTAGATAATGGGTACTGTTGCGAGTGATTCTACCCCCTTCAAAAAAAGCTGGAATGAGAAAATGGGCGTCAAAGTCTCCTAATTCTTGGGCGATGGTGTCGGTTTCTATGGGGTAATGTCCTCTGAGGGTTGAATCTGAGCGACTTACAATGACGTAGTCTTCTATGGCTTCAAGGGCGATCGCACTTTTGAGATTACGACATACTTCTTGGGTAGTACGGGAGGCTTCTTGAGGGTTTAAAGCCCTTGTGTTGGTGAGGATAAAGAAAATAGGACATTCATCCCGTAAACCATCTCGAAGGGTATCTACATCCCACTGCATTAATAATAAGCAACTATGGACGGTTTGAGAACCTGTAGGGTCATCGTCTAATACAATTATTTTAGGTTGTTTATTCATATTTAACAGTTTTGGGAGTGTCTTTAATAGAAGTAATTTTTAATTATCTCTTCTTCTTTTATTGTTAATGGTCAATGATTTATTGTCAATTTTTTCCTATTCCTTGAGAACATAACCAACACCCCTGACGGTTTGAATCAATCTTTTTTCTTTATTGGCTTCTAATTTTAAGCGAAGATAGCGCACATATACTTCAATGATGTTGGAGTCGCCCCCAAAGTCATATCCCCATACCCTCTGCAAAATTTGGTCACGGGTTAAAACCTCCCCTGCATTAGAGATAAGGTACTCTAGTAAATCATACTCCGTTGCGGTTAAGTCTATGGTGCGATCGCCCCTTTTAATTTCCCTAGTGCGACGATTTAAGCTAAGGTCAACAAAATGCAATAAATCTGGATCTTCTTCCCCACTACGTCGTAAACTAGCCTTTAACCTACTCAACAAATCTTCCATGGTAAAGGGTTTCAATACATAATCATCCGCCCCTGCGTCCAATCCTGCTACCCTGTCGTTAATCTCATCCTGTGCCGTCAAGAGAATAATAGGCACCTTATCCCCTGCTAAACGTAAACGGCGACAAACTTCTAACCCTGATAACCCTGGTAAAATGCAATCAATAACAATCAAGTCAGGGCGAGATTCCCTTGCCATGGTTAAACCAACTAGCCCATCCTCGGCAATCATCACCTCATAACCTTGATACTTTAATCCTTCTTGCAAAAACTTAGTTAGTTTCTGCTCATTTTCGACAATTAATATTTTACTCATAAGTTTAATTATGACTAAGATACAGTAAATTTTACAATATTTTATGGTCAAAAGAGATGAGACGATAGAAGAAATATCTGAATCAATGTCTAATTAACAATTAAATTAATTTTGTTGATAGTACATCGTCAGAATTAATTTATAATCTATAGTTTATAGCTCACATTATCATACCTAAAAAAAGAAATAATGCTCCCATTTGTCAAAATAATTTCTATATTAATTTCTTTAACTTTAGTTTTTTTCCTAATTTATATTAATCCAGTTCTTGCCGAAAACTTAGAACAAAGAATCAATAGTTATCCTAATTGGAATAATCAAATATCTTTACCATCTCCAGAAAAAGAATTAATTTATCCCCGTTGGTTTGAAGGAAATTGGCAAGTTAGTAATATTTTAAAAGAGCAAATAGCACCCCTTGCTCCTAAATTTGAAACCCCTGGTTTTTCACAAAATGCTCAATATATTGACCAAAATATAAATTTTAATGTAAAGTTTATCCCTACTATTATTAATAGTAATTCAAACAAGTTTTTGCCCACAACAATTAATAATAATCAAGTAATCATAGCAGATCGTGGTTTTAATGCAAGGGCGATCGCACAGGCTTATTTAGGAGAGGAAAATGTTAAAAATGTCATCATTAATCAACAAAACTCCACTGAACAAATTACCAAATTTAGTGAAGAAAATGAACTAATTTCCACCGTCATAGGCAGACAACAACAAACTATTAATAAAAAACAGTTTATCACCAGTGAAATTACCAGACAATTTTTTCGTCGCCCTAACAATATTTATATTAATCTAGTGGAAACTACTACCAAATATGAATTAATTGACCCCAATTATATTACAGCAAAGCAATATACTGCTGTCTATTTATCACCCCAAGATCCAGATTATTTTCTAGCATTTAATAAGCCCGTTGCTCTTTATTTTTATGAATTAAGTTTGCTTAAACAACCATAAAATATTGAACCATAGCAAATCCTTATTAGATAACATACCCATTCATTAACCTGATGAAATAGAGAGGATTAGCTTATTAATATATAATTATAAACTGTTCCTCGTTCCCCAAATAATTAGTACCTTATTAAAACAAAATTTAGTATCATCCATTACTACCCATGGGAAAATGGGTAATTCCAGCTAAAGCCGATAAACGCAACATACCCTCAGAAAAATCAAGATTATTCACCTGTAAAGAAATACCATCAATAACAAAATGGTCTAAATTAAAAACATCACAAATCTGAGAAATGAAAGCATCAATGATTATAGAAGATAAACCCTTACCCTCTACATATTCCAAATCATCCAGCAAAACACCATTACCCTGATCACAAATAATAGGTTTAAATAATATACATACCCTCTCCATGGTATTTGTTTCCTTTACCAATACTTTAGCCTCAACCATGATGCGATGGTCAGATAAAATGCGACAATTAACATTCTCAAACTTAATATGTACAGGATGATTATCCACAGAAACATCATATTGAGAAGCGATGCCGTTGAGATAGCCGATATTTAACGCCGTACAAATATCTTTTTCAGAGAGAATAATACAAGCATTACCTTCACTGGGTTTGGTTAACTGTACATTGCCCATCAATGCCTTGAGGGGGTTAACTCCAATCTCATGGAGACTAATATTCATTTGCTCTAAACTCAAGCCCCTTTTCATTATTAACCCTTGTCCATTAATTTCCAAGGATTCGAGAATGCCTTTACGAAGATTTTGACGACTGACTTTCACATTAACACTCAATTCCCTTGCTTGTGTCACCTGAGTTTCAAAAGCCTTTGTCGCTATCTTATTAATTGTTGCTTCCCCGATATGATTAAGGTTAGGTAATGCCATGATTTTATGAGTATTTGCTGAAAATGATTAAGTATTGTAACATTGTTTTAAGTTATTAATTAAAACTATAACAATCTTGATGGTGTTTAAGTTCTAATACCTTCTGATTTTAAAAGTTGATTAAGTATATATGCTTAATTTTATTTTGATGCAATTATTGATTATTCTTTTTTATGCTTAGAAAATCCTTGAATTTTTTTAATAAAAAATATGGGTTGTTAATTTATTCTTTTGGTTATTTTGTTTTGCTATCTTTCCCTTTAATGGGGTGTGAATTAGATAGTTCAAAAGCTGATTCTCCAGAGGTTGCAGTAGAAAAACCCCATATTATTCCTGAATTGCCTATCACGGCTAATACTATCATTAATGGTGAACAAATCGATTTGGAGGTGGCAAAAACATCTTCACAACAAGCTCAAGGTTTGATGTACCGTGATTCTATTGCCCCCCATCGAGGGATGTTATTTCCTTTTGAGTTTCCCCGTCGGGCTAGTTTTTGGATGAAAAATGTTAGTATGCCCCTTGATATGATTTTTCTTTATGGGGGTGAAGTGGTATCGGTGGAGGCAAATGTTCCTCCCTGTGAGAGTGAGCCATGCCCCATTTATGGTCCAGAAGCTATAGTTGATCAGGTTTTGGAGTTGGCTGGGGGGAGAGCAGATGAGTTGAATATTCAACAGGGCGATCGCATTTCTATCCAGTTTTTAGAAAATAATGTAAAATAGACTACACAAAATCAAAAAAATAAACTATAATATAGCTTCAAAAGTTGGATATAAAAAAATATCTGCCAAAGATAATTGATTAAGTCTATTAAATTAGCTAGTCATAAACCCCATTGATTTATCTATTGATTAAGTTAAATGAACTAAAATCAGTGTTTATTTACAATAAACCCTGAAAATCAAAACTATAGTCATCCATTGATAAGTTTTGTGACTAAAATAATCAAACAAAGATAATTGGATTTATCCTAAAGTCTAATTAATTTAGACTATTAATTGTCGTCAGATATTAAGTAACTATAACAGTACCTATCAATATCACAACTTGAAAAGAAATTAACTACTAACAAAATAAAAATACCAAACTTGACTTTTTAAAAATTGGGATTGTTAAATCATAGTTAAAAATCAAGGAATCAATTGTTTAATTTGTTAGGATGTTGTTCATCAATTTAGTTAGTTATCTAACGAGATACTGGAGTGAGGTTTACTATAAAATTTCCTTGTCTATAACCCATTGAAGAGTAAGACAAGCAATATCAATAAAATATTAATAACACCTATAAAAGTTTGCCATTTAGGTTTTATGGGGAAAAGTTTATCTACTTTATTAATGAAAATAATAATAGAAATTATCATTTTTTACGATCATTTTTAACACATTTAAAGAATATAAAAAAAATCAATTATGCCACCAATCATTTACTCTAATTTCATAGAATTTCTTAGCGAAGAAATCAATCTTTCTCCCGAATCCATTGCTGTCGCCCAGCGTTCAGTGGAACAAAATACTGAGTTTATGCCCATGGTATTATGGCAATACGGTTTAGTTACCATTGAACAATTAGATCGTATTTGCGATTGGTTAGAAAAGTTCTAAATTTCCACGAACCTTACCAAAGAACAAATTTCTTTATTCTGATATAATTAATTTCTTAAACACTACCATGGTATATGTATGAGTCTTAAGAATTTAATAAATGCGATCGCCCAGAAAAAAGCCCTTAAAGTAATTAGTGGTTTAAACAACTTTGATTTAGCCAATGTAAAGGCAGTGTGTAAAGCCGCTGAATTAGGGGGAGCGACTTTTGTGGACATTGCTGCTGATGTAGAAATTATCAAAGCGGTAAAAGAATCTATTAATATCCCTGTATGCGTTAGTGCCGTTGAGCCTCAGTTATTTGTCAGCGCCGTAGAAGCAGGGGCAGACTTAATCGAAATCGGAAACTTTGATAGTTTTTATGCTCAGGGAATCAACTTCAGTGCCGAGGATGTTTTAAACCTCACCCGTCAAACCCGAGCTTTATTACCCAATGTTCTTCTTTCCGTTACTGTACCCCATACCCTTCCCCTCCATGAGCAAGTGGAATTAGCTCAAGCATTAGAAGCTGAAGGTGCTGATATAATTCAAACTGAAGGGGGTACAAGTTCTAAACCCAATCATAGTGGTATTTTAGGATTAATCGAAAAAGCCAGTCCTACCCTTGCCGCCGCCCATGCCATCTCTAAAGCGGTAAAAATTCCTGTATTGTGTGCCTCTGGTTTATCTGATGTCACTGTACCCATGGCGATCGCCACTGGTGCTTCTGGAGTGGGGGTAGGCTCTGCGGTAAACAAACTTAATGACGAAGTAGCCATGATGGCTGTGGTACGCAGTCTAGTGGAAGCCCTAGACACCTCTGAGGTAAAAGCTACCATCTAATTAGGTGATAGGTAATGGGTAACTAATTGTCCATTGCCCACCTAAACCGAAATATCATCTTTTCCATTAATCGTCAGCATTAGTAACATCTATTACCGTGCCTCGGAAGTTGTAGCGGGGGTTATCTAATTCTAAGACTGTGCCAATCTTTACTTTTTGGTTAGCAATGACATATCCATCGTTGGTGAGTTGTCCGTTGCCTGTCATGGTTAAAATCATATCAATGCTATTTTTGACGATGGGGCGTGGATCTAGTTGTGCTGTTACGCTACCATCGGGTTGAGTGGCTGCCACATAGTTGGGTAATTCTCGCACTGATTCAATTTTTAATTTCCCCGCAGGTTCATTTCTGACGATAACATTTACTTCGGCATCATCATTCAATTCCGCAAGGGTATCATCGGAGTTGGTAGTGTTTAAACCCCTCACAATAAGGCTGACTTCTACTTTTTCTACTCTATTGCCACCCCCTGTTACTTGAGCCACAGAGCCTGATGGGCTTGGTACAATAAAGATACCCACTATTACTAATAGTATAACTGCGATCGCCCCTAGGTCAAGAATGTTAACCTTCCCAAATAAACGACCTTTACCATCGATGATTTTCATAATATTTTCTTTACACCGTAAAACTTCAAGTATTATATCTTAATGGGTGTTAGGTGGTAGGTACTGGGTATTAGGTTATGAGGGATGAGTAATTAGGCAATGAGTAATAAGTAAATATGGTGCGTTGAATAAACTGAGATAGTGAATATTATTCTTAATTCTTCATTCTCAATTACCCTCACTACTCCACTTTTTACGCAAACCCTAGTTAATTGTTTTAGTTTGTTGCCAAATTTTGATAGTACCATCAACTCCTCCTGCCACCAAAATTTCTCCGTCATCACTGAGGGCAAGGGAAAAAATGCGATTATCTTCGCTAATTTTTAGATGTCCTAATTCCTTACCAGTGGCACAGTACCAAATTTTCAAAAGCCCATCTACTCCCACAGTATATAATAATTGGTCATCGGGATGAAAAGCTAAATCCATCACTTGCCCATGATGCCCTTGGAGTTGGAGGGAGGGGGAAACTTCTTGGAAAAGGCTAAAAATGGAAGGGGGTAGATACCAAATTTTGATGTCTCCATTGGCACAACCTGCCGCCACATATTCCCCTGATGTACTAATGGCGATGGATTCTAAGGATATTAAGTTATCCACCAAAACCGCTAGTTTACGATTACTGTTGATTTCCCACACAGAAATAGTACCATCTCCACCACCGCTTACCATGATACCGATTTTATCATTAAGGGCGATCGCATTTATAGCCCCATTATCATCATAACAACTATCAATTAAATCCCCTTTTATTAAATCCCATTTTTTCAAAGTTTGGTCATAACTACCACTAATTAAACAGTTATTTTCTGGAGCAATTTCTAAGCCATGAATTGAACCTGTATGCTCGGTTAAAGTATGTTCTAACTTAAATTTTAATTCTTTTTTTCCCTTTTTTTCCAAAGACCAAATTTTAACGTCTTGATCTAAACTTCCTGTGGCTATACCATGATTTAAATAGTTAGTTTGGTGGGTCGATACCGCTAATAAACCCTGTTCAGAGCCTTGAATTGCATCTACTTCTAAACCATCTTCCAAAGACCATAATTTTAAATATTGATCCCAAGAAACACTAACTAAATATTTTTTATCAAAGGTGACACTTACATCAGTAACTGATTGACTATGGGCTTCCATAACATGAATACATTTCCAAGCAAGTCGAGGAGGTGAATCATAATTATATTCTGGTAACTTTTGATGAATAATTTCAGGACTAGGTAACTTTATGCCATCGTCATTTTTTGCACTACCACTATAATTTGAAGCATCGATATAGGGTAATTTTTGTTCAATGATAGCTACTCTTTCTAGTAAGTCACTTTTATTTACATAATCAATCATACTTGTCACCGACTGATTAATGGTGGCGATGTCTTTTTGCAAAGAGGCAATTACTTCATTTTCTGATAACCCCATTTTTGAACTAGATAAGGGCGGCTGATTGACGGATATTTTACTACCTAAAATATTAACTCTATTACTAACTTCTGCAATTTGTTCTGAGAATCTTTTTAGTTGAATATTAAGAGCAGCTGCTATTCTTTTTTTGTTTCTGTACTCTAATGATTTACGATTAATTATATTAAGAATTAGAATAACTGCAACGAAAAATATAACTACAAAATTACCCTGCCAAGGATTATTAATAATAAGTAAAATTAATAAAATTAGAGTGCTAATATATTCCCCAATCTCCCACCAAGTAAAATTCTTAAAAATCATTGCCTCTCTCCTAAAATGGTAATAAAATACGGGCGATAGTAAAATAAATCAACACCCCCAAAACATCTACAGCAGTGGTAATAAAGGGTGCAGACATCAAAGCAGGATCTAATCCAAAAGAGCGAAACAAAAAGGGTAATGCCGAACCTGCCACAGAAGCTAAAATTGCGATCGCCACTAAACTAAATCCCACCGTTACACATACCATCAAATTTTGGTTTGTTTGTGGCAAAAAATAAGCCCAAATAGTAGCCAATAAACCTAATATTAAACCTAATATTAAACCAGCAATGGCCTCCCTAAAAATAATTTTTTTCGGGCCATAATCATTCACCTTATCAGTGCTTAACCCCCTAATTACCACCGTAGAAGATTGAGTACCAATGTTTCCCCCCGTGCCAATTAAAAGAGGAATAAATGCTGCCAAAACCGTCACTCTACCCAGTATATCTTCCTGCGCCCCAATGATAGCCCCTGTCACCGTATTGGTTAACAATAACACCAACAACCATACAACTCTTCTTCTCGCCACCACAAACAAATTCGTTTTAAAATAACTATTATCTCCATCTGACTGCACCGCCCCTAGGGCATAAATATCCTCCGTTGCCTCCCTTTCAATAATATCAATCACATCATCCACAGTGACGATACCCACCAAACGCAACTCCTTATCCACCACAGGCACCGCCAAAAAGTCATACCGTTGAATCAGTCTGGCTACCTCCTCTTGATCCATATCCGTATTAACATATACAATGTCTTTAGTTAGCACCTTATCAAGGGTATCATCAGGGGAACTTACTACCAAATCCCGTAGGGAAACAATGCCCAAGAGATGACGAGAAGCATCCGTCACATACATATAATATATCAACTCCGAAGCCCTAGCCTCCGAGCGAATCTTCTCAAGGGTTTGTGCCACAGTAAAATCTTCCTTGAGGGCGATATACTCAGGAGTCATCATCCGCCCAGCGGTATCTTCCCCATAACCCAATAGCAAATTAGTTGTTTGTCTTTCCTCTGGGCTAAGTTGCTCTAAAATTCTACTAACCACCACGGCGGGTAATTCATCAAACAGTTTCGCCCTGTCATCAGGGGACATTTTATCAACAATATCTAAGACTTCTTGACGCTTAAATTCTTGAATTAACGACTCTTGACTGTTGTAGTCTAAATGCTCATAAACATCGATAGATTCTGTTTTATTGAGAAGCCGAAAGGCGATTAGTTTTTGGGTTTCAGGTAAATCCCCAATAGCTTCGGCAATATCAACTGGTTGCACGGGTATTAGTAACGATTTCGCCCCTTCAAGATTATTTTTATCCAACATTAATCTTAGTTGCGAATTGAGTAATTCTCTTAATTCGTGACGAGAATCTTGTTTATTAATGATTATATTATCACTCACCTAGTTCCTCCCTTGGTAGTTGGCGTCAGATTTTTTTTGCTGACATTTAATTTTAGCGAATGTTAGTTATTGTTAAAATTTTTCTTGGGATATAGTTATGATTACAATGGATTATCAAAAATAAAAAATAATTATCTATTGATTTCTTTATTTTTCATTTTCGTATTAACAATTTTTGAGATCTAAAACAATTACTTTTTCACATTTCTTGGAGCTATTGTTTGTCCTAGATAGAATTTTTGCTCAATTTTTCCTAAGTAAAAGTATAATAAAATGCTGATTAAATTAACTGTGACAATAGAATAAATAATTAATGGAGATATACTAGCGACTTTAAGGGTTATCAAAGGAATTAGTGACCAAATAATGGCGCTAAAAACTAATAAAGTTTGACGTATTTTTTTGATATATTTTAAGGCTTGACGACAACTAGAACAATTTTCTGTGTGGGAATGATAACGCTCCAATAACACATCATGGGCAGGAGTTGGGGGTAAAGTTTGATGGGGAAATAACTCCGCATTAAATTTATTTATCCACTGTCTAAATTCTGTTACATATAAATCAGCTTTGGTAGGCAAATAACAGGCTTTTTCGTACTTTTCACTACCTCTTAATTTTTCTAAATATCGCTCTTGGTAATGGAGGAAAATTTGATCATCTTCAAGAATCGCATTTTGATTCAGGTGGGAATACCAACGGGGAGTCAACTTAATAAAAAATTGAGGTATTTTAGAGGAAAATTGGAAGGGAAAACGGGCAAATAAACGACATTTTCCTTTACTAATGGGGGTAGCATAAACCACCGTCATGGTGCGTCCAAATTGTTTGGAGGTTAAGTCATGCCACATTAAATTGGGGGCGACAAAGGTAGTGTATTGGGTGCCTAGTTTCCCTTTTCTTGGCCCTTCTTGCCATACTCCTCTAAATCCTTGCCTATTACTGCTGATAATTTCTAATTCTACTGTAGAAACGTTGGTGCGATCGCCTACAGAACCATGATGAGTGTAGGGTATATGACTAGAATCTAAAACATTCTCCAATAAAGTGAGGGCAGAATAAGGAATATCCCGAAAAGTATTTAACACTAACCACTTATCCTTATCTTCCTCCAAAGGATCTACTATGGGTATAGGAGTTTTATCCGCATTATTAGCATTACCAGCATACACAAACAATAAATCCTGCTCAATCTTACAAGGATAAGACCTCACACAGGCACGAGAAGAGGTATGCGCCCGTTGATTTTCCTGTTGTTGGGGTATCACCTCACAATCTCCTCCCCCAGAAAAAGCCCAACCATGATAGGGGCATTCCAACAAACCCTCTTCATTAATTCTTCCCTCTGTTAAAGGCGCTAAACGATGGGGGCATTTGTCCGCAAACACTCGCCATTGAGTAGTTTTTTCCTCCCACCAAATCACAATATCCTCTTCTAAAAGAGTAAAAGAATTGGGTATATTTTTATCCAAATCCTCCACAAAAAAAACAGGATACCAAACCTCTTGATAATTAAAATTATTTTCGTCTTCACCCCCCACGGGTAAAACAACAGGGGCTTTTGCTTTTTCAAGGGTAGATTTTATCATATTTTGCAGAAATTATTGATTTAAGTAACTATTACAAAATGTTAACAAAATTTTTTGCTTATCTAAAGTTTTATAACAAGCCTTGACTTTTTAAACTAAGCGTGTTTAGCGTTATCAAAAAAAACCTTGAAATTTATCTCCAGAATGGGTTATAGTAATAAATGACTCGGACTTATGCAGTTTCGACGCTCAAACCTTGTCAGGACCGGAAGGTAGCAGCAATACGGGATGCTTGAAATGGGCGTAAGATTCGGGTCTTTAATGGTCCCACTATTTCTCTACATAAGGATAGATGCGATCGCTCTCAATATTAGTCATTAAAGTTTATAATACTCAACATTTTTTCACAATTTGAGCGACAAATCTTTTTTGCTACTCTCTGAAAGAAGTTAGGGTGAGCAAGGAAAACCGATAATAACTTTAATATTGTATTTATCTAAGTCCTATAAATATATGATAGGATTCGGTAAATCAATCATTTGATCGAGTATGTGTAGATAACACTATTATCTTTCTCTATAAATACATAGTCTATTCCATCAATTGATAAACAATAGAACCAAAGCAATATTAAGATGTTAACCGCCAAATTAGCAGTATTACCCGCACCACCTGAAAATAACCAGGGTTGGCCTTGGACGGAAGAAACTCCTCCAGTAGAGAATAAGATGCCGGATGGTCGTGACTGGCCAAAAATTACTATTGTGACTCCTTCTTATAATCAAGGGGAATACTTAGAGGAAACCATCCGCTCAGTGTTACTTCAAGGTTATCCCAATCTTGAATATATTATCATTGATGGTGGTAGTACCGATAACTCTGTGGAAATTATCAAAAAATATTCCCCATGGTTGGCTTATTGGGTAAGTGAAAAAGATGGAGGTCAAAGTAATGGCATTAACAAAGGTTTTCAAAAAGCAACTGGTGATATAATTGCTTGGCTTAATTCTGATGATTATTATTTTCAGGGAGTATTAAGCAGAGTTGCTCAAGAAATTAATCCTCAGAAAAAACGCTTTGTGGTTACTGGGAAGGTGTTTTTAAGTAATATAAATACTTTTCATGGCTTATCCCCCGTATTTTCCCGTTATAATCTCTTATTCCATCAGCAATCAGGTATGAAAGGATTACCAACGGTTATGCCTCCACAACAAGGAACATTCTGGCATAAAGAAGTTTTTACAAAAACAGGTTTGCTAGATGAAGAACTCAATTTGTCTATGGACTATGATTATTGGTTAAGGGTTATGTTGTATGGTCATTATAAATTTCACTTTATTCCCCAAGAATTTGCCTATTTTCGTTTACATTCTGATTGCAAATCTGGTCAGGGTTGGGGTAGTTTTGCCAAGGAAAATATGGCAGTTTTTAATAAACATTGGCAAAATTTACCTTCATGGGAAAAGGTATACGCCAAATTTTATTGGTTAAGTAGTTCTTATTTATTTATGTTTGCTCTGAAATGTAAAAATTTATTATCAAAATAATATCAACTTTTATGAGATCAATAATGAGAAAAAATATAAACCGTATAAAACAAATAATTCGTCAGTTGCTATTGAGAATTATTAGACAGTTTCCCGTTAGCTCCGAAGTATTGGGACCACCGAAAGGATATTATATTAAGTAACCTAAACTGACAGTTTCAATGTCAAGGGTTTTACTAAAATTACCAGCACCAGACCCCATTATTAAAAGTACGAGTTTCTGTGAGACTCTGTGCAGCAAACATTAATACTTTTTTGCCTTGGGGTATTCCTAAAATTTGACGGCATTTTTCTTTATCAAGGCGTTGCTGAATCAAGGTATGAGAATAAAAATCTAGCAATTATAAATAACAGCCATTGAATAATTTAGTGACTCGTACTCAATACCAATCATACTCAAAATCAGCAATGCCGATAAGTTTTTGTATTGATACCATTGGGAATACATTGAACATTAAAGCGATTCAACATACTTTTTTTAGCTTCTTCAGCTAACCAATTGCTAGGGGTGACAATGGTTAGGTTAGAATTTTCATAAACCCAATTTTTTAATTTCCATTCCCATTTGGTATTGTCTCGTTTAATTTTTGGGTAGGTATCAGGATAGGGACATTTTCCGCAACCTGTTTGCCATTTATTGCAGTCGTAACTATAAGCACAATGTCCAGTAAAACTCCACATATCATGGAGGGTATAAACGGCAGGTTTATTTTTGGTGAAGGCAGAAACAGCTAGATAGTTAAAGTAACCTGTATGTAGGTTATGAAAATTAAGGACATCTGCTTCTTTATAAAAGGGATGTTTGAGAATATTGTAGGTACTGAGTAGATGTATATAATTTAACCCTAACCTACTGGTAATTCGATATAGTTGAGTGTCAATTTTTCCTTGACGGGGAACTTTTTGAACTAATTTATCTTCTTTTTGGACGTTGCCGACCAATAATTTCGAGTCAATGTTTGCCTCTAATAGTCCTTGATGTAAACTATAAGATGCGGTCCTAGTACCACCAAGAATAAATATCAGACTGATTGATTTGTAAAATGTTCATAAAAAACTACATAAATTTATATTCTTGAACTTGCCAATAACCACTGGATAAATTTTCATCTTTTCTAATAACTTTTTTCCCTACATAACCATAATTATCTTTAATAATTTTATTTAGCTTAGGTATTCGATATAGTTTTTTTTCTTGTAAAAAGGTAAGAAATTTATTTGGTCGCCAATGGAATAATTCTTGATATTCTATTAATGATTTTTTTGCTTCACTCATATATTTAGTCATTTGAGAAGTTTTTTGATTGGCTTGTTTTCTAAATCCACCTAACGGCGAAATTGTCCCATATAATTCAGCTTGAGAAAAAAACCTTGACCACAATTCAAAATCACTAGCTAGATCAAGATCTGTAGAAATATAACCTCCTGCTTTTTCCCATAAACTTCTTCTCCAAAACGTTGACTCTTGTTGTATCCATCCTAAAAAATAATTGTGAATAGGAAGATAACAACCATCAAGAAAAGCACTTTTTGAATAACCACTGATGCGTTGAAAACCTCTGGAAAATCCTTGATAATCCCATGTTCCTGGTAGAAAGGTCGTTAACCATTCCACTTCTGGTAATTCTGACATGATACTCCCCACTGTTTTTAATGTCCAAGGAAAATACATATCATCACTATTCAGCCAAGCCATAATTTCACCGTTAGCATGGGTAAATCCTTTGTTAATAGCATCATATTGTCCCTTGTCCGGTTCGCTACACCAGAAATGAAGATATTTTTCATATTTTTTAATTATCTCTACACTGTCATCTGTTGAACCACCATCTATGATAATGTATTCTAGGTTCGGATATTTCTGCGATAGTATACTTTCGATAGTCGCTTCTAAGAAGTTCCCTTGATTAAAAGAAGGGGTAACAATAGATATTGTAGGAAGTTGTTGTCTGTTCATCATAAATTTTGTTGTAATAATTGATTTGCGGTTTAATTTTCTTGATAGTTCTTTTTGAGCAATTTTTATTAATGTTAATAAAAATATTTATCATCACTCTTTTAAAAATTTAAAATACCTTTTTTCTCTAGTTTATTAATTAGCTTTATTTTATAGAATCTATATTTATTACTTGTATAAGTTTTCGGTTTATTTACTATATATTCTAAAGGCAAGGTAGTCCACGATAAAAAACGATAATCAGAATGATAGGTTTGTAGGGATTGCCATAACTCTTGATATGAATAACCCATTTTGGTTAGTATCTCCTCACCAAGAAAATCTAAGTAGTCATTCAATGATTTTAAAATTTGAGGAGAGTTAATGTTATTTTGCCAAGTAACAATATTTTTAGCATTCGGTTGAGAAGTTTTATAAGGATCTTTTTTATCCCCAAAAATCCATTGAGCAGAATTAGTTTTGTCATTTACCAACATCTTTTGATGAAAAGGGATGTTTAACTTATCACAAATTGATCTAGTCTGAATATCGGGATTCTCTAAAAACTTTTCATAATGAACAACTAGACATCTATCTTGTAACAAATTTATACCTTGCAACAGTAATTCAGGAGCTTTAAAAAGATCATCTTTATGATTCTCAAGATAAAACCAACGATCTGGATGAGGAACAATCCAAGTGCTAATAATTGAACTTAAAACAGCAAGAGGATTTCTTAATAAGATAATAAACTTTGCTTCGGGAAAAATTTTAGCTAGTTCAGGAATAATATGATAGTATCTCGGAGTTTTGTCAAGAAAATATTTTTTATCTGTTTGATCTAAAGCTTTTTGATACAGTTTTCCATAAACTTCAGAAATAGTTTCTAAATAAACTTGTTTTTGATCAGGGAATAAGTTTAAGAAACTATCCAAGGCAGTTTTTGCCAGTTTGGCATCATATTCTGCCTCATATCCACTATCTCTTAAGGCATAAACAGGATGAAGTAATAGCCATGGTTCAGAAACTGTGTATATTTCGGGATGAGAACCCAAAATTTTTTGCAGCATCGTTGAACCAGCACGTGGCTGAGAAATCAGGAAAATTAAGTTTTTTTCGTCAAAATTTGATGACATTTTCTTCTAAAATCTTGTTATTGTATTCTTTTGCAATTTAATATTAGTCCATAATTGACTTTATTTTTTGTTTTATTAAATTCAGAAAAAACTTTAAATTACCAGTAATAGCAACATATTTAAAAGTCAAAAATAATTTCTCTAAAGATGGGGAACAAGAAATTTCCCTCTCAAGAATTGCTATTTCTAATGTTCTTAATACTTTAATTTTCTCAAATAATTTTAAATCATTCAATAGACGTGAATTTTTTGTCATAACGTATCTCATCTCTTGAAGAAGACGCTGGCGCTTTTCTGTTTTGGAAATGCCTTTTGGATCATCAACATAAGCTGCACCAACATAGTCAGAATAGCCAATCTTAGCGATTTTACTCAGTCTAATTCTGGAATCCCAATCTTCATAGGCAATTAAATTTTCATCATAATAATTAATTTTTTCAAGAAGTTCTTTTCTAATCAACTCGTTACGGTAAAGAGTCCAAAAAGGAAAATTCCGAGAGAAAACATCTATAAAAATATCTCCTTGGGGTACAAAAATATCCTCTCTTTTCCAATATTTGGAAGTTGAGCAGTTTTGATTCACAAAAGCAAAGTTAGAAAAGACAACACCGAAAGATGGTTCTAACTTAAAAACTTTTATTTCTCGTTCTATCTTCTCAGGATAGTAGAAGTCATCTCCATCCAAATAAGTAATAAAATCCCCGTCACAGGCTCGAAAGCCCATATTTTTATTTTTAGGAATACCTTGATTTTTGGGAGATAGTATAGGTTTAATTTGATCAGGAAACCTTTGATAATATTGATTAATTAAATCCTGTGAAGCGTCAGTAGAACCATCATCTGCAATAACTATCTGAAGATTTTTGTAAGTTTGAGATAACACACTATCTATGGCTCTAGGTAAAATATCTTTTTGATTATAACTGGTTATCATTACTGAAACTAGAGGATTATTCATAACATAAACTTTGTGTAATCATTTATTATGAGGAAATGAATAGTTAAAATAGTCTAACTCAAAAGCATATACTTGTTTAATAATTGCCTTGGCTTCATATGAATAAAGTTCCTGCAAACTTAATTTTTTTTGTTTCTCTTCTTTTTTTAAAAACTGTATTCTTTTAGGTTCAAAAGGAATTGAAAGTTTATGACAAATTCTTTCTATATCTCTATTCAATTCCTCTTGATAGATCACATCATCCAAACAAAATTTATCATTAATTAAATATTTATCTCTGTCTATAACGGGCTTAATTTTTTTCAAATACTCTAAAAATTTAAGTTTTTCCGTAGGATATAAAAGTCTTTTTAAAAGCCCTTTTTTGCCAGTAAGTAACTCTTTTCTTCCTCGAAAATAATAATAAGAAGCAGCTTTAGAAAAAGGATTTCTAACTACACAAAACTTAAAATAAGAATTCCAAATATCTTCTCCCAAAAGATTTTTTATTTTCTGCGCTGGCATATGGTTATAATAAACACAATCATCAGGTATTTGATTTCCTCTATAACCAATTATTCCTGTTTCAGAAGTATATTCGTCTCGGCTGTGAGCAAAAGACCATTCACCTTCTTTCATACAATAAGGCTCAAAATAAGATTCAACTGATGTTCCTGCAGTTTTGACAGTTTTGGTGTAAATGAATTTATAACGATGACTGACTAACATGAATTAATTTTGTTGGTTATCTTAGTAAAATTTTATTGATCGTTTTAATAAAACTTTCTTGAGAGTCTGCGATGAATGATTGATTGCTTTGCAAATTTATTGATTCGGTTGCTAAATCTAATATCTGAGCTGGAGATAATTGATTATATTGAACGGGATTTAAACAATATTTTGTAAGCTTAGCACTCCAACAAACGTCATAAGTTTTACTCGAAAAACGGAGTAATGGTCTTAAAGGTTTAGTTAAGATTCTATCTCTACGTCTTTTGATACCCCATTCATACTGATCCAGTGCCACAAATGGTACTTGATTCGTTAAAGCACAAACAATGGGATGAAAACGAACTCCGACATAAGCTGCCGCATTCTGAATCCAAGCATACCACTCTAAAGGTGATAGGGGAAATCCAATAATTTTATCAAAATTTCCCTGTACTTCATATTCAGGTAGAGGTAGACTATACACTTCAAGTCCTTTGTTATGAGCGGTTTCAATAAAATCTTTAATCCACTGCTTCGACACGGTATCTTTATAGATGCTTAATAGAATATATTCCTTTCTTTTTGCAACTGCTTCTTGAGAATATTGTTCGGGGATAGCAAAAACTTCATTTAACATTATTACAGGGTCTGGACAAAGTTTCAGGGAATATTGATTGTAACTAATGAGAGAAAGTAACGTTTTTGTCCACCTATCTCTAATAGTTATATAGTTCATTTTCTTGAGAGCTTCTCTAATACCACTTCTTACCTCTTTGGGAAAAGTTAAATAATTGGTACCCATACTACTAGCTGCTAAAACTCCCTTTCGTTTTACCCCAACTTGTTCTGTCCAAGTTAACCAAAAAGGATTCGGAAATCTCGTATCTTCTCGAACATTTTTTTGCCATAGTCTTAATACAGCATCACTTCCTGAAATAATTACATCAAATTTGGCTTCAGTGGCAAATTTAATAAGAGCTTCTTGATTTTCGCAAACGGGTGATTCTGGCAAATATAAATCGCAAAATTGTTGATGTGCTTCAGCTTGTATTGATGCAACGGTTTTTCGATATTTTTCTACTAATTCAGGGGGGCGATAATTAAGCACACATACTTGATGACCAAGTTTCTCTAAATATTTGATAGTTGCCAAGATTTGCAAATTGGCACCGAAATTATATAAAAAGTGATATGTAATAATTCCAATTTTCACGGTAAAATTTTGTTTATTTTTTGATACAAAGTCTTTATTTTAAATTTTAATAATTTTTCTTACGCTTGTTTATCTTCTTATTAATTTTTTAGCTATGCTTCCAAATTTTTTGTTTATTAAATCACCCAACTTAAGGAAAATTTCAGGAATATAATTATAGTATTTAAACCATTGATCATTAATTTCGTTAGATAATCGCTTAAGTGGGATTTTAATTTGATCTTCAGATGGTAAAGGTTCAATCTCTAGAAATTTAATTACATTAATAATTGTTTGTGGTATTGATTGAGAGAAATCTTCATAGACAACTTTATAATAATTTATGTCTTCTAATTCAAAAAAATTTTGCCATTTTTGATTTGTAATATTAATATTTTTTTTATGATTAAATATATTTAAAGGTTTAAAAATCAACAACTGATTATTAGACAGTTGTTGACTAAGTGATGTTTCTATTTGTTTAGAATTTGTATCCGAGAATTTGGTAAAAACTCCTGTTTGTTGAGCAAGTTCCAAAGATATTGCTTGTTTTAATAAATTATTCCTTTCAATGTATATGTAATAGGGGTTGGGAAATAGTAGAGAGATTATTTCTACGTCTTTTTTTCCATTTAAAGATAAATGTGTCCGTGCCATACTCGTCAAGGTTTGCAATTGTCCCCACTGGAGCTTAATTCCACAAACGCCATTAGAAGTTGTTCCTTGGTTTCTAATTTCATCAAGATAATCTTTGAAGATTTGAGAATCACTCTTTGCTAATTGAGGAATTCTCCTCCAATGAAAAAATTCAATAGGATTACCGACGTAGCCCAACTCAGCTAAACTTCGAGCTAATAAAGTACTTCCACTTCTTCCTACGAAACAAATAATATAAGTTTTCAAAATCATTTTTACTCTCTATGAATTAAATATGCGTTCTGTCAATTTATAAATTAAAGTTAAATCTCTAATATCTTCTTCCTGTATCAGGGTCGCAGTCTTTCGATCGCAACAAAAAAGTGGATGTTCTCCTTTTTGGCCTGAGTGCATTCCCCCTTTGACATTATCTAAGTTTGGTAATGGAGCATAATCTTCATTTGGTCTTATGAAGGGTCCTTCATCAGGAGCGGGAAAAATTGTCGTAGGACAGTGAATTTTAATATCAGGTAAATAGTGGTTATATTTAGCATCAGGATACAATTTACGATAAGGTTTAGCCTCCATATAGTATTCTTTGGCTTCTGGCGTTTTATTAAAGTCACCACAAATTTGAGCTACCATTTGGTCAATTTCATCTTCCTTCACAGGACCATTGAAGCGACGAGAATCATTAATAAAAATTCTGGGATCATACCAACCAGTAAAGGCTTTCGTTTTCTCCCATTGTGTTCTGTAAACTGGTTGAAAAGACTTTTTGCGTCTGAAGGAGTTAATTAGAGAATTTAACGTCCCTTTGATTACTAATTTTTCTTGTTGATAGCCATAATTTTGTAAAAAAGCATTAAAGTTAGCTTTATATTTATAAGGTACGGCTCCATGATCTGACGTGATAATAAAGTGTTCAGGACTCAGTTCTTCAATTAACCGTTTAAGTAGCTGATCCAAGAGGTTGTAGTGCTTCTCAAAATTTTCGAACCAGATAGCGTGTTTATTTGCTTCTTCATCTGTAAGTTCACCACGTCGATAAGCAAAATAAGACTGGAGTTCACTCATAGCTAGATACTGTATATCAGTTGTAGCTCTTGTGGCAATAAAGCCAAAGTCGGGTTGCTGTTTCTTGCACAGACGAATAAATGCTTCTACTCGTTTTTCTTGCATCTCATTGACCTTATCAAATAATAGTTGAATATCTTTGATTCCGGCAGTTCCAACCCGAATATCAATGACATAACCTAATTCTTCTAATTCTTTGGCTAATGAATTGGGATAACATAAATCTTCTGGTATTCCTTCTACCTTGTTAACGCCTCCCCCTGCACCAGATACAAAGAAACCTTCTACTGGTTGTGCGGGAAATGTGGTGGGGACATTCATCATGCCAACTTTTTTATTCTGTTTAGCTGGTATTGCCCAAATTGGAAGAACTTCAGGATTATTTAGCAAATCTTTTAAACTAAAGCGTAAGATCAAATCATGAGTTTTATCTAATTTGGGTTTCATATAGAAAGCCCCTGTCTCACGGGCATATTTCCCTGACAGTATTTCTGCCCAACCTCTACTTAATAAGTCTTCTGTCAATTTCAGGGTATAACAATCTTTAAATAATTGATGTAGATGAGGCATGGAAACTTGAGAAAAAATGTCTTGATCTCCTCCATCTATCCCGATAATTAATTGTTTCATGTTGAGAATACCTATTCTAAAGTAAATAATTGTTTATGTTTGTAGAGTTATTGTTTAAGATTTAAATTTTTAGAAAATTAATTAATACCCATTATATTAACTTTTTTGTATAGTTATTTATTCAAGCAAATTTTTTCTTTATTAAATTTACTTTGTTTGCTACTTTTTGCCATAGGCTACGTTTCTTTAACTCCTTTGGTTTTTGTTCAGGATTTTTCAAAAAACGATAGTATAAAAATTCTTCTTGATAACGAATATTCGTATCATATCCCTGCGTTAAACGAGCAAAGTCTGCGGAAGAATAATTCATATAATGAATACGATGGATAGGTTTTAACCCCTGCTCGTTGTACAACACATTATCCACATTGACAAAAGGATCAGCATCAGCACAGTTACCCGTGCGATCTTGGGCATCTTCACTTAATGTAAAATTGTATAAAGGGCGATCGCACCTTAGAGTTAAATAATTGAACAAAAAAGCATCATCCCACCAACGGGGAATCCAAGTAATTTCTTTATCATTAATTAATCGATATTTGAGTTTCGATAATTCCTCCTCATTGAAAATTCCTTTTTTCGAGCCGAATAAACTAGAACAATGTAATTTAGGTCTAATTTGATCCTCGTTAAAAATACCAGTTTTTTCAATTAAGGGTATATTTAAAGCCGATGTTTCTATAGGTTTACGATGTTCCCAATCATCAAAGACAAAGTCATAATTATTTAACTTGTCAAACATCTTATTCAACGGTTTCATCGCCAAGCTGTCAGCATCATAAAAAACAAACTTATCAAACGCCCCATCAAAGGCAGCGAAACGGTGATGATGTCCTTTTCCCCAAAACTGCTTAGTGTGATTTGCTTTTGGATGTTTTGACCATATTTCGGTGGCAAAATTTTCCCAGCGCCTTATGGATTCTTGGTTATCAAATAGATTGACATTATCTCTTGATTGTATTTCCTGTTTTACCTTCTCAAGATTGTTATCAAAAGGAATAACACATATTGGAATATCGGGACTAACATTTTTTTCGATACTATTCAATAAGGCAACAAGTTGATCAAAGACCACATCGTTAGCTAAAGTATAGATTCCTAATTTTTCCATGGGAATTTCGGCAATATCAATAAACATATAGTAGCCGATCTTCAAAAAAACGAAACAGCCATTTTTCCTTACAATTTTTTTGTTTGATCAAAAATAAGTTCATGCAGTGTGGCAGATTACGTAGTATTTCAGCTTAAAAGAATACTGTTTTAGTAAGGGCGATCGCACTAATAATTAAATATTGAACACCAACTCTAATAAATTACTATTTAAATGCTTGATGATTTTTCTAACGCAACAATCAGTTATCCTAGAAAACGTAAAGTTTCGGGTTGAGACTAGGGAATCGTAATGAGTGGAGAGGGCAGAAAATCCCCTGACTGGGAGAGAATTGAAAAGGCGTTGTCGGTAGAAAAAGAATATGGCTATCAAAACTTACAGGGGAATCAATATCGTTTCCATGAATTTCTCTGTCTTAGTTTTGGGGGC
Organism: Cyanobacterium sp. HL-69; assembly: GCA_002813895.1. Lineage (NCBI taxonomy): Bacteria > Bacillati > Cyanobacteriota > Cyanophyceae > Chroococcales > Geminocystaceae > Cyanobacterium > Cyanobacterium sp. HL-69. Next base: position 1,703,913 of record CP024912.1, on the reverse strand, counting down.
ATTCCCCCTGTGTTAAATTTAATGATTGCTTTTAAGTGGCAAAAGGTAGCCAAGGAGTTTACGGAATATCCTCAGTTAACTTTACAAGAAAAAAAAGATTTGATTGCTTATGTGGAAGGATTTATTGATGAAGTAAAGGAAAAACAAAAGGAAGAAGCTAAAAGGAAAGGGGCTATTAAAGAGGATAATATAATACCTTTTCCCTCTAAGGTGGAAACTGTTGCTGTTACTTCCAAGGTGAAAGAAACTGTTGAGAAGATTACTTTAGATAGTCCTGTTATTAACTTGAAATGTGTTAATAATCGGCAAAATAAGTTGTTAGAAAAACTTGGTATTTATAGAGTTAGGGATGTTTTATTTTATTATCCTCGGGAACATATTGATTATGGTAATAAGATTGCCATTAAGGATTTGGAGGCAGGGGAAACAGTTACCGTGATTGGTACGGTGAAAAAATGTTCTTGTTTTAGTAGTCCTAAAAATAAAAAATTAACTATTCTGAGTCTTGTTATTCGGGATAAGACAGGAGACTTAAAAATCAGTCGTTTTTTTGCGGGAAATTATTTTAGTAGTAGGGGATGGCAGGAGAAGATGAAACGCTCTTATGCCATGGGGGCATTGATTGCGGCTTCTGGATTGGTGAAGCAAAACAAGTATGGCATTACCCTTGATAATCCTGAGTTTGAGGTTTTGGACTCTGGGGGAGGCAGTATCAATTCTCTGAAAATTGGTCGGTTATTACCTGTATATCCTCTCACGGAAGGAGTGGCAGCGGATTTGATTCGTAAGGCGGTGGTGGAGTGTTTACCAACTCTTTCGGAAATTGATGATCCTCTACCTGTTAATCTTAAAAGACGGTATAGCTTAGTTAATCTGCAAAAGGCGATCGCCCATATCCATTATCCAGACAACCAAAAACAACTGACAGAAGCCAGAAGAAGACTAATCTTTGATGAATTTTTCTACCTGCAACTAGGCTTTTTAGAAAGGAGAAAACAAGATAGGCAAAACCGCCAAGCCTCCCCCTTCATCCCCCAAGGAAAACTCATTGAAGAATTTAACCAATTACTCCCCTTCCAGCTAACCGATGCCCAACAAAGGGTAATCAACGAAATCGAAACCGACTTAGAATCATCCTCCCCCATGAATCGCCTAGTGCAAGGAGATGTGGGCTCAGGAAAAACCATCGTCGCCGTATTTGCCATCCTTGCCGCCCTCCAATCGGGGTATCAAGCCGCCCTCATGGCGCCCACGGAAGTATTAGCAGAACAACATTACCGCAAGATAGTACAGTGGTTTAACCTACTCCATTTGCCCGTAGAATTGCTCACAGGATCAACCAAAACCGCCAAACGGAGGGAAATCCATTCCCAACTGCAAAGCGGAGAATTGCCCCTTTTAATCGGCACTCATGCCCTAATTCAAGATCCTGTCAAATTCCGTAATCTCGGTTTAGTGGTAATCGACGAACAGCATCGCTTCGGGGTACAACAACGCGCCCGTCTGTTAGCCAAAGGCAAAGCCCCCCATGTCCTTACCATGACAGCCACCCCCATTCCCCGTACCCTCGCCCTCACCCTCCACGGTGACTTAGACGTAAGTCAAATTGATGAGCTACCCCCCGGGCGTCAACCCATTCAAACCTCAGTCTTAGCAGGAAAACAGCGCACCCAGGCCTATGAGTTAATCAAAAGGGAAGTAGCCCAAGGGAGACAGGCTTATGTTATCTTTCCCATGATTGAAGAATCAGAAAAACTCGATGTCAAAGCAGCGGTAGTCGAACATCAAAAATTTAGCGAGAAAATCTTCACTAACTTCAATGTGGGCTTACTCCATGGGCGAATGTCCTCCGAGGAAAAGGAAGCTGCCCTCACCGCTTTTCGGGATAACGAAACTCAGATAATTGTCTCCACCACCGTCATCGAGGTAGGGGTTGACGTACCCAATGCCACCGTTATGCTCATCGAAAATGCCGAACGTTTTGGGTTATCCCAACTTCACCAGTTACGGGGTAGGGTAGGCCGTGGCAGTCACAAATCCCATTGTTTACTCATCAGCGGTAGTAAATCCCCCGATGGGTTACAACGGTTAAAAGTGTTGGAACAGTCTCAGGATGGCTTTTTTATCTCGGAGATGGATTTAAGGTTGAGGGGGCCGGGGGAGGTTTTAGGCTCTCGTCAATCGGGTTTACCAGACTTTGCCCTTGCTAGTTTAGTAGAAGATCAAGAGGTGTTAGTATTGGCAAGGGATGCGGCGGAAAAGATTCTGTTACAAGATAAGTATATGGAGGACGATTCTAGTTTAAAAAATGAATTAGCAAGGCGTTATAAAAAATTAATTGGCAGTGAAATGTTAACTTAGGTGACGAGAAAATAAACACTTTGCTCAAAGTAACTTTTTCATATAGCTACCCCACAAAGAAGCTGCTTGTCCACTGCTTCCCCTAGTAGAAGAGTTATTATCATTACCTAGCCATATTCCTGTGGTTAAATCATCTTGGGGACTATAACCGATAAACCATAAATCAATACCCCCAGAATTCGTGCCTGTTTTACCGCCTTCCCCTCTACCAAGACTGGCACTTCTGCCTGTGCCAGAAGTCACTACTCTTTGTAACATTTGATGGACGGTTTGGGCGACTTGGGGGGTTATGGCTTGTTTGGTTTCATAGCCCCCTTGATTAAAACGATATACTTCCCTACAGGTGTTATATTCATCTACGTTTTCGCAGTCTCTGCCGTCTCGAATGACTTTGATGGCGTGGGGACGATTCCATATTCCTTGATTGGGGATGGTGGCGTAAGCCCCTGTCATTTCTAAAACGTTGACTTCACTTTGCCCTAGGGCTAAACCGGGTACGGGATTTAGGGGGGAATTGATGCCCATTTTTTTGGCAGTGGCTACCACTTTATTTAAGCCCACATCTTGGGCTATGCGTAATGCCACGGCATTTTCTGAGAGTGCCATGCCCTGAAACATATCGATGGGGCCAGAAAAGTTATTGCAGGGGCGAAATTGTACCCCTTGCCATTGTAAAGCAGCGCAGGAATAGGTTTTATTAGGGGATATACCCGCTTCGAGGGCGGCGGTGTAGGGGAATAGTTTAAAGGTGGAGGCGGCTTGTCGCTGGGCTTGGGTTGCCCGATTAAATTGGCTTTCTTGAAAATCTTTTCCCCCCACTAGGGCAACAATTTCCCCTGTGCTGCTGTTGATAGTTGCGATCGCACCTTGGTCAAAACCAAAACGAGATCCATTAGTATTAATATAATCCTTAAGGGAGTTTTCTGCCTCCCTTTGATACTTCAAACTTAACCCCGTTTCAATGATAAAATCCCCCTCCTGCAACAAATCCGCCCCCAATAACATCCGCACCTCATCAAACACATAACTATAAAAATAGGGGGCAATGGTATTTGATAAAGTCTCCCTCGCTTCAGGGGTTATCTCAATACGAGATCTTCTCGCTCCATTCGCTTCATCCTCTGTTATCATACCCAAAGAGAGCATACGACTGATGACACGATTACGCAATCCTAAAGCCGTATCATAATCCTGCACTGGGTTATAAGCATTGGGGGCAGGTAAAATCGCCACCAACGCCGCCGCCTCCTCAATGGAAACATCCCGCGCCGACTTGCCAAAATAAAATCTGGCAGCATCCTCAAAACCATAAAGATTTATGCCCAAATAAACTCGATTGAGATAACCCTTCATAATCTGATCTTTACTATATACCGCCTCTAGCTTAGTCGCCACCACCATTTCTCGCACCTTTCGTGCGATGGTATTTTCTCGTCCCACTTCAGGGTATAAGCTACGGGCTAACTGCTGAGTAATGGTACTAGCCCCCTGTCTAGCCCCACTATCTCCCCTATTAATCAAGATAGCTCGTAAAATCCCCAAAGGATCAACCCCAAAATGCCAATAGTAACGAGAATCCTCCGAAGCAATTAACGCCTGTGGCAAATAGGAAGAAAAATCATTCAATTTTTCTAACTCTCGATGGGGGGAAGAAATGCGGGGGGCAAGGGGTGTCACGCCATCTTCTCCATAAACCACCGTGGCACCAGTATTACCTTGGGGCATCGGATAAACAGTATATCTTGACCATGCTATGGCGACAATGGCACACAGAAGAATCAAAAAACCTGCAAGGGTAAATAATCCATAGCGAAGAATTAACGATAATTTAGAGGGAGGTTTATCAAAATATAATTCTATGACATCTTCTAATTCTGGAGGACCAAGGGTTATCACATCATTATGACGTAGGGTAACAGATTGATAACGTCTTTTGCCTAGGTAAATTCCATTGGTAGATTGTAAGTCTTTTACTTTAAATCTGTTGGTTGTTTTGTCCTTTTCAACGGCACAGTGAATTTGACTGATGATAGGATTACGAAGAATAATGTCACAACTATTTTTATTTCTACCAATGATGTAACGTTCCCCTAAAAGGGGATATTCATGGGTTTTTCCATTACTTCCATTTTTAAGTTTTATTTTTGGTACGATCGCACCTTGTTTGAGAATTGGTAAACTAAACTGAGCTTGGATAGTTTGTAAAACTCCCGTTACCATTCTATCTATTGTCGCTGGGGATGGTGGTTTTTTACCCATTTTCGCAAAGTGATAATCGATGATTAAAAGTTGTAGCTACTATTTTAATCTGCTCTGGATAAAATCTTTGTCTTTACAGGTGTAACACTTAGATAGTTTTTATGGGGTGATAGGGGCATAAATAAAGGTGGGCAATGCCCACCCTACTTAATTAACGACGACGACGACCAAAACCGCTACTACGGCGGGTAGGAGTACGACGAACAGGGGTTCTTCTTGTATTAGTACCAAAACTACTATTATTTCTCTGTCTGGTGGTGCTGTTGGATGTGCCACTATTGCGGAGGTTACTAGAACCCACTCCAGAGCCTGTGGCTCTTGTACCGCTTAGGGTACTACCTCTTACTGCCCCTGTTTGACTATTTCTAATGGTGCCGGTGGTGCGTACCGATTGACGATTTCTTTCTACTGGGGGTACAGTATTGTGATTACTGCGATAGCTGTCCACTGCTTGACTATAGCTACTACCATAACCACCAAAACCCGTTAAAGTTACCCCTGGTTGATATACGGGGGGAACATAGTATTGGGGACGGAATAACATATTACCAATAGCTTGTCCTGCCAATGCGCCCGCAAAAGGACTCCAGAAACTAGATTGCTGTCTGACGATAACGGTTTCTTGTCTGCCCGTGTCTGGGTTGGTAACGGTTTCCGTTTCGTTGTGGATGTATTCAATGCGGAAATCTTCGGTGAGGTGCATCACTGCATCACTACCGTTAATCTCTACGTAGGTTTGTTTACCTGCTTCTATTTCTTCATCGGTTAACCTTGCCATCTGTAAGTCGGTAGTCATGAAGTTAGGACGACTACCAGAGGGGGTATTTAATAGCATTAGGTTATATTCCCCATCTACATCGTTAAAGGTGGCTTGTTGGACGGGATATTGTCCACTGGGGATATTATTAATGGTTTGAGCCGTATTATTAGTAAAGTTGGTATTGTTACTTCTAACGTTGTTTGAGCCACAGGCAACGGTGGTAAAACCGAGGGTGATGACTAAACATATGGCTAGTAATTTCTTAAACATTATGATTTTTATTTTTTTAAACTGATACTTTTTTTATAGAGGTATTAACTCAGGGAAGTTGAGAATGGTTTGCTCTTCGGTGAGGATTTCTCCTAGTCGAGCGGGGGAAAAATGAAGTGCGATCGCACGATAACCACCTTTATAATTAAGACTAATAAGAGCTTTTAAACCTTCACTGAGGGCCTCATATTCCGCCAAATCCGTTTCAATCTCAGGGGATTCCCCTTCAAAAGCTACTGTGATCATAACAAGTAAGTTATCGGTTATGGGCAGGGATAAAGGTTCGTTTTCCCCTACCATCGGATTAATATCGGGTTGTGCCAGATAACGATTGGCTGAATCGGTGAATAATTCTTCTACATAATCCCCCGCTTCTCCTTCATTCCAAACCACATCCCCTTCATTGGAAGCACTATTCCAATAGTTTTGATATTGAAGCAGACTTTGGCAAACATTGACCAAACATTCCCCCATCACCTCCAAATCTCCATCCGCATCCACCGCATTACGGGCATTTTCATTTAATACCCCCAACAAAGGGGCGATTTCTTCCCCCTGTAAATGGATGAAAATTCGGGAGACAACAAATCTAGTTTTTCCTCTAATTTGATTAAAACGATCGCCTATGGACATGATAATAATTGATAATGGAGAATTGATAATCTAACCAATACCTAACACATTTAAGGACGTAACATGATACGTCCTCTAACGTCTAACACCTATTTTCTCACTAATAAAACAGGGCAGTTGGCATTTACCCGTATATAATCAGAAAGAGAAGAACCCAGTAAACGATCTAAATCTACCAAACTTTTGGCAATGGAAGGACGACGATCAGGAGAGCCTAATAATAATAAATCAATGTTTTTATCTTCGGCTAACTGACAAATTTTTTTACCCGGTTTACCCCCAGTAACGATGCAACGGGTACTAATCCCCATTCTTTTGGCTTGGGCAAGGGCAGAGGCAAGGACGGGATTTTGTTCCATGTCTGCGGTGGATAGGTCAACATTGGCATCTAAATCAGGGTTAACCCTCACTAAGTACAATTCCGCTTCCCGATAGTCTTTGAGCATATTAATGGTTAACTCAAGGGCGTATTGGGCGGCTTCGGATTTATCGAGGGCCAGCATTACCCTTTTTACTTTACGTATATATATATCATCTTTTACCAAGAGCATGGGGCGATCGCTCAGTTGAAATACATACTGACTAACAGAGTTTTCCAAGAAAGATTCTAACCTTTTTAAACCCCGAGAACCCATCAAAATCAAGTCCGCATCAATTTCCTGGGCTACCTGACAAACAACGTCCTTGGGTTCACCCTGTCTAAGAATAGTTGAAACCTTGGTAGGGTCAATGTTAACATTTTTGACTATGTCTGAGAGAATTTTTCCCCCTTCTTCCCATTTAGTCTCTAGGGCATCGGCGCTGGTTTGGGGGGAAACAACGTGTAAAATGGTTAGGTCACAATTTTGAAAAGCAGGAATATCTTGCAAAGTCTTTAACATTTCTTGGGTGTGACCATTTCCAGAGTCAGCGTATAAAATTTTCTTTAACATGGCGTTTTGTATTTTATGAGTATTTATATTCATTTTTTAAAATACAGTGATTGAGTGCCAAAAAATCTAAAATTTTGTAACAGCTATCTTAAATCAAAGTGAAGTTCACACTATTCCCTATGGCCCATTCCCCGTTGCCAACCTTAACCAAAACACTTTTTAACCTATAACCTACCCAAATGAATCCATCTCAATTAATAGCCACCGCCATCGAAAAATTAGCCCCTACCTTTGCTCAAATTGACCAACAGATAAAGCATAATCTTCATAAGGTTTTGAACGCTTTTCAGGAATACAAAGTAGGAGTCCATCATTTTAGTAGTGTAAGTGGTTATGGTCATGATGACCTTGGGAGAGAGGTATTAGATCAGGTTTTTGCGAGGGTTGTGGGGGCGAATAGTAGTGCCGTAAGAGTGCAAATAGTATCGGGGACCCATGCGATCGCCTCTTGCTTGTATGGAGTGTTACGCCCCGCTGATGAAATGTTGGCGGTGGCAGGACATCCTTACGACACCCTAGAGGAAGTTATCGGCATTCGGGGAGAAGGGCAAGGAAGCCTTAGGGAATTGGGCATCAAGTATCGTGAATTAGATTTAACTCCCTCTGGGGAAATTGATTGGGAAGGTTTACAAACGGCGGTAAAACCAGAAACAAAATTAGTGTTAATCCAGCGCTCCTGTGGTTATTCTTGGCGTAAAAGTCTTTCGGTAGCAGACATTGAAAGGATTGTAACCATAGTTAAGGCTCAAAATCCTGATACGGTTTGTTTTGTGGATAACTGTTATGGGGAATTTATCGAAACCCTTGAACCCACAGCGGTGGGGGTAGATTTGATGGCAGGTTCGCTGATAAAAAACCCGGGGGGTACCATCGTAACCGCAGGGGGTTACATTGCAGGGCGAGAAGATTTAGTAGAAAAAGCCTGTTGTCGTCTCACGGCGCCGGGAATTGGCAGTAGTGGAGGAGCTACTTTTGACCAAAATCGTCTTCTTTTTCAAGGGTTATTTTTAGCACCGCAAATGGTGGGGGAGGCCATAAAAAGTACCCATCTAATTGCCATGGTGTTTGCTGAGTTGGGTTATGAGGTGAATCCTTTTCCTTTTGCCCCCCGACGAGATATTATTCAAGCGGTTAAGTTTGGTAATCCTGAAGCCCTCATTGCCTTTTGCCGTGCTATTCAGAGGTATTCCCCCGTGGGTTCCTATCTTGATCCTGTACCTGCGCCCATGCCAGGATACGAGAGTAATTTGATTATGGCTGGGGGTACTTTTATTGATGGTAGTACGTCCGAATTGTCCGCCGATGGTCCTTTACGAGAACCCTACATTGCTTTCTGCCAGGGCGGTACCCATTGGACTCACAGTGCGATCGCCCTTGAACACGCACTACAAGAGATAATGGGGTAATCAATGAATAATCCCCTTTTAAATCAACTCAAAAAATCCTTAGAAAAACATCATGCTCCCTTTTATGCCCCTGGACATAAACAAGGAAAGGGAGTTAGTAAAAAATTAAAAGAAGCCTTTGGGGAATTAGTATTTAAAGCCGACTTACCAGAATTACCAGAATTAGATAATCTTTTCGCCCCGGAAGGAGTGATAAAAGAAGCCCAAAAATTTGCATCCCATACTTTTGGCGCAAAAAAAACATGGTTTTTAACTAATGGTTCAACCTGTGGAATTATCGCCTCCATTTTGGCAACTTGCCGAGAAGGAGATAAAATTATTTTACCTAGAAATGTTCATCAATCAGTAATTTATGGGTTAGTTTTATCAGGAGCAATTCCTATTTTTATTAATCCGAAATATGATGAAAATTTTGATATTTGTTATGGATTATCTTCCCAACAAATCGAACTAGCTTTACAACAAAATACAGATGTCAAAGCCGTAATGATTGTTTCCCCTACCTACCATGGTATCTGTAGCAACATAATAGAAATCGCTAAGGTTGCCCATAGTTATAGTATTCCCTTGCTAGTAGATGAAGCCCACGGCGCCCATTTTGCTTTTCATCCTCAACTACCAACTTGCGCCCTAGATGGCGGTGCTGATGTTGTTATTCAATCTACCCATAAAGTTTTGGGGGCTTTAACTCAGGCTTCCATGGTTCATTTACAGGGGGATTTAGTTAACCCTGATGGCATTAGTAACGCATTACAATTATTACAGTCTTCTAGTCCTAGTTATCTTTTATTAGCTTCTTTGGAGTCTGCCACTACCCAGATGGCGGAGGAAGGAAGGGAGTTATTAGATAAAACTATTTATCTGGCAACCATGGCAAAGAAAGCTATTAGAAATTTAGATTATTTTCAGGTGCTTGATTTTGAAAAAGCGACCCCTTATTTTGATGATTTAGATATTACTAGATTGACGATTAATGTTAGTAAATTGGGCATAGCTGGTTATGTGGCAGATGAAATTCTTCATGAAAAATTAGGCGTTACTTGTGAGTTACCATCTCTAAAAAATTTAACTTTTATTATTTCTATTGGTAATGACGATACTGATATTAATTTATTAATTAATGGTTTTAAAAAACTTACTAATTTTTATCAAGAGGTCTCTGAAATATCTTATAATTATGGCTATTTTCATTTTGATTCTCAATTCTCTATTTCTCCCCGTCAAGCCTATTGGGCAGAGAAAAAAGTTGTTGGTTTAGAGGATAGTTTAAATCAAATTAGTGCAGAAACAATTTCGGCTTACCCTCCTGGTATCCCTATTCTAATGGCGGGGGAAAAAATTACCATAGAAGCCTTAGATTATCTTAAAAAAGTTGTTATTTCTGGGGCGACTATTACAGGAGCAATAGATAGTAGTTTAAATACAATCAAGGTAATTAATTAAAGGAAAATAAATAAGGGCGATCTCGCAGAGCCACTTCGCGATTGCACTTTATATTAAATAATAAAAGAAACAAATCACCCTAATAAAATCTAATTTTCCTGAGCCAATTCTTGGGCTAATTTTTCTTTATTTTGACGACGTTTTTTTGCATATAATTGAATACTTGCCGCCATTAAAATTACCAAACCTGCCACTAACCATGTAGTTAAATCAAGGGGTAAATTATTTTTAAATATAGCTAATAAAACAATAACTAATAAAAGAATTGTGGGTGCTTCATTAAAAGCTCGAAATTGTTGCCCCGTCCAAGAATTTTCATTCTTTTCCAACTTTCTCATGATACGCCCACACCAAAAATGGTAGATGAGGAGTAAGCCCACAAACAAAAATTTAGCGTGTAACCATCCCGATTTTAACACCTCTGGCTCAGTGGAAATCAACCCCACTGCCATGGCTACCGTTAAAATCATCCCAGGGGTAGTAATAATGTTGTAGAGACGCTTCTCCATTATCTCATACTGCTTTGTCAAAATAGTTTGCGCCGGTTCGCTTTCTTGCCTCGCTTCTGCATGGTAAACAAACAAACGCACTATATAAAATAGTCCAGCAAACCAAACTACAATCCCAATAATATGAAACGCTTTGTACCAATAATATGCCATAGTTTTTTTTAATATCTTTGAAATCAAGGAAAAGAGAATAAGCAATTAAAAACAAATTTTCACTATTCCCCATTCCCCTAGTCTTTCATTATCCATTATCAATTATCCATTATCAATTATTTAAAACCATTCATCATCATCCCAGTCATTCTCGTAGGGGATGTCACGTTTGCGATTGGTGCGATAATTTCTATCTTCGGGATAATCATCATATCCTCCCCTTCGGCTAGGAGGAGGTGCGGGGCGTGAAGGAGGGCGACGACTGGGAGGAGAGGAAAGCCCTGCCCCATAATCATAGTCATTAACACTGTTACCACCATAACCACGGTCATAACCAGAGGACATTCTGCCACCATAAAGGGTAGAATCAGTTTGACGATAAATATTTCTGGAATCTCGAGGATTATATAATTCGTCCTCATCATCACCGATAAAGGTTTTCTTGATGGATTCAAAGAAGCCTTCCTCTTCGTCATTGTATTGCAGTCTTACCTCTCGGTTTAACTCATATAATACATCTTGTAAGTCCGCTTGGGTACGGTCTAATTTGCGATCGTCATTTTGTTCTAAACTATCCAAAATTTCCCGACATAAAGACTCCACATCCCGACGATAGGGGCTAGTAAACTGACTGCCAAAATCGAGGGTAACTTCCCGTAACCTTCTCTGGGCTTGATCGGTCAAAGCCTTGGCTCGATTACGTTTTTCGACTCTTTCCCGTCTTTCTCTATCTTCTCTGGCAAAGGCTTCCGCTTCTTGCATCATGGTGGTAACTTCCACCTGAGAAAGGGTGGAAGCCCCTTGAATTACTACGCTTTGCTCTCTACCTGTGGTTTTATCCCTTGCCATAACTTGCAGGATACCGTTAGCGTCAATGTCAAAGGCGACTTGTATTTGAGGTACTCCCCGAGGGGCTGGGGGAATCCCCGTCAGTTTAAAACGTCCAAGGGATTTGTTATCTTCTGCCATTTCCCTTTCCCCTTGCACCACATGAATTTCCACAGAGGTTTGGTTATTTTCTGAGGTGGAAAAAACATCGGAACGTCTTACGGGGATGGTGGTGTTACGGGGTAATAGTTTTTTGGTTACTCCTCCAATGGTTTCCACACCGATGGATAAGGGAGTTACATCAAGGAGTAATATATCTTTGACTTCTCCGCCCAAAATTCCTGCTTGAACGGCTGCTCCAACGGCTACAACCTCATCAGGGTTAACATTTTGGTTAGGTTCGATGTCGATAAAGCTCCGTACTAATTCTTGTACCAAGGGAATACGGGTTGAGCCTCCTACTAATACTACTTCATCGATTTGAATAGGGCTTAATCCTGCGTCTTTTAAGGCTCGTTGGATGGGGCGCCGTAAACGGGATACTAATTCTCCGCAAATCTCTTCAAATTTGGCTCTGCTGAGGTTAGTTTCGATATGTTTGGGGCCATCTTCGGTGGCGGTGATAAAGGGTAAATTAATCTCGGTGTTACTTACCCCTGATAGTTCAATTTTGGCTTTTTCAGCGGCTTCTGTTAATCTCTGGAGTGAAGTGCGATCGCGCCTTAAATCAACTCCTTCCTCCTCCAAAAACCGCTCTGCAAGGTAATTAACAATCTTATTATCAAAATCATTACCCCCCAACTGAGTATCACCGCTGGTGGCACGGACTTCCAAAACCCCATCCCCCACTTCAAGGATAGAAACATCAAAAGTACCACCCCCCAAGTCAAAAACCAGTATCTTTTCACTACCTTTTTTCTCCAAACCATAGGCCAGAGATGCCGCCGTAGGCTCGTTTACAATCCTTAATACATCCAATCCCGCAATCTTTCCAGCGTCTTTTGTGGCTTGACGTTGGGCATCATTAAAATAAGCAGGTACAGTAATTACAGCGCCCGTTACTTCCTCCCCTAAATATCTTTCTGCCTCCTGTGCTAATTTACGCAAAATCATCGCCGAAACTTCCTCTGGGGCAAATTCTTTCTTTATACGGGGACAACGAATTTTGATATTATCAACCTCATCACGGCGAATGGTATAGGGTACCCGTTTTGATTGCTCTGTTAATTCTCCATATTTACGCCCCATAAAACGCTTGATACCATAATAGGTATTTTGGGGGTTTAAAACCGCTTGGCGCCTAGCCATCTGCCCTACCACCAACTCTCCATCCTTATTAAATCCCACCACAGAAGGAGTAGTGCGGCTACCTTCAGAATTAGGAATTACTAACGGTTTGCCACCTTCCATTACAGCTACTACCGAGTTTGTTGTACCTAAGTCTATACCAACGACTCTTCCCATTGTTGATTTTTTCTCCAGTTGTGATTCTCGCTATTTGCCCTGGGGGCGCTGACTAATTAATGTGATTTAAACTATATCAGTTTAATTCTTGTTTTTAACGATTTATTATACTTTAGCATTTACAAGGGAATTGACAAGAAGTTGATAATTGGTAACATACGATATTGCTCATATCCGTGGTGCAATGTTTAAAAGTAGTAAATAGTTTTACTCCTATTTAACAAAAATAGCCTGATTTTATAGTAGTTTGATTTTTTGCTGAATTGTAGTCTAGTAAATATTCTTTTGCAATGACATTTTGCTGATGCAGTTGCTCTAATTCTGCTTCGCCGATTTCGGTATCGGTAGAGAGTAAAATTACTTGATGGGAAGCGGTAGGAAAATAACGCTCTAGCAAATTATGGCGGTGAGAGGAATCTAGTCTGCCGAGGGGGGTATCGATGACGATGGGCAGTTGTCTGCCTGATACCCTTGCTAATCCCCATAAAAGGGCGATCGCCAATAGCTGTTTTTCTCCAGCTGATAATCTATTTTTAGTAATTAAATTACCTAAATTATCATACAAATTAAGTACAAAATTGTCAGTATTAATAATTATTTTACCGACGAAATTAGACTTATGTAAAAGATAACGAAAACAACTGGTTACTTCATTTTCTAACTTGTTTAACTTCCTAAGAGTAAGTTTTTCCTTAAAAAGCATTAAGGTCTTTTCTACCTTTGGCATCGCATTTAATAAATGATCTGCCTGTAAATCTTCTATGGTGCGATCGCTATATTTTCCCAACTTTTTCAACTTAGACTGTATATCTCGCTCCATGGATTCCAAAGTTTTTTGTAACCTTGTCACCTCCGCCTTACACTCCACTACCCTTTGCTCTTTTTGTTGATAATCCTTCTCCAATCTTTGATAGTCTTTAGATACTTCCACATTAAGAGCCATCACCTCAACATTAATTAATTCTTCCTCCAACATTGTTAACTTTTCAACATATTCTTTCGCCTTCTCTTCTTCCCTTGGCAAAGAATAACTAAGAATATTATCTAAATAATTTAACTCCTTTTCCTGTCCATTTAAATAAACATCAATATTATTGATTTCCTGCCCCAAACTATCATTTTGTGACTCTAAAAAACCATTTATTTTTTGATAATTAATATCATCAATAGATAAAGTAGTTAAAAACTCCAATAACTTTTGATCTTTTTTTCTGAGAATATCATAGGAATTTTGAATTTTACTAACCCTCACCTCTTGTGCTAATTGAACCCTTACAGAATTTAAATGAGATTTAATTAATCCCAAAGGTAAATATTGAGTAAAAACATTACTTAATTGTTCTCTAATTATTTCTATTTCTTGAGATAAAGAATCAATTTTCTGCTTAAGTTCATATTTTTTCTCAGCTATTTTTCCTCCCTCAGTCCGAAGACTCTCAGAAGCTAATCGATAATTTTTTGAAGCCGTTTTTAACTCCTTTTCAGCTATTTTTAATTCTTGTAAAACACTTTTTTTATCCTTTTCTAAAAATTTTAACTCCTCTTCAATATTTAATAACTCTTTTTGTTCTTTCGTACTTTCTAAACTCTTTCTTTTACGGCTAACTAAAATTTGTAAATCATTGGCTAATTTATCTGCTAATTCTAAGCCCAATAAAGCTCTCATGGCATCTACTACCGAAGGATTAGGAATATCTTGCTCTGCTAATTCCTTCACTTGTTCGCCATCAAAAAGAAACAAATTAGAAATCCCTAACGGTAAAATATCCTCTATATATTCATCCCAATTTTCCGTCAAATTGAGGTCAGGAAATTCTCCTTCAATAATGATTAAATTATCCTTTCCATCCCTAACATTACTTTGCCAATGACGAATAATTTTTAACTCAATCCATTGCTCATTAATAAAATGTTCAAAAGTTAACTCAACTCTGGTTACCTCAGTTATGTTTGCCCCACGATTAATGGACTCTAATAAAAAATCGTTATAACTCAAATTTTTACGAGTAGAACATTCTGCCCTACGTCCATACAAAGCTAATTTAATACTATCAATTATGGTTGTCTTTCCTCCCCCATTCATACCACCAATCAAAATTATTGAAGCGCCATTTTGCTCAGTGTCAGGGGTAAGATTAATAATATTTTTGCCTTGATAAGGACCAAAATTCTCTAAGATTAATTCTTTAAAAATCATTCTGTGATAATAGTGAAGGTGGGCAATGCCCACCATAATAATGACATTCAATATAACTATTGTGTCAACGAATATTTACCATTTAAGTAAATTGAATTTTTCCATGTCAATGGTGTCACGGTTGCGGTAAATAGCCAAAATAATTGCCAAACCCACAGCGGCTTCTGCTGCTGCAATGGTAAGCACAAAGATAGTAAATATTTGACCTCTAATATTATCAGGATCTAAATAATTAGAAAAACCCATCAAATTGATGTTAACGGAGTTGAGTAATAATTCAATGGACATTAATACCCTAACGGCATTACGGCTAGTAATTAAACCGTAGATACCAAGACAAAACAAGGCGGCGGCTAATAATAAAAAATATTGTAATTGTAATTCCATAATCGTTGATTGGTGCTTATAATTTTATTTATCGTCGGCAGAAACTAATTCTCTGGGTTGCTCAGGAAGGGTTAAAGAAGTGGTAAAACCGTCACCTGTTTTGGTAGCGGAGGGGATAAAGTCTCTTCTAGCAAGGATAATGGCACCTACCATGGCGATGAGTAGTAATACTGACGCAATTTCAAAGGGAAGTAAGAAATCACTAAAAAGGTGCTTTCCTAGCTCAATGGTAGTGTTTTCGATGACGGAAGCAGAAATTGTTGATATATTCCAAGAGGTGGATAAAATCATGGTGCTGAGTAAGCCAAAAAGCCCTGCACAAACTGCCGCAGTGGATACTTTACGAATCCATCTACCTTTGATTTCAGCAAAGTTTTCGGTTTTGTTTACCAACATGATGGCAAAAAGAATCAAGACGTTAATAGCCCCTACATAAATCAGAATTTGGGCAGCGGCGACAAAGTCTGCGTTGAGGAGTAGATATAATCCTGAAATGCTAATAAATACTCCCCCGAGTAGGAAGGCAGAGTAAACGATATTTTCTAGTAAAACTACTCCTAGGGCTGATGCTATCATCATTACCCCAAGGATAGCAAAGGTTACAAACTGAACTCCTTGTGATATTTCCACTGTTTTTTATTACTCCTTTTTTTTATGGATGTTGGTCAAATTTTATCTGGATGTTATCTATTTTTTACTTTTTTTTGGGTAAGTCGTGGGGTTCGGTTACTCCTTTGGGAAGGTATCCTAATTCTCTGAGAGGTGTTACCATAGGATCTTCTGTTACTTTGGTGGGTAAACGTCCAAGGGCTACGTTATCATAGTTTAAGTCATGACGATCATAGGCGGCTAGTTCATATTCTTCGGTCATGGATAGGCAGTTGGTGGGGCAATATTCCACGCAGTTACCGCAGAAAATACACACACCGAAGTCGATGCTGTAGTGTTTTAATTCTTTTTTCTTGACTTCTTTGTTAAATTCCCAATCTACTACGGGAAGGTTGATGGGGCAAACCCTTACACACACTTCACAGGCGATACATTTATCAAATTCAAAGTGAATTCTACCTCTATATCTTTCGGAGGGGATTAGTTTTTCATAGGGATATTGTACGGTGACGGGGCGCCTTTTCATGTGGTCGAAGGTTACGGCGAATCCTTGCCCGATATATTTGGCGGCTTCAACACTTCCTTTGGCGTAATCGGTTACTTGTTTGAGAAATTTAAACATAGTGCGTTGCTATAAGTGCTATTTGGGTCTATTTTATCTCATCGTTAGTCGTTTACTTTAAGATGTTATCAGAATTTGGAAAGGCTTTTGGGGTTAAAGCCTCTGGGAGTGGCTTTGATGGAGTTTGAGGGTTTTTGTTTGAGAAAAAGTGTTCTGTGTTTATTTTTTATTAATATGAGAAGGTTTATAATAAAGATTAAGAAATGTTAAGTAAGTTATGGCATAAAGGTTAAGTTGTGAAAAAAGTTGTGGTCATTGGGGCGGGAATTGGAGGTTTAACGGCTGGGGCTTTGTTGGCTAAAAGGGGTTATGATGTGACGATTTATGATCAGGCTATTGTGCCAGGCGGGTGTGCTTCTACTTTTAAGCGTCGGGGTTTTACTTTTGATGTGGGGGCAACTCAGGTGGCTGGATTGGAGAAGGGGGGTATCCATGAGCGTATTTTTCGGGAGTTGGATGTGGAGTTACCTTCGATGACGGTTTGTGATCCTGCCTGTGCGGTTTTTTTACCTGATGAAAAGGAGCCGATTATGGTGTGGAGAAATCCTCAAAAATGGCAGGAAGAGAGAAATAAGCAGTTTCCTGATAGTGAAAGATTTTGGTCTTTATTTAAGGTTTTGTTTGATGCTAGTTGGCGTTTTCAAGGTAGAGATCCTGTGTTACCTCCTCGCAGTTTATGGGATTTTTCTCAGCTTATTAAGGCTTTGAGATGGGATACTTTTATTACGGTTCCTTTTACTTTTATGACGGTGGCTAATGTTCTTGATTTATTGGGTTTAAAGGGCGATCGCCGGCTAAAAACTTTCCTTGATTTACAACTTAAGTTATATTCTCAGGTAGGTATGGAGGAAACGGCTCTATTATATGCTGCCACGGCCCTTTCTGTGTCCCAAGAACCCCAAGGATTATATCATTTAGATGGTAGTATGCAGGTTCTGAGCGATCGCCTTGTAACTGCCCTCAAAAAATATGGTGGTGAGTTAAAAATGGGCTATTTTGTGGAAAAAATTCACACAGAAAATGGTCAAGTAAAAGGGGTAACTATTAAGCATAAGAAAAAAGGAGAAATCTTCACAGAAAATGCTGATCATGTAGTGGGAAATTTGACAGTAAATAACCTTGTAAAAATGACCGAAAATTTACCTTCTGGCTATGGTAAAAGAGTAGAAAAACTAGAACCTGCTTCTGGGGCTTTTGTTATTTATTTGGGGGTAAATGAATCTGCTATTCCCGAAAATTGTCCTCCCCATTTACAATTTCTGTATGACTATGAGGGCGAAATTGGCGAGATGAATTCTTTGTTTGTGTCGGTGAGTAAACCTAACGATGGACGAGCGCCCCAGGGTAAACGCACCATTATCGCTTCTTCTTTTACGGATACTGCCCTATGGTGGAATAAAAATAAGGTTGATTATGACCAATTAAAACAAGAATACACCCAAAAGGCGATCGCTCGTTTAGGGGAATATTTTAACCTCAGCCCTGAGCATATCATTCATCAAGAAGTAGCCACCCCTCTAACTTTTGCTAAATATACTGCCCGGGAAGACGGCATGGTGGGCGGTGTGGGACAACGCATCAATACTTTTGGTCCTTTTGGTTTTGCCCCCCGTACTCCCATTAAAAACCTTTGGTTGGTGGGGGATTGTGTTTACCCGGGGGAAGGCACCGCTGGAGTTAGTTATTCTGCTCTAACGGTTGTTCGGCAAATTGATTAATTTAATGAATAATCAATGTGTAAAGTTTTATCAAAAAAAGGGGTTGGAGTTGTTTATGGGGCAGGGTTTGTGGTATGCTTATTGTATAATGGGAATACTGGCATTTTCAAATATAAACAGACAGATTTCCATTATTGTAAAGACATTCTCATCATCTCCTTTCTGGGGGCAAAAGTCAAGAAAAAAGTCGATTTTTGTAACATTTTTTAATATTTATGAGGGGGAAAAAGGAAGAGTTTGAAGGGCGATCGCCCAGTCCTCTTGGGTTTTAACCACCACCACAGCCACGGAGGAATCAGCAGAGGCGATATTGTGATCAAGACACTTAAGATTATTTTGCTCAAGGTCTAACTGAAGATTGAGAAAGGAAAACCCAGCGCACACTTGCTCACGCACTAAAGGGGAATTTTCCCCAATTCCTGCGGTAAATACCAGAACATCTAAACCCCCAAGACTAGGAATCATAGAGCCGATAACCGATTGTACCCGATGCACGAATATATCAAGGGCTAATTGAGCTTGATGGTTGCCATTGGCGATCGCACTGATAATACTACGAACATCAGCGGACACTTGAGAAACCCCCAATAACCCCGATTCCTTATTGAGTAACTGATTTAATTGCTCTTTATCATAACCATATTCATCCATAAGATGAAGAAGAATAGCAGGATCAATAGAACCGCAACGGGTACCCATCATCAAACCCTCAAGGGGAGTAAAACCCATGCTCGTGTCGATACTGTGTCCATTTTTGATAGCAGTAATAGATGAACCATTGCCAAGGTGACAGGAGATAATTCTTAAATCCTCCAATGGTTTATCCAAAATTTTGGCCGCTCGTTGGCTTACATACTCATGGGAGATACCATGGAAACCATAACGCTGGATGCCCTTTTCGTACAATTCATAGGGGATTGGATAAACTTTTGCTTCAGGGGGAATTTTACTATGGAAAGCCGTGTCAAATACCGCCACTTGGGGAGTTTTGGGGAGGGTACGGGCGATCGCCCTTATGCCCTCTAGGTGGGCAGGGTGATGATTAGGGGCAAGGGGTATTAAATCTTGAATGGCTTGTTCCACCTCTGGGGTAATGACACAAGACTGAGAATAGTTTCGTCCCCCATGGACGATGCGATGACCGATAATATCAATTTCTTCAAGACTGGACAAAACCTTGGTATGTCCGTGGGTAATGGTTTCGAGCATAATCAAAATACTTTCCCCCTTATTATCTAAAGGTAGGTCAATTTTGCGCTTTTGATTATTAGCAAAAACCTTTAATAACCCATATTCATCATTTACCGTCCAATCAATACTAGCCTCCCAAAGAGGTTCTAGGGGAGTCGATAAATCTGTATGGGGTTGGATTTCATAAAGACAACTTTTTTGACTACTGGAACCTGCATTGAGAACTAATATTTTCATAACTAAAACCTAAACTTCACCTTTTATTTTACGCAGACGAGTGGAAAGACTGCGAATTACTTCTAGGGCAAAGAAAGGAGTTTCTTGTACCAGAAAGACAAATTTTTCTCTATCTAACTCGGCAATTTGACATTCAGTATGGGCTACAGCCGTGGAAGCCCTAGTATGCTCAGGTTGTACCAATGCCCCCTGTCCAAAAACATCATGTTCAAAAATGGTTTCCACTACTTTGTCATGGACTATTAAATTTACTTCGCCTTTCAAAAGGGCATACATTACCGAGCCTTTATCTTCTACGTTAAAAATGACGCTCCCTGCGGGAATGATTTTAACTTCTAAGTGTTCAAAAAAAAGATTGGCGAGATCTCCTGGTTCTAACATGGTATTTTTTATTAGTTTGTATTAGTCAAACTTTATTATGTCAGGATCTTAGTTTATTTAACGTTAAGAGCAGTTTAAGTAATTGATAATTGAGAGTGAATAATTGATAATAGTATTTTTCAACAACAGTTTAAGCCCCTAAGATTTAGTCAGCACAACTTAATTGGTAGCCAAATTCTAAGGTATATTTATGTATTCTCCACAAATATGATACTTAAGATTTAAGATTTGAATTCTAAGAGGTAATTAATTCTTGACTCGGATCTAACAAACACATACCATAGAAAGGTTATCCTTAAATTACATACATAAAAATTAGAGTATCTCAATAATAAAATTTAATAACCTATGACAACCACCTTACAAGCACCCCCTAAAAAAAATCGTAGATTAGTATTTCCTTTTACTGCCATTGTCGGACAAGAGCAGATGAAATTGGCTTTGTTGCTCAATGTTATCGATCCTAAAATTGGTGGGGTCATGATTATGGGCGATCGCGGCACAGGCAAATCCACCACTATCAGGGCATTAGCCGACCTTTTACCCGAAATTGCTGTGGTAGCAGGAGATCCCTTTAACTCAGATCCTGAAGACATGGAAATGATGGGAGAGGAGTTGAGAGAAAAATTAGAACAAAATCAACAAATTGATACTGTTCAGAAAAAAGTGCCTATGATTGACTTACCCTTGGGGGCTACCGAAGATCGTGTGTGTGGTACTATCGACATCGAAAAAGCCCTTTCTGAAGGGGTAAAAGCCTTTGAACCAGGACTTTTGGCTAAGGCTAACCGTGGTATCCTCTACGTGGATGAGGTAAACTTACTTGATGATCACTTAGTGGACGTACTCCTTGACTCCGCCGCCAGTGGTTGGAATACCGTGGAAAGAGAAGGTATTTCTATCCGTCACCCCGCCCGTTTTGTGTTGGTTGGTTCTGGAAACCCCGAAGAAGGAGAATTACGTCCTCAATTGTTAGATCGTTTTGGGATGCACGCTGAAATTCGTACTGTAAAAGATCCAGACCTTCGTGTACAAATTGTAGAACAAAGAGGGGAATTTGATCAAGATCCTCAAGGTTTCTTGGCGAAGTATGATGATGATCAAAAGGCTTTACAACAAAAGTTAGTTGATGCTCAAAATCTGTTACCCCAACTCACCATCGATTATGAAATCAGAGTAAAAGTATCGGAAATTTGTTCTGAATTAGATGTAGATGGTTTACGGGGAGACATTGTTACTAATAGGGCAGCAAAGGCGATCGCCGCTTTTGAAGGACGTACCGAAGTAACTGTAGATGACATCCGCCGTGTAATGCCCCTATGTCTGCGCCATCGTTTACGTAAAGATCCCTTAGAATCCATTGATTCTGGCTACAAAGTAGAAAAAGCCGTTGATCGTATTTTCGGTTTAGAAGTTGAATAAACCATAAAAAAAGCCTCCTCAACTTTCCATTGGGGAGACAAAAAACCATTTTCAATAATGAATAATTAGTAGGGTGGGCATTACCCACCTTAAAAATTTTTGAGAAAGTTAAAGTAACGAAACCAACTACTTTCCTTAGTAAAAAGAAAACTAACTGCGTAACTCCACAGGGAATTGCTTCGCTAACTTATCTCTAACCTTGTTATGAATAGGATCAACATCACTATCCTTCAAAGTACCATCAGGAGACTTATAAACCAGACTAAACGCCAAACTGCGCTTACCTTCCTCCACACTTTCCCCCCTATACTCATCAAACAACTTCACATCCACCAGAGTTTTACCCCCTGCCTTGCGCATAGCGTTGGTAATTTCTGCCACCGTTAAATCCATAGGGGCAAAGAAGGCCAAATCACGCTCCACACTAGGATAAGTAGAATAAGCCTTAAAAGTAGGCACTTGTAAATATCGTTGGCTAATATAGTCCATCAAAGGAGCAAGTTTTAACTCAAAAACATAAACACTATCAGGTAAATCTTTGTCCTGCCTTAGTTGAGGATGAAGTTGCCCAAATACCCCAATTTTAGTTTTATGTAACCATAAACCAGCGGTGCGCCCAGGGTGCAAACGCTCATCATCAGATTCCGCTTGATAGGTGATGGGGGCTTTGAGGCTGTTAAATAAACTGTCTAAAATTCCCTTGGCTTCGTACCATGATAGGGGTTTCGGTTTGCCACTATTTACCCAAATACCATCCCTATATAAATCACCACCGAGGATGCCTCCGAGAGCGTCCCCTTCACACCGATTATCATTTTCAAGCCAAAAAACTCGTCCAATTTCAAAGGCGTTTAAATAACCATTTCCTTGGGCAAGATTGTATTCAAAGGCATTGATTAAGCCGTCCATGAGGTTGCTACGGAGGGCGGAATATTCACTAAAAAGAGGATTGGCGATTTTGATTTGGGCTTTTTCGGGGCTGACGAGGGAATATTGCACCAATTCTGTTAAGCCTAAACCCCTTAATGCGGAGCTAATTTGGCGCTGAATTGTCACCTCTGAGGATAAATAACCCACTTGAGATTGAGGGGGTAAGGTATCGGTAAAACGATCATAACCATATAACCTTGCGACTTCTTCAATTAAATCGATTTCCCTTTCCAAGTCACGGTATCGGTAAGGTGGCACGGTAACAAGCCATGTTAAGGGTTTTTCTATTTCTACTTTCAACTGACAACCTAAGTCGGTTAAAATTCTTTCCACGTCTTGGGGCGCAACGTCGGTTAAACCTTCCCCGTCAATGACTTTTCCTAATACTTGGTGTAAACGCTCAAGTCTGAGTTGGATGGTGTTGGTAAAGTCTCCTCGACGATTATCAGCAGTAGCTTGGGCGGTAGGATTACCTTGGGCTAACTCAGTAATAAGGGTTACGGCGTGGTGAAGGGCTTTTTCTAGTTGTACTTGGTTAACTCCCCTTTCATAACGGGTGGAGGCTTCAGTGCGGATGGATTGACTTCTGGCACTTCTGCGGATTGGCACAGGTTCGAAAAGGGCTGCTTCTAGGATAATATTTTGGGTATTGTCATCTACTTCGCTTTCTTCGCCTCCAATGACTCCTGCTAGGGCGATGGGATGATTGTTGGCGGTGATGAGTAGGTTTTGCTCTTTGAGTTGTCTTTTTTGTCCGTCAAGGGTGGTGAGGGTTTCGTTTTCTTGGGCAAAGCGCACCCCAATATTTAAGGTTTGGCTGTTGGTAATTTGGGTTAGTTTTTCCCTGTCAAAGGCGTGTAAGGGTTGCCCCCATTCCAATAGTATATAGTTGGTTACGTCAACTACGTTATTGATGGGGCGCACTCCCGATGCTTCTAATCTCCATTGCAACCATTGGGGGGAAGGGGCAATTTTAACGTTTTCTATGACTGTACCAATATAGGCTGGACAGGCGGAGGTTTCTTGAATATCGAGGGTGAGGTTATCTGTCTGATTAATGGAAGTGGTAGTTTCGGTGGTGGGCAGTTTTAATTCTCCTCCTGTGAGGGCGGCTACTTCTCTGGCGATACCTACCATACTGAGGGCATCGGCACGGTTGGCGGTGGCGGTAATGTCGAGGATGACATCATCTAACCCCAATAGGGGGCGCACGTCTTGCCCTAGGGTTAAGTCTCCTTCAAGGATTTTGATACCTTCGCTTTCTTTGCTTAATCCTAATTCAGCTAATGAGCAAACCATACCTTTACTTTCTACTCCTCTGAGTTTGGCTGGTTTGATTTTTAAATCTACGTTGGGTAAATATGTACCAAGGGTGGCGATCGCCACATATATATCTTTTCTTATGTTGGGCGCACCGCAGACGATTTGGGAGGGGGTTTCTTCGCCAATGTCGATTTGACATAAACTTAGTTTATCAGCGTTTGGGTGGCGATCGCACTCTAACACTTTACCGACAACCACCCCATCAGCCCAAGTGCGTCTATCTTCTATGTCTTCAACTTCAAAACCTGCAATGGTGAGGGTTTTAGCTAATTCTTCGGGGGAAATATTAATATCGACTAATTCTTGTAACCACTTGAAAGAGATACGCATTGTTTAAAATATAAATTTTTTCTAATAACCTAATCTCCTATTATTAACTACTTTGGAGGTGTTAAACAAGTCGTCTGGGGAGGTGGGAAAATGGGCAATGGATAATGGGTGTTAGGTGATTGATTATCTATTATTAATTTCCACAAAAAAAGTTCGGGTAAAAGTAATCAAATTTATCTTGATGAAAATAAACTTTTTCCTTCTCCCCCAACTCCTGACACCAAAAATTCAAAATGAGTGAAATGGTTAATTAGTAACCATTATGGAATAATTTCCATCCCTGTGATAATTTCCTCTTGACGAGTTTTCCCGCAGGGTTCAATAGATTCACAATCGTTGATATTTACCACTTCATAACTTAGCCTAACGGTTTGATTTATATAGATTTGCGAATCTGCACAAATTTCAAAACTCGCTCCTTTATAAATTTCATTACCTTCAGGGTTTTGTAAGGTGGCATAACACATTAAATCACCAGTTTGTAAATCCTTGACTAACCATAATCACTGTTGTCCACCTTCTTCGGTTTCAGTTTCCTCAGTTTCTTCGGTTTCCATTCCGTCGGTTTCAGTTTCCTCAGTTTCTTCGGTTTCCATTCCGTCAGTTTCAGTTTCCTCAGTTTCTTCGGTTTCCATTCCGTCAGTTTCAGTTTCCTCAGTTTCTTCGGTTTCCCCTAAAGGAGGAGGAGTTACTTCGGTGTTATCTCCACAGGCGGCGAGGGATACAGAAGCACCACCCAATAACAAAATCATTAGTAATGTCCAAATACGGTTGTTTTTCATTTGTCTTAACTTGTTCTTAATGTTGTAAAAGATATTATGACTTATATATTTTTAATTATCAATATGTTTACTACTAATTTTTGTACGTTTTACCCTACCTCAACTTTGTTTTGTCTTTACCTTTTAAATAAGTTATTTTTATATTAGTTAATAAATGTAATCACAATATTGATTTTCTCTTATTTTTTATAGTCATCGGTGATAAATAGTATTTGTTTATCATCACAATATTTAAGTTTTTTAAAGATAAAATAAAAGAAATAACAAAAAATATTATTTAAAAGTCCTGTTAAAGCAATTTCATATTTTTTAGTCATTTATGTATTATTTATACTCAACTAGACTAAGTATAGGATAATAGTAAATAGATAAAAATAATTAAAAATTATGTTGCTATTGTTATTGATAATAAAAAAGTAAGGGCGATCGCCCCTACCCATAAAATAAAAATATAACTATTTTAAAAATGTTAAAAAGTAATAGTTTGAGAGAAAATTAAACATTAAAACGGAATAATAATACATCTCCTTCTTGCACTACATATTCCTTACCTTCAGCCCTAACCAAACCCTTTTCCTTGGCTGCCCCCATACTGCCACAACTAACCAAATCATTATAGGCAACGGTTTCAGCACGGATAAAACCCCTTTCAAAATCAGAATGGATTACCCCCGCCGCTTGGGGGGCTTTCATTCCCGCAATAATAGTCCATGCCCTAGTTTCCGTTTCCCCAGTGGTGAGATAGGTGCGTAATCCGAGTAATTCATAAGTAGCCCTAATCAAAGACTGTAAACCCCCTTCTTCAACCCCCAAAGATTCCAAAAATTCCGCCTTTTCCTCTGGCCCTAATTCCACCAACTCCGATTCTACTTGCGCAGAAACGATGACAACCATGGCATTTTGTTTGGTAGCCTCTGCTTTCACTCCTTCTACCCATTGATTACCTGTGGCTAAATCTTCATCACTGACATTAGCTGCATAGATAACGGGTTTTGAGGTTAACAAACCAAGGGGCTTGATAATTTCTTCCTCTTCGGGGGTAAATTCTAATTCCCTAACGGCCTTACCTTCGTTGAGAATGGGTAAGATTTTTTCTAATATTTCCATTTCTGCCACTGCTTCTTTATTGTTGCTTTTGGCTTGTTTTTTGAGTCTTTCTACTCGGCGCTCAACTTGAGTTAAATCAGCGAGGGATAACTCTAAATTGATAACTTCCATGTCACGCACTGGATCTACTGACCCAGAAACATGGATAATATCATCACTATCAAAACATCTGACCACATGGATAATGGCATCTACTTCTCTGATATTAGCAAGGAATTGATTACCTAACCCTTCCCCTTTACTAGCACCTTTTACTAACCCAGCGATGTCCACAAATTCCATACGGGTAGGTACTACTTTGGCGGAGTTAGATATTTTTGCGAGTACATCTAAACGCCCATCAGGTACAGCTACAACTCCCACATTAGGCTCGATGGTACAAAAGGGGAAGTTCGCCGCATCGGCTTTGGCATTGGCTACTACGGCATTAAATAAGGTTGATTTTCCTACGTTGGGAAGTCCGACGATTCCTGCTCTTAACATATAATTTCTCTTTTACTGATCAATAATTCATTATCTGCTAAGGGCGATCGATTAATCAACTATTGACTAAATATGGGGTGATGGACTCACTGCATCATGAAACTGTTATATATTATTCTCATTTGACTATTATATCAATTGATTATTATTTGCAATAATTTTCAGGATTGGTTATAAATGAGAAAAGAAATTAATAGCGTTTGTGACAATAAACCTATGCTATGTTTTTACATAATCCTTTAATAATAGTAAGTGCAGTAATTTGCCATGACTGTTGATACAGAAATGAGACCTGTTGAAACTAGCCGTTCATTAAAAAATTTAAAAAATCAGAACAATAGTAAAAAAACACAATTGATAATTATATTTATTTGTGTGGCTCTACTGTTAACTTTTTTTATTTCTTTATCATCTGGTTCAGTTTCTCTTACGTTTACAGAAATCTATCAAGCCCTCAGACATCAAGGGGAAGAAATTAATCAAGTAATCATTTGGGATTTAAGATTACCTCGTATATTGGCTGCTTTTGTGGTGGGGGCGGCTTTAGGTACTTCTGGGGCGTTGTTACAGGGGATGTTACGTAATGCTTTGGCAACTCCTTTTTTACTGGGAATTTCCGCTGGGGCGGGGTTGGTGGTGGTGGTGTTAATCACCTTCAATGTTTTTCTGTACATGATTCCCCTTGCTTCTTGGTTAGGGGCGGTGTTGACCACTGCTTTGGTTTATTCCTTGGCAAGGACGGGAAATGGTATCGGCGTAGAGCGTTTAATTTTGGGAGGAGTGGCGGTTTCGTCTCTGTTTGGGGCGATACAAACTACATTACTGTTACTCTCGGATGATGGCAGGATTCAAAGGGCTCTTAATTGGATTGTGGGTAGCCTTAATGGGCGTGGTTGGGCGGAGTTACGCCTTGCTAGTCCTTACATTATAGTGGCGATCGCCTTTGCTTGTTTATTAGCCCGTTTTGTCAATGTCCTTAACCTCGGTGATGATTTGGCGGTGGGTTTGGGGATTCCCTTGGGGCGATCGCGCTTACTCATCGGTGGCACTGCAACTCTCTTGGCGGCGGGGGCTGTAAGCATCGCTGGACTAATCGGTTTTGTGGGCTTACTCGTACCCCATACCATGCGCTTTTTGTTCAAAAGTAATGATTATCGCCTTTTGATACCCATGTCTGCATTAGGGGGGGCGATGGTATTGTCTTGGGCCGATTTACTCTCTCGCATCGGTGCGGTGGAGTTGCCCGTGGGCGCTGTTACTGCCCTCATCGGTTCGCCCCTTTTTGTTTGGCTACTGTATAAACGCTCTTTTTAACATCATCATCAATCATGCCTTTAAATACTTATAACCTATATGGGGGTTACGGTAAAAGTGCGATTATTAAATCCGTTGACCTCGATTTAGAAAGGGGAGAATGGCTTAGTTTAGTGGGTGCTAACGGCTCAGGAAAGTCAACC
Organism: Cyanobacterium sp. HL-69; assembly: GCA_002813895.1. Lineage (NCBI taxonomy): Bacteria > Bacillati > Cyanobacteriota > Cyanophyceae > Chroococcales > Geminocystaceae > Cyanobacterium > Cyanobacterium sp. HL-69. Next base: position 1,675,719 of record CP024912.1, on the reverse strand, counting down.
CTCCTCAAGCTCATCTGTCGTATCCTCAAACCTAGTCAGGGAAAAATCTTACTCGATAGTAAAGACATTCATAACCTCCCTCCCCAAACCGTCGCCAAAAAAATCGCTATCTTACCCCAACAGCAAACCATTCCCCAAGGTTTAACCGTTCGTCAATTGGTCAGTTTGGGGCGTACTCCTCACCAATCATGGTATCAGTGGGATTTGACAGGGGAAGACCAACAGGCGGTATATCAAGCCCTCGAAGAAACCGAATTAATGGCTTATGGCGATCGCCCCGTCAGCCAATTATCAGGGGGGGAAAGACAGAGAGCCTTTTTAGCCCTTGCCCTTGCCCAAAATCCCCAAGTGTTATTACTCGATGAACCTACCACCTACCTTGATATTCATTATCAACTGCAACTATTAGAACTATTGAAACAGTTAAATCGACAAGGTTTGACCATCATAACAGTATTACACGAGATTAACCTTGCGGTGCGCTATAGCGATCGCCTTGGCCTCCTCAAACAAGGACAAATCTATCAAATCGGCGACATAGACACCGTCTTAACCCCCGAAAATATATCCGCCGTTTTTGACGTAGAAACCATCATTATTGATACCCCCATCGGCAAACAAATTTGTCCCCTTAGTACCTCTGTTGCCGCTAACCCTTTTAACAAGGGGCTTAATCCCCTTGCCTCCTAGTAAGTACCAAAACCATGAGAGTCAAAATCTTTCATAGTTGAGAAATTTAAAAAACCTAACACTCATTCTCCCCTTATTAAGGGGGGTTAGGGGGGATCTATTAAAAAAAAATAGAACGATAAAACTTGAAAACTTTATAAAAACTCATCAAAAAAATGAACAAAACCCGACGACAAATAATAAAAAAATCAACCCTATTATCATTAACAATTCTTACCATAGGCAATCCCGTAGAAGCCCAAGAAACAACCATAAAAAATCAACAGCAACCCTTGATTGTTGCCCAAAATGATAACAAAACCATCATTACAGGTATCCAAATCAACCCCCAACCATCAGGAATCGAAATCACCATCGAAACCGAAGACGGCACCCGCCCCGTTCCCCTAATTATGAACGAATCAGAGCAAGTAATCATTGACTTTGTTGATACCACCCTCAACATTAACGGTGACAACCAATTTCAGGTAAATGACGTTAGCTCAGACATTGGTAATATTACCCTGACCACCCTTGATGATAACACCGTTAGAATGGTAGTTACAGGCACTCAACAAACCCCGTTCGGTGAAATAGTACCCTCCCCCGACAACCTAGTTTTGAGCCTAACCACAGGACAAATAAACACCGCACAAAACATTTTTAACCAAGATGACATTACCATCACCATAACAGGCACACGAACCGCCCGAAGACTTCTTGATTCTGCCAACTCCATTACCATTATCGACTCCCAACAAATAGAAAGACAACTAATTCAAAATATCCAAGACTTGGTTAGATATGAGCCTGGGGTATCCGTCGGCAGAGCATCAAATCGTTTTGGTAATCAAGATTTTAATATTCGAGGCATTGACGGCAACCGAGTATTATTACAAGTTGATGGTATCAGAGTACCTGATAATTATGTGGGTAGGGGTAGAGATTACTTTAATATGGAAACCACCAAAAGGGTAGAAATTATTAAAGGGCCAGCCTCTGCATTATACGGTAGCGATGCGATCGGCGGTGTAGTTTCTTTTATTACCAAAGACCCTCAAGACTATCTGGATGTTTTTGGAAACTCCTTTTATACTAGTGGGCAGATAAGTTACGATAGCCGAGATGAAAGCATTTCCCTCACAGGGGTATTAGCAGGGGAAGATGAAGACGGAAAACTACAATTTTCCACGGTGTTTGGTTTTGGTAGTGGTTCAGAATTTAAAACGAGGGGAGATGCGATCGCCAATCCTCAAGACACTAGAGATTTAAGCCTTACTGCCAAATTAGTCTATAACTTTAATGACCATAGTAGCCTTAAATTTACAGGGGAATTTTTGGATGAGGAAGTAGAAACCAACCTTCTTGATGAAGTGGGTAGAACACCTTTTAACCTTCGCCCCCCTAATCTTGTATTTTTCGATCGCCAATTATCCGAAGCCACAGACACCCGTAAAAGAAACCGTTTCAGCCTCGACTACAACAGCACCAACCCTAGCCCTTCATGGTTAGATGCCATTAACGCCAAGATATATTATCAAGATGCCTTCATTCGAGAACAAAAAATATCTAGCGGTATCCAACAATCCTTTGGCATGGGGCCACCGAGATTTGCCTCTGTCACCAGAGACGAAATTAACGAGTTTTCCCAAGAAGTATTTGGTGGTGAAATTCAGTTACAAAGTGACTTTCAAACCTCCAGAGCATCCCATCGTTTAGTTTATGGCTTAGAGTTATTTAACACCAGCACTTCTCGCCCAAGGGATAATACCTTAATTTTCGGTGATGGCACTACCAGTAAATTTGTCATTGGGGAGGAATTTCCTAACAAGACTTTCCCTGATACTGATACCCTTCGCATCGGGGCGTATATTCAGGATGAAATTGAAATCGGTAAATGGTCAATAATACCTGGTTTACGGTGGGATTATTTTAGTCTCAATGCCAATGAGGATGATGATTTTCGCCGTATTAATGTGGATAATTTCGAGGTGGAAAATCGTAATGACTCGGCTTTTTCTCCCAAAATTGGCGTAGTTTACAAGGCTACCCCAGAGTTATCTTTATATGGGCAATATGCCAGAGGTTTTCGCAGTCCTCCCTATGATGATGCTAATATTGGTTTTACTAATTTTGCATTTCAATATGCGGTGTTACCCAATGCTAATTTAAGCCCTGAAACCAGTGATAGTTTTGAAATTGGGGTGCGTGGTTCATATCCTCAAGTGGATTTTAGTTTGGCAGGATTTTATAACAACTACAATAATTTTATCGATAATGTGGCTCTGGGCGATCGCCCCAGTGACGGATTTAGACAATTTCAAGCTCAAAACATTGATAGTGCAGAAATTTACGGTGTAGAAGCAAGGGCAGAATATTTCTTTAATCCCACCAGACAAGACGGTTTTAGCTTAGTGGGTAGCCTAGCATGGACTGAAGGTAATAATAACAGCGATGGTAACTCTATACCACTCAACTCCATTGATCCCTTTCAAGCCGTAGTAGGTGTACGGTATCGAGCCCCCGAAGATAGATGGGGTTCAGAATTAGTCGGAACATTTGTAGGGGCAAAAACAAACGCTGATGGAGATAATTTATTCCTTCCCGATGGTTACTTTTTACTAGACTTAATTGGCTACTATAATTTTTCCAAAAATGCCTCTTTAAATATTGGTTTATTTAACTTATTTGACCAAAAATATTTTGTCTGGTCAGATGTGCGTGGCACTACCGTTGATAATGCGAATTTAGAAAGGTTTGCCCCTCCAGGATTTAATGCCGGAATTAACTTTAGACTACGTTTTTAATGGAGTGTTATCTTGCATCTTAATCGGCTTTTATTCTAACAAAAAGGCTTTGTGAGGCAAGGGGCTTAAGCCCCTTGTTAATAATTTGTGCTCAAATCCATCTATTCAAACACTTTAAAAATATGAATATTAAATCTATTAATTCAATATTGTTATCTTTTTTCTTAATAACCATTACCGCCTGTAATAATTCCGATAATATTGCCTTACAAGAGAATCAACAAGAAAGTATCAATACCGAATTAGAAACAGTTAATCAACCCCAGAGAATTATTGCATTAACCTCCTTGAGTGCAGATATTATTTATCAACTAAACCCCGAAAAATTAGTAGGAATTCCAGGTAGTAGCCTAACCAGAAATGACCCCAGATTTGCTGATTATCCCACCGTCAGTGAAGGAAATACACCCCCAGATTTAGAAAAAATTGTCGCCCTTGAGCCAGATTTGGTGATTGGTGCAGAGGGTTTTAGTGATCAAACCTTAGCAAAACTCGAAGAAGTAGGCATCAAAACCATTTCTACCAACGTGGATAATTTAGAATCTTTGACAACACTAACCCAAAATATAGCCTCTATCATAGGGGAAGATGCTCAATCTCTTGTGGATAGTTACCAAAACTGGATACCTGCACAGGTAAACTCTGATACTTCCGTGGTGGTTTTGGTAAGTCGTCAACCCATTCTCGCCCCCAATAAAAATAGTTGGGCTGGAGATTTATTAAATCAGTTTCAATTTAATAATGTGGTGGCAGATTTACAAGGTAGCTCACAATTTGGAGGTTATGTAACTTTATCTCCTGAGAAAATTTTGGAAACTGATCCAGAGATTATCATTTTAGTAGATCCTGGGCAACAGGGTATAGAAGAACAAATGAAGACAGAGTCTTTCTGGGGCAATTTACGGGCAGTGAAGGAGGATAATGTTCATGTTTTTGATTACTATGGGTTGGTGAATCCTGGCAATACTGGCAAGGTGGAGGAAACCGTTAATAAATTATCTGCTTTGACAAAAGATTAGGTTCAAATGTTCAAAGATTGATTTTTTCAACTACTTATTTTCTTAACAATCTCTACAAGGTACATAGAGAATGACTATTAATCTTTATACTTTTTTGCTAAGTACAAAATCGTACATTAGTTTTGAAAAAATAATGTTATTCTCGGCTTAGGTTTGAATGATTTGATTCTTGATAAATTTTAATTTTAATTGCTTTTAATAATTTGGCTAAAAGTCAAGTATGACTTCTGGCGAAAATAAAAATGTAGTACCTTAATTTTAAAATCAAAAGTAAAAATTGTTTACCTAATGTTGTTTCAAAAATAAGAGCATAAAATTATGGGTTCGAAAAATAAAATCAAAGCAACAGCTAAAAATATCGAAGGTAAAATCCAAGAAACCTACGGTAATGCTACAGGTTCAGCTAAAAATGAAGCTGAGGGAAAAGCCAAGCAAGTGGAAGCAAAGATTAAACATACCACTGAAGATGTTAAGGATGAGACAAAAAAAGCGATGGATTAATTGTCATAACATCATAGTTTTTTAGGGTAGTTTTATGGGGGATGGTATCAAGATAAATAGTTAGTATTATTTATTGATCACTTGTTTAAAAGTCCCTCATTTTAGTTAATAGTTTATAAAAAATTAACCTAGGTATTAAGTACGAAACATATTCATTTTTGCGGAGGGTATATGATTTTATTAAGACCAATTTATAAATCTTTTATCACTATTAGTTTAGTGTTACTTATTTCCATGGTTACAGCTTTTGGTTTTATGGGTGGAAATAGTTTTGCGTCAACAAAGCCAATGTCCTCTATAAGTCCTTTAAGTAATCAGATAGCGTGGGGAGATGAAGATATAGAAACTGGTGATAAAAATCTTGAGGGAAAAACGGAGATTCAGATGGAAGAGTCTCAGAAGCTAGACAGCGAAACTCAAGACAGTATCAGTAATGCTATTCAAAATCCTAGCTACAAACCCAATAAAGGACAGATTCAAAAAGAAGAGCGTCAATCAACAAAAGATATAAAAGCTGAAGCTCGTGATGCGATGCTTTCTAATTAAACTTTTGCCACAAGTAAGTGCGATCGCACTTTAATCCCTTTTAGTGAAGTTGATAAATAGTCTTTAAGTGTAAATTGATTGATAATTTCTAATGGATCATTATTTAAAGCATTTTCAACCAAACTCACACAGATTTACTCTGAATTTTTGATAGTTAATAGGATTCACGTAATGATAACGATATTTTGTCATTGCTAGACACCAAGCAATTTCAACATCTGTAAACTTATATGAATTTTGGCTTAACTAGATTTTTAATAAAAATAATTTAATCAATAACAATTCAATTTTTTTGGAGAATAATATGATTTTATTTCAACAAATTCGTAAGTTATTGTTAATAACAATTACTTTGTTTTTCGTTATTTCAACAGTCACCGCTTTTGGTGCTATGGATGATAGCTACGCTGCGCAACTAGGAAATTCATCCATAAATCCCCCCACAAATCAAATTGCATGGGGTTGGGGTAAACGTTCAGAAGCTCTCGCCAAGGACATCGAGGGTAAAGCCCAAGAGGCACTCGGTAACATAACAGGTGATCCCAAAGATCAATTAATGGGTAATGCCAAGCAGGTAGAAAGTCGAGCGATGAACAAAAAAGAAGACATGAAAGACAGTATGAAGTTAAAAGGTCGCTCAAAAGCTGTAACTAAAAATCTCGAAGGTAAGGCTCAAGAAGCTGTGGGTAATACCACAAGAGACCCAAAAGATAAGTTAATGGGCAATGTCAAGCAAGTAGAAAGTCAAGTTCGCAATGCGATCGAAGATATAAAAGGTAACTAAACCTTTTTAGAGAAATGGGCAATGACAATTTAAACAATTTAGTCAAGTCTGTTTTTCGTTTTATGAAAAAATCACTATAAAATTTTTGAGAGGAAAAAAATGCCGAATATAGTATGGACAGGAGTAGGGGTTTTAATAATTTTATGGTTGTTAGGATTCTCTATTAACATTGGGGGAGGTTTAATTCATATCCTTCTCGTTTTAGCTCTTATTGGTATTGTTTACAATTTAATGGTCGGTCGCAGAGTTTAATTCCAAAAACATTAAATGAGTGATAGAAAACAATGAATAAAGATCCATCAGAAAGTAATCTTGATCGACAACAAGAACTTCGACACGAGGAAGAAGCCTTTTTATTGCGAAAAGAGGAAAGAACATTAAGAACAAGACAACGGGATTCTTCTTATGCTTGGATTCTCAGGAGTATTTATATCCTAATTGGATTTTTGCAAATATTACTGAGTTTACGATTCTTTCTTCGTTTGATGGGTGCGAATACTGAAAATCAGTTTACTCAATTTATTTACGGTATTTCTGATGTTTTTGTTGCACCCTTTTCTACGTTATTTACGAGCCTTGCCGCTGAGGATAGCACAAATCCTATCGGTGAAGGAAACATTTTTGATCTCAATGTATTAATGGCCATTGTCGTTTATGCTCTTTTAGGTTGGCTTGGGGTGAGTTTAGTTAAATATATCTATGCTCGGCGTTGAAAAAGTAACCGTTTGATAGGAAATTAATGTACTTGTCGGCATTTATCTTGACTTTGTAGTGGGGTTAGGATAAATAGCCGACATTTTTGATGAAATATGTATTTAAACCCTAGATACTACACTAACTAATTAAAGTCAAAAAAACTATTCCCTGTTCCCTGCCCTAATTACCCCATTCCTAATTAATTAGTTGATTTATTTCGTCTAATTGGTTTTGTCGATTAAATCTCTCCCAAGTAATTCCATTAACATCTTTTTCTTCACTGAATTTTTCGGCGGTGGAATCTTGCCACCCCAGATGTCTTAGGCTACCAGAAGGAACATTTTTATCCACTCTGACAGAAAAGTTTACAGTTTCTGTTTCCCAGAGGGCATATTGATTCTCCACAATTATGATGGGTGAAGCGGATAAACGTTTATTATAGTCTTTGATGCTTTCTGTGAGGTTGTCTGTGGAAATGGCGATATGAATTTTTTTTGACATTTTATATCTGCTTTCAATGGGGTTTTGATGATGAAAAAATATTATGTATTGACGCTTTTTTGTTTCACTTATTTTAGTACATTTTTTTACCCTCAATGGTCTGACGTATCTGGGCAACTAAAGGCGCAGGATTCGTCAGTGGAGAGTTTGGAGGAAAATGTTTTTTTTGCCGATGTGATGGTGCGTGGAAAGCCGATATTTCAGGTGGGGGGTTTGGTTGATATAACTGCAAAGGAAAGGGCGAGAACTATAAATCGTCGTATTGCTAGTTTGGTGAGTCAGTCGGATTCATTTAATTCTGTGCAAATTGCTTTAATTGATGGGGGTAGTAGTGCTCTATTGCAGGTTAATAATCGAGTTTTGATGACTGTGACAAGTCAGGATGCCCTTGATTTTAATGTTTCGGTGAAGGAGTTGGCTCAGTTATGGGCGCAGGATTTAGATGATAGTTTGAGTCAGCCTAGTTTTATGGTGGATGTGGCTCAAAGATTGGATGTTACTATTCAAAATTTGCTTCAGGATACTATTGATAATTTGCCTTCTTTTATGGGAGCTTTTATCGTAGTTGTTTTTACTTGGTTGGTGGCGATCGCAGTTAAAAATCTTGCTTATTTATGGGCTGAAAAGACTGAGGGCGATCGCAGTACAGACATATTAATAAGTCGCTTGTGTTATGGAGGAGTTTGGATAGTCGGCAGTGTAATCAGTTTAGGAATTTTAGGTCTAGATTTTGGATTGTTACTCGGCACTTTGGGCTTAACCAGTGTCGCCATTGGTTTTAGTCTCAAGGATGTTTTGGGTAACTACATTTCTGGGGTTATATTACTGGCGGCCCGTCCTTTTCGGATAAATGATCAAGTAATCATCACCGATTATGAAGGAACTATCATTCAAATTCAGTTAAGGGCTATCACACTACAAACCTATGATGGACGGTTAGTTTATATTCCTAATCAACAAGTGTTTCAAAGTAGCATTGTCAATATTACCGCTTCTCCTTTTCGCCGTAGTAGTCTCATGTTAGGCATTGAGTACGATTCAGACTTAAGTTTTGTAAAACAAATCATTCGGGCAACAGTGGTTAACACCGAGGGGGTAGAGTCAGAGCGCGAAATAATGATTTTAGTAACAGAATTGATTCCTAGTACCGTTAATATTGAAGTTTTGTTTTGGGTTAATTCCCGTCGTCAATCTTTTTTAAAAGTAACCTCGGATGTATGTCAGGGCATTAAGGAAGTCTTGGAAAAAGAAAATATTAAAACTCCCACCAATAGTTATGTCATTACTTTGGATAACCCTTCTTTGTTACAAGGTGGTTTGCATCCAACGGATACAACTTCTTAATTCGTTTTTCATATCGGCAGGTGAGCCATAGTGTCTTCTACCATGGCCGGGTAATACCCAAGAAAAGGAATATTCAGTTAGTTTTTCGGTGGATTTTACCAATTTTTCCCAAGAATACCAGCAATGATTTTTAAAGGCTATCAGTGTATTTAGTTTATCTGACCACGCTAGATGATCCCCTGTAAAGAAAAATTTGTTTTTGTATAACATGACGGTATGTCCTTTGGTATGCCCGGGTACAGGAATAATGATAATATCCTCCGCAAACTGTAGTGGTTCGTTTATGTCAAGGGGAATTTCAATATTCTTGGTTTTATCGCTGATTTCGTCACGGTGTAAGATGCGATCGCACTTAAAATGTTCATGAAACTTCTGATGATCAGCAATATCATCTTTATGAGTAAGATACATATATCTTACTCCCCCCATCTCCTCTAGTGTTTTCACCAAAGGAGCATTAAAGCGAGGGGAATCAACCAAAATATTACCCTCCTCCCGTTGGATAAAATAGGAAGCTGCGGCAAAAGATTTGGGGGAATGATAACCACAATGATAGACATTTTCATCTACCAAAATAGGAAAGGTATTCTGTACCTGATTAATGTTTTCAGGAGGTTGTATCGTACCAATGGAATTTGTAGGGCAAGACAACAACGCTTGTAGGGCTTTTATTTCTTCCTCCAAATTAGAAGGTTGATGGGATACGGCCGACTGTTTTCCCACCCTCGAAAAAGTTGATTGCGCCATCCAACGACAAGTATCACAATCAATGCAACTGCTATCTACATAAAAATTACCCGAAATATTTTCCTCTCGTTTTTCTGTTAAAGATGCCATAATTTTAGCCTTGAGTGCTACTATTCCAGTTTAACTCACCCAAATTCGGTGTCATATTCATGGGCAAATCCCCTCTGGCATAATAAATTATGAAAAATAGTCTAACCATTGCCCGTTCCCTGTTCCCCATTCCCTGTCTTGACCAGAAAATGTAATTTTGAGCTTCACCTACTATAAGTAAATCTAATCATTACAATAACAGGTAAATGAATTTAGGAAAAAGTGTAAAGAAATATGTAGAAAATAATGTTTTAGAATCAAGGAATTGTAGGAAAAAGAGTATTAATGCCTATGAAACAGTGATCAAGGGAAAAAATAAGATTAGTTAAATTAATAAAAATCAGAATAAATATTAATGGAAAAAAAAATGTTTTCTGAAAGAAGATGATCCCCCTTCATGATAAGATTGAAACTCGAAAAGCAAAAGCCTAACAACTGACTTCTATTTATAGAGGTTGTTAACAATAAAGCTATAAAGAAAATTTATATATTTGGAGGATGCCACTAATGGCACAAGCTGGATTTAAAGCTGGTGTTCAGGATTATCGTTTAACCTACTACACCCCTGATTACACCCCTAAAGATACCGATTTATTAGCCTGTTTTAGAATGACTCCCCAACCAGGAGTTCCCCCCGAAGAATGTGCGGCGGCGGTAGCGGCTGAATCTTCTACTGGTACTTGGACCACCGTATGGACTGATGGTCTAACCGACTTGGATCGTTATAAAGGTCGTTGTTACAACGTTGAGCCTGTACCTGGTGAAGATAACCAATATTTCGTATTTGTTGCTTATCCTTTAGATCTATTTGAAGAAGGTTCTATCACTAACGTATTAACCTCCTTAGTCGGTAACGTATTCGGATTCAAAGCTCTTCGTGCTTTACGTTTAGAAGACATCCGTTTCCCCGTTGCTTTAATCAAAACTTACCAAGGACCTCCCCACGGTATCACCGTAGAGCGTGACTTGTTAAATAAATATGGTCGTCCTTTATTGGGTTGTACCATTAAGCCTAAATTAGGTTTATCTGCTAAAAACTATGGTCGTGCAGTTTATGAATGTCTCCGTGGTGGTTTAGACTTCACCAAAGATGACGAAAACATCAACTCTCAGCCCTTCATGCGTTGGAGAGATCGTTTCTTATTCGTTCAAGAGGCGATCGTAAAAGCTCAAGCTGAAACCAATGAAATGAAAGGTCACTACCTCAACGTTACCGCTGGTACTTGCGAGGAAATGATGAAACGTGCTGAATTCGCTAAAGAAATCGGTACTCCTATCATCATGCACGATTTCTTCACTGGTGGTTTCACTGCTAACACCACCCTTGCTAAATGGTGTCGTGATAACGGAATCTTACTACACATTCACCGCGCTATGCACGCAGTAGTTGACCGTCAGAAAAACCATGGTATTCACTTCCGTGTTTTAGCTAAGTGTCTCCGTCTATCTGGTGGTGACCACTTACACTCTGGTACTGTTGTAGGTAAACTAGAGGGCGATCGCGCTGTAACCCTAGGTTTCGTTGACTTAATGCGTGAAGACTACGTAGAAGAAGATCGTTCTCGTGGTGTATTCTTTACCCAAGACTACGCTTCCTTACCTGGTGTAATGCCTGTGGCTTCTGGTGGTATCCACGTATGGCATATGCCCGCACTTGTAGAAATCTTCGGTGACGACTCTTGTTTACAGTTCGGTGGTGGTACTCTAGGACACCCTTGGGGTAACGCACCTGGTGCAACCGCTAACCGTGTAGCTTTAGAAGCCTGTGTACAAGCTCGTAACGAGGGTCGTTCTCTTGCCCGTGAAGGTAATGACGTAATCCGTGAAGCTTGTCGTTGGAGTCCTGAACTTGCTGCGGCTTGTGAACTTTGGAAAGAGATCAAGTTCGAGTTTGACACCGTTGACACCCTCTAAATTTTAGTTGCTGGGGATTCAGGATTTACGGAAAATAAATGGAAACAGTAATCAATGAACAATAATTCTGAGCATAATAGGAATAATTAAGTAATTGATATAACAAACGAAATTTATTACCGATCTTCTGATTCACCCAAGGGGCGATCGCCCACTAAAATTTATGTGTTACAAACAAGCGGTAAAAGAGACAGCAAAAGTTTTGCAAGGCTATCTTACCTATCAAGCCGTAAAGCTAATCATTGAACAACTGACCGAAACAAATCCAGCTTTGGCAATTTGGTTAAGGGAATTTTCCCATCATCACCCCATTCAGGATAGTGAAAATTACCTTAGGGCTTTGGTGAAAGAAAATAAAGAATTAGTTTTACGAATCTTGACAGTAAGAAAAGAAATTGCGGAACAAACGGTGGAGTTTTTACCAGAAATGGTCAAGACAAACATAGAGCAATCTAACATAGAACATCGTCGCTATCTCTTAGAACGTTTGACTCAAACTCAGTCTTCATCGTTGGATGAAACACAAATAGATACCGAATCAAATCAATCAGAAAACAAGGAACAATAAAAATGCAAACTTTACCAAAAGAGCGTCGTTACGAAACTCTCTCTTACTTACCCCCCCTAACCGATCAACAAATCGTTAAACAAGTTCAATACTTACTCGATCAAGGATTTATTCCCGCCATCGAATTTGAAAAAGATCCTTTACCCAACGACCACCACTGGACTCTTTGGAAACTACCTTTATTCAATGCTGTTTCTCCCCAAGAAGTATTAAACGAAGTTCGTGAATGTAAAGGTCAGTATTCTGACTCCTACATCAGAGTTATCGGTTTCGACAACCTCAAACAGTGTCAAACCATGAGTTTCATCGTTCACAAACCTAACACCACTCGTTTCTAGGTTTATAGTTCATAAACTCAGTGTTAAGCCCTCCTTTTTGGAGGGTTTTCTAGTTTCAGGCAAGGGGTTTAATACTAAATCCTGTTCCAATAATATACTAATTAGGGTGGGGAACAGGGAACGGGGAACAGGCAACAGAAAAAAGATAATAATTGTTTATTGTCAACTGTGGCAAGGTGGATGATAGTAAATTTTACAAATCGGATTTGGTATAAGCCCCTTGTTAAAATTTACAGATTCATTTCATCAATGATTTTCATCGTTTCTATACTTACCGTAGTTACCCTCATCAACAAATCAACTACCTCCTCCTTGTAGTCAGCAAAACGATAATTGTTAAACTTTTCAGCGACGGTTTTATCCCTCGGTTTTTTCTCCTTGTATTGATCTAAAATCCACTCCAAGGCGCTACGATTGCCCAATTTATATTCCCATGCCACAGGAGGAATATTTTCTAAAGTGGTAATCTCATCAAGAGTAATTTTATGTTTGACTTTATCCGCTTTCAATTTTACTTTTACTCCCCCTTCGCCTTTGGGAGAGGGGGGTTGGGGGGGTGAGGGTAAATCAATCCTTCTTAATTCATAGGGTTTGATTGTTTCATAGTTTAAGTGTAAATCCATCAGTTTCTTACCCCAAATCGCCCACTGCCAAAAGTCTTCATATAATGGAATTCTTGGAAATTCTCTCTTTAAATTTAGTTCATATTTTTGACGATATTCGGGGTTATGTAAAACTCCATAAACATAATTAAAAATGTCTTCTTTATTAATAATTCGTTGTTGCCTATCCAGCGCCCTTTCTCCCACAGGAGAATTTGCCCTCACGTCTAAGCCTTCTCCCGTAGGGGAATCTGCCCTCACCCCTAACTCCTCTCCCACAGGAGAATCTTCCCTCACGTCTAAACTTTCTCCCACAGGAGAATTTACCCTCACCCCTAACCCCTCTCCCGCAGGAGAGGGGAATAAGTTTTGAGTGATTATATTTAGAGTTTCTTCTAAGTTATTGATTACCATTTCGTTAGTAATTCTTAATACTTTTAAGCCTTGACTTTTTAACCATTCATCTCTATTTTTATCCTTGTCTTTTTGTTCTGACTTTTCATGAATTTTACCATCAACTTCTATTACTAATTTTGCTGAATGACAATAAAAGTCCACAATAAATGAACCTATATTATGCTGACGGCGAAATTTGAAATTAAATAACCGATTTCCCCGCAAACATTCCCACAAAATAACTTCCGTTGGGGTTTGTTTAGCCCGTAACTGCCTTGCTTTTTCTAATAACTCTCGTGGAATTTCACGCTTTGCACCAACTATTTCCGATAAATCTTCTTTCGTAAGAGAATTTGCCTTCACATCTAAACTTTCTCCCGCAGGAGAATCTGCCCTCACCTCTAAACTTTCCCCCGCAGGAGAGGGGAATGAAGATGAAGATGGGGAAGTTTCTCCCCCCTCGCCTTTGGGAGAGGGGGGCTGGGGGGGTGAGGGTTGATAATATTCCCTGAACAAATCCAAAGCCCAATCGGTTATATTTTCTATCCTCTCTCCTTCTTCGTATCTATATAATGATAAACATTGACTATCACCCGTTAAATGTAAATCAATTAATTTATTACTTACTAAGCAATGAAAAGATTTTGTAGCCCCTAATGTGAGTATAGAAATATATTTGTTATCTAAATTGTCTGTATTATAAATATTAAACCATTGATAAGTCCTACCGTTAAAATGCTTATCAAAATAAAAATATTGAGTATAAAAAGGACGATAATTACTTTTAATAATTTGTTTACTATTAAAGTCTTTTTTTATTCCTCTTTTTAAATAGCTAGTTAAGTCAGCATCCCATTTTATTTTATTTTTATCTTGATAATTACTATCTTTTAAAGTTGCCTGATAAGTCTTAATTAAAAATTTAACTTTTGCTTCTAAATTATTTTTATTAATATCATAAACCCATTCATCTCTTTGGGTTGCAACACCCCTAGAAAACAGTTGAAAAATTGCCTCATCACAAACTTGATTTTCTAACTTTCCTGTTGTTTCATTTCTAACCGTTTTAATTTTACCTGCCTTCACATCCTTATCAATTAAAGCAATTAAATCATCAAAATCATTATCCGTTTGATTTATCCAATTATGTTTTTTATCAGGTTTTATACTTTCAAAAGGAATATCCTTAAAAGGATTTGTATTAAGATAATTTAACTTATTCTCTCTCAATTCATGAATGTGAAAAGGATGACTATAATATAATCTTTTACTAACCGCACTTGTATCTTTAATTAAAAAATAAATTGCAATACCAGTCATAGCAGCAGTACCGAAAATGGTATGTTTCTCAGAAATAAAAATGCCATCTTTACCAGAAATTGCTCTAACATTTCCTCCTAAATCAATGATATAAATATAATCAAATTCATCCTCCAAACACTTTCTTAAACCATCGAATGCCCTAGCATCAATAAAAGAAGAATTAGAGATAAAAGCAACAATCCCCTCATCCGCTAATCTATCCGTAGCCCAGCGAATAAAACGAGTGTACATATCATAAACAACGATTTGATTTTGGGCTGTACCTTCCTTTATGTAAGTATTTTTAATTCTTTTATCGATAGTTTCATACTTACGATTCGCATTATTATCATTAAAATTTTCCTGTTTGGCATTATAAGGAGGATTGCCAATAATTACTGAAATATCCGTTTCATTTTGTCGCTTAATTCTGCCCGTATTTTCTTGATTCATGGCAAACAAATCAAATTGTTTCCCTGCAAAATTACTATTATCCAAAGTATCCATTAAACAGATATTCTGAAACTCTAAATATTCCCCCATTTTTTGCTGATGGGTATATTCAATATTCAGATTCGCAATGTAATAGGGCAAAATTGACATCTCATTACAATGAATCTCATGCTGATATTTATGTTCAACATCTCTAGTTAATAAATAATCTAATATTTCTGTGATAAATGTACCCGTACCAGTACAGGGATCTAATATTTCTACTCCTTTATCCCCTAGGGTTTTGTTAAAGTGTTTTTCTAATAAATAATCGGTACTTTGTACCATGAATTTAACGATTTCATTGGGGGTATAAACAATTCCTAATCTATCAGCTTCTTTAGGATTATAGGCTTTATAAAAATTCTCATAAACTACTTTTAAAAACTTTTGTTTTTCTTGGTGATTAACGATGCTTGAGGCGGTGCGAATAATGGCGTTATAATAACTTTGAATCGTTTTAAATGTATTTCTTTTAACACTGCCTGTAAAGAAAGTTTTGATAACTTCATTCAGTTGTTTAGCGATGTTATTTTCTTGGTGAAATTGAGCATCACTAAAAATATTGGTGAATATATCTTCTGTCAAAATGTGTTGAATAATCATCTCTCGAATGTCATCAATGGAGATGTCAGGGTTGATGGACTCTTGACAGACTTTGAGAAATTTATTTCTCGCTTCTATGAATTTTTGATTTTTTGCCCTCACATCTAAACCTTCTCCCGTAGGAGAGGGGGATATGATAGGGGGATCTTGAGCATCGATCAAATTCCTAAGAGTATCGATTATGGTGGGTAAATCTTGGCTAAAAGTGGCGATCGCACTGCGAAAATCTTTTACTTCTGCCCTTTCATAGTCTAAAAATTTATTAATTAACTCATCCAAAGCATCGTCATCATCCATAGGAATCCGCATGGATTCGTTATCGTTTTGGATTAGGATGGCGTTTTTGGTATCCTCAAACAAAATATTGTCCGTGGGATAACCTTTTTTGAATTTCGCTTCAATTTCTGCATCAAGGCTATCTTTTTCGTCCTTGGCTTCCCAGTATCCCCAATCAAGTCTGAGTGCGTCTTTGACGATGCCATCTAGGCGAATTTTTGTTTGCAGACGAGATGCAATGGTTAATTCTTCTACCAGAATAAAATCCCTCGGACGACAATAACCATTTAATAAAGTGGCGAAAGCATAACGAATGGAGCCTTCATTGGTACTGCCTCCATAACGTTTTCTATTTTCCAATTCTTTGCGGTATTGGTTAATGAGAATGCGAGACATAGGCTGATAGGCTTTAAAGGGAACATTTTTTTAAGTTTAGAATAAAGCCACCCTAAAATTGAATAAGTTTTTTAAATAAACTAAATACCTTTTACTTTCAACATTTACGGGGAATTTGAGTTAGCAAGAAAAAGCCTAATAAGTATTATTAATCTTTAGTGGCGATCGCCAAGGTAGCTCCTTGTACCTGTCTAAGTTGATCCATTACTGATACCACAACCCCGTGGGATACTTTTTCATCAGCATTGATAATTACCATGGCTTGTTGATTTTCTCCCATTAAATTACTAACTTGCGATCGCACATCATCCACTAAAATAGGTTGTCCATCAAGGAAAGTGCTACCGTCTTCTTGGATGGTGATATTGATTTCCTCCTGCTGATTTGGTTGAGAAGTTTGGGCAGAAGGCAGATTTACTGGTAATCCTTGGGAGCGAATCAGGGATAAACTGGAGATGATGAAAAACGCCAAAATAGAGAAAATAGCGTCAATCATCGGCACAATATTAATTTCTCCCTGCACATCATTTTCTTCAGGTATTCGCATAAGACTTATTTCCTTTTTCATATAAACGACGATACAAAAGCTCTAACTGTCCACCATATTCCTGTATCAAAGCAATTTGGCGTAGATAAAAAGAACGAAAAACATTGGCAAATATCAAAGTTGCGATCGCCACTACCAACCCCATTACGGTGGACACAAGCGCTTCACTAATCCCCCCTGTCACCCCTGCGGTATTTGTCCCTCCTGCATTACCCAAATCAAGGGATGCAAAGGATTCGATTAAACCCAAGATAGTACCTAATAATCCTAATAAGGGGGCAACGGTGATAACGGTTTGAAAGAAAGTATTAAATCTTTTTAATAAAGGTAATTCCGCTTGGGTTGCGGTTTCTAGGGCAAGGCGAAACTCTGTGGAATCGGCCCCTTCTAATTCTAAAGCCTCCAGAAAGATTCTCGCCATAGGTAGATCTATATTTTTGCGCAAACGGGCGATCGCCGTTACACAATCAGAACGATAAATTTTCAAAACCTCTCGAATCAAAGGCTTCTCTCTTGACTTAATTCTAGTCCAAAACCAGAACCGCTCCACCATCAAAGCCACCGTAATCAAAGAAAAAATCAATAAGGGAATGGCGACCACCCCTCCCATACTCAACAAATCATCAAAAAACATTTAATCACCACACTAATTGCAAATAGTTATTAATTAAACTCAAAAATATAATATAACAAAATAGTAAAGTTATGTATAATCTTTAGCAATAAAATTGATGGAGCTCAGTTTGACAAAAGCCACCTGGTGCGATACATTAGTAGGCTATCACATAAACTTTTGGTTCTAATGGGGGTCAGCCATTAGAGGTAACGGGGAAAGATTGGTGAAAATCCAGCACTGTCCCGCAACTGTAAATAAGACATATCAAGTCTTTGAGTCAGGATGCCCACCAAAATAAATCTACATAATCAAATATCATCTGCGAGGTATGGATGAAGAATAAATATTGGTGGCTTTTGCAAAGCAAAAGTCTAGTTTGGGCATTGCCTTTATTAGTGGCAACTGTCCTGTTTGATAATGGTGTTCCCTTGTCCGCTCAACCCGAAGAAGAGCCACAAATAGAAAATAGTTTAACTCAGTCAGAAGAAGAGCAAGAGGTAGAAAATAATCTAACTCCCGAAGAAGAACAGGAAATTTTTATTATCATAACCGATAAAATCCTTAATCAACCAGTGTTTGCCCCCTTCAGAAGGGAAGCCACCGTCAGGGATTCTAGTCGCCCCGTATATGTCATCGATAGGCAACAGATAGAGGCTCAGGGGGCTAGGACAGTGCAAGAAGCCCTAAAATACTTGCCTGGGGTTCTGAGTGATGGCACCACAGGAGGGCAATTAGGGGCGCAAAGTACCCAAATTATTCGGGGTGCTAGTACCTCTCAAGTATTGATATTACTCGATGGCAGACCCATTAATGATGTTGGTCGTTTTGGGGGTTTTGATTTATCTAGCTTCACCACCGATAACATTGAAAGAATCGAACTCTTACCAGGAGGCGGCTCTACCCTTTATGGCTCTGATGCCCTTGGAGGTGTTATCAACATTGTTACCCGTAGCGGTGCGGGGGAAACTCCTCAAGTAACTGTCAGGGCTAATGTGGGTAGTTTTGGTTTAAATGAACAAGCCATTCAGAGTCGTGGGGAAACGAATGGTGTTAGTTGGGCGGTGGGATACACCAGAACCCAATCTGATAATAACTTCCCCTTCCGTATCGATCGCATCGGGCTTGAATCCCAAAGAGAAAACGCCGATGTACTTTACAATAACTTCAATTTGAAATTAGCAGGAAATCTGGGCGATCGCAACAAGCTCACCTTCAGCGCCCTTTACCTCAACAAAGAATTTGGAGTCGCAGGGGGAATCGCTGTACCCGAAGCCCCTTTCAACAACCTTACTCCCCTCGCCCGACAAAATACCGACGAACTCTTCCTTGATTTAACCCTAGAATCAAAACTAGGAGAAGGAGACGACTCCCTCCTTACCACCAGAATTTTTGGAGATTTTCTCGACTACAAATTTGAGAACCCCGATGGTTTTTCTGCTGGGAGAGATGACATTAACCGCCGAGCATTAGGGTTACAAGTTCAACACAACTGGCAACTAACCCCCAACCAAAACATTACCTACGGCTACGATTTTCGTAACACCCAAGCAGAAAACAACACCTTTAGTAGCAACAGTGGCATCACCACCCTCAACTATGACGGTAGCATTAGCCAACAAGCCCTTTTTGCCAGTTATAACGTCGATTTTAGCCCCGAATTTAACCTTAATCTAGGACTCCGACAAGACTTTAATAGCCTTGTAAATGGCTCTTTTACCTCCCCTAGCATCGGGGCAAGATACCACATTACCCCCACCACCACCGTCAGGGCAAACTATGGTAGAAGTTTTAGATCTCCCCAAATTGTTAACCTAGAAGGTTTAGGAGCATTTAATATTGTCGGGAATCCTGAGCTAAAACCCGAAAGGGGCAATAGTTTTGATATTGGTGTCGATCAACAATTGGGAGACATCGGGCTATTAAGATTAACCTTTTTTAGTAATCGCATTGATAACCTCATTAACTTCGAGTTTGGCAACCCTAGCACCTACACCAATATCGGTGAAATCAAAAGCACAGGCATAGAAGCTGACCTAAATGTTCAGGTTGCCCCCAACTTTTTTGCTTTTGCCAACTATACTTTAAATGATCCTCGCATCATAGAAGATGTTAACCCCTCCATCGAAGGAAATGAGCTAGGCTTCAGGGGGGCAAATAGTTTTAACCTTGGTATTGCTTACGAAAAAGACATTTATCTTGCTCTGATTCTCAAAAGTTTGGGCGGTTACTTTATCAATAACTCCAATACCGATTCTTTGCCAGGATACACCACCGTAGATTTTAAAACCCGCATTCCTCTCTCTGATAATGTTAACTTAACAGGGGGAATAGATAATATATTTGATAAACAATATGAACAATTCCCCGGTTTTCCCGCTCTCGGTAGAAATTTCCGAGTCGGGGTGAATGCAACATTTTAGGAGTCAATTATGGGCGAATTTAATCCTTGGGTTAAATCTCTAAATAAGTTAACTACAGAAAATCTCGTTACAGGGGGCTTGATGGAATATGAAGATATTCCCTGTGATGTGGATACCCTCGGTTGTTTACTATACACCTTGTTTCAAGAACATTGGCAAGAAACCCAAGTGGGTCATGTGGTAGAAGGTAGTGTCTTAGAATTAGAATTAACTAAACCTCCCAAGGTGTGTGTTATCTATGATGGTTATCTGACGGTGGTAACCGATGCTTGGCACTTACACCTTTGTTTAGAAGAACATGGGGGAGGCCCGGATGAGAAAACGCCCTTATCGTTACGACAGCAGAGGGTAGTTAGTAGAGCTTCTTTTTATCGTCGTTTTAATGAAAAAAACCAGCCCCGTAGTTGGGGTATTCAGTTTTGGAATGGGGCAGGGGAAAGGATGATGAATATTTTTCTGCCTAATCCTTTTGTGGATGAAGACGAGAATTTATTGCCTGAGCATAAGCCTAATTTAACAAAACTCAGTCTTTATGAAGAGTTACGGGAGATTTATGTTTTGGGTAAAAAACCTATTCCCTACGATTGTAATCCTCTCAAAAAGCCCTATTTATCTGTGTGTCGCTCGGGGCGTTGTAATCCTTTTTACGATTGGCAACCGATTTTTGATGCTTTGCAAGGGGAAGTGGAAAAAGCAGGGCTTGATATTAAGGTAAAAAGTTCGGGTTGTTTGGAGGTTTGCAAAATGGGGCCTGTGGTTTTCTACTCTGGGGATAAAACTTGGTACACAAGGGTGACACCAGAGGTGGCAAAAGATATTGTTCACAAGCATATTGTCGGAGGTGAAAAAATTACTGATCATCTTTATCCCCCTATTCCTTCTTAGGGATTTGGTTACCGTTACAAATTTTATTTAATGAGGTATTTCCATGACTATTTCAGTTTCCAGATTTCCCAATGATTCAGACAAGATTAATTGGGCAAGTTGTCAAATGACGGTGAATAATAGCCGTACTTGGTTTTTTGCTCTCCTTGCTTTGGGTAGTTTTAGTAATGTGGTGTTTACCTGTGCCTTACCTTTAGTGGGTTTCGGTGCGATCGCATCTACTAATTTATCAAAATCAAAAGCCATTACCACCATCTTATTAATGTGGTTTGTAAACCAAGTAATTGGCTTTACCATGAGAGATTATCCTCTCGATTTTAGTACCTTCGCTTGGGGTGTTGTCATCTTATTGGGCGGACTACTTGCCGCTGCCTTCGGTTTGTTTCAATTTGACAGACAAAGCAAAAACTTCCGTCAATATATCTCTGCTATCGGTTTAACCTTGGTCATCGGTTTCATCGCCTATCAAGCCATGATTTGGCTAGGGGGAGTGGTGTTAGGAGATTTACACGGTTTTAATGTATCTGTACTTTGGCAGGTATTTTATGTTAATGCTTTATGGACTGTCGGATTAGTGGCATTACATAACCTTTTAATCGTTCAAAAACTTAAATTTAGCCCCAAAGGGAAAATGAAATAATTGACGAGGCAAGGGGTTTTAACCCCTTGTAAAATCTTATCTGCACCGAGAAATCAAAAAGAACAAAAAGTAATTGAGTTTCGGTTCATGTCGTAATCATTACTTTTAACGCCCAATCACTCCAACATCGTTAAAAATTTAATAATTTTTCTTTATCTCCCCTCTATCTAATTTAAACCCTTCTATTTTTATTGCAAAATATTATTAGTTAGCGTAAACTTTTAATATGAAAAAAGTGCCTTAACGACAATTATTTGCAAAATAAATACCATAGTCAAAAAAATTATGGGTTTTATTTGAAAAAAATATTTAAATCTTTTATCTCCCAATTATTAAGTATTATTGTAAGACCAATAATTCAAAATTTCGGTAATCAACCATACTTAAATTAAATGGAGTTTATTGCACTTATCATAGTAATTAATCTTTTCCATCAACTATAATCAAGAGTAAGTAAAAATAGTTTATTATTTATACGTTTCCTTCAAAGTGAGTTAAACACATCCTTACGAAGGTGAAAATTTTACTTGATTAAAATCGAGGAATTCAAGATAAAATAAAAAATCATTAACCTCTCTCTTTACAAAAAAATATTATGACTAATCCCATTACTATATTTATAGTAGAAGACGAGGCGATCGCGGCAGAAAGCCTAAAATTAGACTTAGAAACCATAGGTTATAGAGTAGTAGGATTAGCCGACAATAGAAAAGATGCCCTACACGGTATTTATAAAAGTAAGCCAGACTTAGTTCTGATGGACATTAAAATAAAAAATGATGATGGCATTATCCTTGCAGAAGAAATAGCCAAAAAAACTTCCAATTCCATTCCAATCATCTACCTTACCGCTTATACAGATCAAAATACCATTAAAAGAGCCGTCAAAACTTCCCCCTATGGATTCATTGCCAAACCTTACAAAATAGAAGTTTTAGAAAGCAACATTAGTATAGCCCTCAATAAACATCAACAAATTGTTGATAAAGAATTACAGTTATTAAAACAACAAGAAAAGTTAAACGCTGTTAGTAAGTACGATAGTTTAACTCAATTACCAAATCAGCTATCCTTAGTAGAAAACTTCAACGCCATTTTAGAAGTTTTTTATCAACAAATAAATGCAAGTGCCGACAATAACGAAGAAACAATACCATCTTTAATTCCTATTTTTTATCTTGACTTTAGCCGTTTTAATTTAATTCGAGATGAATTAGGTATTGATGTTTCTAATTCCTTATTTAAAGCAGTGGTCAAAAGGTTAAAAGCGAATCTAGGAGATGACATAATCATTGCAAAATTAGAACACTATGAATTTTGTTTAATTACTGAACCTATTAGACATCGTCAAAGTGCCATTGATTTAGCAGAAGATTTATTAAAAAACATTACTCCTCCTCTGATTTATAAAAAACAAAAAATTTATATTGATTTTAATATTGGTATCAGTTTTTATCCTATTCAGGGAGACACAATTAATGAGTTATTAAATAATGCGAAAGCTGTTGTTACTGAGAATAAAACTGTAGGATTAAATCAATACGAAGTCTATTCTCCCGCATTTCATACTAATAATAAAAATGAAGTAGCCATAGAAACAAAATTACATGATGCTTTAGCCAATGAAGAATTTGAAGTTTTTTATCAACCAAAAGTAAACCTTAAAACTAACAAAATAATCGGTATTGAAGCTCTTTTACGATGGAATGATCCAGGACATAATAACATTTCCCCTGCTGTTTTTATTCCCATTGCCGAACAAATTGGTTTAATTGATAGTATTGGGGAATGGGTGTTAAATAAAGCCTGTGAAGATTTTAAACTTTTGGAAAAAAGATGTGGTCAACAAATGCAGGTTTCTGTAAATTTTTCTCCCCGTCAATTTAATGATAATCTACTAGAACAAAAAATATTTAAAATATTAGCTGATCACTATTTTAACCCTCAGTTTTTAGAAATAGAATTAACGGAAAGTTTATTAATCAAAAATCCTTCTTTGGCAGTAAAAAAATTAAACAAACTTAAATCTGCTGGATTAAAAATTGCGATCGATGACTTTGGGAAAGGCTATTCTTCTCTTGGTTATTTACAACATTTTAATTTTGATACTTTAAAGATTGATAGAGATTTTATAAAAAATATTGATGGCAATTATAAAAATGCCAGTATTGTTAGATGTTTGATTCAAATGGCACACCAATTAAATTTAAAAGTAGTGGCAGAAGGGGTAGAAACCCCCGGAGAATTAAACTTTTTAGCTAATAATGATTGTGATATTTTTCAGGGTTATTTATTTAGTCGTCCCATTGCTTTTGACCAACTAATTGATTTAATTAGTCTTAGAAACCATTAGAGTTTCTTTTCATGGGGAAGTGTCAGATCACACCGATTATTCAATGCTAGTCTATGCTAGAAGGACGATGTTTTTGCCATTGTTTAATTTGCTCTAGTTGATAGGCTAATTGAAGAATAGTTGTTTCATCTTTAGGTTTGCCGACAATTTGGATGCCGATGGGTAAGCCTGAGTCTGTAAATCCTGTGGGAAGGGCGATCGCCGGTTGTCCCGTAGCATTAAAGGGTGGACAAGGTGCAATCCAATTAATGATATGATCTAAAGTAACTTCAGATGATAGACTCGCCCACTCGCCGACTTTAATAGGCGGTTGAAGATAAGTAGGTAAAATCAACACATCAAAATCAGCAAAAAAAGCCACTATTTGACGGGAAATCACCTGTATTTGATGGACAGCATTTAAATACTCTCTCAAACTAGGGGCGGTTTTCCTTAGCCAAAGATTCATGGGGCTAAGAATGGCATCAGGGAAATCGCCCTGTACCATACTTCCTTGCCAAATGACTTTGAAAGGCTCAACGATACTAGAAAAATCTGGACAACCTTCCGTTAATTTATGTCCCATATCGGCAAAAATATCTACCGCATCCTTTACCTGTTTTTGTAAACAATCATCAGCCTTCCCAAAAGGTAATATCTCCGTAGCAAAAGCAATTTTGAGAGAAGGTGGATTTTTTGTAACCAAAGAAGCAAAACCTTCGGAGGGATTGTCTAACCAATAGGGATCTCCCATCACATAACCCGATAAAATATCTAGTAACATAGCCGAATCCATGACGCTACGACTCAAACAACCTTGGGTTGCCATTCCTGCTAAATAATCTCCCACAGGGGCGCTAGAAATTCTGCCCCGAGAAGGCTTTAAACCCACCAAACCACAACAAAAAGCAGGACCACGCACTGAACCACCACCGTCTGACCCATGTACTACAGGAATTAAGCCCCCTGCTACGGCTGCTGCTGCCCCTCCACTAGAGCCTCCTGCGGTGTATTTGGGGTTGTAAGGGTTGCGACAAGGGGGGACACTAGGAGACTCAATGTAGGGTAATGAGCCTAATTCTGAGGTGGCTGTTTTGCCTAAAATAATCATCCCTGCTTCTTTAATTTTGGTGACAATACCACTGTCAAAATCGGCAATATTATCTTTTATAAAACCGTTACCATAGGCGGTGGGCATTCCTTTTACGGAGTATAAATCTTTGATGGCGGTGGGAATCCCGAAAAAGGTAGGTAATTCTTGGGTGTCTTTGGTGTTGCCTAAAATTTCTGTTTTCACATGGGCATCTTTGATGGCGCTATCGTGGGCAACATGGGCGAAGCTACCCCATTGGGCATCCATATCATCAATACGTTGCAAGTATAATTCCGTTAATTCGAGGGGTGATATTTCTTTTTTACGGATTAGTTTTTCTAACTTGTGGGCGCTGGTAAAAGGGAGATTGTTTTTGTCCATCATAAATCAGTCTTGTTTTTTTATACGGTAACATTGACTTTGCTATGGTGAAAGATTTACAAAACATTAAGCAGTGATTCTAGGTTTGAGTTGGCATTTAGAATATTAGGTATAGAGTAAAAATATAGAGGTTTGAGTTATGACTATTTGGGTAAATGAACAAATTGACGGTTGTGGAATTGTTCAAGCCTGTATTGCTGGAATGAATAAGGAAGCAGCGGATGATTGTCATCGTGATTGGCAAGAAAAGTTGACGGATGATCAACAAAAGCAAGGCTGGAAGGCTGTTTTGCGTACTGTTAACAGTTGGGATGATGTTCCCGTTAATGCTCTTAAGTTGAGTTAATATTATGGTTTGGGGGTTATATTTTCTCCCCATTCTTTTTTTTGTTTCTATTTGTTGCTGTGGTTAGGTGAGTTTTGTCAAAGAAAGTTTATTTTTTTACACTTTTTATGCATATAATGATTTGACTTGATGCGTTTATTGCATGGCAAAAATAAAAATGTATTGTGAATGACTAAATCAGGTTAATGAATTTTCTTAGACTATGGTAGTTAATAAATGGTACAACAAACTGAGAATATAATGTATTTATCTCAACAGAGCAATCTCCCTTTAAACAATCTTGAGTCTTTTTCCTTGCATTCTGCCCTTAAAACTTTGGAAAATGGTAGTTTTGAAGAACGATGGGCGATCGCCAAGGTTCTGGTAAAATACGGTGAAGTAGTCATTGAACCATTAAAAGGGGTAATTCTGGACGAAAATAGAGATAGTGAATATCGTTGGTTTGCCCTAAAAATTATTAGTCAGTTAGATAACCCTGATACTGTTTTAATCATCAGTGAATTATTAAACACCACGGAAGATGAAGATTTAATCAGTGTTGGCGCTCAGATTTTAGCTAGTCAAGGGGAAAGGGCTATTTCTATCTTGACTGCCCTACTGGATTCTCCTTCATATCGTCTTTGCGCTACCAAAGCCCTAGCCCAAATTCCCCATCGTTTAGTTATTAAACCCTTGCTTTCTGTGGCTGATGATGATAATGTTGACATAAGACAAAGTGCGATCGCCTCTTTAAGCAACTTTGATGACTCTGGCATTATCCCCATTTTAGAAAACGCCCTCAAAGACTACAATTCTGTCATCAGAAAAGAAGCATTAATAGGATTAGTCCGAAAAACTAAATATTATTCCCCTCAACAATTAGCAACCCTCATTACCCCCTTCCTCGATGACGTTGACTTGACTGTTTGTCAACAAGCCGCCATCTGCCTAAGTCATATACCCCATACATTAGCCACTGACATTCTTTTTTCCACCCTCATCAAACCACATACCCCCATTCCCCTACAACATACCATCACAAAATCCTTGGCTTGGCAAGAAACCAGCCATAGTATTCATGCCCTTGAAAAAGCATTATATTTAGTATCAGAAGAAATTTGTTGTGAAATAATAGCCATTTTAGGCAGAATAAACAAACCAAAAATAAAAGAAACCATTGCTAAAATCTCTCTAAAATTTTATCGTAACCATGAGTTAGCAAAAAAATCAGATCAAATCATTCAAAATCTCTGTTATACATGGCAACAAATCAACGCTCAAGAATCCCTTGACATTTTAATAAGCATTATCAATACAGGGGGAGAAAAAAGTAAAATTTATGCCCAATCAGCCTTTCACAACATAAATAAAACTCCCACCATAGATTAAAATAACTTTATTGTCTTAATCCATAGACAAGCCCTAACTTAAATGAAAATCCATCATAATGAGCGCAGAATTCAGAGAATTATTAAAAAAAGTTGGTAGTGGGGCGCATACCCATAAAGATTTAACCAGAGAAGAAGCCCACCAAGCCGCCACAATGATGTTGACAGGGGTAGCTACCCCCGCCCAAATCGGTGCTTTTCTCATTGCCCAACGTATTAAACGCCCCACAGGTATTGAATTGGCTGGAATGCTAGATGCCTACAGCGAATTGGGGGCAACATTAGATACTATCCCCAATACCTCTTATCCCTTAACTATACTCGGAATTCCCTACGATGGGCGATCGCGCACAGCCCCCATTTCTCCTATCACCGCCCTAATTTTGGCTTGTCATAACATCCCCGTATTAATGCACGGAGGGAAAACCATGCCCACCAAATATGGATTACCTCTTATTGAAATTTGGCAAAATTTAGGCGTAAATTTAAGTAAATTAACCATAGAAAAAGCTCAAAGTTTATTAGCAAAAACTAACTTTTCTTTCCTCTATTTACCTCAACATTTCCCCCTAGCAAATAAATTGGTTCAATATAGAGAAGAAATCGGTAAACGCCCCCCCCTTGCCACCCTAGAATTAATCTGGCAACCCTACACAGGTAACAGTCATTTAATAGCTGGTTTTGTTCATCCTCCCACCGAAAAAATGATCCGAGAAGCCCTACATCTTAGGGGAGTAAAACAGTTTACCCTCATCAAAGGTTTAGAAGGTAGCCCCGATTTAAAGTTAGCACAAACCACCATTGTATGTATTAATAGTTCTGATAAAGAAGAGGGTTATGAGTATTTAAAAATTCATCCTGAAGAATTCGATTTGACTCGTCATGACATCGAATTAGAGGACTATGATAGTTATTATCAACAGTTACATAAACTTTTACAAGGGCAACAATCTACTTTGTCGGAAGGGGTTGTTTTAAATGGTGGCTTTTATCTTTGGCGTTGCGGATATTCGCCTTCTTTGAAGGAAGCAATAGACACTGTTAATGATGTCCTAAAAACTGATAAATTATTGACTAAATTAGAAGAAATAAAAGCGGTTTTAAGTAATTAAATATAGTATCTATTTTCTAAAAATGTAAATAATTTGATCCCCCCTATCCGCCTTAATAAGTAGAAAATTCAAGTTAGAATTTTAAAAGATAATATATAGCAATTATCATGATTACGGGGTACAAAACGATCCCCCTAAATACCCCTTAATAAGGGGGACTTGAGAATAATAAATGTACCTCATACTTATAAAAACGCTATAGTACCGATAAACTGAAGTAATACCAAATCCTACATTAAAAGTAGACTAATAACTATCATCAATCTCAATGATTTCAAGTAAATAAATATACTATCTAAATAGGATTTGGTATAATTATACTATTAATAATAAAAAATATTAGATAATGAATAATAAATATTGGCTAAAGAATGCTCATATTCCCTTAGATCTGATTGAAAATTCAACTATAAAATTTGAGCAAAAGACTAGAGAAAATCTGGTTCTTTGTGACATTGAAATTGAGGGAGAAAAAATAAAGCAAATTATTCCTGCTAATGATAATACACAGGGAAAAGATTTGAAAAAAGGGATTGTTTTACCCTGCTTTATCGATATTCATACTCACTTAGATAAAGGACATATTTATCAACGTTCTCCTAACTTAAAAGGGGATTTTGAAACGGCTTTAAAAATGGCTAGAAATGATGCTAAATTTTGGAACCCAGAAGAAGTTTATGAGAGAATGAACTTTGGTTTAAAGTGTAGTTATGTCCACGGTGCGATCGCCCTTAGAACCCATTTAGACTGTTATAGCTATGACTCTTTTATGAGTGTAGAAATCTGGAAACAACTACAAAAAGAATGGCAAAATAAACTGACTATTCAAGCAGTATCACTCGTTAGTTTAGATTATTTTCTTACCCCTGACGGAGCAAAATTAGCCGATAAAATGGCAGAAAAAGAAGGTATTTTGGGGGGAGTTGCCTATATGAATAAAGATGTAGATAAACAAATAGAAACCGTATTTAAACTTGCCATTGAGCGTAATTTAGACTTAGATTTTCATGCCGATGAAAATAATGAGATAGATTCAATTTGTTTACAAAAAATAGCAAAGACTGCCATTAAAATGAACTATCAAGGTAACATTATCTGTGGTCATTGTTGTAGCTTAGCAGTGCAACCCCCCGAAGTAGTCAAAAAAACCATTGAATTAGTAAAACAAGCAAATATCAGCATCGTTAGTTTACCCATGTGTAACCTGTATTTGCAAGATAGACAGGAAGAAACTACCCCCTTTTGGCGCGGAGTAACAAGGGCAAAAGAGTTGAAAAACGCAGGAATAAACGTGGCTTTTGCCAGTGATAATTGTCGAGATCCCTTTTTTGGTTTTGGAGATCATGATATGCTAGAGGTATTTACCCAGTCTGTGCGCATTGCTCACCTAGACACCCCCTACAGCGACTGGATCGCCTCTGTTACTAAAACTCCAGCAAAAATGATCAAATTGCCCCACCTAGGCATAATAAGCGTGGGAAGTACCGCAGATTTAATTGTTTTTAAAGGTCGTTATTTTAGTGAATTGTTGTCACGAAATCAGTGCGATCGCACTTTAATCAGAGATGGTAAAATAGTAGATGCTCAACTCCCCGACTATGAAGAATTAGATAAATTTATTAACGGTGAAAAATAATAACTACAACTTATTTCTCTTTTATCACTTTCCATTTTTTCTTACTATTAATTAATTTCATAACAATTGATAATTAAGGGATTATATATACTACAATTTTTTTAAAATTTTCATTTATCTTTTACATTTATCTTTTATTTTAAAACAATAAATAAATAATACCAAATCCTTATTAGATAATGTACCTATTCATCAATTTGAAATGGAGAGGATTCGCTTATTAATCCACAATTATAAAGTGTTCCCCGTTCCCTATTCCCTGTTCTCCGCCATAATTAGTACATTATTTAAACGGGGTTTAGTATGATTTGGTTTAATATCTTAAAATACATTATCCGCCTTACTTGTCGGAAGAATATGTAAACCTATTTTTGTAATTTTATTTACTCTATTAATAGTTTTCATATTCATTAAAAACTGCAATATCTCCTTGATTATTAAAACTTAAAACAGCAAAAGGTTGCTTGATATTGTTAGATTCCATACCTGGACTACCAATAGGCATATTTGGCACAGCTAATCCTTTCATGGTGGATTTTTGGCTCAAAAAACGTTTAATATCATCCGCTGGAATATGTCCTTCCATCACATAACCGTCAATAATAGCCGTATGACAAGATGCTAACTCTGAAGGTAAATTATTTTGACGTTTAATAGTCTCCATATCATCGGTTTTTATGTCTTTGACTTCAAACCCATGTTTCTCAATGTGAGAAATCCATTGTCCACAACAACCGCAGGATGGACTACGATACACTGTAATTTCATTAATTCCCTCATAATTAACATTGGATGTTTCCCAAACACTGGCTGTTATGACTTGATTTTCTTGATTATTTTGATTTCCCTCGGCGTAAGTCGAACTGTTGAGGCGAAATCCAACAGCAGCAATAATTGTAACGATAGAAATAATAGCTAGATTTTGAAATAGTTTCATTTTTGTTATTAGAATTATTTATCTTTATTCTTAATTTAGCGGAGGAATAAGTAGGTTGGTAAAATCAGTTATCGCTCTTATTGTACGAAAACTGTTCTGAACAAAGGGTTTAAATCCATTGAATTATGCTTAGTTTCTTAAAGAATGGGCAGCAGTAACAATGTTTTAAATAATAAAAAAAGGTGGGTAATATACCCACCCGTTAAATTAAATAAAGTAATCTTGAAGAGCCTTAACCTGTAAAGGTTCGGACTGTAAAGAGCGTATGGCTTCTACTGTAGCCCTTGCCCCTGCAATGGTAGTGATGATAGGCAATCTATAATCTAGGGCTGAACGGCGAATTTTGCGTCCATCATAGAGAGATTCTTCTTCAGCACTGGGAGTATTAATAATAAATTGAATCTGATTATTCTTAATGCAATCAATGACGTGGGGACGACCTTCGTGGAGTTTTAACACTAACTCTACATCCTCCACCCCATTGTCCATAAGAGCTTTACGAGTGCCAGAGGTTGCCACAAGTTTGAACCCTAAAGCTACTAAATCCTTCGCCACAGGTACGATCGCCTCTTTATCCCTGTCACTCATGGAAATAAATACCGTACCAGAAGTATGAATAGTAACCCCTGCACCGATTTCCGCTTTTGCAAACGCCTTACCAAAATCGCTATCTATACCCATTACTTCCCCTGTACTACGCATTTCAGGTCCTAGGAGAGTATCAGCCCCCACGAATTTGTTAAAGGGTAATACCGCCTCTTTTACGGCTACATGACGGGGGATAATTTCCTCGGTGGCGTTCAACTCTTTTAGGGTTTTGCCCGACATTACCAAGGATGCAACTTTGGCGAGGGGGCGCCCAGTGGCTTTGGAGACATAAGGCACGGTACGGGAGGCACGGGGATTGGCTTCGAGGATATAGGCTGTTTCTCCCTGCACTGCATATTGAATGTTCATCAAGCCCACCACTTTTAATGATTGAGCTAATTTTACTGTCCAATCTCGGAGAACATCGACAATTTTATCGCTCAGGGTAGTATAAGGAATAGAACAGGCAGAGTCTCCAGAGTGTACCCCTGCTTCTTCGATATGTTCCATAATACCGCCGATGACCACTTGCCCAGTATGATCACATATAGCATCCACATCTACTTCGATGGCGTTTTGCAGGAATTTATCAATTAAAATGGGATGTTCAGGTTCAATGTGTACGGCATATTTCATATACTGTTCTAGCTCAGTCACATTATAAACTACACGCATACCACGACCCCCAAGAACGTAGGAAGGACGTACCACCACGGGATAGGTTATTTTCTCGGCAATGATAAGGGCTTCTTCAAAACTCCGAGCAATACCGTTGGGGGGTTGTTTGATGCCTAAGTCATCGAGGATGGCTTCAAATTTTTCCCTGTCTTCGGCGGTGTCGATGGAGTCGGGGGATGTACCCCAAATTTTGGTTTTGACGGGGCAATTAGCGTCTGCAAGATAATTTTTCAGGGGCATGGCTAATTTGAGGGGGGTTTGTCCGCCAAATTGAATAATTACCCCATCAGGATTTTCCGATTCGATGATATTTAAAACATCTTCTTTGGTGAGGGGTTCAAAGTAAAGGCGATCGCTCGTATCGTAGTCGGTGGATACGGTTTCGGGGTTGGAATTGACCATAATAGTCTCAAAACCTGCATCTTGGAGGGAGAAGGAAGCATGACAACAACAGTAGTCAAATTCTATTCCCTGTCCAATACGGTTGGGACCACCGCCCAAAATCATTACCTTTTTATTTTGGGTGACGTTATTTTCGCTTTCCCCTGATTCGTAGGTGGAGTAATAGTAAGGGGTAAAGGCTTCAAATTCGGCGGCGCAAGTATCTACCAATTTGTAAACAGGTAATACACCCAATGATTTACGATAAATTCTCACTTCATCTTCGGTGGTTTTGGTAGCAAAGGCGATTTGATGATCGCTAAAACCTTGTTTTTTAATTTCTAACATCTCCTCCTTCGTCATTTGTTTAAGGGGAGTACGCTTCATAAATTTCTCGATCTCTACAATCTCTTGCATTTTATCCAAAAACCAAGGATCGATCGCACTTAATCCGTAAATTTCCTCCACACTCATCCCCAATTTAAGGGCATGGTAAACGCTAAAAATGCGCTCAGGTTTAGGAGTACGTAATTGAGAGCTAATTTGAGAGAGAGTGGGCAAGGTTTCATGGCGATCGCACCCAAAGCCAAAACGACCAATTTCAAGGGATCTCAACGCCTTTTGGAAAGATTCATTAAAAGTACGCCCGATAGCCATAGCTTCCCCCACAGACTTCATCTGAGTAGTAAGAGTAGAAGATGAGCCAGGGAATTTTTCAAAAGCAAAACGAGGAATTTTCGTAACCACATAATCAATGGTAGGCTCAAAAGAAGCAGGGGTTTTCTTAGTAATATCATTAGAAATCTCATCCAAAGAATAACCCACCGCCAACTTAGCCGCAAACTTCGCAATGGGGAAGCCCGTAGCCTTAGAAGCCAAAGCAGAAGAGCGAGAAACCCGAGGATTCATCTCAATAACAATCACCTCTCCATTGACAGGATTAGTGGAAAATTGAATATTTGAACCCCCCGTTTCTACCCCAATCTCCCGAATAATCGCCTTCGCATAGTCCCTGAGGCGTTGATATTCCTTATCCGTCAAAGTTTGAGCAGGAGCAACAGTAATAGAATCCCCCGTATGTACCCCCATAGGATCAATATTTTCAATGGAACAGATAATAACCACATTATCCGCCATATCTCGCATCACTTCCAACTCATATTCCTTCCAGCCAATCAAAGACTTTTCAATCAAAATCTGCGACATAGGAGAAGCATCAATACCAAACTTCGCCATCTCCTCAAATTCCTCTTGGTTGTAAGCGATACCGCCCCCAGTACCTCCCATGGTAAAAGCAGGACGAATAATTAGAGGATAAGAGCCAATTTCTTCGGCTACCGCCTTCGCGTCTTCCCAACTACTAGCAATACCCGAAGGACATACAGGCACTCCTATCCTTGCCATGGCATCCTTAAATAATTCTCTATCCTCCGCCATTTTAATAGCAGGTAGTTTTGCCCCAATCAATTCCACACCGTATTTATTTAAAACTCCTGACTCTGCCAAAGAAACCGCAGTATTAAGAGCAGTTTGCCCCCCCATGGTGGGCAGTAAAGCATCGGGGCGCTCTTTGGCGATTACTTTTTCAACAATTTCTGGGGTAATAGGTTCAATATAAGTGCGTTCAGCCGTATCAGGATCAGTCATAATGGTTGCAGGGTTGGAATTGACCAACACAACCTCATAACCCTCTTCTCTTAGGGCTTTACAGGCTTGTGTTCCTGAATAGTCAAATTCACAGGCTTGTCCAATTATGATAGGGCCAGAACCTAAAATAAGAATTTTGTTTATATCTTCACGACGTGGCATATATCTTTACCGCCTTAACTCTCTAATTTATATTAGTCTCACATATTTTAATGCCTATCGTTGTTTATTGTTCTTTTAGTTTGTTTCTATTCAATGACAATATTGTCGAGATATGGCAATTGAGGGGCGGTTTTGCTAAAAAAAATAGATATTGAGATAGTTGAAGATCATCAAAAGACAAAAAATGAAGGGTTATTTTTGAGCTTTTCGGACATCAAAATGATATGTGGAAGTTTCTTTTTTCTTTAAAAATTAATTCTTATTTGTGTCAATTACAAAACTTTTATTAATTACTTTTTTTGGACAAACAACTAATTTATTACGCTAAATTTGTTTTCCTCAATTATGGTTGTCATTAACTATATTTAAGTTTTAATAACTATCTACAATAACTTGAAAGTTTAATATCGCTTGTCTTTACAGATATATGCTTTGGAACAAAGATAAAGGTAAAAGGTTAATTGGATGAGCCAAAATGATTCTTTATATATCAAAATTTTACTTAATTGTTTTTAAACCATTTTGACTTGAATTACCGACAAATATATCGCCTCAACCTGGGTCTTTAGCAATCGTTTTTGCAAAATTGTTCTTATCTAAGTAGTTTATAAAAAAACTTATAAAGTTTTATCAATGAGTAAATTAAGAGCTAAATAAAACTAACTAATTTTAGTCATTGTCCCATTGTTCTGAGGAAACTAAATCACCGATTTGGTCTCTCAATAAATAATCACATTTCTCAAGTTCACATTCTACACACACCCACTCTCTGGCAGGAATGTATTGACAAAGGATATAAATGGGCTGATGACGACTGACAGTGCCTTTTTCTACTAACTGTCTTACTTCGTCTTTGATCATGTCGATGGAATATCTGGTGGCAGTTTTTTCTAGGGTTTTCATCTGCTTTTTCCTCGTTGATTGATTTTATCTACTCTTCACTATAGTCTAACTTATGAAAATCAGAAATAAAGTCCTTCTGTATAATTTATTACATTATCTTAAGATTTTCTATGGATGTCTTTGTAGATATAGGTTTTTTGTAATTTATGTTACAGAAAGTTTCCTTTAGTGATGTCAAGGTTTGTTGATAATTGAAACATTTTGTTACAAATGGTTCGTTGTGCGATCGCCATTTGTCCATAGGAAAAGCCCCATGGTATGGGTGTTGGAATCTGATTTTTAAACCAATCTAGGACATAAGGACTACCATAAACCATTATTCCCTGTAGGTGATGATTTTCGAGGATTTGTTCATAGGCTTTAAGGGCGATCGCACTTAGTCCAGCAGTACCACGAAAAGGATTACCACGGACAAAAACTTGGAGAATAAAAGGCTCAGTAATTAGTTGATTTTCCCAAATATAGAGGTTACATTGGTCAAATACTTGGGCATGATAACCGAAGCTGTCAGGAATGGTGATAGAGGGACTTTGCCGATCCAAGAAATCACAGTTTAAAAGGTTATTTACTACTACTAAATTTATGCCTTTATCTAACCCTACAATAGGTTTTAACACACTTGTCTGGTTACTTTTGACTAAAATTTCATTTATTACCTGTTGAGAGTCGTTAGTACTAATATCAACGAAAGAAAAAGACTCTTGAGACTTAAATAATTTTTCCTTAGCTTTGGATACCCTTTGTAAACTTTCATCAATGCGATGTTCGCTGATTTCGCCCTTTTCCACCGCCTCGATGATAGAGTGAATGGCTACTACGGGATTTTCTGGCATTAATAAAATATCTGCCCCTGCCTGTAGCGCTTTGACTGCAATTTTTTCAGGGGGTGCATATTTCGCCACTCCTCCCATGATGAGGGCATCGGTGACAATTAAACCTTCAAAACCCATATTATGTCTTAATTCCTCCGTCAAGATACGGTGAGAAAGAGTGGCAGGATTTTGATTATCATAGGCACTAACTAACAAATGTGCTGTCATAATAGCATCAACGTTAAGGGCGATCGCCCCTTGAAAAGGTACTAACTCTATTTTCTCTAACCTTGCCTGAGAATGATTAATTACAGGTAAATCCAAATGGGAATCTGTAGAAGTATCCCCATGACCAGGAAAATGTTTCGCCCCATTGAGGATAGGGTATGATTGAGTACCCCGAATAAAAGCCGAACTTAACTCCTTTACCACCTCTGGATTATCCCCAAAAGCCCGAACATTGATAACAGGATTATCAGGGTTATTATTCACATCCACTACAGGGGCAAAAATCCAATTAACCCCAATACAAAGAGCTTCTTTGGCGGTAATTTTACCCATTTCCTCAGCATACTTTTTGGCTAACTCCAAATCATCCTGAGCAATTTGTGCCAATGCCATGGGAGGGGGAAACCAAGAAGCACCCGTAAATCTTTGTCCCACTCCTTCCTCGATGTCTGCAGCTACCAATAAAGGTGTTTTTGCCCATTGATTTAACTGTTTAGTGCGTTGAGCAATTTCTGCACAACTTCCCCCCAAAAGAATGACCCCACCAATGTTATATTCAGATAACCATGTCTGCAATTGTTGCTGGTTGGCTTCCCATGCAGGATAGCGAATTTGATGATCAAATAAATAGCCTGTGGTGCGTACAACTATTAATTGTCCTATTTTTTCTTTTAAGGATAGGTTTTTCATGGAATGTTATGGTTTTGGGGAGATGTGTACGTGTTTTGCCCCCTAAATTCTCCAATGTTGGGAAACTTTTTTTGTCAATAAAGGGTTTGTTTGCCTTACGAAAACTAAAAAAAATTTGAATTTAATTCCCCCCTTATTAAGGGGGGTTAGGGGGGCTCATATCCTTATAATGGATGTTAATTATTTACTTGCCGTCATTTGTTTGACAAAATCACCAATACTATCACGGTTGAGACGATAGAGAAGGGGATTCGCAACCAGATAGGCACTACTTTCAAAAAGGACATCGATTTCTACCAAACCATTTTCCCGTAAAGTTTTGCCCGTAGAGACTAAATCGACAATCGCCTCTGACATTCCCGTAATGGGGCCTAATTCTACCGAGCCATATAAAGGTACAATTTCCACAGGTAAATCCAAGGCTCTAAAATGCTCTTTTGCACAGTTAACGAACTTTGAAGCGACGATGCCATGGGCTGGTATATCAACTGATTTACGATAGGGGCTATCCTTTGGCACTGCCACAGACATCCGACAATAGCCAAATCCTAAATCCGCTAGGTGAGCAATGTTCGCTTTTTTCTCCTTCAGGACATCATAACCTGCAATACCGAGATGGGCTTGACCATATTCTACATATACGGGAACATCTTGCGCCCTGACCAATAAGGCTTTGGCTACTCCCGTGGGATCTTCGATTTGCAGTTGACGGTTACTAGATGATAGAAATAGGCTGAAATCTAGCCCTGCCTTTTGACATAGTTCGATACTGTCTTTTAGTAATGCGCCTTTAGGAAGTGCGATCGTTAACATGGATTTACTTTTGCAATGGTGACTCAACCAATTATTAACTAAAATCTGTCATCACACAATGGGTTATTTGATGGTGATGGGGAGTAGGGGAGATGAGGGGTAAGGGAGTTAGGATAATAATGGTTGGATTATTTATTGTTCGGCATTGCTGATTTTGAGTATGAAACACTATTGAATTACAGTAAATGTCTAGTATTAAAACTATACTATTATGACCATTGCCTATTGCCCATTGCCCATTCCCTATTGCCAAACTAAACTAAAAATCATACCTTAATTCACCAACACCTTTCTTCTTAATCATCTCTTATTCAAAATTTAATTATTCGTTAAACCTTTCAGAGTACTTTTCAGGGTACTTTGTTAGACAGTACAGATAATACTGAGCCAGTATTTTGAGACTACAATTAATCTATAAATCACGATGACTATAAATCTTAATCGCATCAGTACCTATAATACGGGTCTTTTTGATGAAAGCGCAGCAGAAATTCCTGCTTATGACCCTACAACCCAAAGGTTGTTTGTAGTGAATGCTCAATCAGCTTCGGTGGATGTTTTGGATTTAAGCGATCCTACACAGCCTACGAAAATTGGGGAAATTGTGGGAAGCAACTTGGGTGGTGTTATTAACAGTGTCGCCATCAACAATGGTATCGTTGCGATCGCCCTTGAAGCCAATGTTAAAACTGATCCTGGCAGTATAATTTTATTTAACTCTAACAGTGATTTTAGTTCCGCTATTAATCCTATCGCCAGTTTTGGGGTTGGAGCATTACCTGACATGGTCACTTTTACCCCCGATGGAACTAAAATATTAGTAGCCAATGAAGGAGAACCCAATGACTACAATACAGAAGCGTCTATCGATCCAGAGGGTTCAATCAGTATCATTGACATCAGTAATGGGATAGCTAACGCCACCGTTACCACTGCTGATTTCAATGCCTTTGATGATCAAAAAGATCAATTAATTAGTCAAGGGGTAAGAATTTTTGGACCTAATGCCACAGTTTCTCAAGATTTAGAACCCGAATATATTACCATTTCTGCGGATTCTACCACCGCTTATGTGGCTTTACAGGAAAACAACGCTTTAGCGGTGGTGGATATTGCTTCTAGTACCGTTACTAATATAATTCCCCTTGGGTTTAAAGATCATAGTTTAACGGGTAATGAGCTAGATGCTAGTAACCGTGATGATGCCATCAATATTCGTAACTGGCCAGTGAAAGGAATGTTTCAGCCCGATGCGATCGCCTCTTACACCGTTGACGGCATGAACTACATTGTCACCGCCAACGAAGGGGATGCCAGAGATTATGATAACTTCAGTGAAGAAGCAAGGGTAGGAGATTTAAACCTTGATCCCACAGTCTTCCCTAACGCTGCACAGTTACAAGAAAATAGTCAATTAGGACGTTTAAACATTACCACTACCCTAGGGGATGCTGATGGTGATGGGATTTATGAAGAAATATATGCTTACGGTGCACGTTCTTTTTCCATCTGGGATGAATCTGGGAACCTAGTATTTGATAGCGGTAGTGAATTTGAAAATATCGTTGCCCAAGAAATCCCCGAATACTTCAACAGTAACAACGATGATAATGATTCCTTTGATGCTCGTTCCGATGACAAAGGGCCAGAACCGGAAGGAGTAACAATTGGAGAAATAAACGGCACTCCCTATGCCTTCATTGGCCTAGAAAGGGTAGGCGGTATTATGGTATATGATATTAGTGATCCCACTGATGCTCAGTTTGTTCAATATATCAACAACCGTGATTTTACCGTAGATGCTCAATTGGAAGATGGTTCTTCCAATCCAGCAGCAGGGGATTTAGGACCAGAGGGTTTAGTTTTTATCAGTGCTGATGATAGCCCCAATGGTGTTCCTTTATTGGTGGTTTCCAACGAAGTGAGTGGCTCCACTAGCGTTTATGAAATAGAACCAAAACCCTTCAGTTTACAAATCCTTCATGCTTCGGATCAAGAAGCTGGTATTCCAGCATTACAAGATGCCATCGGTTTTTCAGCCGTAATGAATGCCTTAGATGCCCGTTATGAAAATACCTTGAAACTCACTTCTGGTGACTTATTTATCGCTGGCCCCTTCTTTAATGCTAGTTCAAACATTTATGGACAACAAGGCATTGCAGACATCTTAGTTCAAAATGCCTTAGGTTGGGATGCGGCTGCTGTTGGTAATCATGAATTTGACGCGGGACCTAGTGCTTTCTATAATGCGATCGCCCCTGACTTTTTCATTGATGGAGTCGGTATTGATCCTGAAACGGGTTATGAGGGAGCATTGTTCCCCTACTTAGCTACCAACCTAGACTATTCCACCGATAGCTCTGATTTGAAAGATTTAGTAGTAGAATCTGGTCAAGCACCTCAACCCAATAGTCTAACTGAAAGTGTGGTAATTGATGTTAATGGTGAAGAAGTGGGGGTTATTGGGGCGGTCGTGCCTTATCTTCCTCAAATTGCCAATATCGGTGGTATCACCATGTTAACTAATCCCACCAGTCGAGATATTGAAGTTAACGCCCAAAATTTGGCAAATAATATTCAACCCTTTGTGGATGAATTAGTAAATCAAGGCATCAATAAAATAGTCTTGATGACTCACTTACAACAGTTTGAGATTGAACAGGCTTTGGCCACTAAACTCACTGACGTTGATATTATCATGGGCGGTGGTTCTAATCGTGTCATGGCCAATGATGACGATATTTTGCGTGAAGATGAAACTCAAGTAGCTCCCGAATTATTACAACCTTATCCCCAAGTATTCCAAGATGCGGATGGTAATGATGTTTACTTAATTAATACAGGGGCGAATTATCGTTATTTAGGGCAATTAATCATCGATTTTGATTCTGAAGGTCAAATTATTGAAATTGGTGATGATAGCGGTACTTTCGCCACGGATATTGCAGGGGTTGATCGTCTGTATGAAGAAGATATTACTACTTTTGAGCAAGTAAAAGCAGTTGCTAATCCAGACTTAGTAGCCGTTGTCGATAACGTAGGTAACTTCATTAATGGCAAAGATGGCATTATTTTTGGTAATTCAGAAGTATGGCTTAACGGTTTTCGTTCTAGTGTGCGCACGGAAGAAACCAATTTAGGTAACTTAACCGCTGATGCTAACCTCTGGTATGCCGAACAATATGGCTTTGACATCGATATTTCCGTTAAAAATGGTGGCGGTATCCGAGATCAAATAGGGGTATCTTTCATTGATGGTGGCACAAATGAATTAGTGCAATTACCTCCCCAAGCTAATCCTGCCGTAGGCAAAGAAGAAGGAGATATTTCGGTATTAGATATTGAAAATTCCTTACGTTTTGATAATAAACTCTCCGTTGCCGATATTTCAGCCCAAGGTATCAGAGATTTAGCAGAGCATTTTGTGGCACAATGGGCAGAAGGTGCAACCCCCGGGCAATTCGGGCAAATTGGTGGTTTTAGCTTTAGTTTTGACCCTGATAATACACCCATCGAGTTTACCCGTGATGATAACGGCGATGCCACTGGGGTAGCAGTAGCAGGGGAAAGAATCCGAAACCTCGTCTTAAACCGTGAAGATGGTACTCAAGAGGCGATCGTTATTAATGGTGAATTAGTAGTTGATCCCAATAGTACCTATAAAATGGCAATTTTGGATTTCTTAGCCACTGGAGGTGATGGCTATCCCGCTTTCTATTTTGAAAATGTTGTCACCCTAGATAGTTTAACGGTGGATAATTTACCTAATAATTCTGACCTACCTATTGGCGGAGAGCAAGATGCATTAGCAGAATATTTAGCAGAATTTCATCCCGATGCAGATCGAGCTTTTAATCAAGCTGACACTCCTATTGAAGAAGATACTCGTATCCAAAACCTCAATTTCCGTAACGATTCCTTGATAAATAATTCTGGCTCTGGCGGAGGCGGAGGGGGTAATAACAACCAAGGGGACAATAATAATGTAGATGATAACGTTAGTTTTACCGTGCAAGAAGTTGGCAACGGAGAAGGTATCGTCATTAATCTATCTCAAAACCCTCAAAATGTCACTGTCAGAGTAGAGGATAATATCTTAAATCGCACCGATGCCAGTTTCCATAACATTATTGGCTTATATCAAGTACAAAATGTCAATGGATCTATTTTCGATACTTTCGATTCTAACAATAACGGCTCTACCACTGATTTATTAAATCCGGGTGATGAAGGTTATGCCTTTACTGCTGTTTCTAATGCGGTTAATAACTTTAATCTTGAATTAGGGGCAGATGGAGATCCCAATAAAAATACCAACGCTGATGCCTTTGGTGATGCTTTACTACAAGGGGGAAGAATTTATGCTCCTTTCATCATTACCAATGCGGGT
Source organism: Cyanobacterium sp. HL-69 (assembly GCA_002813895.1). Lineage (NCBI taxonomy): Bacteria > Bacillati > Cyanobacteriota > Cyanophyceae > Chroococcales > Geminocystaceae > Cyanobacterium > Cyanobacterium sp. HL-69. The sequence goes on along the minus strand of CP024912.1, from coordinate 1,633,521 downwards.
AATTTAATTCCTGATGAGGGTAGTATTCGAGATGGTATCAATGCTTTTCTAGAGCTTAATCCTTCAAATGTGGGTGCAACTCTGGAAAACTTTGACACTGATATTGTCGCTTACTTTAGTTATCTAGGTGCTAATCCTGATAATTCTGCTCACATCCGTAGTTTGGGTAATAATATCTTTGGATTTGAAGATTTGCCAGGTAATTTAGGAGTAAGTGATTTCGACTTTAATGATGCAGTGGTTAGGTTTGCTCCTGTTGTTTAATCAATCAAAAATTAATCTTATTTACTTTTAGTTATTAGCCCCTCTCCCCATGGTGAGGGGTTTTTTATTATTTTTCTGCGAGGGTTTTTAGGGCCAATTTTGAGCGGGTTTTGATGGCTATTTCTTCATCATCCTGAAGATTGATTAAGGTTTGTCGGATGGTATTCTTCATCCCTTGATTATCCATGGCAACATAAAGATTAGTCAGGGAAACCACGGTGGCATAACGTACTACCCATTCACCATCTTGGGCCGTAATGAGGAGGGTATCTAATACTCTTTGTTGGGCTTGGGATAGGTTTTCGGAGGTCATTTTGTCCCATGTGATACTTCCTAGGCCTTTGGTGGCCGCTCTTCTAACACTGAGGGAAAAGTCACTACTGGCGGCTTTTAGTAACAAGTCTAGCCCACGAGGATCGCCAATGCCTGCAAATACTCTGATAGCCCATGCCCTTGCCCCATAGTTGTAATCGTCAACGTTTTCGAGAAGGGAGGTTATGGCGGTTTCCCCTAGGGCGATTAATCCTTCTGTGGCAGCTACGGCAGCACCGGGGTTATTAAATGCTAAAACTTCGATGAGAGTAGGAATGGCTAGGGGCGATCGCACTTTAGCCAAATTACTAACCGCTAAAAATAATGAGGAGGACGAATCCGCCTTTTCTACAGCTTTGATTAAATCGTTGATAGGGGTAATAGTTTCTGTCATGGTCAATTTTTAGGACAAAAAGTTTGCTTCAAATTGTGCAGGGGTCAAATTTTGTTCAATATATTGGGGACTTATGGGGTTGTAAGGGGCTTGGAGTAGATCAATAGATGAAATTAACCCAGAGGATGATAACACAGGCAAATCTGGGTCATATTCTGTGGCTCCTGTCAGACAACTAGAAAAACCCCTAAAGGTCATAATTTCAAGGTTTTCTCCATTTTCTTCGGCTCTGATTATGATCACAAAATGGGGGTTTTCCTTGGTATATTCTTCAATGTTTAAGAGTAAATTATTCATTATCCATTGTTTTTATTGCTCAATGGCAATTCTACCTTGTTTAATTAAACGAAAAGCGAGGAAGTAAAGTAAGTAAATGGTGTAGATAATCAAACCAGATATTCCCAAAAAGCCAAGAAATCCTGTGGTAGCATTGGGATGAAACCAACTTTTATAATGCCATGGCGCTTCTAACCATGCACGGCAAACCTTCTCCACCGCCGCATCTTCGGAAAAAGTACATCGTAAAAAAGGTGCAAAGGCAATCGCCCCTAGGGTACCATAAATAGAAGTTGCCCAGCGCCATGAAGTGAGCAGCAAACGCAAAGGGCTTTTGGGTAAATCTCGAATTTCGTCATTAATATCCACCCAAAACCAAAGACTAATTACAATCAAAATATGACCCACAAACCAAGCTAAATAACCCAGTTGCCATACAGGAATAAATAAATAAATGGCGATCGCCAATAAACTAGCAACTCGCCAAAAAATCAACAATAACCTTTGAATCGAAGCAATATTAGAGAATAAGCCCCAAATAGAAAGACAAAGAGGAAAAAATAAACAGAAAACCAAAAATAACTTGTAATTAGTCCAAACCAAAGCCCTTAATAAGGTATCTTCCATAATAAAAAATTTTAATATTCACCACAAAAAGAGGTGGGATAACCCCACCCCTAGCTTTTATTAAACAATAAATTGACCGATTAGTCGTCATAGATACGACACTCAGCCGCATCAGGGTTATCTTCACAATATTGCTCTAAAGAATTTTTCTTTTTGTCTCCCTGTTGTTGGTGGGAAGCCTCAGCTTGTAGCTCCTCTACTGCATCCCAAGCAGCGGCACAGTCACCAGAGGTTGCACCTTCAGTGCTACATACTTCCCTAGCCTGTTTTAATTCTTCTTGAATTTGATCTTGTATGTTGCTCATAGTTTAATACCTTATGATTTTCTTATACCTTTATAGCTTATAACAGAATTAAGATCTTTGTTATAGGGATAATTCTACTACGGTGACACACTCCTAGAAAGAATCAAAGATAGTATTTTAGGCTGTTAAGACTTTTATAAATAAAGGGTTTAAACCCCTTGCCTAAATCGATTTAATTATGCCTACTTACTTAGGTTTATCGCAAATACAGCAATAATGCCATTGATAAAATAGCATTTCAAAAACTTTATTCAGGTAATTTATGATAGTCCGTATAATTTATGATAGTCCGTATTATCACATCCTCATTCTCAAGATTGTTGGTTAAACGAAAAAACTATCTACAAAATTTTTAATATCTCGATAAAACTTTTCCTGTGAAAATAAATTTTTTCGACCGTCCAATATACTCCTTAATCTATCTTTTTTTTCCTGACTTTTAAGGACATTAATAATTTTTTTCACACCATCTTTCTCCTTCTCAAAAAATAACTCCGTATTCTCTAATCCTACAATTTCCATTTGTCCTCCTCTGCTTTTAACAAAAGGAATTGCTCCCGCTTTCATCATTTCTGCCACCGAGATACCAAAAGGTTCAAATTTAAAATGAATACCATACTTACACTTATTCAAAACTTGAGTATATTCCTGATAACTTAAATTCTCATATAAAGTTACCCAATCACTATTTTCTTTCACTACTTTCTTTAAAAAACGATAATATTTGCTTTTATAAACACTGCTTGTTCCCCCAGTCAAATATAACTTGATATTAAAACCTTTTTGTCTTACTTCTTTAAGCATATTTAAGGCTCGATGAGGTGCTTTTTCCATTACTAAACGCCCACTACAAATAAATGCATTTTCTTTTTCTTCCCAAGGAATCTGTGAGTCTTCGAGCATAACGCAAGGATAAATAACCGTTGAATCTAAGCCGTATACTTCTTTTACTGCATCGGCAGTAAAATTAGAATTGGTAATAGAAATATTTTCTTTTATTTGTTGTTTGGAAAATCTAAATATTTTAGACAAAAATTTATTTTGATCTTCAACTACCTTAACCCAATGTAAATATTGAATTCCTTTTTTTCCTAAGTCAACCGCATTGTATCCTGAAAATAGAAGATCATAGTTATTTTTTTCATACTTCATTTTTGCAATGACAGAATACAGTATCAAAGATCTAAAAAAATTATTATTTGATGATAAATAACTAAGAAATTTAGCTAAAGGATAGGATAAGATATAATTTATTTTTATATTATTCTGAATAATATTAGTGCTATAAAATTGATTTAACTTATTAATATTTACATCTACAAAAGTGAATATAGTTACTTCATAATCATATTGTAAAGCATCTACTATTCCTAGTTCTACTGCTTCTGCTCCGCCCCCTGCAAAGTAAGGAGCGTAAACTGCAATCTTTTTTTTATCTACCATTATTAAGTAATATTTTATATCAGCAAAAAAGTCACTAAAGGCTTTTAACTTATCATAGTCAATTTTGCCCTTAGTGACTTAAAAAATTAATCAGTTAACAGAAATTAACCAAGGATAGATTTAGCTTTAGCAACAACATTATCAACAGTGAAACCAAATTTTTCCATGACAACTCCACCAGGAGCAGATGCACCATAGGTGTTGACACCGATACATAATCCTTCATCACCTACAAAACGTTCCCAACCAAAAGTAGTACCAGCTTCAACGGAAATACGTTTTCTGATGGCTTTGGGTAATACAGATTCTTTGTACTCGTCGCTTTGTTTGTCGAATAGTTCTACACAAGGCATGGAAACCACACGAACTTTCAAGCCTTCTGATTTTAGTTTCTCGGCGGCATCCACACAAAGAGAAACTTCGCTACCAGTACCGATGAGGATTAAATCTAATTCTTCGGGGGGGAAACCACAGGCTACCACATAACCGCCTTTGGCTACTCCTTCGATGGAAGAACCTGCGAGGTTAGGTAAACCTTGACGGGTTAAGGCCATGAGGGAAGGGGTTTTCTTGGTTTCGATCGCCACTTTGTACGCCCCAGAAGTTTCGTTACCATCTGCAGGACGGAATACCATTAAATCAGGGATTAAACGTAAAGAGGCAACGTGTTCAACGGGCTGGTGAGTAGGACCATCTTCACCCAAAGCGATAGAATCGTGAGTCATTACCCAGATAGCCTGTGCTTCGGAAAGGGCAGAAAGACGGATGGAGTTTCTCATGTAGTCAGTGAATACCAAGAAAGTAGCACCGTAAGGAATTAAACCTGTGTTGTGAAGGGCAATACCGTTACAGATGGCACCCATGGCGTGTTCCCTAACTCCAAAGTGGATGTTACGATTTTCGTAAGCACCTTTTTGGAAATCACCAGAGATTTTTAATTGAGTTAAGTTGGAGTGAGTTAAATCCGCAGAACCACCTACTAACTGAGGTAATACTTCAGAAATAGCATTTAAACAAATTTCAGAGTGTTTACGACTAGCCAAGGCTTTATCTTCGGGGGTGTAGGTAGGAAGACAATCTGCCCAATTTTCGGGAAGTTTACCCGAGGTGATGGTTTCAAATTCCTTGGCTTCGGTGGGGTATTTTGATTTGTAGGTAGCGAGGGTTTCATTCCACTGGGCTTCTAAATCAGCACCTTTTTCTCCAGCTTTTTTGAAATGATCATAAGCATCTTGGGGAACGACAAAAGGTTCGTAATTCCAACCGAGGTTTTTACGGGTTGCATCTACTTCATCACCACCTAAAGCGGCACCGTGTACCCCTGCGGTATTGGCTTTTTTGGGAGAACCATAACCGATGGTGGTGGTTACTTTGATCATAGTAGGTTTGTCGGTGACAGATTTTGCTTCTTCGATCGCCTTTGCGATCGCATCTAAATCACTATTACCATTTTCCACATGGAGAACATGCCAACCGTAAGCCTCAAAACGCTTGGAAACATCTTCGGTGAAAGCGATGTCGGTAGAACCATCAATGGAGATGTGGTTATCATCATATAAAGCGATGAGTTTACCTAAGCCCCAGTGACCAGCGATAGAGGCCGCTTCCCCAGAAATACCTTCCATATTACAACCATCACCCATGATTACATAGGTGTAATGGTCAATGAGAGTACAGTCGGGTTTGTTGTATTTAGCAGCCAAATGAGCTTCAGCAAGGGCTAAACCAACACCATTGGCAATACCTTGACCCAAAGGGCCTGTAGTAACTTCAATCCCTGCAGTTACGAAGTTTTCAGGGTGTCCAGGAGTTCTGGATTTCCACTGACGAAATTGTTTAATATCTTCGATAGTTACGCTATCATAACCGTATAGGTGCAACAAAGAATATTGAAGCATAGAGCCATGACCCGCAGAAAGTACGAAGCGATCGCGGTTAATCCATTGAGGATTTTTAGGGTTAAACTTCATGAATTGATCCCATAGCACAAAAGCCATAGGAGCGGCTCCCATAGGTAAACCGGGGTGTCCAGATTTTGCTTTTTCTACCCCATCAATGGAGAGAAAACGAATTGCGTTAACGCAAAGTTCTTGAATAGATTGGGTTGCAACCACCATAATTATTTTTTTTACTAGATTTAATAAAAATTGTTAGAGAATTTACCGTTTATCTTCTCATTGTTTAGCAGAGATCGCAAGTTTTCGCCACAACAATTATATACAGTTGTCGAAAAGATGTTTTCCCGAAGGGAAAGAACGGGGAATGATTGATAGGCAATGATTTCCCCATTTTTGTTCTGTCACTTAATATCCGTAACTTGTTATTTTTTGATAATTATTGATTAATCAACAATGTCCTTTAGAGCAGGTTTGAGATCAGCATATTGGAAGTTATAGCCCATTGTCTCCATGGTTTTTTCTGGTAATACCTTTTGTCCTTCCAATACCACTTTCGCTCCGTCTCCCAATAGTAATTCGAGGGCAAAACCAGGAACAGGCAACCATGAGGGACGATTCATCACCTCCCCTAAAGTACTGCACAATTGAGTCATCGTCACAGGATAAGGAGCAGTAGCATTAAAAGTTCCTTCGATACTACTATCGGCGATCGCCTTTACCAATAAATTAACCAAATCATCGATATGAACCCAAGAAAACCACTGTTTTCCTTCTCCAATGGGGCCCCCTGCAAAAATTTTAAAAGGAGGAATCATTTTAGCCAAAGCGCCGCCATCTCCCAAAACAATACCAAGACGAAAGATAACTAAACGCACATCCGCTTCCTTCACCTTCTGGGCTTCCTCCTCCCATGCCACACATACCTTCGCCAAAAAATCATCCCCCGCAGGACTAATTTCAGTGTAGGTATCCGTTTCGCTAGTACCATAAAAACCTATCGCCGAAGCATTAATAAGAAAAGAAGGTTTTTGCTCACAAGATTCGATACCCTCAACAATATTTCTCGTACCTAGCTGACGACTATCAAAAATTTCTTGTTTATAACTAGGATTCCATCTTTCAGCGATGGGAGCCCCTGCCAAATTAACCACCCCATCACAACCATCAAGTTGTTTTTGCCAATCTCCAGACTGTTTGGGGGTATAACTGACATATTCCAAATTAGATTGTAAGTTGCTAGGAAAAACCGATCTTGCCTTATCAACATTACGGGTTAGAACAACAATTTGGTGATTTACCGCCAGTTTTTTAACCAACTCTTTGCCCACAAATCCCGTGGCGCCGGTAATAGCAATTTTCATAAAAACTTTTTATTTTATATAAGCAAAAATAACCTAACACCCAACCAAGCCTAATATTATTCAGCTTCTCCAGTAATTTTTAAAAGCAAAAAGCCCCAAGCCAAACCTACTAATACAACACTAAAACAAAGAATTGCCCCACCAAACAACATACTTTCAGCAGTCATGATCTAATATCTCCTGATTAATTATTAACTTATTTATCTCAACAATTATATCCTAACCCTTTACCCTAGGAAAATTAAAGCTCCATAGTAATCGCTAAACTCACAAAAAAACCAATGATATTGATCACTCAACACAACAAAATTAATAACTCCTCATCGTCCATTATTCCTATCTTGCCTAAAGATGTCAAAATTTGATAATCTAAGCAAATAACTTATAGCAGAAAATATAAATATTAAAGTGGAAATCGCAATTGGTCGTGGAAAAACAGCTCGTCGAGCTTACGGTATAGATGAAATCGCCTTAGTACCGGGGATGAGAACCCTAGACCCTATATTAGCAGATACAAAAGTAGAATTAGGGGGCATTGAAAGAGAAATTCCCATTATTGCCAGTGCCATGGATGGTGTAGTTGACGTAAAAATGGCAGTGTTACTCTCCGAATTAGGATCTATGGGAGTGCTTAATCTTGAAGGCATTCAAACCCGTTACGAAGATCCTAACCCTATTTTAGACCGTATTGCCTCTGTGGGTAAGTCTGAGTTTGTGGGCTTAATGCAAGAATTATATAGTGAGCCTGTAAAACCTGAGTTGATCAAAAAAAGAATTAGCGAAATCAAAGAAAAAGGGGGCATTGCGGCAGTTAGTTTAACTCCTGCAGGGGCGGCTAATTATGGCGATGCGGTAGCTGAAGCGGGGGCAGATGTTGTCTTTATTCAAGCCACGGTAGTATCCACTGCACACCTTTCCCCTGAATCTATTGATCCTTTAGATTTAGCTGATTTTTGTGAAAAAATGCCCATGCCCGTATTCCTCGGAAACTGTGTTACCTACGAGGTGGCTATGAATTTGATGAAAGCAGGGGCTGCTGGAGTCTTGGTCGGTATTGGACCTGGGGCTGCTTGTACTTCCCGTGGTGTTTTAGGGGTAGGTATTCCCCAAGCGACAGCAGTGGCTGATTGTGCGGCGGCTAGGGATGATTTCCACAGAGAAACTGGTAAATATGTATCTATCATTGCTGATGGTGGTATCATCACTGGGGGAGATATTTGTAAATGTATCGCCTGTGGTGCGGATGCGGTGATGATTGGTTCTCCCATTGCTCGTAGTGCTGAGGCTCCTGGACGTGGGTTCCACTGGGGTATGGCAACTCCTAGCCCTGTGTTGCCCCGTGGTACTCGTATTAATGTAGGTACTACTGGTACTATTGAGGAAATTTTAACTGGTCCTGCAAAACTAGATGATGGTACTCACAATTTACTGGGCGCTCTTAAAACCAGTATGGGTACTTTGGGAGCTAAGGACATCAAGGAAATGCAACAGGTTGAGGTGGTTATTGCTCCTTCTCTGTTGACTGAAGGTAAGGTATATCAAAAGGCTCAACAGTTAGGGATGGGTAAGTAGTTTAACGGGAATTGATAATTGAGAATGAATAGTTGATAATGGTGCTTTTTGGGTGTTTTCAATATCCCCTAATTGTTTTGATTTATCCAGCGCACCTTAATCCATATAAATAATTTTTATAGTAACCCTTCTCTTTCGGGAGAGGGGCTTTTTTTACCCAATTCTACCCCTCTGCCTTCGGCATCTCCCCTTGAAAGGGGAGAAGGAAACTTATGTTTTTTTATTAGTAGCGGATACTTTTGGCAGTTTCAAAGAAAACTCTAACATGGTCTTCTGGAGTACCGACTAAGACACCATGACCTAAGTTCATGATATGTCCTTGGTTTCCTGCTTGTTTGACGGTGTCATGGACTCTAGCTTTGATAAATTCGGGGGAACCGAATAGGGTGCCTGGATCCATATTACCTTGCACTTTCATGTCTTGTCCTAGTCTGGCTCTGGCTTGGGCCATATCGACTGTCCAATCAACGCTGACAATATCTACTCCTGATTGACCCATTTTTTCTAGGACTCCAGCACTACCGCTGATATAGAGAATTAGGGGAGTGTCGGGGTGGGTTTCTTTTACTTGTCTTACTACTCTTTGTTGATAGGGTAGGGCAAAAATTTGATAGTCTTGGGGGCTGAGTTGTCCTGCCCAGGAGTCGAATAGTTGGACTACTTGCGCTCCGCAGTCGATTTGATAGCGCACATAAACGGCGATCGCATCGGCTATTTTACCAAGTAATTTATGTAATATTTCAGGCTCTGAAAACGCCATACTCTTGATGATGGAGTAATTTTTAGAGCTTTTACCTTCAATGGCATAGGCGGCTAAAGTCCAAGGAGAGCCTACAAAACCTAGTACGGTGGATTTGTTGCCCACTTCGGAGCGAAGGGTTTTTAAAATAGTTTTTATAAAGGGTAATGATTCTTCGGGATCTAGGGGGCGTAGATTCTCGATTTGTTCTAAACTACGGATGGGAGGATCGATGATAGGCCCTTTGCTTTCGATGATGTCGAAGGGGATACCCATACCGGGTAACGGTGTAAGGATGTCGGAAAACATGATCACTCCGTCAGGTTGAAATGCTCTCCAAGGTTGTAGGGAGATTTCGATGGCAAGATCTGGATTTTCTGAGCGTTCCCGAAAATTGGGATATTTATCTCTTAAATCTCTATATACTTTCATATAACGTCCCGCTTGACGCATCATCCACACGGGAGGGCGATCGCCATTTTCTCCCCTTGCAACCCTTAATAAAAGAGGTAAATCGCTCATTAGATATATATTTTTTATCTCAAATTTTAGTGCAACACTCAGCTTATCATTAGACCTATTTTTTCTCCAAGAAATGTTAAGATTATTTGCGGAAAACCTGACGAGGAGGGATATTATTGCTCTGTTACAAAAAGAAATGGGTTATGGGCAACAGAGAATAGTACAAAGAATTGATTAAAAATGTCAATTAATGATTTAGCATAGTTTTTTATGACTTGAAATTTTGGGCTAAAAGTATTAAATATTGTTGAATAACAATGGCTCACTCTCAAAAAAAATTAGTGGAAAATTAACCAAGATGATTCCGATTTTTACTAGCTCCCTCGTTGCCTTTTCCCCTGCTAATGTTGATTTTCAAGAGGAGTTGACAACCATTAACAAGAATACTCCTGTGGTCGAAGAAACCATGGACATTACGGAAAATAATCAGAAAATTCCTCTACTTTCCCAAGATTTAGAATATGATTTAGGTCATTTACCTTTTCAAAACTTACCCATTTCGGAATCATCTTCATGGACAGTGGCACAAACCACAAATACTAATTCTCCAACGGTTCTGACTATCGATGATGAGACGGTGCGATTAGTTGCCACGGAAAGGGGAGGAGAACAATATCAGTTTGATTTTAATAAAAACTCTGATTCTTTTCAGGTAGCCCAAGAAACTGATGACGAGAATCCGACTATTATCAGTGATGATTTAGCTAATGTGGTGGAAATTGTCGCCGATGAACAGGAATTTTCCGATCAAGATAATGTTGTGACGGCAAGGGGAAATGTGGTGATTCGCTTTGCTAATGGGGTTTTGAGTGCTGATCAAGTTTCCGTTAATCTTGATACGAGAATTGCTGTGGCGCAAGGGGATGTATCCCTTGTCAGGGGAGAACAACTTTTAAGGGGCGATCGCTTCGAGTACTTTTTTGTGCAAAATGAAGGTACCATCCAAAATGCTCGGGGAACAATTTTTCAACCCACCCTTGATGAGGATGTCAGTATAGGAGATACATCCATTGTTCAACCTTCTTTACCTTTTTCTGGGCAAATCAGAGCAAATCAACCTATTACCCAAGTACAATCTAGTGGCTCTCTAAACCTTCTTTTGGGTAGTGAGCAAGACTTGGAAGCCTTACAAAGTCGATTGGGTATTCCCGTTACCGAAGAAGATGAAACTATTACTCGACTCAGATTTGAGGCCGAAAGAGTTGATTTTGATGGTCGGGATTGGAAAGCCTTTAATATAAGAGTAACCAATGACCCTTTTTCCCCCCCTGATTTGGAGGTGAGGGCTAGTGAAGCGAGGTTAACTAATATTAGTCCTTTTCGGGATGACTTGAGTGCTGATAATGCTAGGGTGGTTTTAGATCAAACTCTTTCTTTACCTCTGTTTTTTAGCCAGTTTACTTTTAGCTCTCGTCGTCGTCGTCCTTTCTTTTTCTCGGTGGGTTTTGATGGAGAGGATTTGGGGGGTTTATTTATTGAAAGAGATTTTAATATTTATGATGAGAATGATATTGTTCTAAGTATTACTCCTCAATTTTTGGTGCAACGGGCTTTATTTCCTGATTCCATTGAAGATACTAATATCCCTAATCCCGAAGATAATGGAGGTTTGACCAATCCTTCTAGTTATGGGTTGGTGGTAAAGTTGGATGCTACTTTCAGTGAGCGCACAGAGTTAATTTCTACTACCCACCTAACGGGATTAGATTTGGAGAATTTTAATGATCGTCTTCGGGCTAATATCAGCCTTAACCATAAAATTGGTGATTTGGCGAACCCCTATCGTTTAACGGGGGAGTTTACCAGCAGAGAAAGGTTATTTAACGGCTCTTTAGGTTTTCAGACGGTGGAAAGAAGTATTGGGGCGATTATTACTTCTCCTAACATTCCCTTGGGAAATAGTGGTTATGGTTTAGTTTATCAAGGTTCACTGCAAAATATTACGGCGGATACGGATAGGGTTGAATTGTTGGGTAATGGCGATCGCACTGATAATGAAACTAACCTTACCCGCGCCCAAGCCGCCGCCTTAATTAATGGTAATATCTTTCTTTGGAGAGGTGAAGCCTTGCCTCCAACCCCCAACGAGGGATTGAAATATACTCCTGCACCCCTAACCCCTTTTGTGGCAGTCACCAACGGTTTAACCGCCATCGGTAACTATTACAGTAACGGAGATACCCAAGGCTCATTAACTGCCAGTGTGGGATTACAAGGACAATTTGGGAACTTTTCCCGCAAAACCTTTGATTATACTGGTTTTAATGTTACTTATAGCCAAGGTTTAGCCAACAGTAACTCCCCATTTCTTTTTGATCGTTTTGCTGATACCCGTGTGTTATCCGTGGGCTTGAATCAACAAGTATATGGGCCTGTGAGGGCTGGTTTTCAAACCTTTATTAACCTCGACACCGATGAGGCCATTAGCACCGATTATATTCTTGAATATAGTCGTCGTGCCTATGGTATTCTTTTACGCTATAACCCTGTCTTGGAAATTGGTTCAGTAAATTTCCGCATTAGTAACTTCAACTGGTCAGGAGATACTACATCTTTTGATGGTAGGGATTAGATTTAATGGATAATTGAGGATGAATAATTGTCAAAGTTTACAACTTAATCCTTAATAAAGAGATTGGGGGGACGTTCCATCAAACGCCCCTATGCAACTAGACTAAATCCTTCAGGGTTTGTTCTAAAATATCAGCCCCTTGGTCAATTTCTTCACTGGAAATGATTAAAGGAGGTACAAAACGAATTACTTTAGGCCCTGCGGGGGCTAGCAATAAACCTTTTTCCATGGCTTTTTTAACTACTTCAATGGAGGTTAAATCGGCATCGGCTTTGATTTCAATACCGTTAATTAAACCCCAACCTCTCACTTCTTCAAATATTTGAGGATAGGCAGTTGCAATCGCCCTTAAGCGGGTTCTAAGTTGTTCTCCACGGGCCTGAACATTTTGTAAAATACCCCCACTCTCGACAGTTTCTAGCACCTTGAGAGCCGCCGCACAAACGAAGGGATTCCCGCCGAAGGTACTAGCATGGTTGCTAGGTTCAAAAACATCACAACTAGCTTTACACATCATTGCCCCGATGGGGATACCCCCAGCCAATCCTTTAGCACTGGTGAAAATATCAGGCTCAACCCCCAGATTTTCGTAGCCCCACATTTTTCCTGTGCGTCCTACTCCCACTTGCACCTCATCAAACACCAGAAGAATGCCCGTATCATCGCATATTTTTCTGAGTCTGAGGAAGTAGTCCAAATCCCCAGGGCGCACACCGCCTTCCCCTTGTAAAGGTTCTATCATGATAGCAGCTACACGGCGATCGCCCTCATCAATATCAGTAATAGCTTCCTCTACCGCACGAATATCATTATAGTTTACATATTCAAACCCTGGAACTAAAGGCTGGAAGTGCTTTTGATACTTGGGTTGTCCCGTTGCCGTGACAGTCGCCAAAGTCCGTCCATGAAAACTAGACTTCGCCGTTAAAATTACAGGCTCTTCTAAAAATTCTAATACCGTATGGGCATATTTTCTTACTAATTTAATTGCCGCCTCATTGGCTTCTGCCCCAGAATTACAAAAGAAAACCTTATCCGCACAGGAATTTTCTACAATCTTTTTTGCTAATGCTCCCTGTTCAGGAATATAGTAAAGATTAGAAACATGATGAAGTTTTTTGATTTGCTCAGTAACCGCTTCAATTAAAGCAGGATGTCCATGGCCAAGGGTACAAGTCGCAATTCCTGCTACAAAATCAAGATATTCTTTTCCTTCCGTATCCCACAACTTACAGCCTTCTCCTTTTTCGATAGTTACAGGAAAACGCCCATAGGTGTTCATTACGTATTTATCAAAAGTGTCTCTTTCCGTTACGTCAAAGCTAGATGTTAAAGTTGCCGTGCTCACAAATTAAACTCCTTAAATTTTCTTAAAGACTTTTTTACTGTTTAAATATTAATAATTAACTTTTATTGTGTCACATTAACTTTTATTCGACTGCCAATGGTAAGGAATTGAAGACAATTTAACAACCGTGCCAAACTAAAATTATTCATGATTAATTTTTTATCCCATGTTGTATTACTAAAACAGCACAGGGAGCATTATGGACAACATAGTTGCTGACACTACCTAGTAAAGCCTCTCCTAAACCTTTTAAACCACGGCGCCCAGTAACTATTAAATCCGCTTCCCAATCCTTTGCTAATTCACAGATTTCGAGAGCAATACTACCAGTCAGACACATAAATTCGCATTTGACATCTGCTTGATAGGCTTCAGCTTGTAGCGATTCTAACCATTCATTCACTTTCTTTCTGCTATCTTCTAGCATTTCTTGCTCGACATCCCACACTTCTGAGGTGTACATTCCACTACCCACCACAGAGGGCATTAATAAATCAGTGTTATGAGACAAATTTTCGTGCAAACAATGGCACAGCATCAATTGGCTATGATTGTTTTTTGCTATCTCTAGGGCTTGTTGATAAACTTCTTTATTAGTTTCGGGGTAGTCTAAACTTACAATAATCTTATGAAAGCCTAGGGATAAACTATTATTTTTTTTATTTTCACTATCTAATTTTTTATCCATGATTTTGTACCTTTTTTATATTTTTTTCCCTATATATAGTTTGACATCACTACTTATTTTTTTACGGTTTATGATAAAAAAATTAACTTTCTTCTTACATACAACAATGTTTAATCATTGATGCTGAATATTTTCTCAATAACTTGTAACCAAAAGACTTCTAACTATGGTCAATCTATGATTAACAATCAAAGTAATATAAAGATGTTCCATTATAAATAATTAAGATATTATAAAAATTTTGAATAACTAGTCTTTATAATCTATTTCCTATATATCCTAACTTTTTTTAAATACTGTAAGTGAGTTTTTTCATAGTATTTTGCTGAAAATAAAGGTATTATATTAGTAATATAAAGTTATCTATGTCAATATATATATCTTCTAAATGTTATTAAAAGAAACTATAAATAAACTTAAATCTTTAACTGAACTAGACATACAAAACCACTGGTATTTTTTAGATGAAAAATTATCAACTCCCCCCTTAGCCATCGATAGTAATTGGCAAAGGGCGATCGCCAATGAAAAAAAATATTTAGTTTGGGAAAAAGGTAATAAAATTCGTTGGTTTGCTCAAAAAATAACCATTCCAGATCATCTAAATAACTATCCTCTTGATAACCTCTCATTACGAATTGGATTAACATGGTGGGCAGAATCAGCAGAGATATATATTAATAATAAATTAGTCTGTGAAGGAGATTTATTCGACTCCTCCAGTCGAGTTTTAATTACTAATAATAGTCAACCAAATGAAGAGTTTATCATTAGTCTAAAATTAGTTAGTCCGAATCATGACATCGGAGGATTAATGTCTTCTCGATGTCTTTATGAAAGTGAGTACAACAACACCATTGACCCTAGTTTTGTGGCTAACGAACTTACCGTTTTATCTCAATATATTGATAACTTTTACCCCGAAGATAACATTAAATTAGAGAATGCTATTCAACTAATTAACTGGAATAATGTTAATAAACAAAACTTATTTAATCAGTCACTAATTGAGTTGAGAAATAAACTTTTACCTTTATCTGCATACATCAAAAATAGAAACTTTTATTTATTAGGTCATGCCCATTTAGATATGGCTTGGTTATGGACAATGGATGAAACTTATACCGTTGCCCAACGAACTTTTAACTCAGTTTTAAATTTACAAAAAGATAGTCCTTCATTAACATTTGGACATACCACTGCATACCTATATCAATGGATAGAAAATCATAATAAACCTTTATTTGCTCAAATTCAAGCAAAAGTAAAAAATAATACTTGGGAAATATTAGGAGGAATGTGGGTAGAGCCAGAGGTAAATTTAATTAGTGGAGAATCATTAATTAGACAAGTATTATATGGGCAAAAATATTTCCAAGAAAAGTTTGTAAAATATAATCGGGTGGCATGGTTGCCTGATAGTTTTGGTTTTCCTGCTCAATTGCCTCAAATTTTGAGTTTGGGACAAATTGATTATTTCGTAACAGGAAAACTACACTGGAATGACACTAATAAGTTTCCCCATGGTTGTTTTTGGTGGCAGTCTCCTGATGGGAGTAGGATTTTTACGGCCATGTCTCCTCCAAATGTGGCGGGGGTAATGAATACTAATCCTGTGGTGATGAGTGACTATAGTGTGGATTGGGAAAAGCAAACAGGGTTACAGGATATTTTTTGGTTACCAGGAGTTGGTGACCATGGGGGAGGGCCTACCCGTGATATGTTAGAAGTAGTAAAACGTTATGATGATTCTCCTTTTTTCCCGCAGGTAAATTTTGCTAAGGCGGAAAATTATTTAGATAAAATTAAGGATAAATTAAAAGGTAATATTCCCATATGGGATGAAGATATTTATTTAGAGTTACATCGGGGTTGTTATACTACCCATGGAGATCAAAAATATTTTAATAGATATTGTGAGAAGTTACTTTTTCAGGCTGAGTTATTCTCTACAATTATTAATATTTTAAATCATAACTATCAGATGTGTTTTAAAAAAGTTAATAAAATACAGTCTAACATTGATACTCTATGGCAAAAAGTACTATTAAATCAATTTCATGATATTCTTCCAGGCACTTCTATTACTCCGGTTTTTAAAGAAGCAAATCAACTTTGGCAGGAGGTAATAGAACAAGGAGAATTAATTTTACAAGATTGCCTAAGGGCGATCGCCCTTAATATTGATAATACAGAAAAAGAGTTACCAAAAGGAGCAAAAAGAGTAATAATTTTCAATAGCTTAAATTGGAAACGCTCAGAAATAGTGGAGATAGATGTTGATGGAAAACAGTATCAAGTAAAAGACTGTCAGGGTAATATATTAGAAACTCAAATTTCTGAAGAGAATAAGCTATTAGTTTTTGTTAATAATATTTATGGCGTTGGCTATACTCAATTAATATTAACTCCTGCCCAAGAAATAGATAAATTAAAACCTTTAAAATTAGAAAGAGAATTTATTTTACAAAATGAATTTATAAAAGCAAAAATTGATCCTAAAACAGGAAACTTAATCAGCATTTATGATTACAACATAGGCAAAGAAATAATTAATGGTCAAGGGAATGAATTACAACTATTTCAAGATAAAGGACAATATTGGGATGCTTGGAACATTGACCCTAATTATGAAAAATATCCCCTAAACAATCCTAAATTAATAGAGATTCAGTGGCTAGAAAATGGAAAATTAAGACAAACCGTAAAAATAGTTAAAAAATATAAAAAATCAACCTTCATACAGAAATATATTTTAAACTGTAATAGCCCTATTATTTATATCGAAAATACCATCGATTGGCAGGAAGAATACACTCTCTTAAAAGTTAACTTTCCCCTAAACTTTACTAGCCCCAAAGCTTATTATGAAACTCCCTGTGCAGTGATGGAATATCCTACCACACCAAAAACTACATTAGAAAAAGCAAAATGGGAAATTTGCGCCCATCATTGGGTTGACTTAAGCAATAATAAATATGGAGTAAGTTTACTAAACAATTGTAAATACGGTCATGATTTTAAAGCAAATCAAATTCGACTAAGTTTGTTGCGTAGTCCTAAATGGCCTGACCCTACTTCTGATATGATGATACATAACTTTACCTATGCTATCTATCCCCATCAAGATAGTTGGCAAGATGCAAAAACTGTTCATAAAGGCTATGAGTTAAATGTACCTTTACAAGTAATAGTTTTGGATGAAAATGAGCATAATGCTGATATATTACCCTCAGCCCAAGAGTTTTTAAATTTAGGTTCAAATAATTTAATTTTGACAGCCTTAAAACAAAGTTATGATGACCATAATCAAATTATTATACGTTGTTATGAAGCAGAGAATAAACCTGCTAATTTTCTCTTAAAAAACACTTTAAATTTAAGAGTTCACAAAAAAGTCAATATTTTAGAAAATGCCCTCAATGACATTGATTGCAAATCTATTAAACCTTGCGAAATTGCTACTTATGTTATTATCTCAGAATCAAAGGAAAATGTTTAGTTTTGTAGAGCAAAACATAAAGTAACTTATCATTAATAGAGACTTTTGCACTTTTTGAACGTAATTAAAAAATATTGCTAGGGGCTACAGTTACATCTATTTTCCGATACTTATATTCAAACCGTGTAACCTAACCAAATACACGGCTTAAAACATTTAATCCAATTCACTAAACCTAATCAATTAAAGTTCTCCCCTCATAGCCAACTTCATCTCCCTTACAGCCCTTTCCAAACCAACTAAAACAGCACGGCTAATAATACTATGACCAATATTTAACTCCTCCATGCCCTCAATACAAGCCACAGGGTAAACATTCCAATAAGTTAAACCATGACCAGCATTCACCCTCAAACCTAAATCAAGGGCTTGTTTTGTACCCACCTTCAGGGCTTCCAACTCCTTCCTCTCAATGTCCTTATTTGGAGCATCAGCATATTTTCCTGTGTGCAACTCAATAAACAAAGCTTTAGTTTTGAAAGATGCCTCTATTTGAGCCTCATCAGCATCAATAAACCAACTTACAGGAATACCAGCACCCTGTAACCTCTCAACTACATCAGTAAAACGACTTAAATTATTAACAATATCAATACCTCCTTCCGTGGTTACTTCTTCTCTTTTTTCGGGTACAAGAGTGACATAATCAGGTTTAATATCTAGGGCAATATTGATCATCTCTTCTGTGGGAGCCATTTCTAAGTTTAAATGGGTGCGTACTGTTTGCCTTAGTAGCTTAATATCTCGATCTTGAATGTGTCGTCTATCTTCTCTAAGGTGCGCTGTAATGCCATCAGCCCCTGCTAATTCGGCTAACACGGCGGCCCCAATGGGATCAGGTTCTATGGTACGTCTAGCTTGGCGAATGGTCGCCACGTGGTCAATATTTACACCAAGGGTTAACAATTTTATTTACTACTCCTTTTGTTAGACTTGTGAAAAAATTTTATGTCCGAAATACTTTTTTTGATAAAAGGGAAATTTAACGGTCAACCATTAACAGTTAAATTTCCTAACAAATAATAAATTTGGCTAGTCTCTGAACTATTTGATTTTATTTTGTTGGGCTTGAACTTGATGTAACAATAAGTCTATTTCGGCTTCTAGGTGAATGTATTTTACTTGTTGGTCAGCGTTGTAGGCTCTTTGTAACTGTTCTATTTTAGAGTCTTTAGATTGAGATTGAGTAGCCATAATTATGAAAAGTTTATTATTGTTGATTTTATTAAAGTTAAGTAACTGATTGTAACTTAGATTTATATGTTATGTTATTTATTAAGAAAAGTAAAGATGTATTTACCTAACCCCATGGGAAACAAAAGGCGAATAACCTATAAAATATAAGAATAATAATTAATAATAGAGATTAGAGACTAAATCATTGTCAAATTTCTCCACTAAATTGTTTCACAGGTTGAAATATTAACAAAATATAAATTTGCTATATGCCTAAAATTGAAACTAGAACAGAACCCATGGTATTAAACATGGGACCCCATCACCCCTCCATGCACGGGGTGTTAAGGTTAATTCTTACCCTCGATGGTGAAGACGTAGTCGATTGTGAGCCAGTCATCGGTTATTTACACCGAGGTATGGAAAAGATTGCGGAAAGCCGTACTAATGTAATGTACGTCCCCTACGTTAGCCGTTGGGATTATGCAGCAGGAATGTTTAATGAGGCTATTACGGTTAATGCTCCTGAAAAGTTGGCAGATATTGATGTTCCGAAAAGGGCTCAATATATTAGGGTAATTATGCTTGAGCTTAATCGCATCGCTAATCATCTTCTCTGGCTTGGCCCTTTCTTGGCAGATGTGGGCGCCCAAACTCCTTTTTTCTATATTTTCCGTGAACGGGAAATGATCTATGATTTATGGGAGTCGGCTTCAGGAATGCGCTTAATTAACAATAACTATTTCCGCATTGGTGGGGTAGCAGTTGATTTACCCTATGGTTGGGTAGATAAGTGTGAAGATTTTTGTGACTATTTCTTACCCAAGGTTGATGAGTACGAAAAGTTAATTACTAATAATCCTATTTTCCGTAAAAGGGTTGAGGGTATTGGTACTATTACCCGTGAACAGGCTATTAACTGGGGTTTATCTGGCCCTATGTTGCGTGGTTCTGGGGTAAAGTGGGATCTTAGAAAGGTTGACCACTACGAATGTTATGATGATTTTGATTGGGATGTTCAGTGGGAAACTGCTGGGGATTGTTTTTCTCGATATTTGATTCGCATTCGGGAAATGCGTGAGTCTATTAAGATTATTCGTCAAGCCCTCGAAGGTTTACCCGGTGGTCCTTACGAAAATTTGGAAGCTAAAAGAATGGCTGAGGGCAAAAAATCTGAGTGGAATGATTTTGAGTATCAGTATATTGCGAAAAAGGTAGCCCCGACGTTCAAAATTCCTGAAGGTGAGCATTATGTTCGCATGGAAAGTGGCAAGGGTGAGTTGGGCATTTTTATTGTGGGTAATAATGATGTGTTCCCTTGGCGTTGGAAAATTAGAGCTCCTGATTTTAATAATTTACAGATTCTTCCTCATTTACTAAAGGGGGTTAAGGTTGCTGATGTTATGGCAATTCTCGGTAGTATTGATGTAATTATGGGATCTGTGGATCGTTAATCTGATTTTTGGAATCTATATGGAAGGGTGCTTTTCGGAGCATCCTTTTTTTATGGCTAAAATTTGAGGTTATCAGGTTGATTTGTGAAGAGGTGTTGTTTGCAGATTAAGATAATTAGCAGACAGAGTAAAAAAAAATAATTATTAATGACCTATCAATATTTTGCCACTGTAGGCAGAGGTTTAGAAGATATTGCTTCCCAAGAGATTATTAATTTGGGGGGGACAAATGTTGAAACAGATTTTACGGGGGTTCATTTTAAGGGAGATACAGAATTACTTTATCGGGTAAATTTATGGAGTAGGACCATATTTAGGGTTTTATTAACTTTGGAAACTGTTCCTAGTTATGACTCGGACGAACTTTATGAGAGTGTAAACAGTTTTGATTGGTCACCTTATCTTAATCCTTCTCAAACCTTGGCGGTTCATTGTACGGGAAAAACTCCTCGTCTTAATCATAGTCATTTTACCGCTTTACAGGTTAAAAGTGCGATCGTTGATCAACAACAAGAAAAGTACGGCATAAGATCTGATGTGGATACAGAAAATCCAGACGTGATTATCAATGCCCATATCCGTCATAATAAATGTACCCTGAGCTTGGATAGTTCTGGAGAAAGCCTCCATCGTCGAGGTTATCGCCCCGCCATGGGACGAGCGCCCCTTAAGGAAACCTTGGCAGCGGCTTTGTTATATATGACCGATTGGACTCCTGATTTACCTTTAGTAGATCCTCTTTGTGGCTCTGGTACTTTACCTATCGAGGCTACTTTAATGGCTCTGAACATTGCTCCAGGATTATATCGAAAGGATTTTGCTTTCCAAAAATGGGCAGGTTTTGACCCTGATTTATGGGAGAAAGTGTTTGCGGAGGCAGAGGCTAGTGAAAAAGATACTATGCCCATAATCACGGGCAGTGATGCAGAGGAAGATGTGATTATCCAAGCCAGAAGTAATGCTCGTGCCTGTGGATTTGCCGATAAGGTGAAGTTTTATCATCAAAGGTTGATTGATGTGGAAGCCCCTGCGGATCATGGTGTCCTCATTTGTAATCCTCCCTATGGTAAAAGACTGTCAGAAACAGAGCAGTTATTTCCCCTTTATAAATTGTTGGGGGATGTTCTCAAGCAAAGATTTAAGGGATGGACTGGTTACATTCTCAGTGGTAATAAAGAACTAACTAAGAAAATTGGTCTAAGGACTTCTCAACGGATTCCTGTGGATAACGGGGGAATTCCTTGTACTCTGTTAAAGTACGAGCTTTATTAAAAAAAAAGGCAACGGGGCAAAAACCCCATTGCTTGTCATTTTAATCGAGGGCAGATCACCTTATGATTTACGATAAGGAACTCTGTCTAAGCTGATATTCATAGCCGATACACGGGGAGCAGGAGTAGGCTTACTACCGATGCTACGAGCTAGATTGAGATAACCAGAGGGATCTCCTGCTTTGACTTGTTTTTCTTGGGGAGTAAAACGACGAACTTGATTTTGCCAAATAACTTGAGGGAAACCAAGCTGATTGCGGTGATACTCGTTGTAACGAGGAGATTTGATGTTGAAAGGTCTTTCGCCTAGTTCACGGGAAGGTAAGTTACGACGACGTTGATAAGGTACGATGTCATAACCAAAACTTTCAAGATATTCATCGGAGTTTAATAACTCATCGATGAATCCTTTGTAACCTTTTGTGGCAATGACGATAGACCAAGCAATTTTTTCTCTTTCGTTAAAGACATCACGACCTAAAACCTTTTGTACGCAATGCTCTACAAAGCGATAGTTACTATTTTTTTCGTAAAAACTGTTTCTAAAAGTTTCTGATAATAATAAGCCACGAATGAAATCACGAACGGTGATTTGGCGATTACGTAGTTGAGATTCTAGGGCGACTTCACGGTCAGATTTGAACGCATGAAAGAAAATTTGACGATAGGCAGCCTCAATGAGGTTGTCCATGTCGGATGCGAAAAGTAAGTTTTCCGCATTATAGATTTTTGGTTGCTCATCTCCGCCAACCTCGAATCCTTCTACACGAGAATTCTGAGAGCTGGGAGTGTAATTAAGAAGAGGAAGAGTCAAGGATTTTACCTCCGTATTTTTTGTATTTTAAAATATTTTTTCTTCAATCAATAGCATAATCGACAAGGGCTACGGAACTGAATAAACGTAAAGAATTGTTACACTCAATCCCAGAAAAATGGTCATGACATCTTGACTAAGGCTTGTTGTAATATGGGGGGGAGTTGCCTCAAAACCTTGCCTTTTTGGGTATCTATGCCCACGAGGGTCACTCTACCTGAAAGGTAAAGATTCTGAGAGGAGAAGGAAACTATTTCATAATCCCAGTGCATTCTCACTTTTTGGATTTCGTTGACACGGGTTTTGACGATCGCACTTTCTCCCATTTTTAGGGGTTGATGATAGCGAAGATTAATTTCCACCACGGGTAATTCACAACCAGCACTGACTAAATCGGCGTATTCGATGCCAATGCTACGCAAATATTCAATTCTGGCTTCTTCTAGCCAGGGGATGTAGTTGCCGTGCCATACTATTCCTGCATAGTCGGTGTGGTGAGGATGGACGGTGATGGGATATTGAAACCATTTTTCGATGGTCGCCCTCAAACTGTGATCAACCTCAATATCTGTGGTAGGTGGTAATTGGGGATTATTTTCTTGTGTCATATCGATTTGGTTTTGATGGGGAATAGGCAACAGGCAATGGGCAATAGTATTAACTATGAACAATTCTTAATTATTCATTATCAATTGTCAATTACTTCCGCTCCTTTTGTGTCAATTAAGAGCGATCGCACTTTAGCTGTTATCCCAACTTGTAACCAAGCCTTTTCCATGGCTTCAGCCACCCCCTGATCTTCATTCTGGGGACACAAAGCCAATAATGTAGGTCCTGCCCCACTAATCACCATACCATAACCACCATGGCTTAATACCGCCTGTTCTACTTCACCATAACCCTTTATCAAACTACGGCGATAGGGCTGGTGTAATTTATCCTGTAGGGCTTCAGATAACCATGCACCATTACCCGTTTCCAAACCCCTCAAAAGTAAACCTAAATGACCAATATTAAATACCGCATCCCCATAACTTAAACTTTTGGGTAAAACCCCCCTCGCTTCTTCCGTAGATAACTCAAAATCGGGAATGCCCAACACAAAGACAATGTCATTATTAACTGGGATAGGTACAAAATGCCAACTATCTCCATTACCCACCGAAAGGATACAGTTTCCCATAAATGCTGGAATTACATTATCAGGATGACCTTCAATGGCGATCGCCAAGTTCATTAACTCCGAAGAAGATAAAGGCTTTTGAGCAAAATAATTAGCCCCTAATAATCCCCCCACAATGGCAGTGGCAGAACTACCCAAACCTCTGGCTAGGGGCACACCCACTTTTATATTGATATTTACAGGGGGAATTTCTTCCCCAATATGTTCGTAAACCTTGACAAAAGATTGGTATAACAAATTATCTTCCCCAAGACTAATTTTTTCTCCTTCCATGCCAGAAACCCTGAAGGAAGTACCGTTAGAGCTTCGGGTAAATTCAAATTCGTTATAAAGACTTAAGGCCGCCCCCAAACAATCAAACCCCGGACCAATATTTGCAGTGGTTGCAGGGACTCTAATTACCATAGAATTACTTTTAGCCATCTATAAAAATATAATTTTTTTCTTTAACGATGAATAATAGTTTAACCAGTTATGGGCAATATTTAGTTACCCCCAAATATGCGAAAAAGGGTTTTAAAGTGGCTCTATTTGTTGGTACTATTATTTTTCTAATTAATCACGGTACGGCCTTAACCCAAAGAAAAATGACCCCCCAACGGTGGTTGAGCGGAATTTTAAGTTACTCTGTTCCTTATTTTGTTAGTATCCATGGTCAATGGTCTGTAGCTAAAAACAATAAGTCAGAGAAAGAAATTGTCTCTCATGTTGAGGAGTTAACCATTAATCGCTAAGCATTAATTTATAACAGATAGTCGTTTAAGATTTAAAGCTTTAGGAAAATAATTTTTTAGCTTATTCTTCTAAAGGTACTAAATTGTTTTCTACTATCCTTTTCACCGTGGGATTTGCAAAAAACACTTTAGTATCAGCCATGAGATTTTCACCCCATAAATTCATAATTAAATAGTCAAGATTACCGTATTTTCCATCTAATCTTAAGGCTTGAGTGACCATACGAATGGCTTCCCCTTGTTGTCCTTGATTATACAAAGCCACGGCAATGGCAAGGGTAGGCTCGGCCTGAGATTCATCTATGGCAAGGGTATCACGCCAAAGGGCGATCGCCCTGTCCTTATTTCCTGTTTCATATTCTGCTAAGCCAATATTATTCTTCGCTGGCCAAAATTCTTCATCAAGCTCGAAAGATTTTTGATAAGATGCGATCGCATCAGGAAATTGTTGTAACTGTAAATAGGAATTACCAAGATCAAAAAATACTTGAGTATTACCACTGTCAAGGGCTAAACCATCCTGAAGGGTAGTAACAGCGGATTCATAATCACCTAGCTGAAAATAAGAATTACCCAAAGCAAACAAAACCTCTGCCTCATCAGGTGCCAACTCCCTCGCTTTCACAAAAGCATCAACTCCAGCCTGAGAATGTCCTTGTTGAAGGTGTAAAGTACCCAAAATAAACCAAGTTTCATACTGATTAGGTACTAAACGAGCCGCTAACTTTGCCCTCGACAAAGCCAAATCATACTCCTGAAAACGAATCAATTGCACCGCATCCTGTAACAACTGAGAGCCATAGGGGGCAAGGACCTCAGAATCTACATCTGGACTATAGGGAATCACAGCTTGAGCCTTTACCCTCCCAGGGTTAAAAGTTACTCCTAAAAGCACTAAAACAGACAATAACCAATTACGATATAACACTATTGTTAAATTTTGCGAACTAAAATAATATATCGCCTCAATTGTAACAAGCAAATAATGATAATAGATATATTCTTGACATATATCACAACATAAATATGGACAGATTCCTTAAATCAAACTTAATTCAGTCTAATGAAACAAAATATATACCAATAATAAAAAACAACAAAAATAACTAATAAAGTATAAATATATGTGGCAAAAGTTAAAAAGATTTGTTAGATTTTTTTTTAGAAAATCCAGAAAAATTGATGATGAGCCGATCAATAAAGTAAGTTTAATTCTGATTATTATTATGGATTTATTTATCCTTAGTAATGTTTTTATCGGTTTAGACGATATTGGTAACTGGTATATTAGCCCTTCTAACAGCCATCCTTGTTATTCTCCGTGGCGAGATTATCGCAATGATACCAGTGAAAATAAAGATTATGCTTTTTTTACGGGGACTGTCCATAGTTACCTATACAATGCGGATTGGACTCTGCGAGAAAATTATCAAAACTTAGAAGATGGACATTTGGGAAGTGTTTCACCGATGTGCTATGGTTATGCTTCATCTTTTGATGAGTTACAAATACCCGAATTTAAAACTAGAGTAGAAACCATTAATAACAAAGAAAATACTATCTCTACCATTCAAGCGGAAAATGTAAGAATCAGAGAACAATATGATTCTAGTTTATTAGAAGAAATTGCAGGGCAACCAGGGGAGTTATCTATCAATGAGTTACGGGCAAGGGAAGCCAAAGAAACCTTAGACGAAAATAATGCCAGAATACAAACTCTTAATGGGGAGATAAACACCCTTAAGGAAGAAATTTTGGTTTTAACTCCCGTTGAGCAATTCTTAAATTTACTTAATTCTGATGACGAGTTTACTAATGTAGAAAACAGTTTTGAGAGAGCTTCCTTTTGGTATCCTAGTATTCAAATTATCTTCCAGGTTTTATTTTTAGCTCCTCTAATTGCGATCGCCACTTGGTTACATATCAAAGCAGACAAAGACGGAAATGGACAACTAGCCCTAATCACATGGCATTTATTAGTTATTTTTTCCATCCCTTTAATCGTCAAGATATTCCAATTTTTACAAGTTGGCGCCCTACTATCGGTTTTTGCGGATATAGTCGCCGTACTGTTTACTGGACTACTATTTGTTTTAGCCTACCTTTACATCTTTATAATTCCCTTAATAACCTTTGCTCTGATTAAATTAAGTCAAAAATTAATCTTCAACACCAAAAATCAAGCGAGTAAAAGAATTCAAAACTCAAAATGTCTGCGATGTGCCAGAAAGTTGCCCCCCGACAGTCTTTATTGTCCCCATTGTGGATATTATCAATACCAAGAATGTCATAACTGCGGCAATTTAACCTATAAACACCTGTCCTACTGCATCAATTGTGGTGCATCACAAGAAAATAATGACCATTAAAATCATTAATTGCCAAAAATTCAGTCAAAAGTACAAAATCATACTAAATCTTGTTTCAATAATATACTAATTAGGGTGGAGAACAGGGAACGGGGAACAGACAAAAGATAATAATTGTTTATTATCAATTGTTACACGGTGGATAATAGTAAACCTTACAAATCGGATTTGGTATTACAGATAGGACAACAATCAATCGACATTTAAACATAGCCTCTATCTAACCCATCCTCCGCACTTTGCTTTTTCAGCGCACCCTAAATATTATTGAGGAGATTCGATTAAAGTATCCGCAAGGGCAGAATTTTCATCGATACCCCCCAGACGATTAAAAGGCCAAAAACGTACTGTAGCTCTCCCAATAATATTTTCATCTGGTACATAGCCCCAAACATGGGAATCAGAGCTATTATTACGGTTATCTCCCAATACCAAATAGCTATTTTTAGGTACTACCACAGGCCCAAAATCATATTTAGGGGCATTCTTGATATAAGGCTCTTTTAAAATTTGACCATTAACTTGTACATCGCCATTTCTCACCATAACCTCATCCCCTGGTAAGCCAATTACCCTCTTAATAAAAGCTCCATTCCAACCCAACTGCTGAATAGCTTCGGTGGCATCAAAAACAATTATTTCTCCTCTCTCTGGCTGCCGAAAACGATAGGTCATTTTTTCGATAATTAATCTATCATTAATTTGTAGAGTCGGTTCCATAGAAGAAGAGGGAATGTATCTAGCTTCTGCGACAAAAGTACGAATGCCAAAAGATAGAATACCAGCCATTACAACTGTCTTGACTATTTCTATGATAGGATTTTCTTCTTTTTTAACAGCTTTATTGGTTTCTGGTTTTGGCGATGGAGCACTCATATTTAAAATTAACGGAAAATATATTGCATCTTTTAGTTTAACTTACAGTTTTTTTGTTTGGGGAAAATCTATTAATGCTTTATGGGTAGTTAGAAAAGTGAAAGTCAATGATACTAAGCCAAGGTTATCAGCAAACTACTCATCTATACTTTGTATTTTGCAATAAATTTATTAAGTAGAAGACTTTTTCAGCGGACTTTAATTAATTGAAATTACAACTACGGCGGCGCTCTCTGGTATGCTCAGGTTCAAGCCAAGAATAGGCAAAGTGACTAATAGAAGTAATACCTCTATTTGCCCGTCTAATGCCTTCCATTTGTATTTCCAAGGAAGGACGTTGCCCCTCACTTCTGCCCCAAAAACCTGCCAAGACTGGCTTGACATTATTGACATTAGGTATCTCATCCACTACCCTTTGTATCTGTTGAGTAATACAACTGGCATTACCACAAAGAGCATAGGACATGGGATGAAACTCTGGTAAACGATGAGAAAAATTATCCCAAGGTTGTACCCGAGAATCAAAACCGATTTCTCCTACGGGTTGATTACCTTCGGGGAAAAACACAGCCCCAGAAGGAATACCCATTTGTTGTACCTGATTCACTGCAAAGTTGAGGAAGTCGATTACCCCTTGGGCTGCGTGGGCAACGGTAAAATACCATAAATCAAGCTGTAAGGCTGATAAACTATTATTATTGGCTGAATTTGGATTTCTTCCCTGCCAGAGGGGCATGATTTCATTGGGGAAAAGTTGCCGCATTTGTTCTATGTCATTGCCATTAATAAAACCCTGATCGATGTATTTTTGTAAAATCCACCTACCCTGATTGTTTACAGCCCTTGCCAAGAGTGCTTGACGGGAAGCATTGCCATAAATCCATAAATCTTTGACTTTGGAGGCTACCGAATAAGTACCACTGCCCCTAGGATAACGGATATAATCAAATAAAACTCCATCAGGGCGCCTTTGTAATACGGCTTGAAGCAAACGTTGATAATCTTGCCTAGCCACTGGATTATAGGGGTCTACAAAGGTTTGAGAAAGATCATCTACATAACCGATACTATTTTCTCCCTTACCATTCAATGCTAAAACATTTTGGCGATCGCTCCTAATACTATAAGAATAACCATAATTGAGAGAAAATAACCAGGCATACATCTTTAACCCGCGCGATCGCCCTTTTCCCAAAGTTTCCGCATATAAATCCCTATTTTCATAACCTGGTTGCTCAATGACACTTCTCCAAACAGTGTTATTACCATTTTTAGGTAATAGTACCCGACCATCAAAAAAAACTTCTAAATATACGGTGTTGTAACCCAAATTGATAATTTGATCCAAAACTTTCTCCACCGAACCATCCAACACATCACAGGGGTAAATCCGCAACCAAATCCCCTGCTCCTTCAACCAATTTCTATTACGACAATCCCGCAACATTTGAGAGTGTCGTTGAATAACCTGTTGATATTCTCTTTGGGCCTGAGTATTATTGCTGCCAAAAGCCTGATTTCTCAACTCAGCTTTGAGGTTTACCTCACTTTGATTAAATCTACAATAAGCATCATTAGCCCCTAGTGCAGGAGTAGAAAAAATCATTTGAGAGAAGATCGAAATTAAAGCAATAGCGACAACTAACCAACGGTATTTCTTCATACTTGAAAGTTCATGACCAAAAGAAAATAAAAACTTTCACCATCATAGCAATTAATAATTAGCAATTAATCCTTCACTGATTTTATATTACTTACTCTATGTCTTTCATCCTTCTATTTTTTAATCATTCCATATGCAATCAACCAAATATTATTCAATTTCACTTAGTTATTAAATGTTTTAAATAACCAAATTGTCCATAGGCATAAAGTACATTTTCAAAACGTACGGCAGGATTTTGATAATATTTTATACTCTTATAAACCCCTCGAGCAATCCTCTCAGATGCCTTGAAAAACTGCTTGGATTTTTTAGTATTCTTATCCTTCGCTCGATAGTATTCGCTCACTCCCTGCCACCAGCTACGACGTAAAAACCAATTCTTGGTTAACCTTTCTGGTTGTACATTATGTCCAACTTCTGCCATGGGTATGTAGAGCACTTTTTTACCATTTTTAATGGCTATTTCTGTAAATACAAGATCACCGTTAGATAATAAATTATTTCCGACTCGATCAAACTTTACATCAAATCCCCCCACTTCTTCCCAAAAACTTCTACGGAAAGAATAGTTTAATCCTCTTGGAGTTAAACCAGCATCATTGATTTGCTTAACTTCATTGCCTAAGTCATAAAATCCCAAAGCGATAGCCATGTCATCTGATAACCATGAAGGCAAGTGTGATACCCCTTCGGGCAAGATGAGATTGACTTTACCCCCGGCGATCACCACTTGAGAATCATTTTCATACACTTCTAAAAGAGTTCTAAGCCAATGGGGAGGTGCAATCGCGTCATCATCCAAATATGCAACAATGTCGCCATTGGTTGATTTTACACCAGTGTTTCTCGCCACGGATAATCCTAATTGTGGCTCATATACATATGATAACTGGGGATTATCTTGTAATAATTCTTGAACTATTGTGGCTGTACCATCAGTGGAAGCATTATCAACCACTACTATTTGATAGTCTTTTATATCTTGTTTTAA
Source organism: Cyanobacterium sp. HL-69 (assembly GCA_002813895.1). Taxonomy (NCBI): domain Bacteria; kingdom Bacillati; phylum Cyanobacteriota; class Cyanophyceae; order Chroococcales; family Geminocystaceae; genus Cyanobacterium; species Cyanobacterium sp. HL-69. The sequence continues at coordinate 1,603,164 of CP024912.1, read as the reverse complement.
GAGGCTATCCAATGCAAGTTTTAAATATGCTTCTCGATTATAAGTACAAATAACCACGCTAATAGAAAGAGAACTCATAGCTATCAACCCTCAAAAATTTGTTACACTAAAAATAAAACAACAATAGAGTTGTTTTAATAAATGATAAGTTATACAAGTAATAATAAAATAAATAATTAATACAGAGGGAGACAATGAACATTTCCCTGCATCAATCCAGCAAAGAGAGTATTTTGCAATATCTCTTAAAAAATAATAAAGCCACGGCTCAAGAAATAGCCAAAGCCATAGATATCAGCCCCCAAGCCATTCGGCGCCATCTCAAAGACTTAGAAAGTCAAAACTTGATTGACTACGAAATAATGCCCCTCAAATCAGGGCGGCCCCAACATTCATATTATCTCAGTCAGCAAGGGCGAGATCTTTTTCCACAAAATTACGGTGATTTTGCCGTTTCTTTCTTAGATACCATGGCAGAAACCGTGGGGGAAAAAAAAGTTACCGAAATTTTGGCAAAACAATGGCAAAAAAAAGCCTCTATGTACCGTCAATATATGAAGGGTAAAAATATAGAACAGAGAGTTCAACAATTAGCGGAAATTCGTCGTCGAGAAGGATATATGGCGGAATTATATTCTTTGAGTGATACTGAGTCTGAAAAGTTTTTTTTTAGTGAGCATAATTGTGCGATTTCTGATGTTGCTCAATCTTATCCTCAAGTTTGTGGTCATGAGTTGGAAATGTTCGCTTCTCTTTTTCCTGATTGTAAAGTAGAAAGGACTAACTGGATTTATGATGGGGAACATCGTTGTGGTTATTTAATAACGAATGGATAGTGATTTGTTTCCTGATTCTTTTAAGATGAAGGGAAAGGAATAAATTCAGGTGTTTTAAATGATTAACAATCAACAGTATTTAAGCCAAGAAGAATCTATGGCGGTGGAAATGGCTTTGCTAACTTCTCAGGAAAAATTTTTGACCCGTTTAACTGTTTCTTCGTTACGGTTATTAAAGGTAATTGCCGATGATTTGCACATAGAGATAAATGATTTAACCCCACAACAAATTATTGCTTGGATGGAAAAAGATAGCAAAGTCAGACGAGAGGAAGGAATAGAAAAAGCTGTGCTGAAGTGGGAATAACGGGGGCTTTCTTGCTAAGATTTCATTAGGACTACCAACCAGTTTTGAGGACTGTATAGTATCATGATCGCTACCATTAACCCCACGACGGAAGAAATCATCCAAACTTTTACTCCCCTGACTACGGCGGAAATTGAAACTAAGTTACAGTTAGCGGATTCTACTTTTGAAAATTATCGCAAAAGTTCTTTTGAGTCTAGGGCTGATAAATTGTTAAAGGCGGCGACTATCCTCGAAGATGATGCTTCGGAATGGGCAAAGTTAATGACTTTGGAGATGGGAAAACCTTTTCAAAGTGCGATCGCAGAGGTGAACAAGTGTGCGCTGGTATGCCGATATTATGCAGAGCATGGAGCAGATTTTTTACAAAATAGAATGGTAGAAACCGATGCCTCCCATAGCTATGTAACTTATCAACCATTGGGGGCTATCTTAGCGGTAATGCCTTGGAATTTTCCCTTTTGGCAAGTTTTTCGGTTTGCTGCTCCTACCTTAATGACGGGGAATGTAGCCATGTTAAAACACGCTTCTAATGTGCCTCAATGTTCCTTAGCGATCGCCACTATTTTTAAAGGGGCAGGGTTTCCCAAGGGGGCATTTCAATCTCTGTTAATTGAATCAGGGCAGGTAGAGCAGGTCATCAGGGATTCTAGGGTAAAAGCTGTCACGCTTACAGGAAGTGAGTTGGCAGGGCAGAAAGTGGCTTCGGTGGCGGGGGAAGAGCTGAAAAAAACCGTGTTGGAGTTAGGGGGAAGTGATCCTTTTATCGTCCTGGAAGATGCTGATTTAGAGGAAGCTGCCACGGTGGCGGTGAATGCGAGAATGCGCAACAATGGTCAATCCTGCATTGCTTCTAAAAGGTTTATTGTGGTAGAGGCGATCGCCCCTAGGTTTGAGAAACTATTGTTAGACAAGTTCCAAGCCTTGAAAATAGGTGATCCCATGGAGGAGGATACAGACATCGGCCCCCTTGCCACCCCCGCAATTTTAGAGGAAATAAATAATCAAGTACAAAAAACCCTATCCATGGGGGCAAAAGCCTTGATTGGTGGAAAGCCTTTACAGGGGAAAGGAAATTTTTACCCTCCCACCCTTTTGACGAATATTCCTGAGAATTCCCCCGCCATGACAGAAGAATTTTTTGGTCCTGTGGCTTTACTTTTTACAGTAAAAGATGTCCAAAGTGCGATCGCTCTTGCCAACAATACCTCCTTGGGTTTAGGGGCTTGTGTGTGGACAAAAGATGAGAAAAATATAGAGCGTTGCATCAGAGACATCGAAGCAGGAAGCGTATTTATCAATGGCTTAGTAAAATCCGATGTTCATTTACCTTTTGGGGGTATAAAACGTTCTGGTTATGGCAGAGAATTAAGCATTGAAGGCATCCGAGAATTTGTCAATATCAAAACCGTTTGGCAAAAATAACTAAATTTTATGGTGGGAAAAATTCAAAAATTAATTAATTATCGAGAATAAAATTAGAAATAATTTTAAGGTTTTTAGTTTTTTCTTTAAGTAAAGTAACCTTTTCATTGGGTAAAATCATATCCCAGTGTCCCTCGGCAAAAATTAATAAGTTACTCATCATCACTAGACCAGTGAAAAGAAATTGCCAACCAATAACGTAAGGTAAAAAGAATATGGCTACTCCATGGATAGCTGTGGCGAGGAAAAAAGCCCGTGAGCGCATGGCAAAGCCTGTGACGAGATAGCCCATGGCGCTTATTAATAACCATAAACTGCATAGGTGGATGAGTAGCCAACCCCAACCAAGGGCGATCGCACAGTCCGTCATGACCATACCAAAAACCATTAGTCCCACCCAGGTATATAACAGCCATGATAATCGCTCAACTACCGTCCAACCATAGGTTAGAGCTATCATAATTCCAGTACCCATGATGGTTAAAATTGACCATGCGATCGCCTGATTAACCCAACTAAAAGGACAAAACTGAGCCACCAGAAAAATAAACCCAGAAATCAACCCCCACAACACCATACTTTGATCAATGCAAGTATAGACACCACAAAGAGGAAGCCAAGGATGAGGATTAAACCGCCAAGGGCGCATGGCATTAAAATAATCATCCTCCACAGATAACGGCTTTCTTTGCAGAATAGGTTGTTTGGGTTTAAAAAAAGGCATCACCGACAAAAATAAACAGTTTTATTAATAAACTTCATAAAAGTTAATACTATTTTAACCCTTTGAGTAGAAACCATTGCAGGGTTTTCCAGAAAAATAGCAATATTCTTAAAAGATCGTATAACCTTAACAATATAGAAGTATAGAAAAATACTATGGTAGAGACAACAATCCCTAAACACAATAATAATATTACAGTAGAAGACGATCGCACTGGTATGAGTCCACAAACGCTCAAACAGGCGTTTTTAGATAACCTCTTCTATATTCAAGGGGTAAACCAAAATAAAGCATCTAAACAAGATTATTACGTAGCCCTCGCCTACACCATCCGAGATAGAATTCTTCATCGTTTTCTCAAAACCATCGAAACCTACAGAGAAAGCAACACCAAAAGAGTATGTTACCTGTCCGCCGAATTTCTCATGGGCAGACATCTAGGCAACAATCTCGTCAACCTAGACATCTACCACGAAGTAGAGCAAGTAGTTAAAGAATTAGACCTAGATTTAGAAGAATTACTAGAAGAAGAACCAGATCCAGGTTTGGGTAACGGTGGCTTAGGCAGACTAGCCGCTTGTTTCCTCGACTCCCTCGCTAGTTTAGAAATACCCGCCATTGGCTACGGTATTCGCTATGAATTCGGTATTTTCCACCAACTCATTAGAGACGGTTGGCAAGCAGAAGTACCTGACAACTGGCTTAGATTTGGCAACCCCTGGGAAATTCCTCGACCCAACGAAACCATCGAAGTTAAACTAGGGGGCTATACCCAGCCCTACTGCGACTCTAAAGGTAATTGTAGAGTATCTTGGATACCCGATCGCACCGTATTGGCAATTCCCCATGATACCCCCGTACCTGGTTTTAAAACCAATACCGTAAACCCTCTACGCCTATGGAAAGCAGAAGCTAGTGAAGAGTTTAACTTTGAGGCTTTCAACGCTGGAAATTATGACCGTGCCGTGGAGGAGAAAATTAACTCCGAAACCATTTCCAAAGTTTTATATCCTAATGATAACACCCCCGCAGGAAGAGAACTGAGACTAGCTCAACAATACTTCTTTGTGGCCGCATCCCTCCAAGACTTGGTCAAACAACACCTAAGCCGTAACCCTAGCCTAGACAATTTCCATGACAAAGTCGCCATCCAACTCAACGACACTCACCCCGCCGTTGCCGTTGCCGAATTAATGCGTCTATTGGTAGATGAACACGCCATGGATTGGGATAAATCTTGGTATATCACCCAAAAAACCCTCGCCTATACTAACCATACCCTCTTACCCGAGGCTTTGGAAAAATGGTCAGTAAGCCTATTCAAAAAACTTCTACCCCGTCACCTCGAAATTATCTTTGAAATTAACCATCGTTTCCTCGAAGATGTGCGCACATGGTACCCCGACAATGAGGAATTATTAGAGCAAGTATCCCTCATCGAAGAAGGCTCAGAACAAAAAGTACGCATGGCACATCTAGCCTGTGTGGGTAGCCACGCCATCAATGGTGTAGCGGCACTTCATACCGAGTTATTACAAAAAGAAACCCTCCGTGCCTTTGCTTTCCTCTGGCCCGAAAAATTCTACAACAAAACCAATGGTGTAACTCCCCGTCGTTGGATTTTGCTCAGTAACCCCGAACTTTCTAAATTAATTACAGAAAAAGTGGGTGATGGTTGGTTAAAAGATTTAACCATTATGAAAGGGTTAGAAAAATATGTTGATGATCAGAAATTTTGCGATCGCTGGCAGGCCATCAAAAAAGCTAATAAGCAAAGATTAGCTGAGTATATCTTCAAAAAACAAGGCATCGAAGTTAACGTTGACTCTATCTTTGACGTACAAGTTAAACGTATTCATGAATATAAACGTCAGCATTTAGCGGTACTAAATATCATCGCTCTGTACAACAAAATCAAAGAAAATCCTGATGTAGAAGTAGTACCCCGCACCTTCATCTTTGGTGGTAAAGCGGCTCCCGGTTACTTTATGGCAAAATTAGTCATCAAATTAATTAACAGTGTGGCAGATGTGGTAAATAAAGATCCTGATGTACGGGGCAGAATTAAGGTGGTATTCTTAGCCAACTTTAATGTATCCCTCGGACAAAAGATTTATCCTGCCGCTGATTTATCCGAACAAATTTCCACCGCAGGAAAAGAAGCCTCTGGTACTGGTAATATGAAGTTTGCCATGAATGGCTCTTTAACCATTGGTACTTTGGACGGGGCAAACATCGAAATTCGCCAAGAAGCAGGGGCAGAAAATTTCTTCTTGTTTGGTTTAACCGCTGAGGAGGTATCTGAGTATAGGGCAAATGGTTATAATCCCATGGACTATTATGAAGAAAATTCTGAACTAGCCCAAGTGGTTAATCGTATTCGAGATGGGTATTTTAGTCATGGTAATAAGGATTTATTTAAGCCCATCGTTGATTATTTACTTTACAACGACCAATATATGCTCATGGCTGATTTTGCCGCCTATGCTGATTGTCAAGACAAGGTAGCTCAGGCTTATAAAGATCAGGACAAATGGACGAAAATGTCTATCCTCAATAGCGCCCGTATGGCTAAGTTTTCTAGCGATCGCACCATCAGAGAGTATTGCAAAGAAATCTGGGATGTTGATGCTGTTAATATAGAAATAGGATAATTGAGAATTGAAAATGGATAATTATGATAAATTAATGTTTTCTGGTTTGTACCATACAACTCAGAGTTAATCATTTGTAATTTCTGACCCTCTCAATGATTAATTTCCCTCTTTGCTAATAAGCTTAGGGGGGATTCTGTATTTTGTCTTTAAAATAATTGATAATCAATAAATTAATTGTCCATTGTCCATTGCTCATTGTCAATTGTTTTCCCTATGACACAGGTTTATAAAAATCCCGTCAAATTAATTGTTTTTAACCATAAAATTATTATTGCCTTTTTATCTTTAATAATGTTAGGTTGGCTATCGGCCATAGGTTTAAGTCGTTTAGGGGTAGAAATTCTTTGGTTTGAGGAATTAGGTTATTTACAAACTTTTTTAACTCAATTTAAAACTAAATTATTATTAGGATTAGTTACTTTTTTTATCTCATCACTTTTTATTTTTAGTAACATCTTTATTGCTTACAAACAGAGTAATCATCAGCACCTATATTATAAAAAGAAATTAGAAGAATTTGCGCCTCAGTCATCTCCTTTAAAGTTAAAATCACTGTTACTTCTTCTATTTTTTTTCAGTGTCAGTATTGGACTAGCCCTCATTTTTTATACTCAAACAGCCCATGAGGCTTGGCAACTAAATATTAATTTACCCAACGTAACTCCTAGGGTAGAATCACCCTTTCATCTTAGGGGAATAGCTGACCTAGTTCTTGGCATATCAGCAAATATTTGGGAAATTTTAATAGTTTTTACTGCTACTATTTTAGTATTATTTAAACCAAGATTTTGGTTGAATTTTATTGGTATTTATATTAGTGCAGTTTTTGCTTTAATAATTTCTGGTTATTGGATTAGATTTTTATGGTTTTTTAATAGTGTTGATTTTGATAAAACTGAACCTTTATTTAATCATGAAATTAGTTTTTATATTTTTAAAATACCTTTTTTACAAATATTAGATATTTGGGTACAAGGACTGTTTTTATATGGTATTAGTGCTAGTTTAATTATTTATTTAATAAGTAATAATAGCCTTAGCGAGGGGGGATTTAAGGGTTTATCCCGTCAACAATTACGACATATATACGGACTTTTAAGTGGTTTAATGTTTACCATTGCCATTATTCACTGGTTAAACCGCTATGGTTTAGTTTTCTCTACCAGAGGAGTAGTTTATGGTGCTGGTTATACCGACATTATCATTAATTTGCCCCTAGAAACCATTGCGGGATTGATCGCATCTGCCATTGGTATTTGGTTATTGATCAAATCCATCACGGGGTATGGAAGAGAGAATCAACGTAAAAAGGGTTTATCCTTTTCTCTTTTGCCCTTTATTTTTTATATTGTTTTTTACGGTGGTGGTTTGGGAGTTATAGAAGTTTTCCAAAATACCATCGTACAGCCCAATGAATTAAGCCTAGAAGAACCCTACATCGAACGTAACATTAAACAAACTAGATCCGCTTTTAACTTAGATCAAATTGAAGTGCAAACCTTTAATCCCGAAGGCTCTCTTACCCTAGAAGATATTAAAAAAAATAACTTAACCATTGATAATATTCGTCTTTGGGATACTCGCCCCATCCTTCAGGCAAATCGTCAATTGCAACAAATCAGACCTTACTATGTTTTTCCTGATGCAGATATTGATCGTTATAACATTAAAAATGATGAGGGTGATAGTAATTATACTCAGGTAATTGTGGCTCCCCGAGAGTTAGATTATGAATTGGTACCTGAACAGGCAAAAACTTGGGTTAATAAACATCTCATTTATACCCATGGGTATGGTTTTACCATGTCTCCAGTGAATCGGGTACAGCAGGGAGGATTACCTTTTTATTTTATCAGTGATATTGGCTCAGATTTAGATCCGGGGGGGTTGAGTGTTTCTTCTCCTGCTATTCGGGATAGTATTCCCATTGTGCGCCCTCGTATTTATTTTGGGGAGTTGGCAAATACTTATGTGATGACTAATACAAGGTTTCCTGAGTTTGATTTTCCCAGTGGAGAGGAGAATTTTAATACTAGCTATGATGGTTCGGGGGGAATTAATATTGCTGATGTTTGGCGCAAATTGGTCTTTGCTGTTCATCTGCGGGATTGGCGAATGTTGTTGACGGATAATTTTACCCCTGATACTCGTATTATATTTCGTCGTAACATTAATGAACGGATAAAGGCGATCGCCCCTTTCCTTTATTACGATCAAGATCCTTATCTTGTAGTGGCAGATGGAGAACCCAATGACTTAAATCATCTCTATTGGTTAGTGGATGCCTATACCATTTCTAATTATTATCCCTACTCAGATCCAGGGGAGAATCAATTTAACTACATTCGTAATTCAGTAAAAGTTTTAGTCAATGCTTATGATGGTAAAACAACTTTTTATATCAGCGAAGAAAATGATCCCCTAATTCGTTCTTGGAAAAAAGTATTTCCCGAACTTTTTAAACCTTTGAGCAGTATGCCTCCAGATATTTTGAGACATATTCGTTACCCCATTGATTTATTTAAAACCCAATCAGAAAGACTACTCACCTATCATGTAGAAAACACCCAAGTATTTTATAACAGGGAAGATCAATGGCAAGTACCCCAAGAAATTTATGGAGATGAGCCTTTATCCATTAATCCCTATTATCTCATTATGAAGTTGCCCATCGCCGATGAAGAAGAGTTTATCCTCTTACATCCCTATACCCCTGTCTCTCGTCCTAACCTCATCGCTTGGTTAGCGGCTCGTAGTGACGGGAAAAACTATGGCAAACTGTTACTATACCAATTTCCTAAACAAGAATTAGTATTTGGACCAGATCAAATTGAGGCTTTAATTAACCAAGATCCTCTAATTTCGGGGCAAATTTCCCTTTGGAATCGCCAAGGCTCGAAAGCTATCCAAGGAAACTTATTAGTAATTCCCATCGAACAGTCTTTGTTATATGTTGAGCCTGTTTACCTAGAAGCGGATCAAAATAGTATTCCAGCCCTTACTAGGGTGATTGTGGTTTATGATAACAGGATTGTCATGGCTAACAGTCTTCAAGAAGCCATTGACGGGGTTTTTGACCCAGAGAAAGCCCCCGAGTCCACCATTATCAGACCTCTTCAGGAGCTGGGCATTGAGTAAATTTCAACTATTTGAACCTAACTCCTCGCAAATGTTAACGTACTTCTCTGAGACTATCGACTTTTTTGGTAAATAATTCAGTAAATAAGCTAAGAACACTTCTATTTTCTCTAACTTTAATATTTAAGCTCACAGACATTCCTGGTTGTAAATCCACAGGATTACCACGAACTACTAAATCTTGGGCCTCCAATTCTACTTTGACGGGGAAACGATAAAAGTTATAAATTTGATCGGGGGGAAGGGCATCAGAGCCGATAAATTCCACGGTACCTTTTATATCCCCAAATTCACTGTAGGAAAAAGTGTCAATCCTCACATCTACTTCTTGTCCGATTTGCACAAAACCGATGTCTTCGTTGGTGATGTATCCTTCGGCAATGAGGGGATTATCAGGACCTGGATCGGGTACTATTTTTAACAAAGGTTCCGAGATACCACTACGGGGAACAAACCCAGGACTAGCTTGGAGGTCAAATACCGTTCCTGATACGGGAGCTTTTAGTTCTTGGTAACGGATAGTTTGTTGGGCTGAGCTAATTTGACTGTCTAATTCAGCGATTCTTTTTTCGTTATCAATAATGATGCGGTTGAGTTGGCTATCAATTTCTGATAGTCTTTGGTTATTTCCTGCCATGCGATCGCGCACATCTTTTTCACTAACCGCCATGGTATTACGCAATTCTTGTTGGGCTTGGGTAATTTCCAAATTAATCCTTGTTTGCTCTTCTTGAAGTTGTTCAATTTGAGCTAGACGCGATTGAACTTGCTGTTGTTGTCTTTCTTCTTCTATTCTGCCGTTACTTCTTTGTTGAATGATACTAGCTTGGCGATCTTGAACTTTTTGCCTTTGTAGATCCGTTTGTACCCTAGATACGGCACCTTCTTCTGATAGAGGGGCAAAGTTAGCCAAAATATCTTCGTCAATTTTGAGACTTTCTTCGGCCCGGGCGATGGCATCTCTATTTCTATTCCTGATTTGTTCTAGTACGGTGCGATCGTTAATTAGTTGTCTTTGGGCATCGGATAGTTGACTACTATTTTGACTTCTTTGTCTTTCTAGTTGACTAATTTTCAATTGTGCTACCTGAGAGCGAGAATCCAGTTCATTGTTGGCGGCACTCAGACGGGAGGCTTGATCTGGGCTGAGGTTATTACCGTTTCTGGTGCCAATTTGGGATTCATAAAACTGTATTTCTTCCACAATGGAAGCACGGTTAAGGGCGAGGGCCTGAATTTCGGGAGATAATTCCAAATCAATGACATATTTTTTCCACGAGGGCGGTACTAAAACGGGAGTTGGTGAGGCCTCTATAAAAGCGGTTTTCTTTGACTAGGGATTCTCGGATAGTTAAGAGAGATGCGAGTTGGGCTTCTGATGCTTCTGAGTCAAATATCAGGAGAGCATCCCCTGCGGCGATTCTTTGACCATCTTCTACATTGACGGTACTAACCACCCCGTTGATGGGGGCTTGAATTTCTTGTACTGCATTGGTTGGTCTGAGTTGTCCTCTGGCGGCTACTACCTGCTCAATTCTGGCAAAATATGCCCATGATACTGCAAATACAGTAACACCCATTATAGTCCAAGTCATAGCCCTAGACCAGACGGGGGATTGTTTTAGGATGACTCCTTTTTCAAACCCAGAAGCGTCTAGGTTTACTTTGTCTTTTTGAGTTTGAGGGGTTTCAGGTTGTCCATCTCGTTTGAGGAGATTTTCTTGACCAGAATTTCTATTATCTGTGGATTGCATGGTTGTTTTTAGGTAAGGTGGATTGGTAAATCAGCCTTTGGGGAAAAAGTCGGGCTGATAATTGAATTGGTTATACTTCGGTTTTAAGTTGTTGTTGATAGAGGTAGTAGTAACGGGCGTGTAGTTCCATCAATTCTGCGTGGGTACCTACTTCTACGATGGTTCCTTTGTCCATTACTACGATGGTATCAGCACCTTTAATGGTTCCTAAGCGGTGGGTAATAAATAAAACGGTGCGATCGCCAAAAGCGGTAATTAAATTTTGACAGACTTGAGCTTCTGTATTGTAGTCAAGGGCGCTGGTGGCTTCGTCTAATATTAACATCCGAGGATTTTGGAGGACAGAACGGGCGATCGCAATTCTCTGCCTTTGACCCCCAGACAAAGAAGCACCTCTTTCCCCAACCTTTGTATTATAACCGTTAGGAAGATTCATGATGAACTCATGGGCTACGGCGACCTTAGCCGCCTCAATGATTTCCTCGGTAGTAGCATCAGGATTAGTGAGGGCAATATTATCCATAACTGTTCCTTCAAATAAGAGACTCTCTTGAGGAACAACCCCAATTTGACGCCGTAGGGAATACAACTCCACTCGGTTAACATCATAACCATCGATCATAATTCGTCCAGATTCAGGCTCATAAAGCCTTGCCACCAACTTAGTTAGGGTACTCTTACCCGCACCACTTTCCCCGACAATACCAACAAAAGTACCCGCAGGAATTTCAATACTGACATTATTAAGCTGTAAAGGAGTATTAGGCTTGAAGCGAAAACATACATTTTCATATTTCAAATTACCCTCAATGCCAGGCATGGGAATGTTATCCCGATCTTCTTCACCTTCTTGGGGATGATCCACAATATCCGCCAAACGCTCCAAGGATAGAGCAGTTTGCTGGAAGTTTTGCCATAACTGAGCCAGTCTAAGAATAGGAGAAGTTACATAACCCGCGATAATACGGAAAGCAATTAGTTGTCCTAGGGTTAACTCCCCTTGTAATACTAAATAAGCCCCCACCCACAACACTAATAACTGAGAGAGTTGATTAAGAAAATTACTGGCAGAACCTGCGAGGGTTTGAGTAATTACCGTCCTAAACCCTGTGCCTACATAACTGGCGTAACGTTCTTGCCATTCCCAACGGGATCTCAACTCGATGTTTTGAGCCTTGACGGTTTGAATACCTGACATGACTTCCACAAGGTGAGATTGAGTTTCAGCGTTACGCTCAGCTTTTTCTCTCAGCTGACGACGAATGAGAGGAGAAAAGACAATGGTAAGAACGATAAATATAGGGATAATCGCCATGGATACAAGGGTGAGCATGGGACTATAAATCAGCATCACCACAATGTAAATAACGGAGAAAATCGCATCTAGTACCACTGTTAGGGCAGTTCCCGTTAAAAATGACCTAATATTCTCTAACTCGTTAATACGGGTGGAAATTTCGCCCACAGGACGCTTTTCAAAGTACCTCAGAGGTAACCTTAATAGGTGGTCAATGATTTCCGAACCTAGTGCCATGTCAATGCGGTTGGTGGTGTCCACAAAGGAATAAGTCCGCAGGGTGCTGAGGATGGCTTCAAAAACAGCTAAGACAACGAGGAAAATACCCAATACTTGCAGGGTATCGGGGCTATTTTGCACGATTACTTTATCGATGATTACTTGAATCATCAAGGGATTGGCTAGGGCGAAAAGTTGGACGAAGAAGGAGGCGACAAATACTTCTACCAACATCCACTTAAATTTAATCAGAGATGGTACAAACCAACTTAAGCCAAATTTTTGTTGGGCAGTTTCTTTATTTTTCTTCAGTAGTAGAGCTTTGCCTTTTTGTCCCCATCTTTCTAAGAAATTGATGGTTTTCATTTCCTTGATTCTACCGAGGGTAGGATCTGCCACGATGATAGTTTTATCACTGGTGGAGTAAATCACCACGAGGGAATCTTCTAGTTTGACAACGATGGGGGCTTCTAGTCTTGCAAATGCTCCTGCTGGTACTTCTACTAATTGACTATTTAACCCTAAAAGTTCTCCGATCGCCCCGCAAACTTCGAGGGATAACCGTCCACTATTTTCAACTTGTTGTTTGATAACTCGAGTGAGAATATCTCCTTTATAGGGAATATTGAAGTGTTTACACAGCATCCTAAAACAAGCAATGCCAATGTCAGTTTCACTTCTGCCGGAAAAGTATGGATAACTTTTTAGGGATTGTTTTGGCTCTTGGAAAAGGTTTTGGGGTTGTTCTTGTAAAACGCTATTGTCGGCTTGGGGTATTCCGTCTCCATCCATCAAAACTTTGGGCGTAACAGTGGGGATTTCTTCTGGGGATGGAGGTTGTTGATGTTCCTGCCAAGGATCATCTTTTTTGTCAACAGGAGGGGGAGTGGGAGTGCTGTTACTATGGGCTGATTCAATTAGCATCAAATCGAGGGATAAAAGGCGAATTTCTGTCTCTGCTTCGATGGTTTCCTGTTGATTGATATTTGCCCCAATGGTCAAATCTTTGATTTTACCGCCACTAAAGCACCAAATATGTCCTTGGGGTGCGGGGGGAATTTTGGTAATTTTCCCTTTGTTTAGATGGGTTACTTGGGATGTTTTGAGGGCCTCTTGGCTCAACATTTTGAGGTTTCCTTCCCCTGTGGCACGGTGGCTTAGTTGGTAGCCGAGGCTGTCAAAAATTTCTATTAATCCAGGGGTATTTTGGTAGTATTCCTTGATATTTTGTTTTTGCTCAAGGAGATTTAAAAATTTTTCCCGAGATAGGGTAAGGGCTACTACGGGGGTAGAGGCGATCGCCGTTTCACAGGCAAATCCCCTTAGTAAACTTTGCCAACCGATGACATTACCATGACTAACGAGTTTTAAACTCAGGGGTAAACTGGTACGAGGATCATAACCAATGTAACGAGCTTGTCCTTCATATATGATAGAAATGTAGGGGGGAATCTTGTCTTTGACTAGCATGATTTGCCCCATTTCATATTTGAGGGGATTAAATTCTTGGGCTAGTTGTTTTATCTCGGTGGTGGATAGGCGATCAAAGGGTGCCACAGTAGCGATAAATTCTTCTACTGAACCTAGAGTATATACCATGATTTACTGATAGTTGTGAGCAATTAATTTTATATATTCCAGTTATATTGTCGAGATTAAATTAATTTGTTGAATAAATATACAATCTATGACAGTTTGGAGTTTTCTAGGGGTAATTATAAGTTAGATCATTATAAATAGCACCTCTTCCTCAGAAATGTGTCATTAGTTTTTCGGGTAATGTATCTTAATATGAGTTCTTCTCATTGTCCATGGTGACTTCCATAGACTGCCGTATTTCTCAACAATTTTTAACTTTTTAACCGAAGATGGTGAGCAATGCTTGTTTTACCAGTTGATAAAAAGTTAGAGAGTTAAATAATGGCGATGGAGTGGGGATGATATGATACAAGGTTGATAATATTGTTCATTTTATATTAAGATTCAACATTCTTTAACATGGGAAAAATTTGGGAGTTAGATTTCTATTCACGTCCAATTTTTGATGAGAATAATAAAAAACTTTGGGAAATTTTGATTTGCGAAAGTCCAACGGACATTGATAGTGATTATAATTCGATATTTCGTTATTCCCAGTTTTGTTCGAATAGTGAGGTTAATTCTATCACTTTGGGAAGTGCGATCGCCTCTGCCATCGAAAAAGCGGGGGAAACTCCCAGTAAAATTAGATTTTTCCGCCGTCAGATGAATAATATGATCATCAAAGCCTGTGATGATGCTAATATTTCTGTATTTGCTTCCCGCCATACCTATGCCCTCAATCGTTGGTTAGCAGAAAGAGATGTTGATTTTTACCCTTATCAAGACGGTTATCAAGCCCCTAAAGTTTCCGCTTCGGTACAATATCCCCAAGGTAATGCCATTAGTTTACCTGATGCGGTTAAGGGCGATCGCAATGATAAATGGGCTTTAGTCTCCCTCAATAGTGATGATTTTCAGGATATGAGGGAATGGGCGATCGCATTTGGGGAAGCATTTCCCCTCTCCCTTGCCAACATCAAGAAAAATACTAAAATCCCTGGACTCATAATTTTTTCAAAAAGAGCCTTACCCCTCGGTGCGTGGATGTCTGGATTAGAATTAGGCTATCTGAGATTAGAAACAGGTCAATTTCCCCGTATTTGCCTAGAAACAGGAGTAAGCGATAGTTGGATTCTAGCCAATCTTACCGACGAAAAAACCCTTGCTGAAGGGGAAGGATTTGAAAGTGCCAAACAACAAGCCAACGGTGTACATTTTCTCGCCATCCAATCTTCCCCTGAGTCCGAGTCTTTTGAAGGTTTTTGGTTATTAAAGGAAGAATAGTAGCGGTTAATGATCAAGCATAATATCTCGAAAGCAACTCTTTTTGTTGATGACTAAGGGCGATCGCCTTGACAAAATTAACTAAAATTATGGTTAAACCAATATAGTAACTAATTTCTACTATCGCCCCAATAGACATACAACAATGTTTTATGATCAAAGAAAAGAGATTTGTTAACTTACTAAAGAGTAAAATATGACCAATACATTAATTGTTGAAAAAGAAAAGGTAAATGCACCGTTAAAGTTACATATACTAGGAGATAAAGTCCTCAGACAAAATGCCAAACGCATTGCCAAAATTGACGAATCCGTTAAAGAGTTGGCGACAAAAATGCTTCAAACCATGTATGCCGAAAATGGTATCGGTTTAGCAGCCCCCCAAGTGGGAGTCAATAAACAAATGATTGTAGTTGATCTTCAACCTGATAACGAAAACAATCCTCCTTTAGTGATGATTAATCCTGTTATCAGAAAATATAGCAAAGATGTATGTATTTTGGAAGAAGGTTGTTTAAGTATCCCTAACGTCTTCCTCGATGTTACTCGCCCCTCAAAAATCGAAGTAGAATTTAAAAATTTGAGCGGGAAAAAACAGAGAATTAAGGCTTCAGGATGGATGGCAAGAGTAATACAACATGAAATGGATCATCTTACAGGAGTTTTGTTTGTTGATAGGATTAAAAATAGCCTTATTCTTACCCAAGAATTAACTAAACAGGGTTTAGATATAAACGCTGTGCAATCCATTGCTATTTCCTAAATAGTCTGAGTTTTAATCCTCAAATATCCCCCTTTTTTATAGCAGGAGTGATTCATTCTTACTTAAAATTTAATTTAACTCAAAGGCATAAATAACGAGTTATTGAGCCATTTTATTATTCATCAGCCAACTAATTATACTTAATGACTGTGATGTTTTTGTAAAAATAGAGGTAAATTAATTTACAGAATTTACCTAAGTAGGTAGGTGTAATTAAATCGATCTAGCCAAAAGGTTTAAGCCTTTTCTACAGTGAGTATTTTAGATTAAATAAATCTTACCCCTACTTTGAATCACCCCTGCAAAATGGGGGCTATATATTGACTTGATAACTTCATTTGTTATCTTTAATTTGGTACTTTTTTGTGGATAAAAAAAACTTTTTAATACTACTTAAATATTTTAATAATAACTGCTACCATAACAATAATAATATTTCTGTTATAAATGATATAAACTATTATATTAAACAGATTAATCAAACTACAAATAATGTAATATTTTTATCAACTAATAATCCTAACAAATTTATTAGTGTCTTTTTCGCTTCAATTTTAACTAAATCATCTATTTTTTTGCTAAATCCTCACTGGCAAAAAAGAGAACTAGAGCAAGTATATCAAATAGTAAAACCTAATTTGGTTTTTACAGACTCAGATAATCATAATAATCATAAACAATTTTTACTTTTATTAAAAAGAGTTAAAGACGGAAATATTTTGACCACTAATGAAGATATAGAAAATCATTGCTACCCTTCAGAAAGAATTATGATTCCCACAGGGGGAACATCTGGCAAAGTTAAATTTGCAATTCATACATGGTTAACGTTAACTAATTCTGCCATGGGATTTTATGAATTTTGGCAAGAGGAAAAAATTAATTCTTTTTGTTGTCTTCCTCTCTATCATGTTAGTGGTTTAATGCAAATTATTAGAACTTTTATGACAAAAGGAACATTAGAAATTTATGATTATTCATTACTCAAAAAAGAAGTTCCATTAAATAATTATCAAGATTTTTTTATTTCCCTTGTACCCACTCAATTAAAGTTTTTTTTAGAAAATAATCCTAATTGGTTGATACCATTTAAAACAGTTTTAGTAGGCGGAAATAGTACTCCTCAAGATTTACAAAATCTTTGCCACAATTATCAAATCAATCTAGCTTTAACCTATGGTATGACTGAAACAGCTTCTGGGGTGACAATTTTGTCTCCAGATAATTTTTTAAATGGTAAAAAAAGTAGTGGAAAAGTTTTGCCCCACGCTGAAATTAATATAGAAAAGAAAGAAGAACAAACTGGTAAAATTACCATAAAAAGTACATCTTTATTTAAAGGATATTATCCTCATTCTCAAGATTATAGTTACTTTGAAACCGATGATTTAGGTTATTTAGATCAAGAAAATTATTTACATATTGTGGGTAGAAATAGCCGTAAAATTATTTCGGGCGGTGAGAATATTTATCCATCAGAAATAGAGGAATTAATTAGGGAAACAGGTTTAGTAAAAGATATAGTTATTTTGGGTAAAAAAGATAGTTATTGGGGACAAGTTATTTGTGCTTTATATGTTCCTATGTCTGAAAATATAATTGATAGTATAAAAAATAAATTACGATCGCACATTAGCCATTATAAAATACCGAAAGTATGGTATGAAATGGACTCTATTCCCCGTAATGCCCAAGGAAAAATCGATTATTGTTACCTCACCACAATCATCAGCGAAAAATCTAACTAACCTTTTTCATAGTTTTGAGAGATTGAGGATATTTGAGAATAAACCCTAATAAAATGAAAAGGGCGATCGCCCCTGCCCCCAAACCGATATAATTAGGTACCCAGAAAATAGCCGTCACATCATTAACTTGCCCCGCCTTGAGACTAATATTATATTGATTATTTTCTTCCCTTTCCCAAGTAGGAAAATCATTAGTAATCAACTTTGCCCCCCAAGGAAAATTAAAACTCAACTGTAAATTAATCAAATCCCCCGAAGAAATAATAATATGGCCCTGATTAGAAACCACTCCCAAAGGAGTCAAATTTGCGGAAAAATTTAAAATATTTCTTTCAACAAAAATTAAATTACTTTGCTTAATAGCCATATTTGCCTCCAAATCCAAGAGACTATCTTCCCGTTTTTCCGTCAAATTGCGATTAACCTTTGAATCAACCTCAGAAATAAAAAACTGATTAAATTTATTTACTAAATCCTGCCCATTATCAAAAGGAATCGTCACCACCAACTCCTCTGGAGATAATCTTTTCACCTTTCCATGTAACTTTAATGCCTGTTTTTGAATACCATTCAACCAAGCATTACCTTCCGATTCACTAAAACTGGTTAATTGTTCGCCTAATTTGATATGTTGAATTATAGTGCCGCTATTTGCCTGAGAAAAATTAACCCCCACATCATAACGAACACAACCCGTCAAACATACAATTAAGAAAGTAAATAATACCAACTTCTGAAAAATAACCTTCATCATCTAAATATCCCCAATCAAAACTTTTTTTAGTACAATCCAACTATCCTTAAAGTTTACACCTTCAATTTCACATTCTCAACTTGTGATTTATTCAGCGCACCTTAACTATTTAAATAGCAAAGAAATATTATAATCATTCAAAAAGTAATAAAAACTTTGGTTATTATTTTCCGTATTTCTAGTATCCCTAATCATAGCAAGTCCAAAAGCGACCAAAACAAGCCCAAAAATAACTCCTAACCATTTAATAAAATTATCTTCCTTTTTTTGAAAAGATTTATTAACTCCGATATTTTGCTTACTTTTTTTTCTTTTATTATCGCTATAGTTATTAAATTCAACTTTGTTATTTTGCGAACTTTTAAAAAATTCAGCTTGATTCCAATCTGACTGCGCCCTCAACCCAAAACCCAATTTATCCAAAACAGCACCTCGATAATAATAAGCATTAGCAAACCTATCATTTAATTTAATAGCATGGGTAAAATATCTTATAGCTTCCTCCCATTGCTCATTTTTCGCTTCCTCTACTCCCAAGTCGTAATAAAACTCTGCTTTTTTCTCTTTCGTATCCAAATTCCTTCTGACAAAAACATAATTATTGTCATGATTTTTTGTTTTTTGTTGGTCAAAATTAGGAGAATTACCTGATTTTTTTAAAACTTCGTAAGCCTCGTGAATTTCTAAAAATTTTTTTTCAGCTAATTCTGCTTTTTCAGGACTATCATTAAAATTGTCAGGATGCCATTTTTTCGCCAGTTGTCGGTATGCCTTCTTGACTTCCTCTACACTTGCCCCTGATTGTATATTAAGTATTTGATAATATTTATCTAATTTATTCATAAATTAGCATTACTGTTTTTCTACATTATTACAAATACCCAAAGATAACCGAACTTCGGAAACCGCTCTGAAAAGTTAAAATAGATTAAGAGTTAGCATGATTATTAATTGCACTCGTTATTGAAAGATATAATTAACTATCTGCATCCAAACAAGGATCAACTTATTTATTATGATTGACGCTATTATTATTTCTATATTCGTTCTTGCATTTGCGGGAGTAGGCTTTGATATAGTCCAAGTTTTACCCGGTGACATTCAAGGGCAAGTCTCCAATATTCAAGCCCTGCGATGGTTAGCCGCTGGTTTTTCTTCTATTATTGGCTTGGCTATGGGTTTAGTTGCTCAAACTACTTATCGCCGTTTAGAACAAAGAATCAGGAAAACCCCTATTGAAGTTATTATAACAAGGGCGATCGGTTTGGTACTAGGTTTATTGTTGGCAAACTTAATGTTAGCCCCCATATTCCTCCTGCCAATTCCTAGCGAGTTTAGTTTCCTTAAACCCATGTTGGCAATTTTGGGTAGTGTTACTTTTGCTGTATTAGGAGTATCCCTCGCTGATACCCACGGAAGAACTTTTTTAAGGTTAATTAACCCCAATAGTATTGAATCAATGTTAGTGGCGGAAGGTACCCTAAAACCCGTTGCTACCAAAATTCTTGACACTAGCTGTATTATTGATGGACGTATTCAACAATTATTGGATACAGGATTTATTGAAGGACAAATTTTAGTACCCCAGTTTATCTTACAAGAATTGCAACAATTAGCTGATGCTACCAATGACCAAAAAAGGGTTAGGGGGCGCAGGGGTTTAGATATTCTTAATCAAATGCAGGAAAGATACCCCGATATTATCGTTATTCATCCCGAAGAGTACGAAGATGTAGCCACAGTGGATGCCAAATTATTGCACCTTGCCCATGATATTAATGCTACCCTCATCACCAATGATTTTAACTTGAGTAAGGTGGCTAGTTTACAAAAAATTCTCATCCTCAATATTAATGATTTAGCCCAAGCTATTCGCCCCATTTATCTCCCTGGAGATTACATCGATTTGAAAATCTTGAAAAATGGTAAAGAACCTAGTCAGGGAATTGGTTACTTGGATGATGGTACCATGGTAGTGGTGGAGGATGCTAATAATCATGTCGGGGAAGAGTTAAGGGTTACTGTTACCTCTGCCCTTCAAACTTCTGCAGGAAGAATGATTTTTGCGAAAACTAACAATTCAACGGTTAATCATTATTAAAATTTTAGGGTGTTGGGTTGAAATAATCGAAATCCAAAACCAGATTATTTAATTGCCTTTTCCAGCACCTGTTAATTGTTTCAATAATATTATTTTTAAACCCCTCCTATAAAGAGGGGTATTTTTTTAAAGTTCGTTTTCTAGTTCTATTTCTTCTGAGTTATTATTCTGTAATTCCATTTCTCTCATTCTTTGTAGTTGTCTTTCCCTAAAACTTTGAGCCGCATTTTGAATGTTTCGATTGGTGGCTTCAGGGGAAGCGGCTCCATTCATGCGATTCATCATGTTAGCATTGTGTATCAACTGCATGGGGTTGATGCTGTCGCCATAAAGAGAGTTTTGTTCGTTGGATTGGAAGATGTCATTTTGATTGGAGTTAGCATTTTGGGCGGAGGCTAGATTGCCGTAACCCATTACTAAAGCAGCACTGAGAAGGGATGTATATACAAGTTTGTTTTTCATGATTAATTATTCCTGATTTTATTTAGGTTTAAAGTTAAGCGAAACGACGACTTAAAAGAGGTTTGATTGCCAAAAGAATAAGCGCATCAAAGCCACATAGTAGAAGTAGTACAACGCCGAAGTTAATTTCTGTCCAAGGGGTGCTGATTACGATACTAGCCAAATTCCAATCACCATGTTGATAAATATAGCGGATGGGTTCGATAGCATAGGTTAGGGGGTTGAGACTGGCGATGATTTGTAACCAGTTTGCCATGAATGCCATGGGGGCGAGGGCTGTACTTGCAAATAATAGGGGTAAATTAATTACAAATATTACGGCGAGTAGTTCGATGTGTCCGGGTAGGGCGAAAGCTAGTCCTAGACTTAATCCTGTCACTCCTAGGACAATCAAAAAGGTGATAAGGGCGATCGCACTTAAACCCGTAGCGCTAGGTAAACCAGCCCCAATAAAAGCACTGGCGGTAATAATTACAGCAGTCTGAATCAAACTAAGACTAATAATATAGATAGTCGAAGCAGCCACAATGGAAAATCGAGAGGCTAGGGGGGCGACTAATAGTCGATTTAAAAAGCCAAATTCTCGATCAAACATAATAGGCAAACCAGCATTCAAAGCCCCAGAAAAAGCCGTAAAAACAATAATTCCGGGAGCTAAAAACTGCCCATAACTAAAATCATCACCAAATAAACTTTGGGGGGCATTATAAAACAAAGCACCAAATAAAATTAACCACATAAAAGGTTGAATAACCCCCGCCACGAGGGTAGAAGGGCGGCGTTGTAACTGAATGAAAAGACGCTTAGTCAGGGCAAAAGTTTCCTGCAAAAAATCATTTAAGCCATTACTCTCAAAAGTGATATTTTCGGCATTAGGAGCTAAAATTGCCCGATATTTTTGATTATCTATAGTCTGAGTCATTTTATTGTTAACAATTACTATAATTTCTCTAACCTCATTTTACCTCGCCCAACCAACCCTCAGAGTAAATTAACCACTAATCCTATTAACGCCCCTGCCAAAATTAACCACAGGGAATTCAATTTATAGCGAAACACTAAGAAAGTCGCAGTTATTGCCATGGTAACAGTAATCCAGTCAACGATCGCCTCTGTACCCAAAATATAAGTTACCCCTGCCATCAATCCCAAAGAAGCCACATTTACCCCATCAAGGAGAGAAGCAGTGAGGGGCGAATTTCTCAACTTTTCAACCCAAGGATTAATAATTAAAACAACCAGAAAACTAGGTAAGAAAATGCCCACAGTGGCGGCTACAGCGCCCATATTCCCTGCCAAAAGATAACCGATAAAAGTTGCTGTAGTTAAAATAGGGCCTGGGGTAAATTGCCCAATGGCGATGGCATCTATCAACTGCTCAGAGGTAAGCCACTGATTTTGTTCTACCAATTGATTTTGTAAAAAAGCCAATAACACATAACCACTACCATATAAAAAAAAACCTACCTTGAGGAAAAATAAAAACACCCCCCATCCAGAAGGAGAAGTAACACTTTCACTAACATTGGTTTGGGCGAGGAAAGGGGAAACCGTCATTGGTGCTACCCAAGCATTACGAACATTAAAACGATGTCTTTCCTTATAAACCATTACCCCCAAGCCCACAATTAATAAAATCAGAATTTCGTTGATATTAAAAAAAAAGGCAACCACCGCCAAAATTCCCGCCACCTTAGTCACATTATCTTTAACGGCTTTCTTGCCTAACTTCCAGAGTGCCTGAAGAATAATCGCCACAATTACGGGTTTGATACCATACAACAACCATTGAGCTTGGGGAAGGGCTTGATACTGCACATAAATATAAGCCAAAATCCAGACAATGACCATGGCAGGTAAAATAAAAGCCGAGCCCGCCACAATCAAACCTTTCCAACCGCCCCTATCAAAACCAATATTAATGGCCAACTCCGTGGAATTAGGGCCGGGGATTAAATTAGTAACCCCTAATAAATCTAATAATCTTTCCCTAGTAATCCATTTTCTTTTCTGAACAATTTCCTCATCCATCATGGCAATATGTGCCGCAGGGCCCCCGAAGGCGATCGCCCCTAAACGAAAAAAAACTATTGCCAACTCCTTCAAATCTGTGCTTTTCTTCTTAGATGTAGAACTCATCAACTAAAAGTAATTGTGTCATTAACCTGATTCTAATCAACAAAGATTATCTAAAGTTTAAATTAATTGTTCATTGTTCATTGTCCATTATCAATCACCCCCCTAGCTGGAAATTTGTTAAAATAATCACTTACAGAAAAAATTTCTGCTAACATTAAATTTAAAAATGCTCAATCCTAATTTAGACTCTATAGAACTGAATAAAGATGAGTACGAACGCTACGCACGACACATCATTTTGCCCGAAGTCGGATTGGAAGGGCAAAAACGTCTCAAAGCAGCGAGTGTACTCTGTATAGGCACGGGGGGATTAGGTTCACCTCTTTTATTATATTTAGCCGCTTCTGGTATTGGGCGGATTGGTATAGTAGATTTTGACGTAGTCGATCATTCCAACCTGCAAAGACAAGTAATTCACGGTACTTCATGGGTAGGTAAACCTAAAATTGAATCCGCAAAAAATCGTATTTTAGAAATTAACCCCACCTGTCAGGTTGACTTATATGAAACCCGCCTTAGCTCAGAAAATGCCCTTAAAATTCTTGAACCCTACGACGTAATCATTGACGGTACAGATAATTTTCCCACCCGTTACCTCACTAACGATGCCTGTGTATTGTTAAATAAACCCAACGTTTACGGCTCTATTTTCCGCTTTGAAGGACAAGCCACCGTATTTAACTATGAGGGCGGCCCCAACTACCGTGACTTATATCCTGAGCCACCACCACCAGGCATGGTTCCTTCCTGCGCCGAAGGAGGAGTTTTAGGGGTTTTATGTGGTATTATCGGTACAATCCAAGCCACTGAAGCCATTAAAATTATTTTAAGGGTTGATCCTGCCAAAACCCTCAGCGGTAGATTATTACTCTATGATGCCATGGGCATGAAGTTTAGGGAATTGAAACTACGTCCTAATCCTGTGCGCCCCGTCATTGAAAAACTCATTGACTATGAACAATTTTGCGGTATTCCCCAAGCAGCAGCCCAAGCCAGTGAAAGCGAGGGGGCATTGGAGGAGATGACCGTAACCCAGTTAAAAGAGTTATTGGATAGTGATGCCGACGATTATGTATTAATTGATGTGCGTAATCCTAACGAGTATCAAATCGCTAAAATTCCTAATGCTACTTTGATTCCTTTACCTGATATTGAAGATGGTGATGGAGTAGCAAAAGTTAAGGAGTTGGTAGGAGATAAACGCCTGATTGCCCATTGTAAATTGGGTGGACGCTCTGCCAAAGCTCTTAATATCCTTAAAGAAGCAGGAATTGAGGGAATTAATGTGAAAGGCGGTATTGCCGCTTGGAGTGAAGAAGTTGATTCTTCTGTACCTCAATATTAATTAGGTGTTAGGTTCTAGGTGTTAGGTTTTATCGGTAAGCCATCGATAATTAAGCTGTTAGATAAAAATATTTGTAGGCTAAAGGTATAAAAATAAAATAAGGTGAATATCAATCACCTCAAGTGGAATTGTATCACTCAAAGCAAAAATGGCTTTTAATATATCAAATATATACATTAAAAAACGTAATAAAACTCTGCACGAAAAATCATATTTTCCTGGTGATGAACCGGTCGAAGTGAATATAATTTTCCCCAAGGAAATGGCTGAATATTTTGATATTCCTTATGAAGATGAAACACTACCAGATTATAAAAGATTTATAGAATAGGGATTTTAGCTGGTGAAACTGTCTCAAAACTCACTTAAATAACTATATAAATAATATTTAAGTCTTTATCTCTTACAAATTATAGTCAGTGTCAATATTCACTTTTTTTATGGGGTTACGAATAACCCCACCATCTGATTATACGTCTAGTTCTGTTAGATTTAGTCGTGGCCCGTGGGTTTCAATAAATTCCCGTCGGGGGGCTACTCTATCACCCATTAACACGGTAAAGATGCGATCGGCTTCTGCGGCATCTTCAATTTCAACCCTTTTCATCATGCGGGTTTCAGGATTCATGGTGGTATCCCACAACTGTTGGGGCATCATTTCCCCTAAACCTTTAAATCTTTGGATACTATAGTTAGCATTGCTAGGAAACTCAGCTATTTTTTCCTGCAATTCCCTTTCGCTATAGCAGTAATAATGATTTTTTCCTCTTTCTAGTTTATAAAGGGGAGGACAAGCAATATAGATATATCCCTGCTCTACCAATTCTCTTTGATAACGGTAAAGGAAAGTCAGTAAAAGGGTTCTGATGTGCGCGCCATCTACGTCAGCATCAGTCATAATCACGATATGATGGTACCTGAGTTGACTTGGATCAAATTCATCCCCTTTGATACCTAAACCCAATGCAGTAATTAGGGATTGAATTTCATTATTTTTGTAAATCTTAGCATCATCGGTTTTTTCGATGTTTAAGATTTTACCTTTTAGAGGTAGGATGGCTTGGAAACGGCGATCGCGCCCTTGCTTTGCACTATTATGAACAAAGACACCACTAGCCAAAGCAAAGTTATGAGTATGGGGTACTTCTATGTCATAAACATCAATTAATTCTGTGAGAGGCTCAATTTTTACTACTCGATGATTATAATTAGCAACGGCTTCCAAAACTTGCTCTTGATTGCCGTGAAAATAACGTTCTCCAAAGGTTTCTAACTTTAATAAGGTTTTATCCTTTGTTTGTAAACGATATTGATTGTAGGCTTCAATATCCACATAACCGCAATCTATTTCAATTTGCTTGAGGGCACAGATGGTTTTGTTATAGTAAGTTTTTGCTAAGGCTTGACGACGCTTTTCTCTAAACTCAGGAGTCCACTGTTTTTTAGTCTCTTCTCTTCTCCAATCTAATAAATCCTGATCTTCCCACTGTTTTTTTGCCAAATCAGACAATTCTTGACGGGCAGAAGGATTATTTTTGAAAAAGTCTTTTACTTTCTCACTTTGAATTTGACGATTATTTTCGTCGCTCCAATATTTTTGTTGGGCTTCGTATAATTGTTGAGCGTTTTGCTGACGGTATTCAGGGTTACTGTTATAAAAATCTAACCATTTTTCCGCCATGTAAATTTTATACTCGGTATCTTCCCACAGGGCTTTAGCGTTAGTGGATAATATTTCACGAGTATCCTCCTGTTTCATCCTTGCACTCATCATCTGACGGAATTCGTCTTTTTGTCTGAGTTGACGACATTTTTCTTTTACATCGGAACGGTGTAAGGTATATTCTAAGTGCGATCGATGTAACGCTAAATGTTCATCAGCACTTAAACGAACTAAGTTAGTAGGATTATTGTTTCTTTTATTGAAATCTATGTGATGACAATGTTGCCCATCTTCTTTTTTGTAAACACCCTGCCAACGGTTATGCCAATCAGCTACTAAATGGGTAAATAACCAAGAATCAGAACGAGGATTCCACACCATTTCATAACCATCTATGGTGATGGCTTTATCTTGAGTTGAAGATATTTTGCGGTACAAAGGCATTAAAGAATCTTCTGGAGTTAAATTTTGAGCTTGTTTGTAGCTACCATCACGCAACATAAAGCGATGATCTGGAGTACAAACGATCTGCTCACCATTATCTAGGGTTACTTTGATAACTTGGGTATTTCTTTTTGTGATGCGAGGGTGGATAATGCTCTCAACGCCGATGGTTCCATCCTTACGAATGGTATAGCAAAAATGTTTTTTACCCTCTTTCTGCTCTTGTACTAATTGTTTAAAGCTAATATTTCGACCATCAACAAGGGCTATTTCTGTATCTCCTGAAAAACATCCACCCGCACTGTCGCCTTCCACGAGGAAAATTTCAGATTCAGAGGGATCTCTTGTACTACAATCGGCGAGTTTTCCGGGTAAGGGGGAAGATTCTAAAACGGATTTACGGCGTACTAATTCTCTGGCACGACGGGCCGCTTCGGCAGCTTTAAAGGCTTGAACTGCTTTTTCAATGATGCTGTCGGCTACATGGGGATTAAATTCTAAGTATTCGTTTAATACTTCCCCTACGAGGGAATCAACGATACCGCGCACTTCGGAGTTACCGAGTTTCGTTTTCGTTTGTCCTTCAAATTCGGGATCGGGTACTTTTACGGAAATTACTGCGGTTAAACCTTCTCGGACGTTCTCCCCTGCAAGGTTGGGTTCATTCTCTTTAATTTTATTACGTTTACGGGCAACGTTGTTTAAAGTTCTAGTTAGTACGGTTTTTAGTCCTTCTAGGTGAGTACCACCATCCACGGTGCGGATGTTGTTGGCAAAGCCTAAGATTGTATCGCTATAGGCATCTATACACCACTGGAAGGCTACTTCTACTTGTACGCCATTTTTTTCTCCTTCTACATAGATAATGTCTTGATGGAGAACATCTTTTTCCCTTGTCATGTAGGTGACGTATTCTTTGATACCCCCTTCATAACAGTAGGTTTCTTCTTTTAAAGATTCTAAACGGCGATCGCCAAAGGTAATTTTAACTCCCGCATTGAGGTAAGCCAATTCCCTTAAACGATTGGAAAGGATGGCGTAATTAAACTCTGTGGTTTCGCTAAAAATGAGAGCATCGGGCATAAAACTGATGGATGTACCAGTAGAATGCTCCGCATCAGGTTGGGCAACTAATTCGGTAATGGGAATCCCTCTTTCATAACGTTGTTGGTGGAGACTACCATTACGCCATACCTTCACCTCTACCCATTCAGAAAGGGCATTTACCACGGAAATACCTACCCCGTGCAAACCCCCAGAGACTTTATAACCACCGCCGCCAAATTTTCCCCCTGCGTGAAGCACCGTCATTACGGTTTCGAGGGCAGATCGATTGGTGCTAGGGTGGACATCGGTGGGAATACCCCGCCCATCATCAATAACGCTGACTGAGCCATCTTCATTAATATCTACTTCAATATGGCTACAATGTCCTGCTAAGGCTTCATCAATGGAGTTATCTACAACTTCATATACCAAGTGATGCAAACCCCTTGGCCCTGTTGTACCGATATACATCCCCGGCCGCTTTCTAACAGGTTCTAACCCCTCCAGTACTTGGATTTGCTCTGCTCCATAGTTGGAGGTTTGTTTTTCGATAGCCATATTATTATGTTCCCCTTATTAAGGCTATAGATTGCCTTGTTTTTTATTAAATGATATTTTTATCCAAAATTATAACACATAATAGTCTATCAAGATTTAAAAGGGGTTGTAAACGATTTTTTGGGGTGGGGTGTAGAATTGATTTGATGAGCTTTGAGATGAATATTATTGGCTGGTAATGATTTTTTCATAATCCATAGCGAATTTTTCCCAACTATAATCATTTTCAATCATTTTATGAGCATTATAAGCTATTTCTTGACCTAAATCACGATTATCGAACAATTTACAGATTTGTTTTACATAGTCTTCTATTTTATTTGCCCGTAAGGCACAAAGGGGGTTATCTACGGTTAAGCCTTCTAATCCCCTATCACTGGCGACGATGGGAATACCTGTTGCCATGGCTTCAAGGGTTTTATTTTTGATGCCAAATCCTGTACGCATGGGAATAACACATACTGAGGCTTTGTGTAAATATTCTGCCATGGATGGTACTCTACCAGTTACGATTACTCCTTTCTTTTTGGCTAGGCTTTGGACTTCTAAGGAGGGTTTTGAGCCTACTATCATCAAGGTTGCGTCTGGATATTGGTTTTGAATTAGGGGAAAAACTTGGCGGGTAAAAAAACAAGTAGCATCAATATTAACAAAGTAATCCATTCCCCCTGTGATAATTAACGTGTGGTTATTTACGGGCTGGGGGCGAAAGGGGAATATATCTAAGTCAACACCATTGGGAATGACGGTAATGGCTGATTTTCCCGATATTTCCTTGATGGATTGGGCATCTTCGGCGGTGGTAACGACTAGATTGGTAAATTTTTGGCAATATTTTTTTTCGTAACGGTATAGTAAGGGGAGATAAATGCGATCGCGCTTAGGTTTTTCTGCGGTACCTGTTTCCAGTTGATTTTTACAGGTGCGATATACTGAACTATGGATATTTACTACGGTTTTAAGTTGTTGTTGCCATTGGGGGTTGACGTAGATTTCATTGACACTATGTTCGCAGGTAATGGCATCAAATTCTTTATTTTCAACCGCTTTATTAATCCATTCTTGCATCGAGTGGTTATAATTAGCTACTACGCTGGGGGGAGTGCCTGTGATGAGGAAGTTGGCAAAACGTTGGATAAATCCCCCTTGATGGTTATTTTGTTGGCGAGGAAAGGTTATTAGGTTATCTACATAGGTTTTTAATGCTTCGATTTCTGATGGTTGTACTTCTTCATCGATTTGAGTAACCATGGTTAGGCGATGATTTGCCTTAAGATATTTAATTAGATTAAATGTTCTGACTTGGGTTCCCCCCCGACTGGGCGGATAGGGAAAGGTGTTGGAAATTATTAAAATTTTCATGTAAAGTTAAGGGCGATCGCCCTTATATTAATAATTAAGAATAAAAAAAAGATTTTGGTTATTATAGTCATAAAATCATCATCCTAATGTAATTATGCCCAGAGTTAGTGTTTGTATCCCAACCTATAATAGATCTGACTATTTACAATATTCTGTTAACAGTGTTTTAAATCAAACTTACTCAGATTTTGAACTAATTATATGTGATGATGGCTCAACAGATAATACAGCAGAAATAGTTGATAATTTTAAGGATAATCGCATTATCTATATTCAACATAAAAAAAATATAGGTAAAAGTAACAATATGAGATCCGGATTTGAAAAAGCTACGGGAGAATACTTTTTAAAACTTGATGACGATGATGGTTTAACTCCAGAATTTTTAGAAAAAACAGTAAATATTTTAAATACAAATCATCAAATAGATTTTGTAGGTACAGATCATTGGATTATAGATAGTAAGAGTATAAGAAATGAAAGCATCACTAAAATAAACTCTGAAAAATGGGGACGAAATAACTTAGAAGAAGGGATAGTTAAAGATTTACTAGAAAAAGTGTTTATTAAACAAGTTTTTCAAATTGGAGCAACGTTATTTCGTAAAAAAATATTAGATGAAGTTGATTTTTTATTACCAAATATTCAAAATTGTGAAGACAATGATCTTTTTGTAAGACTAGCTCTAAATAATAAAAATGGTTATTATTTACCATTAATACTAATGGAGTATAGATTCCATGAGGAACAAAATACCTTGGATCGTTCTATAGTTTATTTAGAAGATTATTTAAACTATTTAAACAGATTTAATTTTAATGATAAGATAGTAGAAGATTATCGTAAAACCAGAATTAATACTACCACAATATTTTTAGCTTTAAGATTAATTGAACAAGGACAAACTACCAAAGGAAGAAAATATATTAAAGAGTTAATCTCGAAAAAAAATAATTCACTTAGAGTTTATTTAGGGTTAGTCTTATCATATTTTCCTCTGGTTATTAGACAAGATCTTTTTAAGTTGATTAGAAGACTTAAGCCAAAAGATTATGCTGAACAAGTAAGATCAAATAGTTAATTATTTTGAATATACTAAATATATAATAATTTATATTATATTCTGCATCGTAACTTAACTTAACGGAATGAGTATTACATAATACAATAAACTAACTATCTTAAAAAACAGAATTTTAATTTATGTTATGATATTTCCAGTTTTTTATAAATTTTATATATTATGGATAAAATCCCAAATAACAATTCTCAAAATATAGTTCTTGCCTTGGTGGCTGTAGCCGGTTTATCCGTTGCCCATCAAAGTGGCTTGGCTGGTCAACTATTTCAGGTACTAGACCAAAATTTAGTTAAATCAGCATCGGCACAAAATGGCCAATTGATTGAGAGAAACGGTGCGATCGCCCCTAGTAGTTTACAAATCAAAGAAATCAAAGAAAATCTAATCCAACTAGAAGGAAACCGAGCCTATCAAATCGAAAATGGTGGAATTCGTAAACCCTTACAAGATGGATTTTACCGATTTGTTAGCGGAGAAATTTTAACAGTTCAAGAAGGACTTATCACAAATGGACAGGTAGCCAAAGAATGTATTGGTAACTGCGATCTTGTTAGTCAGAGTTGGACAGAGGGAGGTACTTGGACGCAAGGCCCTGATGCTGGCCCTTGGTCTGAATCTGGTTGGAGAGAAGGAGGAAATTGGGAAAGAGATGCCAGTGGAGATGATCAAATGCGTCGTCTTGAAAATGGTACCAGCATCCCCAGAGTAAGAGATAGCTTTGACCGAATTCAACTTGATAATAATCGAGTATCTCCTCGCATTATAACCCCCGTAGATCCTAGTACCCCCGTAGAACCGCCCGTTCGACCTGGAAGAATCAATACCATGCCTCGTAATACCACTACTCCTAATAATTTCGGAAGATAATTAACAGAGCAAAGACAAAATAGTAGGAGAAAACATCAGAGTTTCTCCTATTTCCAATACATTTTATGAATTAGGAGAATAAAAATGCACTTTGTAATGAAGTTAAGTAAACTTTGCAATTTACGCTGTAATTATTGCTATGAATACGAAGAATTAGACAATAAAGAAAGAATGCCTTTAGAGGGACTAGATTTTTTCTTCCGTAATTTAGCAATTTATTTAAAATCACAACCTGTGGAAAATAGAGTAGTTAATTTTATTTTACATGGAGGAGAGGCGTTATTGTTACCCCATAGTTATTTACGAGCTTTTCGGGAAATACAAAAAAAATATTTAGACTCAGCAGGTTTGGAATATACCAATGGAGTGCAAAGTAATTTGGTACAGATTTCCGATGCAACTTTAGATTTACTAGAGGAGTTGGAAATTAGTTTGGGTATGTCCTTTGATGTATTTGGCAATCAAAGAATAGATATTAAGGGAAAAGATTCTCAAGATCGAGTCTTGGATAATATGCAAAGACTGATAGACAGAAATATTCCTTTTGCAGCAATTATGGTACTTCATGGAGCTAATATCAATCATGTGTTACCCACCTATGAGTTTTATAATGATTTGCACATAAGCTATAGAATGTTGCCCATTTTTAGTCACACCAATCCTCCTCCACGGGTTGAACCCATTTTGGTGAGTCATGAACAAACTTTAAAGGCGCTTCAAGAGGTGGCAAAGGCTCAATTTGCTCAACCTACTAATATTAAAGTTTTACCTATATGGGACTATTTTAAAGCAGCAGTTCGTTATTTAGCGGGGGGGCAAAAAACTATTTATAATCCTCAAACGGAAGAATGGGCATATATCGTTAATACCAATGGGGATGTCTATAGCCATGGGGATGCCTATTCTGCTGATGGTTTGATGGGCAACATTTTTCGTCAATCATTGACCGAAATTAGACAAAGTGCTGAATATGAGCATACGATTTCTGTTCGTCAAAGTCGTTCGGAAAACTGTCATAGTTGTTCTTTTTATGGTTATTGTAATCAGTTACCCATTGCAGAGGCCATTTCTAGTGAGCGAGTTTATGATGAAAATGGCAAGTTAGAATGTACTATTGCTAAACCGATGATTCAATTTATGATTAATCAAATTGAGCAGTCTGATTCTGGCAAACTTTTGTTGAATAATTTTGATTCTTCTTCAGATTTGGAAAATCAAATGATTCCTAGTTAATTTTTTATTATCTTCAGGGGCGCTCGTTATCATAGCATTGCGCTCCATGGAAGAATTATGGGCGATCGCAATTAGTCGGTTTTACTTGATTGCTCTTAAACATTGATTGAAATAGAAAGAGTAATCATTAAGTCAAAAATAAAATCATGACTGCAACCAGTGCTGATGATGTTTAGAACTTGTGAGGGAAATTGGTAGAAGCTCAAAATAAACTGAACAACTATTAAAAAAATAATCACAAAAAACCGATAAACAACTTAAACTATTAAGTCAAGAAATATGAGGTTTAGGGGAAGAGTATGGTCGTTTTGTGGGTAGATTGCCCCTACTTGTGAAACTATCCTTGCTAGTCGTGGTATTCCTATTCACCAACTATTCAAAAGAGTCAAGAAAAAGTTAGATTATAAAACTTTAGAAATTAATGCTTTAGTGACCAATGAAAATTATGTTCTGGCAGTGAAAATTAAGAGCAGTTTAAGTGTAGAAGATGTCAAAGAATTTATTTTCAATTAAGTAGCTGATTCAGAAATCTTCAATATTTTCAAAATATTTTACAAGTATGATTTCTGATAACTCAGGGCAATTAATTACCTCAATGATATTTACCACATCACTTTCTCATAAATTTTTAGTATACGTTTGCCCTAAAAATATCTAGGGCGTGTCATCAATTAAGCCATATAACGACTGCGGCTAGATAAATAGCACCAAGAAAATTTATTTTTCGTTTATCATACCTAGTGGCTATGGCTCTATATTGTTTTAATCGGGCAAAAAAGTTCTCAATCAAATGTCTTGCTTGATATAAATACTTATCATATTCTCGTTGTTCTTTTCTATTTCTTTTTGGTGTAATAACCGCTATTTTATCCTGCTTCTTTAGCTTTTCCAGAACTCTTTCATCCGCATCATAACCTTTGTCCCCTAACAAAATATCTGCCTTTATTTCTTTTAGTAAAACATCTGCACCGTCCAAATCACATTTTTGTCCTCCGGTGAGGAAAAAACCTGTAGGATTACCTAATGCGTCAACCGTAGTATGAATTTTTGTACTTAAACCTCCTTTACTTCGACCTATTGCTTCCTCGTTTTTATCCCCCCTTTTGCACCAGCACTATGCTGGTGTGCTCTTACTATGGTTGAATCAATCATGGCATATTCATCGTCACTATCTCCTGCCAAAATTTGAAAAACTTTTTCCCAGACACCTTTTTTATTCCAACGACTAAAACGAGTATGAACCACTCTAAAATCACCAAATCGACTAGGTAAATCTCGCCAAGGAATACCAGCTTGATACCTGTACAATACCGCTTTGACAAAAAGTCGATTATCTTTGGCGGTGACTCCCACTGTACCAAATCGACCCGGTAATAAATCTTTAATTTTTTCCCATTGATCGTCTCTCAAACCATACCTGCGCATCTCTACCATATCCTCACTTTTGTCACAATTACTATCATCCTTATTTTATCTGTTATTCTCTTTTATTTGATGACACGCCCTAAAATTTTTCTTTCTGATTCCACTATTCCGATAGTTTTTAACCCCACCCATTTTTCACTATCGATGAAATCTGCCACCGAATTCATCAACCAGTAACGACGTTTTTCAATTCGACCATGATTCTTTTCTATGGTTTCATATTTTTCCGCCAATGATTTCTTGATAATTATTTTTCCATGCCCAATCAGATAATTGTTTTACATCCTCAAATAAATTACCTTGATTACCTTTGAGGCTAAGAATATACTCTCCCCCTTTCTCGATAATCCTTTTAGCTATGTCCTTTTGACACCCCATTGCATCAATGGTCACAATACAACCATTAAGTTCTAAAACTGCCAATAATTTCGGAATTGCTGTAATTTCATTGGATTTATCTTCTACTTTTAACTGTCCCAAAACCAAGTTATTATTACTAGCCCACGCACTTACCATATGAATGGCACTTTTATTTTGACTTGAATCATAAGAGTGCCGTAATGTTTTACCATCAATAGCTATTATTTCTCCTTGTGTTATCTGAGCAATATGATTAATCCAATCTAGGAAAGCTGATTGTAATTGCTTTGGACATAGACGAGCAAATAAACGATCAATAGTATCATGAGAAGGAATACCATTGGGCAGTTCGAGAAATGTTTCTAGCCAAGATACTTTACTTTTACCATATTCTTCAATTTCCACCCAAGAGTCGGCACCACAAATAACGGCTAAAATTGTTAATGCTATGATATCAACTAATTTATGTTCAATTAAGTAACTGGTTCGTGGGTCTTCAATATTTTCAAAATGTTTCCACAAGTATGATTTCTCAGAAATCACGGCTATTAATTTCCTCTATGATGTTTACCATATCACTTTCTCATAAATTTTTAGTATGCGTTTGCCCTGATATCTAGTTATTATTTATTTCGGTTTAATTCCAAAACTGTTATAATTAAATGTTTGGCAACAAAAAAACAACCTTGCTTCTTAAACTCAAGAAGGAAGCCACTATAGTCCATAAGGAGAAAAATTTTAAAATGACTACACCCAACACCTATGAATTAATGTTTATCTTGCGTCCTGACTTAACCCAACAGCAAGTAAACCAGCAGATGCACAAATATCGTGATCTTCTCAAAGACTTAGGTGCACAAAAAGTGTCCATGGAAGTATGGGGCAAACGTCGTCTCGCTTACGAAGTTCAAAGATTTCAAGAAGGATTTTATATCTTAAGTTACTTCACCGGGGATGGATCTCAAGTAGCCCCCCTCGAAAGAAATATGCGTCTAAGTGAAGAAGTAATTCGTTACTTAACCATGAAACTAGACAAAGAAATTGAATTTGAGGAAAACGAACTTCCTGAAGTAGAAGAAACCGTTGAAACTCCTGCTCCCGTAGTTGCTACCGAAGAATCTTCGGAAGAAGTAGTCGCTACCGAAGAAGAAAAAGAAGAAAACACCACCACCGAAGAGCCAGAAGAAGCCACTCCCGTGGAGGCCTAATTAACCGTAGGGTGGGCAATGCCCACCTTGTTTTTTTCAAATTAACATTAATAATAGTTGTGTTAAAAAAAGGAAAAGGTTGGCGTATCGGTTGGCAAGAAAAACCTGACATATATAAAGGTTTAATTGGTGCTGATGACTGGGCATTGGAATTATCAGCCCCTGAAATGGAAGATTTTTGTCGTCTTCTTGCCCAAATCAGGGACACCATGGACAGTATGGCAGAACATCTGATGGAGGAGGAAACTATTTCTTGTGAGGTGGAAAGCCCTTTGTTATGGCTAGGGGCGGACGGTTATGTGAATAATTATCGTTTACGAATTATTCTCCATCAACATCGTGGGGCGGAGGGTAGTTGGCAAAGCCATGCGATTCCAGAGTTAATCAAGGCGGCTCAATCTTTGAAATCATTTTGACTTGACAACCATAAGTTTTATTCGCTATAATCATATACTGTTGAGAAACGGGGCGTAGCGCAGCTTGGTAGCGCACCACTTTGGGGTAGTGGGGGTCGTGGGTTCAAATCCCGCCGCTCCGATAGTCAAAAACAAACTAAAATAGTTCAGATTCTTCTAGGGAAGTTTTTGGACTCTCTTTTTTTATGGGGGTATATCATTGATGACTAACAGACAGGGGGAAATTAATGGTTTACTAGAGCCTTTCCAACGGTTTGGCATTAATTTGGGCTTAGTGAGAATTAGGAAACTTTTGGCTGAGTTGGGCAATCCCCATGAAAGAGTACCTTTCATCCATGTGGCGGGTACGAACGGTAAGGGTTCGGTATGTGCTTATTTATCGTCTATTTTGACGGAAGCTGGTTACAAAACTGGTCGTTTCATTT
Source organism: Cyanobacterium sp. HL-69 (assembly GCA_002813895.1). Classification (NCBI taxonomy): domain Bacteria; kingdom Bacillati; phylum Cyanobacteriota; class Cyanophyceae; order Chroococcales; family Geminocystaceae; genus Cyanobacterium; species Cyanobacterium sp. HL-69. Next base: position 1,566,541 of record CP024912.1, on the reverse strand, counting down.
CTCCTCACCTCATCTGTTGGAATGAACGAATTTGTATTAATAATCAACATATTACCGATGATAGTTTGATTGAAATTCTATCTCATATCAAAAAAACGATCGCCCTTCGCCCTGCCGATACTCCCTCCGAGGAATACCCCACCCAATTTGAGGTGATTACTGCTGCGGCTTGGCTTTATTTTGCCCAATGTCAGGTAGATGTGGCCGTGATGGAGGTGGGTTTGGGTGGTAGATTAGATGCTACTAATGTGGGCGATCGCCCCTTAGCCAGTATAATTACATCTATTAGTAGGGAACATTGGCAAAGATTAGGAGATACCCTCGGTAAAATCGCCACAGAAAAAGCAGGGGTAATAAAACAGGGATGCCCCGTCATTGTGGGTAAACTTCCCCCCGAAGCCCATGAAGTGGTGATGGAAAAAATTGAAACTCTCCAATGCCCCCACACATCAATCGAACCAGCCCAAAGAATAACCAAAAATCAAGAATCATGGGCTACCTATCAGGGCATAGAATATCCCTTGAGTTTAAACGGAGACATACAACTTCATAACTCCGCCATTGCGATCGCCACGATCCAAACCCTTATCAAACAAGGATGGCATATTGATCCCCAAGTTATTATCCAAGGGATGAAAAAAACCCGTTGGCAAGGCAGACTAGAATGGACTACATGGCAAAATCAGCCTATGCTCATCGATGGCGCTCACAACGTTGACTCAGCCAAAATTCTTAGAAAATATATTGATACCCTCCACAAAAAAACCACTTGGGTAATGGGAATGTTATCCACAAAAGATCATCAAGGAATCCTAAAAACATTATTAAAATCAGGGGATCAACTGATCATAGTACCGGTACCCGATCATAGTAGTGCAGAACCCACAGAATTAGCCCATATAGCCCAACAAACCTGTCCTGACTTAGATAAAATCAAAATAGAATCAGACTTATTTAAAGGACTAGACCAAGCCCTTATCGTGGCTAATCCTGAAGAAAATACCATCGTCCTTTGTGGCTCACTGTATTTACTTGGTCACTTTTTGGGTAAAACCCAAGAGAAATAATACCTTCAATGTCAAAAACCAGAAAATATAAAATATGTTAACCTCGATTTGTAATGGAAAATTAGATTAAAAACAAAGATATAATCCTGCCCAAGAAATGGGGACACATTTTTGTAACTCTAATGTATTATTCAAAAAAACTTGCAAAAAAGATTGTCGTGCAAAAAAATAATTCACCTTCTGCCCTCGAAAACTTTAGTAGAAATGAAAAGTTTATTACCCTATAATAAATTCTTCATTAACCCCTTTTTCCATTGAAAAAAATTACTGCTCCGCCTAAAATGCAAATAGTACCTCCCATTCCTAAAAGGAAGAAAAATTCCCCTAGTACCACTCCCTACACCACCCTTTCCAATATTTCTCAACAGAAAAAGAAAAAGTGGCTAACCGTAGGACAAAAAGATCAACCCATCATGATCATGATTTTGATTACTTTGTTCCTCTTTGGCGGTATTGCATCTCGATTAACTTATTTTCAGATTATCAAAGGACAGGAGTTTGCGGAAAAAGCTGCCTCTAATCGTACCAGAATTATCCCTCAAGCCCCCGTTAGGGGTAATTTATTCGATCGCAAAGGGAGGGTATTAGCATCCACTCGTTTATCCCACTCTGCCTATTTATTACCCAGAATACAAATACAACCCAACTGGGAAGAAGTAAAAATTGAACTGGCAAAAATTTTAAATACCAACCCCGAAGAATTACAAGAAAAATTAAAAGGAGAAAACCTCGATAGTCCTACCCTCGTAAAAGTCGGTAGTAATCTCACCCCCCAACAAATAACCGCCATCGAAGAAAATAGAGAGATATTGGGGGAAGTAGAATTAAGCATCGAGACAATTCGTAATTATCCTAACAATAGAGTTGCTTCCCACGTCTTGGGTTATACCAGAGAAATTAACGCCGAAGAATTAGAACAACGACGCAACGAAGGTTATCGCCTTGGGGATGTCATCGGCAAAATGGGTATTGAGAGGGGTTTGGAATCCAAATTGAGAGGGCAATGGGGGGGAATTGTCCTTGAAACCGATGGCGCTGGAAAAATTGTGCGCCGAGTGGGGGTACAAGAAGCCGTTGCCGGGCAAGATATACAACTCACCCTCGATTTAGAATTACAAAAAGTTGCAGAGGAAGCCCTTGGCGATCGCAAAGGTGCCGTAGTAGCCCTAGATCCCCGTGATGGTGGCGTTTTAGCCATGGTAAGTTATCCAGGGTTTGATCCCAATATCTTTTCTGATAACATCACCCCCGAAATTTGGCAAGAAGTACAAGGACAAGGAAACCCTTTCATTAACCGCTCCATAGTCGGTTTTCCCCCCGCCTCCACCTTCAAAGTAGTTACCGCGGCCGCGGGTATGGAAACAGGAAAATATCCCCCTAATACCGTATTACCTACCTATGCCTTTTTGCGCAGAGCAGGAATGGCCCTAGGGGAATGGAATCGGGCTGGTTTTGGCCCCATGAACTACATTCGTTCCATGGCTTGGAGTAGTAATACTTTCTACGGGCAAATCGGCTATGGGGTAGGAGGAGAGAATTTGATCGAGTGGTCAAGAAAATTTGGTTTTGGCAGTAAAACAGGTATTGAATTAGTAGAAGAAACCCCTGGTTTAATCGCTGATAATGAATGGAAACAAAGTCGCTTTAACATGGACTGGACAGCAGGAGATACCCTTAATATGTCCATTGGGCAAGGTTTTACCCTCGCTACCCCATTACAAGTGGCGGGGATGTTTGCCATACCAGCTAATGGTGGTTATCGCATTGTCCCCCATTTAGAAAATGACTCAGAAACCTACCTTGCCAAAAGAGAATCTTTAGGAATGAAACCTGAAACCATCAGTACCATCAAACAAGGACTTCGAGCAGTAGTTACCAGTGGTACTGGGGGAGGTTCTGCTGTTCCTGGCATTGCAGTGGCGGGAAAAAGCGGTACCGCCGAAGCCCCTCCTGGAAAATCCCATGCGTGGTTTGGGGCTTATGCTCCCTATGACGACAACCCTTCTATTGTGGTGGTGGCTTTTGTGGAACATTCTGGGGGTGGTGGTGGTGCCGTGGCGGCCCCCATTGTACAAAGGGTTTTATCTGCTTATTTTGCTAATGAAACTAATTAGAGAAATCGGAATCAGGGTGTAAGTCTTATTCCTAGAGTGCCTAGGATGTGATTATAAATAATTACAGAACAACTACGGGAACTCATCCCTAATAATTTAGTCCATAATAAATAGATAAGCAATCTTTAATATCTGTTTTTTATATTATGTCTAAGTTAAATTCTTATAAAACCACTACGGCTTTATTTTTAAGCCTTACCCTTGGTTCCGCTTCTTTATTACCCGTTACCACGGCTTTGGTAAGTCCAGCCCCTGTGATGGCCCAAACCACGACTCAGTTTAATGATTTATCCCCTAATCATTGGGCTTCTGAGTTTATCGGTGCATTGGTACAAAGAGGAGTCATTGCGGGATTTCCTGATGGAACTTTTCGCCCCGAAGCTCCTGTAACTAGGGCTCAATTTGCGGCGATGGTACAAAGTGCTTTGCCAAAGGATACCATTCGTGGAGGTATTAATTTTAGTGATGTGCCAAGTAACTATTGGGCTACGGGAGCCATTAATAATGCCTATCAAATGGGCTTTTTATCGGGTTATCCTAGTAATGTGTTTCGTCCTGAACAAAATATCCCCCGTGAGCAAGTATTAGTATCTTTGGCCAATGGTTTAAACTATACTCCACGGAATAGTGCTGCCACTGTAGTTAGTTTTTTCAATGATTCTAATGCCATTTCTGGCTTTGCCCAATCGCCCATTGCCGCCGCCACAGAAAATCGCATCGTGGTAAATTATCCTAATACCAGACAACTGAACCCTACCCGCAATGCTACCCGAGCAGAGGTAGCCGCTTTTATTTATCAAGCCTTATCATCCCAAGGGCAAGTAGCCAATTTAAGCTCTCCTTACATTGTCAATCAGTTACCTGCGGCCATGACTAACCGCATTACGGCAGGTACCCAAATTCCCGTCACCTATGAAGCAGAAAAAATTCTCTTGACTCAAAATGAAACTGTACCTCTTACTTTAGCTGTCCGAGAAGATATTGTTAATAGTGGTGGTCAGGTGATTATTCCTCGTAATAGTGTGGTTACGGGGGAATTGCGTCCTAGCGGTAATGGTACTCAATTTTTTGCCCAAACTTTACAGTTAGCTAATGGCAGAATGTTTGATGGTAATGCGGTTACATATAATATTGATGCTTCTTCTCAGATCATTACTGAAACTGAAAGTGTTTCTCGTGGTACTGATGTGGGTAATTTGGTGAAAAATGCAGCCCTTGGTACTGCTGCGGCTGCGGCTATTTCTGGGGTGACGGGCGATCGCACCATAACCACTGGAGAACTATTAATCGGCACAGGAGCGGGGGTTTTAGCGACTCTTATTCCCCAATTTTTGGGCAGAAACCGAGTTGATTTATTAGTAATCCGCCCTGAAACTAACCTCAATATCACCTTTAACAGTGACTTTGTCATGAACTAAGTGCGGGAAGTATTAGGCTTTAAATCATAAATAAGGAAACTATGGACAATGGGTTTTATGCTCTTTGTCCATTTTTTGTCACCTCTTAAATTATACCAAATCCGATTAGTAGAGTTTACTATTATTCACCGTGTAACAATTGACAATAAACAATTACTATCTGTTCCCCGCCCTAATTAGTATATTATTGAAACGGGATTTAGTATTAAATACCAATACCAAAACGAATGGCTAAACTAGGAGTAATGGGGATAAGGGTAATTAAAGCCATAAAAATGAGCAACAAACCCCAACCAGCCCGACTGTCATCAGGTTCAGTTAATTCGTTCAAGTTTGGGCGTTCTAAATCTCTTTGTAAGAACAAAATAACGAGCGCCCAATAAAAAGGTAAGGAGTTGACAGTGTTAAATAAACTCACAATACCTAAAACAATAAGGGTTAAAATAGTCGCTCGTCTAGCAATTTTGCGACCATAGATAGCTTGAATAATTCTACCGCCATCTAATTGTCCAGCAGGTAAACAATTGAGGGCAGTAATCACTAAGCCCAACCAACCCAAAATCATCAAAGGATGAATACCAATGGTTGAATTAGAAAGACTAGAGCCAAGAATCAGTTTGGCTAAACCACCCACTAAAATTGAACCCTGAAAAAAGAGGGTAGGAATTTCAAGGGTATTATTAGCCCCAGACATGATCAAGCCAAAAAAGATCATCACAAGGGATAAAGTACCTCCCAAAGCAGGGCCGGCAAAGGCAACATCAAATAGGACAGTACGATTGGGAATTAGGCTCTCAAAGCGAGTAATTGCCCCAAAAGTTCCTATCTGAATATTAGGCAAGAGAAAAGGCAAACTCACTTTTACATCATGTTTCTCTGCCATAATCCGATGTCCCATTTCATGGACAAAAATAATTAACCACAATCCAAGGGTAAGGGGTAAGGATTCGGGATAACGACTCCAATCATTGATTAAGTCAAAACCTAGTAAAACACTTATGGCTTCGATGGAGGTGAAGGCGGTGGCTACCAGTAACACCAATGCTAGATTTTTTTGTACTAGGGTGAGGGGTTTAGGATCATTTGTGCTGGGTAAAATAATTACCACTGGTTTACCTTCTGGGGTTTCTACCAAGAATAAACGATACTTTTCCCCTAGTTTTTCTTTTAGTTTTTCGCTCAGTTTTTGGTGGGCGATGTCGGGTTCAGTTCGTAAATTTCCTTTAAAAATAGCTCCTTCTTGGTAGGGAATAGTTTCGGTGCTAAAAAAGGTTTCAATACTAAATATTCCTTTGATTATTTTTATGTCTTCTTCATCGATGGGGGTAAAATTCGGCTCTGGAACTTGATTTCTGAAGGATGAGTCTGTCTTGGGTATTAGGGGTTTGTTTTCGTCGTTAGATTTTTCGGAGTTTTCTTGTTCTGCTTTTAAGACGGTATTACTGATTTTGTTTAAGTTAAAGGAGGTAATATTTTGCTCTAGGGCTTTTTTTCTGATTTGTCTGCCAAGATAGATATAAAGGCCTGTGGATAGTACGAGGAGGAATGTAATACCGATAAAGTTGATGTATATACCTGTGGCGAGGAAAGCAAAAAATAGTAGCCAAGGAGTCATCAAAGACACGGATTGTAACCAGGCGAGGATGCCTATTTCTCCAAATTGTTTGCCTCTATTGTACCCCCATATTAGGATAACAAGGGCGATTGCACCTATAGCTAAAATAGTAAAGTTTTCCGGTAAATCTAACATTATGGATAAATTATCTTGAAGTGTGAGCAATGGAGTCCTGTTGTATTTTTGCTGAAAATTCCTAGGGTAACAAGTCCCCTTAACCTCCCAAGGCAACCTGTCTTTAAACTATCAGACCATGGGCTTTATCCTTATTTTGGGGTATTAAAGACAAGCTATGCTAACAATTAAGCTCTGAGTTTTAATTTATATAACCATTATTGGACAGTGTCATAGCTCCTAAGATTTTATCACAAATTACTAGGTAATTCATGGGGCATCTTTTTGGGGCTATTTTTCGTCTAAGTTTTAGATGGTTTGTAGTCTTAATAACAACAATTTAGTCAGAGGGATAAAAAAATATGTTTTCTAGTAAATTTAGACCATTGCTCATGGGGTTTATCTTCTTCTTCTTCTTTATTCCCATCCCAAGGGTGATCGCCGCAGAGCGAGTGGTAATTCGTTATCATAACTATAGAATGCCCATCCGTGTGAGTGAATTATCAGAATTTAGTCGCACAGGGCAAAAGTCTTTATCTCTCCAAGCCTATTTTAGAATTACAGGGCAAGACTCCCAAAAAATGCGCTCGGCATTGAGTAGAGAAGTGCCTGTCAACCCAGTCACCCTCTCTCGTACCCTAAACAACCCCATCGGATTAGTGCTTTTAAACCCCCTTGGCGAAGTGATAACCACCCCATCCAATCGAGCCAACAGAGAATCTTTGCGAGGGGCCCTTGTTACCTCCGCCCTCAACGATAATCGCATTAGCTTAATAGAAGTAATCGAAAACTACCCCACCGAAGAAGTACACGTTCATGGCGATCGCATCCTAGAAACCTATCAAACCATGGCAAAAATAATCAATCCCATTAAGTTCTTTTAAGTTTAGGTCATTGATAAAATTACCGTTGATGATAATATAAAATATTAAATACAAAAATCTGTTTAGTAAGGAAAATTTATAAATGGAAGCAACTATGTTAATAGCTCAACTACCAGAGGCTTACGCCATGTTTAAGCCCTTAGTAGATGTTTTACCTGTAATTCCTTTATTCTTTCTATTGTTAGCCTTCGTATGGCAAGCAGCAGTAGGTTTCAGATAAAATTCGTGAACAAAACAAGGGGCTTGAGTCTTCAAGCCCCATCATGTTTTTAATCACAAAATAGCAAAATAAATCATTTATTTTAGGGATAATGATGAATTGCTGACCAAAAAATTGTAAACTAAAAAACGGTTAACCCGTCACAGTTGTATTTTACCTTGAAATTATCAAGAAAAAATAACAGACGGACTAAAATAATAAAATAGATATTAAATATGAACTCAGAAATATTTGAAAAAGTAAAAGAAATCGTAGTAGAACAATTAGATGTAGATGCTGTTGATGTAACCGCCGAAGCCAACTTCGCCAACGACTTAGATGCTGACTCCTTAGACGTAGTAGAATTAGTCATGGCCCTAGAAGAAGCATTCGAAATCGAAATTTCCGACGAAGAAGCCGAGAAAATCTTAACCGTTGGTGCTGCCGTAGAGCATATCCAAGCCAAAACCAAAGCAACTGCTTAATCGCATTTAGCCATCAACGACCATAGATAGGAGCGTTAAGGTTAAGTTGCAGAATTACAACATTTTTTCTGTGAGCTTAACTTCCGCGCTTTGTAAAGAAAATTTTATTTTTTTTAGCTCTGCTCACCTCAGCGGATAATTTTGTTTTATATGTAAAAAATTATGAGTAATCAACAACTAAAAAGAGTTGTCGTCACCGGATTAGGGGCTATTACTCCCATTGGCAATAACCTAGAAGAATATTGGCAGGGGTTAATTCAAGCACGAAACGGTATCGGTTTAGTTACCCTCTTTGATACCACGGATCATGCCTGTAAAATTGCGGGGGAAGTGAAAGAATTTGATCCCCTCAGTTTCATGGATAAAAAAGAAGCTAAACGCATGGCAAGATTTTCTCAGTTTGCCGTAGCTACCAGTAAAATGGCCCTCGAAAATGCTGGATTAGTAATTGACGATAGTAATGCCCATGATATAGGTATTGTCATCGGCACTGGGGTAGGGGGTTTAAAGGTAATGGAAGATCAACAGGAAATACTACTCAGCAAAGGACCTGGCCGAGTTTCCCCCTTCCTAGTTCCCACCATGATTGCCAATATGGCCGCAGGTTTAACCGCTATCCAAGTGGGAGCCAAAGGGCCGAATTCTTGCCCTGTAACGGCCTGTGCTGCTGGTTCTAATGCCATCGGTGATGCTTTTCGTCTCGTCCGTGGTGGTTATGCCAAGGCAATGATTTGTGGCGGCACAGAAGCAGCCGTAACTCCTTTGGCCATGGCTGGTTTTGCCTCGGCAAAAGCTATGTCCACCCGCAATGATGATCCACAAACTGCCAGTCGTCCTTTTGACAAAGATAGGAGTGGTTTTGTCATGGGGGAAGGTTGCGGTATTTTGATTCTTGAAGAACGGGAACACGCCCTGGCAAGGGGAGCCAACATCTACGCTGAAATAGTGGGTTATGGCATGACCTGTGATGCTTACCACATGACGGCCCCTGTTCCTGAAGGGTTAGGAGCCACAAGAGCTATTGAATTGGCTCTCAAAGATGGCGGAATTTCTCCCGATGAAATTAGTTATATTAATGCCCATGGTACCAGTACCCCCGCCAATGATGTGACGGAAACTAAGGCCATTAAAAATGCCCTTGGAGATAATGCCCGTAACGTGGTAATTAGTTCTACTAAGTCCATGACAGGGCATCTTTTGGGTGGCTCTGGTGGTATCGAGGCTGTGGCAACAGTAATGGCGATCGCCCATAACCAAGTACCCCCCACCATCAACCTTACCAACCCAGATCCTGAGTGTGACCTAGATTATACCCCTCACACCAGCCGTAAAATGCCCGTAGAAGTAGCTTTATCCAACTCTTTTGGCTTTGGTGGTCATAACGTCACCCTCGCCTTTCGTAAGCACAAATAAACGCAAATTGGAGTTTTCTGAATAAACTAGAAGCTATAAAATGAATTAAGGATAGATAGTAAAAGAGTCCATAATTAATTCTCCTTTCCATAGCAACTTATCAGAAACTCCCCATTCATGTTTGTCAACCAAATCAACCATCTCAAAATTATAAGCACTTCAACTGAGAACCTCTTTCCCTAAGGTACTTTTGCAAGGCAACCCCATTAAAGAGATATTTCTACTACCACAGGAGCATGATCACTAGGTTTAACTAACTTTCTTGGTTCAACGTCTATGTGACAAACCATTGCCCGAGGTAAAAGAGACGGACTAAGATAAATATGATCAATTCTCCAACCTCGATTTTTAGCAAATCCCCCCTGACGATAATCCCACCAACTAAAATGCCCTTCCTCTGGGTGAAATTGACGAAAAACATCAGTTAAACCCAAACGTAAAACACTTTTTAGAGCTTCCCTTTCTATGGGAGTTGCCATAACGTGTTTTTCTCGACTCTCTGGTTTATATATATCCTTATCTTCTAGGGCAATATTAAAATCTCCACACACCAATAAATCAGTTTTTTCAGGGTTAATAGTAGTTAAATATTCTTGTAAAAGCTCTAACCATTGTAATTTATACTCATACTTTTCTGAACTTAGAGAATTGCCATTAGGCACATAAAGATTAACTATTCTAATATTATCTATAACTCCACTAATTACCCTTTTTTGTTCATCTAATATGCCTACTTTTTCTTGATTATTTAATATATCATTAAATCCATAATCAATAGATTCTAAAGGCTTTTTACTAAAAATAGCCACACCATTATAAGCTTTTTGCCCATAAACATAAACATGATAACCTAAGTCCATAAACCCTTGACGGGGAAAATCTTGATCAATTACTTTAGTTTCTTGTAAACATAAAATATCAATATCTTGATCTACTAACCATTTTTTTACATGGTCTTCACGGGTACGAATTGAGTTAACATTCCACGTTGCAATTTTCATGATTAAGCTATTAAAGTTTATCTAATTATGAATTTAAATTCCATTTACTGAACATTACCTAGTAACCATATAATTAACGACACAGTTAGTTATGTTGGATTAATTAATAAATGAAAAATCAATTTAATTATCCATTCTCAATTATCCATTAATCTTCGTCTCTATTTTCCGTCAAATGATAGGGAGAAAAACTGTCGTAGGTTAAATTTGATTTGCGATGCTTTTGGATGTCTTCCCTAATTTGTTCCAAATCGATGTAGCGATCTGCTACATTAATAAGACTATCGCTCGTCATAGAACGTAAACTAACCACTTCAATCCGAGCGCCTCTATAACTAACAGCATCCACAGCATAGGCTAAATCACCATCACCACTAACCAGTACAGCTGTATCATAAGAACCCACTAAAGCCATTAAATCCACGGCAATTTCCACATCTAAGTTAGCCTTTTTTGAGCCGTCAGGTAACTGTATCAAATCCTTGGCAATGACTCGATAGCCATTGCGCCTCATCCACAACAAAAAGCCCTGTTGCTTTTCGTTGGTACGATCTACTCCTGTATAAAAAAAGGCTCTGAGCAGTTTTGCCCCAGCGGTGAGACGATATAAAAGTTTAGTGTAATCAATTTCAACTCCTAGCTGTAAGGCAGCATAAAAGAGGTTTGAGCCATCTATAAAAATGGCTACACGCCCCCGATTTTCCAATACCTGTTCGGGTGGAAAAACGGGATCGCTATCAAAGTTATCCCACATTTGTGTATCCTTTTTTTGTTATATTAAAAGTTTTTTAAAGAAAGTTTAAGTAAGTAGGCATAATTAAATCGATTTAGGCAAGGGGTTTAAACCCCTTGTTCATAAGAGTCTTAATAAAATAAGAGCTATAATTAATTTCGCTAACCCACTTATTAAATAAAATTTAAGATGATTGATATATAAAAAAGTTTTATTTTTATAAAATAGAAAAGTGCTTGTATGTTCTCAAGATAAGACGATAAAAAAGATATTTAAATATAGTCTATATGTGGTTTTTTACTATTGATTTGTGAATGTTAAAGTTTTTTTATATAAAAGATTTTATGGCTTTGTATTATATTATATTTTCACAATTATTATCAATACTTTAACCTGATTATTAAAGTGTATATCTATTCTCCAAAATCAGAGAATAGCATTTATCTTGAGAATCAGTTGCCCTCTCCTAATTCGAGTTTAGCAAAAATGGGAACGGCTCTGTTTAAATCTTTATTTAAACTTAATATTCCCCATGCAAAATGATCTGTCAAGGCTTCTGTATTTATACTTAAGTTTTTGTTATTAAAGTCATAATTAAAACCTAATTGTTGATATATTTTACTACTGATATTAGGGATAATGGGAGAGAGAAGTAATCCTGATAGTCTGACAGATTCGAGGACAGAGTATAGGATTTCTTGGACTTTTTGGCTTTCTCCTTGCTTGTATAATGTCCAAGGGGCGCTTTCGTCAATATATTTATTACAAGCCCTTACTAATTCCATTATTTCTTCACAGGCTTGATGAAACTGATATTTATTATAAGCGGTGGAAGTGCGATCGCACAGGGTTTCGCCAATTTTTTTGATGGGGTTGTCATAAGAGACAGTCAAACCATCATCTAAACTACCCTTACAGTATTTTTTCAACATTCCCAAACTGCGGTTAAGCAAATTACCCAAATCGTTAGCCAAATCAGCATTAAGGGTATTGACAAAACGGGTTTCATTAAAATCTCCATCCTTACCAAACTCGATGGCACGGAGGAAATAATAACGCACGGCATCGGAATCATACTTATCCAAAAGTTCCAGAGGATCTAATGTATTACCCAAACTTTTACCCATTTTTTGACCATCTTTAGTTAAAAAACCATGCCCAAATACCTGTTTTGGTAAAGGTAAATCCGCTGACATCAACATGGCTACCCAGTAGATGGCATGGAAACGTAATATATCTTTGCCGATAAGGTGCAAATTGTAGGGATACCATTTTTTGAGGGCATTGGCGAGGGTGACTTCTTCCCCTGCTTCCACGAGGGGCGTAATGTAACCTAAAAGGGCATCAAACCAGACATAGATGGTATGTTTAGGGTTTTCGGGGATGGGAATACCCCAATCAAGATTTACCCGTGAGATGGAAAAATCTTGTAACCCTCCTTTGACAAAATTTAAAACCTCATTGCGACGGCTTTCGGGCTGAATAAAATCGGGGTTATCTTGGTAAAACTTTTCTAACTTTTCTTGGTAGGCAGACAGACGGAAAAAATAATTTTGCTCATCACGCCATTCGGCTTTGCGGTTGGTATGGATAGGGCAAAAACCGTCCTCTAATAACTCCCTTTCTTCTTTGAATTCTTCACAGGCGACACAATACCAGCCTTGTTGTTGATCTAAATATATATCTCCTTTTTCCCATACCCGCCCTAAAAACTCCTGTACAATTTTCTCATGATTGAGGGCAGTGGTACGGCTGAAATGGTCATATTGAATGTTTAATTTTTCCCATAGCTCTTTAAATGTGGCTGAAATGCGATCGCAATGGGCTTGAGGTTCGACACCATTTTCTTCGGCGGTGCGCTGAATTTTTTGACCATGTTCGTCTGTACCCGTTAATAGTAGCACTTCACGACCTGATAACCGTTGCCAACGGGCGATCGCATCGGCGGCCATGGTAGTATAGGCACTACCAACATGGGGAAGACCATTAACATAATATAAGGGAGTAGTTAATGCAAAGGTATCTTTTGTAATAGAATTATTAACACTATTCATTGAAAAGTTAATTATTGTTGGTTTAAATAGTAGATGTGCTGTATATATTTCATATCATATAATCTTTCATAGCTAAAAAAGCTATCACAATATTACTGTGCCAGACTGTAAAATCTGAGCTTCGTTAAAATTAAGTGTTGTAAAAAACCACCTACAAGAATTAATTATCAATTATCAATTATCAATTATCAATTATCAATTGCCCAACACCTATGGAAAATAATTGGCTTCACCGTGCAGATCGTTTAAGTGCTTTACCTCCCTATGTTTTCGCCCGTTTAGATGAACTAAAAGCCAAGGCCAGAGAGCAAGGATTGGACTTGATAGACTTAGGGATGGGTAATCCTGATGGTTTTGCACCCGAACCAATTATCGAAGCCGCTAAAGAAGCCCTTTCCGTTGCCCAATACCATGGCTATCCTCCCTTTGAAGGTACTGCCAACTTTAGAAATGCGATCGCCCAGTGGTATCAAAGACGCTATGACGTAGAATTAAGCCCTGATAACGAAGCCTTACCCCTTTTGGGATCAAAAGAAGGTTTATCCCATTTAGCCCTTGCCTACGTCAACCCAGGGGACACTGTCATCGTTCCTAGTCCCTCTTACCCTGCCCATTATCGAGGCCCGGCGATCGCAGGGGCAAACATTTACGCACCCCGTCTCAGTGCCGAAAATAACTGGTTAATCGACTTTGATAGCATCCCTGAAGAAGTAGCTCAAAAAACAAAAATCATTTACTTCAACTATCCTAATAATCCCACCACAGCCACAGCCCCCCGAGAATTTTATGAACAAGCGGTGGAATGGGCAAGACACTATCAAGTGATGCTCGTCCATGACTTAGCCTATGCAGAACTCGCTTTTGAAGGATACGAGCCCACCAGCTTACTCGAAATTAAAGGGGCAAAAGAAATCGGAGTAGAATTTCATACCCTTTCCAAAACCTATAATATGGCAGGTTGGCGAGTGGGATTTGTGGTCGGTAATAGTGACATTATCCAAGGATTGCGCACCCTGAAAACTAACCTCGATTACGGTATTTTTAGCGTTATCCAAGCCGCCGCCCAAACCGCCCTCGAATTACCTGATAGCTATATCCATGAAGTACAAAAAAGGTATCAAAAACGCCGTGATTTTTTCCTCGAAGGTATAAAAAAAATGGGCTGGGATGTAAAACCCTCTCAGGCAACCATGTATCTCTGGATTCCTACCCCTCGCAATTCCAATTCCACTGATTTTGCTCTTGATTTACTACAAAAAACTGGGGTGGTAGTAACTCCAGGTAATGCCTTCGGGGAAGGGGGTGAAGGTTATGTGAGGGTGAGTTTAATTGCTGAGTGCGATCGCCTCGGGGAAGCCTTACAACGATGGGAAAACGCAGGTATCAGATTCTAATCTTTACGACGGGGGTACTAGTCGGGCTGTGAAAAAACAACAAAACCATACATACTCGTGGACATTGTGAATTAAATTTCTTGGATGGTTAAAGAGTTTATTTACACCACATTAATAATTTCCAAAAAAAGAGGTGAGTTAAAAAACTCACCCAAAAACAAATTAAACTTTTCGACACAAGATGAAAAAACGATTCAACCTAACTACCGGCTTTGGCAAGTAATGGAGTTGTATTTTCTTCAGCTTTAATAATAACTTTACCTTCTTCGTTTACATCCACAAGGGCGGCATCTCCTTCCTTGAGACGTTTAGAGAGGATTTCTTCTGCCAATACATCCTCTAACAGACGCATGATGGCACGACGTAATGGACGAGCACCATAGGCGGGATTATATCCTTCTTCTACTAAACGCTCTTTAAATTTGTCGGTTACGTTTAAAGTAATTTCTTTTTCGGTAAGACGAGCAAATACTTCTTTGAGTAAGAGTTCGGAGATTTCTTTGACTTCCTCTTTGTTGAGTTGACGGAATACGATGATTTCATCAAGACGGTTGAGGAATTCGGGACGGAAGTAGTTTTTCAACTCCTCGTTAACAAGGGAGCGAATACGGTTGTACTGAGACTCAGTTTGATCGTCTTCGAGTTCAAACCCTAATCCACCGCCACCTTTTTCTATGACTTTAGAACCAATGTTGGAAGTCATGATCAAGAGGGTATTTTTGAAGTCAACGGTGCGCCCTTTAGCATCAGTTAAACGTCCATCTTCTAATATTTGTAAGAGGAGGTTAAATACATCGGGGTGTGCTTTTTCGATTTCGTCAAATAATACTACGGTGTAGGGACGACGACGTACGGCTTCGGTGAGTTGTCCACCTTCGCTATAACCGACATAACCTGGAGGTGAACCGATTAATTTAGATACGGTGTGACGCTCCATATACTCGGACATATCTAGGCGAATCATGGAATCTTCTGAGCCGAAGAAATAGGTTGCTAAGGCTTTGGTAAGTTCGGTTTTTCCTACCCCTGTCGGTCCAGAGAAAATAAAGGATGCGATGGGACGGTTAGGATTTTTCAAACCTACTCTGGCACGACGGATGGCGCGGGAGATCGCTTTTACTGCGTCTTCTTGACCGATAATTCTCTGGTGGAGAGTATCTTCCATGTGGAGTAGTTTTTCCGACTCGGATTCGGTGAGTTTTTGTACGGGTACACCAGTCCAAGAGGCGACGATTTGAGCGATTTCTTCTTCGCCGACAACGGGGCTATCACTAACATCGGGATTTTTCTTTTTCTGGTCTGCTAAACCACGGATTTCGGTTTTGATTTCCATTTCCCGATCGCGCAGTTCCCCTGCTTTATCAAAGTCTTGGGATCTTACCGCTTCGTCTTTTTCTTTGAGGACTTCCCGTAATTCTTGATCTAATTCCTTGGCTTCGGCGGGGAGTTGAGAGTTGAGTAAACGAACTCTTGATCCTGCTTCGTCAACGAGGTCAATGGCTTTATCGGGTAAGTAGCGATCGCTAATATAACGATCCGATAATTGAGCGGCAGCTTCGAGGGCCTCATCACTAATCTTTAGTTTGTGGTGTTGTTCATAACGCTCCCGTAGTCCAAAGAGAATTTCGATGGTTTCATCTACGGTAGGTTCACCCACCATGACGGGCTGGAAACGACGGGCAAGGGCTGCATCTCTTTCGATGTGTTTACGATATTCATCGAGGGTGGTAGCACCGATACACTGTAGTTCACCACGGGCGAGGGCTGGTTTTAAAATATTAGCCGCATCGATCGCCCCTTCGGCCGCCCCAGCACCAATGAGGGTATGAACTTCATCAATCACAAGGATGACATTCCCCGCCTGACGAATTTCTTCCATAATTTTTTTGAGTCGTTCTTCAAATTCCCCACGATATTTGGTACCAGCTACCAATAAACCTACATCGAGGGTGACAACTCTTTTATCTTCTAATAAATCTGGGATGTCTTTGTTACCAATTCTTTGGGCAAGTCCCTCGGCGATCGCAGTTTTACCTACCCCTGGTTCACCAATTAAAACAGGGTTATTTTTGGTACGACGACCAAGAATTTGAATTACTCGTTCAATTTCCTTTTGTCTGCCCACCACAGGGTCTAATTTTCCTTCGGCGGCGAGATTGGTTAAATTAGAGCCAAACTCATCGAGAGTAGGAGTTTTGTTGGAACGGTTGCCCCCACCAGCACCCACAGGAGCAGATTCGGTTTCCCCTAACATTCTGATGACTTGAGTTCTAACCTTGCCTAAATCAACCCCTAGATTTTCTAAAACCCTAGCGGCGACTCCTTCCCCTTCTCTAATTAACCCTAAAAGTAAATGTTCGGTGCCAATGTAGTTGTGACCTAATTGACGAGCTTCCTCTAGGGATAATTCCAGCACTCTTTTTGCTCTGGGAGTGAAAGGAATTTCGACAGCAACAAATCCTGAGCCACGGCCGATGATTTTTTCTACCTCGATACGAGCGTCTTTGAGATTAACGCCCATGGGTTTGAGGACTTTGGCGGCGACACCGGTGCCTTCTCCGATTAGCCCAAGCAAAATTTGCTCAGTACCTACGAAGTTATGACCCAAGCGACGAGCTTCTTCTTGAGCCAACATGATCACCTTGATCGCCTTTTCTGTGAAGCGTTCAAACATAATATACCTTAATTCACCTTATGCCTTGTTTATTGTTGATTTTAGCATAGGAATATGGTCAGTCTGTGCTAACTGACACAGTATGTGGTACGGAAATCAGTATCTCCTCTAGTTTTCTTGTTTCTTTTGGTTTCTCTAAACAACGCAAAATAGACTATTTCAGCCTTTTTTTCTGCTTTTTCCGAAGGTAAAGAAAAGATTAATTTTTTTTCTCAAGGGAGCAGGAATTCTAGTAACCCCTAACCTCAGACGATCGCCCGTCAGCGATCGCCCATAAATATTGTTCGGACAGTAATTAACCCACCGAGGACATGGCAGATTTTACTCTGACACACCACTTAGATTAAGTCAAATCGAAGCGATCGGCATTCATCACCTTAGTCCAAGCTGCCACAAAATCTTGCACAAACTTTTCTTTGTTGTCATCCTGTGCATAAACTTCGGCATAGGAACGGAGAATCGAATTAGAGCCGAAGACGATGTCCACCCGTGTCGCCGTCCATTGTACCTGACCTGTTTTGCGATCGCAAATTTCATAAAGATTTTTACCCGCAGGTTTCCATAAATACTTCATGTCCGTTAGATTCACAAAAAAGTCATTGGTCAATACCCCTTCACGCTCGGTAAATACACCGTGCTTCGTACCACCATAGTTAGTACCCAAAACACGCATTCCGCCAACTAAAACAGTCATCTCAGGGGCGGTTAATCCCATTAATTGGGTGCGATCGAGCATTAATTCTTCGGCACTAACAGTGTAATCTTTCTTGAGCCAGTTACGGAAGCCATCATGGACAGGCTCTAAAGGTTTAAAAGATTGAGCATCGGTCATCTCCTCCGTTGCATCACCACGACCGGGGGAAAAAGGAATAGTAATATCAAATCCTGCTGCTTTGATGCATTGTTCAACGCCAACATTACCAGCAAGGACGATGACATCAGCCACACTAGCCCCTGTATCCGCTGCGATCCCCTCAAGTATATTCAAGACCTTGGCTAAACGCTCAGGCTCATTACCCTCCCAGTCTTTCTGAGGAGTTAAACGAATACGCGCACCGTTTGCCCCCCCACGTTTGTCCGAGCCTCGGAATGTTCTGGCACTGTCCCAAGCGGTGGATACCATTTCACTGATGCTTAAACCACTATGGGTAATTTTTTCTTTCACAGATTGAACATCATAATCCCTGTTCCCTGCAGGAATAGGATCTTGCCAGATTAGGTCTTCTGGGGGTACATCTGGCCCGATATAACGAGTTTTAGGCCCCATATCTCGGTGAGTAAGTTTGAACCATGCCCGAGCAAAAACATCAGCAAAATATTCGGGATCATTATAAAATCGCTCGGAGATTTTCCGATACTTAGGATCCATCTTCATCGCCATATCAGCATCGGTCATGATGGGGTTAAGACGGATTGAAGGATCTTCCACATCTACGGGCTTGTCTTCTTCTTTGATATTAATGGGTTCCCACTGCCATGCACCAGCAGGGCTTTTCTTCAGTTCCCAATCATAATTAAGCAACATCTGAAAATAGCCATTGTCCCACTGGGTAGGATGGGTTGTCCATGCCCCTTCAATGCCACTACTCATGGTATCACGACCAATGCCACGCTGGGTTTTGTTCATCCACCCCAAACCCTGATCTTCTAGTTCCGCTCCTTCTGGTTTTGCCCCAAGCAACTCTTCCGTACCATTCCCATGACATTTCCCCACTGTGTGTCCCCCTGCGGTAAGGGCAACGGTTTCCTCGTCATTCATCGCCATACGCAAAAACGTAACCCGTACATCATGAGCAGTTTTGAGGGGATCTGGATTTCCGTCCACCCCTTCAGGATTAACATATATTAAACCCATCATTACAGCGGCCAAAGGATTTTCCAGGTTACGTTCTCCAGAATAACGACTTTGGGGATTATCACTGGTTGCAAGCCATTCTTTTTCCGAACCCCAGTAAATATCTTTTTCTGGATGCCAAATATCTTCCCGTCCAAAGGCGAAGCCAAAAGTTTTTAAACCCATGGATTCATAGGCGATGGTACCTGCGTAGGTAATTAAATCGGCCCAACTGAGATGATTTCCATATTTTTTCTTGATGGGCCAGAGCAGACGACGGGCTTTGTCTAAATTAACGTTGTCGGGCCAAGAGTTGAGGGGAGCAAAACGTTGATTGCCTGTACTAGCACCACCTCGACCATCAGCAATGCGATAAGTCCCTGCTGCGTGCCAACTCAGACGGATCATTAAACCACCGTAGTGTCCCCAGTCTGAGGGCCACCAATCTTGACTATCTTTCATTAATGCGTGAAGATCTTCTTTTAGGGCTGTTACGTCCAGTTTTTTTAGTTCTTCCTGATAGTTAAAATCCGCTCCCATGGGGTTGGTTTTGCGATCGTGCTGACTCAAAATATCGAGGTTTAGTGCCTTGGGCCACCATTCCATCTTCGACATACTGTTTGTGGTTACAGCACCGTGCATTACGGGACATTTTCCACTGTTGGTTGTCATATTGTTTTTTGCCTCTGGTGAGTTATTTGAATATGTTTTGATTTTAACGGATGACTCTGAATGGATAACACTTTTTTAGTTTCTTTCTAAATTCTAATTAGTCTTTTATTCCTTCAATTAAGGCAGAATAATCCCCATCTTGATAGCCCTTGGCGATCGCCCTTTGTACTACTGTTTGAATAGCTTGGAGAGTTACATTATTAGTGTTTTTTCCTTGGGTGGCATCCAAAAATAAATTGATGTCCTTAAGTAAATGTTTGGTGGGAAAATTGGGATTTTCGTAAGTGCGATCGCACATTCTCGTTAACTTTTTATCAAAAGTAGGGGCATACAAAGCACTATCTCGCAAAATATCCATGAAAATATCCACAGATACTCCCTGTTGCTCTAAAAAGCTCAAGCTGAGGGCAAAAGTGCTGGTTAATCCTGCAATCATTTGATTCAACGCCAATTTTAAAGCTGCCGCCTGTCCCACTTCCCCGATTAAACTAGGCTCAGGACTATAATTTTTAAATAAAGGTTGCCATTGCTCAAATTGCTGTGGTGTCGCTCCTACCATCAACAATAATTCTCCCTGCTTGACTTGAGGAATACTACCCAACACAGGGGCTTCTAAATAATCTCCTCCCCTCGCCTTAATTTCTGAGCATAATTGCCGACTTTCATCGGGGGCGATAGTACCCATTTGAATGACAGTTTTTTGGGCAAAGGAACTATCACAGGATAAAATAACCTCTTGAATGGCAGGGAAATCCGACAACATCAAAATTAAACAGTCAGCGAAATCCAGAGCTTCTTTTACATCAGTGGTGACAGGAACATTTTGTGCCTTTAAGGGTTCTAATTTTTGAGCAGAGCGATTGAAACCCATGACGGAAATATTCGCCTCTGCTAGTTTTTGGGTCATGGGTAATCCCATTAAACCCATACCAAATACAGCTATTTTAGTCATAATTTTAAGTATTAAAAAGATGTTTTTAAAAAATAAAAATAAAAAAACAAAAAATCAAAATAAAATAAGTTATAGTCTTAATTTAAACAAAACTATATCTAATTTGTCAAAAGTTAGTTTAATAAATATTGGTTTAGGACTATTTTTTGTCCCTTCTTTGTTTGCTCAAAATGTACCATTAAAACCCGTTGATAGTTTACCCATGGAGGTATTAGATCAACAAATTTTGAGCCGAGATAGACAATCATTAATTCGTGCCGTTGACCATAGTTTACGATACCTTAACACCGAAAGCTCCAGAAAAGCCTACGAAAATTATAATGTGCCTGGTTTTACCCGTGAGAGAGTGATTGCGTCTTTACGACGTTTCCGAGAGTTGGTAGCGACGTCTCATTCTTCGGCACAGTTACAACAAGCTATTGAGAGAGAATTTCGTTTTTATCGTTCTGTGGGTCATGATGGAGATGGTACGGTACACTTTACGGGCTATTTTCAACCCATATATCGTGCTAGTCGTCAAAGGACTGATGAGTTTCGTTATCCTCTTTATCGTAAACCGAGTAATTTTGATTCGTGGAATAAACCCCACCCCACTAGGGCGCAACTAGAAGGAGTGGATGGACGGGGTACTGATAGTGTTATCAAAGGCAATGAATTGGTGTGGCTGGGCGATCGCCTCGAGGCCTATTTAGTACAGGTACAGGGTTCAGCAGAATTACAACTAACCAACGGTCAAACCATGACTATCGGCTTTAATGGTGCCACAGACTATCCCTATGTAAGTTTGGGCAGGGAATTAATTAATGATGGCAAAGTACCTGCCGAGGAGATGAGTTTACCTCGATTGATGCAGTATTTAGAAAGTAACCCCGATGAATTGAGTGTATATTTACCCCGCAATAACCGCTTTATTTTCTTTAATGAAACAGGAGGACAACCCCCCATGGGTAGTTTAAATGTACCTGTTACCGATGAAAGATCCATCGCCACGGATAAATCTATTATGCCCCCCGGAGCGTTGGCATTGATTCATACTCGCATTCCTCAAGTTAACCGAGATGGGCAGATGACTACCCCTGTAACCAGTCGTTATGTCCTAGATCAAGATACAGGAAGTGCCATTAGGGGCGCTGGGAGGGTAGATATTTTCTTTGGTACAGGAGATATTCCCAAAGCCCAAGCAGGTTTAGTGGATTGGGATGGAGATTTATTTTATTTGTTGTTGAAATAGGATTGACTTTGATTTTCTGAGGCAAGGGGCTTTTCTGGGGCAAGGGGCTTAAGCCCCTTGTTAATGAAGCTAGAAAAATTAAAGAATTGTTAAGTTAGGTAAAGGAAAAAATGGTAAAGTAGAGAAAGAATCAGCAAGCCGAAATCATAACTATTGCAATGAAATGTATTGTCAATCGTCGAGCAAAATTCAGCGCCAGTCATCGTTATTGGTTGCCTGAGTTATCGGAGCAAGAAAACCAAGAGCGTTTTGGTCTTAATAGCCGTTTTCCTGGTCATGGACATAATTATGTATTATTTGTGTCTTTGATTGGAGAATTGGATCAATATGGCATGGTGCAAAATCTCTCCAATGTAAAAAAGGTTATTAAAAATGAAGTGACCAGTCAGTTAGACTATGGTTATCTTAATGATATATGGGAGGAATTCCAAGAAACTTTACCTACCACCGAAAACATTGCAAGGGTAATTTGGCAACGGTTAAATCCTCATTTACCGTTAACGGACATTTTGTTATACGAACATCCTCAACTTTGGGTAAACTATCAAGGAAAAGATATGGAAGCAACTTTAAGTATTCAAACTCATTTCAGCGCCGCTCATCGTCTAGCCTCTAATAAATTAAGCTATGAAGAAAATTTAGAAATATATGGTAAGTGCGCTCGTCCTAATGGTCATGGACATAATTATCATTTAGAAGTATCTGTGACTGGAAATATGGACGCTCGTACAGGGATGATTGTGGATTTAGGGGCGCTGCAAAATGTCATTGATGAGTATGTGGTAGAACCTTTTGATCACACATTCCTTAACAAAGATATAGCTCATTTTGCTGATACTGTTCCCACCGCAGAAAATATTGCTTTTTATATTGCTACTCTCTTAAAAGAGCCTGTAAGTAAGTTAGGGGTTGAGTTAGAAAAGATTAAACTCATTGAAAGTCCTAATAATTCTTGTGAAATTTTCTGCCGCAATCAAAGTTTTGATGGTGTGAAAGCGCAAGAATCGGAAAAAGTTCCTGCTTTGGCTTAATTATTTTTGGGGTTAAGGGTTGCCTTGCCCCATTAGATATTATGAATGTTTCTTTGCTTCTAATTACGAATAGTCATAAGATTTGTTTGGTCAACTTCACACTAGATTAGAGCATTTTTGTAAAATTTAACTAAATCATGAATTGTTTTTATAAAGCTCTATATACTGAAGTGCTTGTTTAACAGTTTGTATTTTTTCAGCGTCTTTATCAGGAATATTAATTTCAAAGGCTTCTTCCAAAGCCATGATTAATTCTACAGCATCTAAGCTATCAGCATCAAGATCACAAGAAAAATTGGAGTGAAGATTGACATCATTATAATCAACATCCAACTGTTCAACAATAACCATTTTTAGTTGCAAGAAAATTTTAGATTGTTCTAATTTGTCATCAGAATTCTCATCCTCAATTGATTCTAATTGACTATCAACCATTTCTGATTCTTCATTATCAGAATCATCAAGGGAAAGGAAATACCAGAAAAGATTGGCTAAAGTAAAGTTAGAAACTTCTTTTAAATTTGAGGGAATAAAAACTTTATAATTATATTTTTTGGCTTCATCATTAATATAATCTTCATACTCTTTTCTTAGTTTAGGTTTCATCATAAAGATTAGTTGACTAACCAGAGAATTAAAATGAGATTTTTCCTGTAAAGTTTCATAAATTTTTAACTCAGGTTCTTCGATAATATCGTTATCTAAATTATCCGTATCAACAATTAATTGAGATTGACTAACTTCAGAACTTTGTAATAATTGTAATTCTGCTTTAGAAAGGGATTGCATATAATTAAGATTATTTCGCCACGACTCTAACACAATTAGATCTTGATCATGTAATCTAGTAATTTCAGGGAATAAAAAATCAAGTTCATCTCCTGAGTCGCATTTTTCTAAAACTTGAACACAATCATTCTTGATTTGTTGATCTAAATTACATAAGCGCTCACTGGCAACAATCAATTCATTTTGTATTTGATAGGTAGCTATAATCATTTGTTCTATTAACCAAGAACATTCGCATCTTCTTAACAATCCACAAGCAGAGTTTTCTTCTAGTAATTGAGGATTCTGATAGTCAGCCAATGATTCAAATAATATTCCTCTTACTGCATTAATTTCTGTATTTCTTGTTTGAATATTTTTTAATTTTATTGCAGAATTAAAACGTTTAATAGCTGCCATTAGTTGACCATAAGCCCTTACTAAAATTAAACGGTGTTGTTCAAATTTCATATCTTGAGCAACTTGATCGATATGATTAATAATTTCTGAGCCTTGATTGATAAAAACTCTTTTTAAATCAATAAAACCATTTTCCACTCTTAATTCTAATCTTTCTACCGCTTTTCTAATCTTGATTGTTTGATATAAATTGACAACAGAAAGGGCGACACTAGCAACAACACCGACGCCAATGACTGCGGTAGTTGCTTGTAAAACTCCTAAACTGGCTTCCACTGCTTGAAATCCCCTGTGCATTTGGTGCATTTGTAATCCACTTGTAGCTAGATTTAATGGTGTGACAACGGGATTGAATGCCACCCCGTTGTTATTCAATAATCCCACTGCATGACCTACAAATTGACCTGTAGAAGAATCTCTAACCATACTTAAAGGTATTCCACTGGCAGACAATACTTGTGAATACTTACCTGCTTTTATACCTGCCTGAATTGCTGGAGGAAACTGAAAGTGCATGGTTAACACTCCTTTTTTATTTATATCTTTTATAAGATCAGTTTATAATAAATTTGGTTATCAATAACTCCAATGATCTAGAAATTTTATGACTACTTCGCCAACTAATAACTACTCGGGTTTTGAATCTTGGAAAAAACAACATCAAGAATTAGAAGCTATCTGTAAGATGTTATTGCAACAAATAAATAAAACATTTAATGAAGGTATTAGTTCAGAAAAGTTATTAAATGAAGTTAAAAAAACATTACAAGAAATTAAGTCTCAGCGTTTCAGAATTGCTATCATTGGAGAATTTAGCAAAGGAAAATCCACTTTACTCAATGCGTGGCTAGCAGAAGAAGTACAACCAGTTAGTATTACTCCTTGTACTGGTCAAATCACTATTTTAAAATATGGTAATAAAAAAAGAGTAATTTGTCGCTATAAAAATGGACATCAAGAAGAAATACCCTTTGAAAAATACTCCCAAAAAGTAAGTATCTCCGAAGATTTGGATCATGATGATTTAAAAACATTATCAGAAGAATTAGCTCATTCCAACATCAAGGAAATTATTTTAGAGCATCCTGAATTAACTTTATGTAAAAATGGTGTCGAGATTGTTGATTCGCCTGGATTAAATGAACACCCTAACAGAAGTGGCATTACTAAGCAATTGATTAATGATACTGATGCCATAATTTTTTTAACCAGTGCTAATCCTCTTTTGACAGAAGGAGAGAGAAAATTATTGGAAGAAATCAGATTACAAGTTAATAACGGTAATAAAACCCAACCTGCAAATAATATTTTTGTTGTAATTAATTTTTTTGACTTAATACGCAAAGAAAAAGATCGTCTGAGTGTCGAGCAAAGAGTTGAAAAAGTGTTATTGGGGCAAGACGGAATCATAACGGGTAATAATCGTATTCATTATATTTCAGCCCAATCTGCCCTTGATGGAATTTTAGAAAACAAGAAAGATGATTACGTTAAATCATTTCAATTTTTTACTCAATCGGTGGAGCAATTTTTAACTCATGAGCTTGGTGATATTAAGATCAATCAAACTAAACGAGAACTTAATAGGTTAGTAAATCTTTACAATTCAGAACTAAAACAATTTGAAAAATTAATTACTAAGAAAATAAAAATTTCTCAGAAAAATAAACAAAAAATATTTGATTGTATTGGAGAAGCAACTGGTAGAGAAGTCAAAATGGGTCTTTTGGTTAATCTAATATTAGAAGATACCATTGAAAATGTTTTAGAATATTGGGATAAGTGGGTCGAAAATTTAGCAAATCGTTTAGTTAAAAATAGCGAGAAATGGACTTCTAGCGAAAAAAGTAAACAAGGCAAAATGCGTGACTATGCCCAACAATTTACTAAAGATTTGGGAGTAGATTTTCATGATAATTTTGAGTCTAAAATAATTTCTGAATATTTAGATGACCATATCAAATTATTAGATGAAGATATAAATAATCATATAAATGCAATCAAAAATAATCTTGAGTCTTTAGATTTAGAAATTGGCTCAAATCTTATTCATCAATTTAGTTTATCTATCGCTAATGTGAAACAAGACATTACGTTAAAGCTATTTGTATCGAAAGAAGATAGTGAAAGTGATACTGGGTGGTTTGGTCTTGGAAGTGGTGTATTTGTGGCAAGTTTATTATCAATATTTACTGGAGGACTTCTTACTCCTATTGCATTTGGAACAGGAGTTGCATTTGGATCTGGAGCTGGAGAGCTTTTAGGTTGGTTTGTTGACGATGATTGTAAAGAAAAAGTTTTAGAAAAGGGTTGGGAAAAATTTAGTGAATCTGGAGAAGATATTTATAATAATGTGTGTGACAAAATTATCGCTATTTTTCAAGATAGATCAGATATTATCATTCAAGTTATTCAACAATCGATATGTATCTGTGAAGAGTTAATCATGCAAAATGATTTGTTTCATCAAGAGATGATAAAGTCGAGTCAAATAACTTTAAATGATATTAAACAAAAACGCAGATATTTAGGAAAATTAAAAATTAATTTAGATTATAGTTATTTAAGTGAGTTTTGAGACAGTTTCACCAGCTAAAATCCCTATTCTATAAATCTTTTATAATCTAGTAGTGTTTCATCTTCATTTAGAGTAACTATAACTATAAATATCCTAGTCTTTTTACTTATTGTGGTTCTCACAAATTTATCACAAATTTATTAGTCTCCAATGAATCGCACCGTTGACCATTACTTAATTGCGATCGCCCTTTAATGTTAATATTCATAATAAAAAATATCCAATCTATCAAGTAGAGTGAAATCCCGTTCAATATTACCTTTACTTGATCATAGCTTGAAAATGATAATATATATTAAGCTTGGCGATCTCTTGATTTAAAAATTCCTCCATTAATTTATCAAAACGAACACCTCTATTTTTGCCAATCTTTTAATCTTTGGTAGGTATCATCGGGGAGTCTAATAGTTAAAGTTCCTCTGATTTGATTAATGTTGTTAACTTTTTTTAATTATTTTAAACAAAAATTTTTTTTTGGGCGCATAATCGAGTTAACGAGAAGTATATGATAGGTTAGGAGACTGATGCCTAAAACCAAAACTGTTTATATCTGTAGTGCCTGCGGAACTGAGTCTATCCAGTGGTTTGGGAAATGTCCTCAGTGCGATACATACGGAACTTTAGAGGAACAAATTATTAATCCTACGAATAATGGGGGGACAAGTTTTAGTCGGGCTGGTTGGCAGTCTCAAACCCGTGAATTTCATACTGGTGATGCGGAGGCAAAACCACGGGCTTCGGTAAAATTTTCTGATATTACGGAGGAAGAGCAACCGAGAATTGAATCGGGTTATCAGGAATTAGATCGGGTTTTGGGGGGTGGCATTGTACCGGGTTCGTTGGTTTTGATAGGGGGTGATCCAGGTATTGGTAAATCTACGTTATTGTTACAAACAGCCAATCAATTATCTTTGCGTCTTCCTCGCATTCTCTACGTGTCGGCGGAGGAGTCGGGGCAACAGATTAAATTGAGGGCAACTCGTCTTCATGTAGGCGCACAAGAGGCTTTGGAAATGGAGGAACAGAATAATCACAATGGGAATGGTAAAAAGCCCAAAAAGAAACATTCGGAAGAAAAGGGGGCGGTAAGTTTGGCTTCGTCTCCCAATCTTTATGTGATGCCGGAGACTGATTTGGAGGAGATTTTGAAGGAGTTGGAATCTCTGAAGCCTCAAGTGGCGATTATTGACAGTATTCAAACCCTCCATTATTCGAGTCTTAATTCTGCCCCTGGTTCGGTTTCTCAGGTGAGGGAGTGTACTTCGGCTTTGATGCAGGTGGCAAAAAGGGAGAGTATTACTTTGTTTATTGTGGGTCATGTGACGAAGGAAGGGGCGATCGCAGGGCCCCGAGTATTAGAACATTTGGTGGATACGGTACTATATTTTGAGGGCGATCGCTACGCATCCCATCGTCTGTTAAGATCGGTAAAAAATAGGTTTGGGGCTACCCACGAAATCGGTATCTTTGAAATGGTGGATCATGGTTTGGTGGAGGTTTTAAACCCTTCGGAGTTGTTTATGAGTAGTCGGGATGAACTAGCACCAGGTACTGCTACCATCGTCTCCTCGGAGGGTACACGCTCTATTGTGGTGGAGTTACAAGCCTTGGTGAGCCCCACCAGTTATACTTCCCCTCGACGTTCTACCACGGGGGTGGATTACAACCGTTTACAGCAAATTTTGGCAGTATTGGAAAAAAGGGTGGGAATTCCCCTCTCCAAATTAGATGCCTACGTAGCTTCGGCGGGGGGATTGGGAGTAGAAGAACCTGCGGCGGATTTGGGCATGGCGATCGCCATTGTGGCCAGTTTTCGAGATCGTATCGTGGATCCTCGCACCGTCTTAATCGGTGAAATCGGTTTGGGGGGGCAGGTGCGCCTAGTATCTCAGATGGAGTTAAGACTAAAAGAAGCGGCTAAATTGGGGTTTAAAAGGGCGATCGTACCCAAAGGGCAAACCTATCCCAGTGACTTAGGTTTGGATATTATCAGTGTAAATCGGGTCATAGATGCGATCGTGGTTGCCATTCCTAACAACCAAAATGCCGACGAACCACAAGAAGAAGAATCCGAACAAAAAAACCCCTCTCCTACAGGAGAAGGGTAAGGCGACAAAAAAAGTCAAAAATTAACGGTGCATAGCCTTAGCCAACTCCGCTGCCACCTCAGGGCGAGAAAATTGAGGAGGTGGTAACTCTCCACGTCTCAACATTTCCCTTACCTTAGTACCCGAAAGATGTACTCTTTCTTCAGGAGCAGAAGGACTGGTTTTAGAAGTTGCCATTTGCTCAGTGCGCTTACAATAAAAAGCATGTTCAAACTTCATAGGAGTGATACCCAATTCCGCAGGTTCAAACTCATCAAAAATTAACTGAGCATCATAAGTACCATAATAGTCCCCAACCCCCGCATGGTCACGTCCCACAATAAAATGAGTACAACCATAGTTCTTACGAATTAAAGCATGAAAAATCGCTTCCCTAGGGCCCGCATAACGCATCGCAGAAGGATTAATGGCAAGAATTACCCTGTTTTGAGGGAAATATCTATCCATCATAATTTCATAACAGCGCATTCTCACATCCGCAGGCACATCATCGCTTTTGGTTGCCCCCACCAAAGGATGGAGGAATAAACCATCAACAGTTTCTAATGCACATTTTTGGATATACTCATGGGCGCGGTGGATAGGATTACGGGTTTGGAAACCCACCACAGTTTTCCAGCCTCTTTCTACAAACAACTTACGAGACTCAGCAGGATCAATTTGATATTTAGGGAAAAGAGGATGACCATCTCTTTCTAACAACCAAATAGGGCCAGCTAAATTAATCTCTCCTTGCTCATAAACCACCTTTACCCCGGGGTGTTTATCCTCATCAGTACCATAAACCTTAACCGCTTCATGGGTTTTGTTATAACGATATTTTTGAGTAAGTTCCAAAACCCCAATAAATCTACCATTAGAATCATCTAAACGTACCCAACCACCTTCTTTTAAAGGCTCTGCTACTTCTTGGGTAACAGATAAAGTGACAGGCACAGACCAAGGTAAGCCATTTTTAAGGCGCATATTATCTACTACATTTTCGTAGTCATCCTGTGCCATAAACCCTTGGAGGGGGCTAAAACCACCGATCGCAATCATGACCAAATCAGAAGTCGCTCTCTCATCAAGTTGCACTCTGGGCAGTTTATCAGCTTGAGCCATAAACTCATCTCTTTCAGCCGTAGTTGCCAACCTATTTATTAATTTACCACCATGGGCTGGGATGGTTTCTTCAATTTTAGTCATAGAATTTCAATAAAAGTTAAAATTTAGTCACGTTTTATCCTATCAAGCAATGACCATTTTTTCTAACCCTTGTAACCCCATCACTAAACCTGATTTCACCCGCAGATAATCAAGAATAGTTGACCCAAAAGTAAAAAATCAAGTAAAATGCAGAAATCCTAAACTCTTAAAGAAAAAACTATTCTTTAATCAATACTCCATGGAGACGCAAGAATTTGCCGAGCTTTTTCCCCTTTTTCATAACCTCAGTGATGAAACCCTAGAATCAGTTATAAAACTACTAGAAGCCAAAAACTGTGAAAGAGGAGAAACCATAATTTCCCAAAATGATTGGGGTAGTTGTTTTTATCTAATCGCTTCGGGCTGGGTAAAAGTACAACGTTTTTATGGCGGACAACCCATCACCATCGAAATTATTGGAAAAGGGGGTTTTGTAGGAGAAATAGGGATTCTCAGTAGCGGTGATTTTAATAGTCAAGTTATCAGCATTTCTGACGTAGAAATGTTTACCATTTCCGCCCAAAGATTTATTCAAGTTTTATTCCGAGATGCTCAAATCCAAAATCGCCTCCTAAAATCCATGGTGAGTAAAGTAATAGAGGCTCAAGAATATTATCGTTTTTATCAACAAACTAGCAAAGTAAGGCTGGTAACAATTTTAATTTCCTTAGCCGATAAATATGGTAAACCCATGGAAAATGGGTTTGAGATTTATAATTTTCATCTCCAAGATTTAGCCGATTTAGCATTATTATCCCTAGAAGAATGTATACAAAATATGAGTAAGTTAGAACATAAAAATTTAGTCAGTCTCGATAACGACTTTAATATTATGTTTCTTCCCAATATCAAACAACTTCATCATATTATCGGTCAATTGGGTAATGAATAATGGCATTGCTGAATTTAGATATAATTTTTGTTTTACTCAGCGCACCTTATTTAGTTTGTGTTGACGATACTTTCTCAATAAAATTGGGGCATTTTACGAATCAAAATGATAGCTTTAAAATAAAGAAACTGCTATTTATCACATAAAAATGAATACCCAACAACCAGACATATACTATCAAGTGTCCATGGAAAATCCTGAATTACATCTATTTCAGGTAAATTTAACCATCACCAATTGGACACAAGAAATACTTGATATAATGATGCCCGTATGGACACCAGGTTCATATTTAGTCAGGGAATATTCTAAAAATCTACAAGAATTTTCAGCCACGGACGCAACCACACATCAACCGATTCCATGGCAAAAACAATCAAAAAATCATTGGCAAATAGAAGCAAAAAACACCAAGGAAGTAAAAATAAGTTATAAAATATATGCTAACGAGTTAACCGTTAGGACTAATCATTTAGATAGTACCCATGGCTATTTTAATGGTGCTGCCTTATTCTTTTATATTCCAGAATATCAGTACATTCCTCATACTATCTCCATCGTACCACCCCATCAAGATTGGGAAGTGACAACTTCTTTACTAAAAATTAGTCATAATACCTTCTGTGCAGACTGTTTTGATACTTTAGTTGATAGCCCCTTTGAAATCGGTACTCAAGAAATTGATAACTTTGTAGTATCAGATAAACCCCATCAATGGGTAACTTGGGGCAAAGGTAATCTTGATAAAGAAAAATTAATCAAAGATACTAAGGCAATTATTGAAAAAGAGGAAGAATTATTTGGGGATTTACCCTACGAAGATTATTTCTTTTTATTACATCTTTCGGGAAGTGGTTTTGGAGGCTTAGAGCATAAAAACTGTTGTGTTTTGAACTATCCTCGTTTTGGTTTTCGTAAAGAAGATAAATATAACCGCTTTATGCAGTTGGTTGCCCATGAATTTTTCCATCTGTGGAATGTCAAAAGGATTCGCCCCAAGGAGTTAGAAATTTTTGATTATAGTCAAGAAAATTACACTGCTTCTCTGTGGTTTTGTGAGGGTATCACCAGCTATTATGATATGTTGATTCCCTATCGTGCCAAGGTTTATTCCCGCAAAACTTTACTAGATTTACTGAGCAAGGATATTAGTCAATATTTATCTATCCCGGGCAGACATATCCAACCCTTAAGGGAGTCTAGTTTTGATGCTTGGATTAAGTTATATCGCCGTGATGCTTATAGCAATAATAATCAAATTTCTTATTATCTCAAAGGGCAGTTTATTGCTTTATTCTTAGATTTAATTATTCGCAAAAATAGCAAGGGGCAACAGTCTTTTGATGATGTGATGCGGGAAATGTGGCAACGTTTTGGAGTGGATGAAATTGGTTATACCGAGGAAGAGTTAAAAGGTGTTATTGAGGAGATAGCAGGTGAAGATTTAACTCAGTTTTGGGATTTATATTTAAATAATATTAATGAACTACCTTTTAATGAGTTTTTAGAGCCTTTTGGGTTAATTTTGGAAGGAAAAGCAGCGAAGGATAGTCACCCTTATTTAGGGATATTAGTACAAAAGGAGGGGGTGATTGATAAGGTTAGTTTTGTGGATGCCAATTCTCCTGCTGGTATGGTAGGCATTGAGGCGGGGGATGAGTTACTGGCTATGGATGGATTTAGAGTTACTTTAGAGACTCTGGGGGATAGATTAAGCGATTATCAGGAGGGAGATGAAGTGGAGGTGACAATATTTCATCAAGATGAGTTAAAAAATTTGATGGTGAAGTTGGCTAAACCAAAGGTTACTAGTTATCAGTTAAAGGTAATGGATAAGTTGAATGAAAATCAGCGCACCTTACTTGCTAATTTTTTTGGTGATGAATAATCCCTAAATTTTTTAAAATTCTGATTTTTTATGATTCATTTTATATAGTTATTTATCTATAGGAATAAAATGCTTTTTTAAAATTTTTAATATCTCTAAACAATAGTAAAGGTGGGCATTGCCCACCCTACAAGATTAATATTTATGTTGCATAAATAACCAAAAATTAACGCTGGGTTAGTTTGGTTAAGACGTTATTTGAGCGCTCAACGAAAGCCGTCATCCCTTCGGCATCAAAAGCCCTTTGTGCCATTAAGGCTAAATCATAGACGTGTTGACACATCATGTTAACCATTTCTTGGGTGTTGGATTCTCCGCTACCTTGAATAATCGCCCCTTTATTGAGTTGATAGATATTTTCGATGAGGGGATGGGAGGTATTAATCACCAACATATGCTCATCGGGGAATTTCATTTCCCTTTGTTGCATCATGGCTGTCATTTCTTGGAAGCGGCGCATGGCTTCGGGTAACAATACCATGGCGGGGGGAGTTTCTTCTTGGGCTTCGGCTTTGAGGGATTGGGTTTTGATATTTACTTTGGGTTTATTGATAGCGGTTTCAAATATCTCTTTGATTTCTTCGGAGCGAGTTTTGTTAGTGTTGGGGTTAACAATGTCACTGGCTTTATCTTCTTCCACTAGGCTAGAGTCTAACTCGGAGTCAACTCGAGAAAATTTTACTTCGTTGTATTCTCTTTCGAGGAAGGGAATGAAGTAGTTGGTATCGATGAAAGAATCCATGAATAGCACTTCAATGCCTTGGTTTTTGTACAAGTCAACATAGGTGCTTTGGGTTTGAGGGTTGGTGCAATAAAAGACGCTGTTTTCGTGTTTCTCTTTGTTTCTCTCAAGATATTCTTTGAGGGTGACAAAGGGTTGATTGTTTTCTTCTTCTACTTGCGCCCATGCGTCATCCCCTGAGTCGATTTCTACTTTGGGTTTTTCGGCGTTTTTATCGGCTTGGTAGGTGGTGCGATAGATGATTAAGTCTTCTACTTGTTTTTTGAATTTTTCGTCTCTCAATGCACCATATTTTACGAAAGTGCCAACGTCTTCCCAACAACGGATATATTCTGACTTGTTATCAGTATATAAGGACTTGAGGCGATCGCCCACTTTCTTGGTAATAAAATCAGCAATTCTTCTCACGGTACGATGGTTAGTCAAAGCACTACGAGACACATTAAGGGGAATATCAGGGCTATCAATTACCCCCCTCAAAGGCATAAGAAATTCGGGGATAACCTCTTCACAATGATCACTTACAAATACTTGATTACAGAATAACTTAATTTGCCCTTTGGTAACATCAACATCAGGTCTTAATTTAGGGAAGTATAAAATACCATTGAGCAAGAAAGGATAATCAGTATTTAGATGTACCCATAATAAAGGATCTTCTTGGAAAGGATAAAGATAACGATAAAATTCTAAATAATCTTCATCAGTAAGATTTTGGGGAGATTCCTTCCAAAGGGCTTTTTGACGGTTAACTGTTTCCCCATCCATCTTAATAGCCACGGGAACAAAATCAGAATACTTTTTAACAAGGTTTTTAATTCTTGCCTCTTCTAAATATTCCGTTTCCTCATCTAAAACCGTTAGGGTAATAGTGGTGCCTGGAGTGGTGCGGGAAGACTCCGTTAATTCAAACTCGGGCGAACCATCACAACTCCAATGGACGGGGGTTGAACCCTCACGGTATGATAAAGTATCGATTTCTACCTGCTTGGCTATCATGAAGGCGGAATAAAAACCTAAGCCAAAATGTCCGATTAATTCATTAGCATCCTTGCCATATTTGGTAATGAAATCTTCGGCACTGGAAAAGGCTACTTGGTTAATATATTTTTTAACTTCTTCCACCGTCATCCCAATACCATTGTCACTAATGGAGAGGGTTTTTTTCTCTTTATCAATGGATAGGATGATCTCAGGCTCAGGTAAGTCTGTACTAAATTCCCCCGCCAAAGATGCCATCTTTGCTTTGGAAATAGCATCCACGGAGTTAGAAATTAATTCCCTTAAGAAAATTTCATGGTCAGTGTAAAGGGATTTTTTGATAATGGGAAATATATTCTCGGTATGGATGGAAATATTACCCTTTTCTAATACGTTGCTCATAGATGATGTTTTTTTATTATTTTTATCGAATAACTATAACAGCCTGTTGATTGTGGCTAGTTTTTATCATGTCACACCCTGTCTATTCCTTTCAAGATGTGGTTTACCGAATCAAGTTTGAGCAATTAACTTTACCGATTAGAAAATAACGAAAGCTCATCATAAAACATTGAACTGTCATGAGGATTTTTACCATCATATTTCCATTAAAAACTATATTCACGGGCAGACTAAGTAGCAGAGATTTTGATAATCAGGCTCCAAAATTGTTTGTTATCCCTCTTTTGTCACTTTCCGAGATAATGAATCTTAAAAGGATAAATTTATCCGCTCAAAAAATAATTCATACAATTATTACTATACTCGAGCAAATTATTAAAACCTATCCAAATGTGTACAGTAACAGATTAAATGACGTGATAACAGATTAGTGTCATCTACAACTAAGACCCTTCAAATCCTTGCATATCAAGTATTGTCAGTTATATTCTTCCTAAATCAGGTTTAACAGTCTTTCAGATTAAGTTAACAAATTAAGTGTCGTTTTCCTGAAATATAACAAATTATATGTCGCCTTTCAATTAGGCGATTTTTTGTTTGAAAAGTGGTCATTAACAAATTGTATGTCGTACAATAAGTATTAATCTACTATGTATTAATAAAACATTTATGTAGGAGTTATGGGGATGGATGACCAATTTTCCGATGCACCAGAATTAATAACTCAACTCTCTCCCGAAGAACAGAAAATAGCTGATGTCATTGAAGACTTACTGGAGCCGTGCGATCAGGCGAAGCCTGCCACTTCGTGACCGCAAAACTTATGGGGAAAAGTTAAAACGAGCATCAATCCAATTGAATAAGTCAGTTCGCACTATCCAAAGATATGTCAAACAATGGGAAAAAGATGGTTTGCATGGCATCGCCCAAAATAATCGAGCAGATAAGGGATCTTATAGAATTGATAGACGATTGCAGGATTTTATTGTTAAGACTTATCGGGAAGGCAATAAAGGTAGTCGAAGAATTACTCCCAAGCAAGTTTATTTACGGGCATTCGCTCAAGCCGAGAATTGGGGTATCAACCCTCCCTCTCACATGACGGTGTATCGTATCCTCAATCCAATTATTGCTGAAAAAGAAAATAAGAAAAGGGTTAGAAGTCCGGGGTGGAGAGGTACAAGGTTAGCTGTATCCACCAGAGCAGGGACAGATATTAATGTGGAGTATAGTAATCATGTGTGGCAATGTGACCATACTCGAGCTGATATTCTTCTCGTAGATAAATTTGGTGAATTATTAGGCAGACCTTGGCTAACCACAGTAATAGATACTTATTCTCGCTGTATTATGGGTATACATCTTGGTTTTGATGCCCCTAGTTCCCAAGTGGTTGCTTTGGCTCTACGTCACGCTATTTTACCCAAAAGTTATAGTTCTGACTATGGACTACACGAGGATTGGGGAACTTATGGTAAACCTGAGTATTTTTACACTGACGGCGGTAAAGATTTTCGTTCTAATCATCTTCAACAAATCAGCTTACAGTTAGGTTTTACTTGTCATTTACGCAGTCGCCCTAGTGAGGGTGGTGTGGTAGAACGTCCTTTTAAAACCTTGAACACGGAGGTATTTTCTACTTTACCAGGATATACAGGTGGTAATGTTCAAGAACGTCCAGAGGATGCGGAAAAGGAAGCCTGTTTAACGTTGAAAGATTTGGAGAAACTAATTGTCCGCTACATTGTGGATAACTACAATCAACGTCTTGATGCTCGTATGGGAGAACAAACTCGTTTTGTGCGTTGGGAAGCTGGATTACTTTCTGTGCCACATATTCTTTCTGAACGAGAGTTAGATATTTGCTTAATGAAACAGTCACGGAGAAGAGTGCAAAAGGGTGGTCATCTCCAATTTGAAAATCTGATTTATAAGGGAGAATATCTCGCAGGTTATGAAGGAGAAACTATCATCATTCGCTATGACCCTAGGGATATTACAAGCATTTTAGTATATCGTCGTGAGAATAATAAAGAGGTTTTCCTGACTCGTGCCTATGCGGTGGATTTAGAGTGTGAGTCTTTATCCTTGATCGATGCGAAAGCTAGTGCTAAAAGAGTAAGAAATGCTGGAAGAAGTTTGAGTAATCGTAGCATTTTGATGGAGGTAGAGGAACGCTCGAACTTTACAGTGAAGAAAACGAAAAAACAACGACAGAAAGAGGAACAAGAACGAGTCAAGCCTTCCATACCTTCCCCTGTCTTGAAAACAACGGAACTAGAAGATGAGCCTTCTGGTTTTTCTGATGATCATTGGGTGGAGGTTGTTGACTATGAAGAACTACAAGAAGATTTCGATTTTTAGGGGTTAGCCATGAAAGCGGAAAATGTAGCAGAACAATTGGGTAAGATTGATGTCCCTGAAGCAAATCTACAGGAGGAGATCAAAAGATTAGAGGGTAAAACGGTGGTAAGTTTAGAGCAAGTTGCGATACTTCATGAATGGTTGGAAAGTAAGCGTCAATCGAAACAGTCTTGTCGAGTGGTGGGGGAATCTCGTACGGGGAAAACTATTGCGTGTAATTCTTATCGTTTGAGACATAAGCCAATTCAAGAGAAGGGTAAACCTCCTCAAGTTCCAGTAATTTATTTACAAGTACCCCAAGAATGTGGAGCAAAAGATTTATTTCAAGGAATTATTGAACACCTCAAGTATCAGATGACTAAGGGTACGGTAGCTGAAATCAGAAAAAGGGCGATGACAGTATTGCAAGGATGTGGTGTAGAGATGATCATTTTTGATGAGGCAGATCGCTGTAAACCAAAGACTTTTGCCGAAATTCGGGATATTTTTGATCATCTCAATATTGCGATTGTTCTTGTGGGTACAGATCGTTTGGATGCGGTAGTAAAAAAGGATGAGCAAGTTTATAATCGTTTTCGGGCTTGTTATCGGTTTGGTAAGTTAGGGGGAGAAGAATTTAGTCGTACTGTCAACATTTGGGAGAAACAGGTGTTGAAGCTACCTGTGGCTTCTAATTTAACGAATAAAAGGATGTTGAAATTGATTGGAGAGGCGACTCAGGGTTACATCGGCATTATGGATATGGTTTTGCGTGATGCTGCGATTCGTTCTCTGAAGAAGGGACTTAACAAGATTGATTATGACACTTTAAAGGAAGTTGTACAGGAGTATAAATGATGGAAATTGAGCCTTGGTGGTTTACCGTAACACCTTATGAGGATGAAAGTATTAGTCATTTCCTGGGAAGGTTTAGAAGGGAGAATGTGCTTACTGTTTCTGGGTTGGGTGAAATAACTGGTTTATATAGTGCGATCGCCCGTTGGGAAAAGTTCCGTTTTAATCCCCCTCCTTCCATTGAACAGTTGGAAAAGTTAAGTGCGGTCATACAAGTGGATGTAGCAACCTTACAAATGATGTGTCCTTCTGCACCGATGAAAATGACTCCCATCCGTCTTTGTTCGGCTTGTTATGGTGAAAAGCCTTATCATCGCATGAAATGGCAGTATAAGGAGGTTTATAGTTGCGATCGGCATCAACTAAAACTATTATCGGAATGCCCCCATTGTGGTGCTAGATTTAAGATTCCTAGTCTATGGATTGATGGTTGGTGTCATAGATGTTTTACTCCTTTTGCTGAAATGAAGCACGATTAATACTAGCAAAAAATCAGCGTATAATAAATGACGTTGTTCTAATCACTCAAGATGTAAGGAAATAGATAGTTTTAAACAAATGAAATACAAAAAATACATTGTTGTAGATTTATTTTCTGGCTGTGGAGGTCTTAGCTATGGTTTTGAATTAACTAATAAATTTGAAATAAAATTGGCAATTGATAGTGATAAAAAAGCATTAGAAACACTTCATTTTAATAAGCCTAATATTAGTATTGTGCATGAAGATATAAGAAATATTAATCCGAAATCAATAATTGAAAAATATGGCTCGATAGATTTAGTGATCGGTGGTCCACCATGTCAAGGTTTTTCCATCGCGGGAAAAAGAGAATTTACAGATGATAGAAATAATTTGTTTTTAGAGTTTATTCGATTTGTAAAGTATTTAAGACCGAAAATGTTTGTGCTTGAAAACGTTACTGGTTTTACTAATTTATACAAAGGTAAAGCTAAAGAATTATTCAAAGAAAAAATGAACATTTTGGGCTATCATGTCCAAGATAAAATTTTACTAGCTTCAGATTATGGCGTTCCTCAAATACGAAAAAGAGTTTTTTTTGTGGGCAATATATATAACAAACAATTCACTTATCCTTCTCCTCAATTAGAGAAAACAAATTATATTACTTGTGAAATGGCTTTATCTGATTTACCTCCTTTAGTGGGAGATATAGGTTATGAAGAGATGGAATATGCTAAACAACCACAATCAGAATATCAAAAACAAATGAGAGATAATTGTGATATGGTCTATAATCACATTGGCACAAGACATACAGAAAAAGTAATTAAAACAATACAACTTGTTCCTGAAGGAGGTAACTATAAAGACTTACCATTAAATCTACAGAGAAGTCGTAATTTTAATATTGCATGGACAAGGTATCACAGTCAAAAACCATGTAATACTATAGATACTGGACATCGTCATTATTTTCATTATAAATACGATCGAGTTCCCACCGTTCGGGAACACGCTAGATTACAATCTTTTCCCGATTCTTTTCGTTTTTTAGGGAATAAAACAGATCAGAATAGACAAGTTGGTAACGCTGTACCTCCTCTATTAGCAAAAGCATTAGCAGAATCTATTTATAATTTTTTGGAGGAAAATAAATAATGATGTATCAAGTACCACATGATAATTTTTATCGACTTCATCACATCAGACCTCGTTTTAAAAACGATAACGAAAATGTCTTAATTTATATGGCTAATTGCTTAAGTAACTTAACTGAAATGCCCAGTGATCAATTTAAAAATGCGATGAATAAAGCTATCAAATTATTTCCGGGTAATGCCAGTAAAACAGAGAAAACTATTAACAATTGGAGAACAGAAATTTCTTCTTTTTTTGGCTTCATTGAAACTGACTCCATCAAGAAAAAAAGTAAGCCTTCTAATTTAGCTTTAAAACTTAGTCTAAATCAAGATTTAGTAGAATTTTTTAAGTATTTTTTATTTTATTTTCAATATCCAGGGGGCTATCTTAAACCCCATGAAGCACTGGATTATATAAATAAAGGAATATTATTTAAACCCGTCAGCTATATAATTAAAGTTTTGCAAGAAGGAGAAAAAATAACTCAAGGTAGGTTTTATATTGATAAAGCAGAAGCTACTCATTGTATCTTTAATGATTTAAGAGTAATCCGTAGAAACAAAAGAAGAAAACCAAAGAATACTGCACATTTAATTATTCATAATAGAAAACAGAATCTTACTTATGATTGGACGGGGGATGTCATTAGATATGCAGGTGATATTTTAGATTATATGGTTGTTGGTGATTTACTTATTTGTCATGGCAATAAGTTTTATCTCAATAATAATAACCAAGAAGTAATTACTGCTTTTATTAAAAATGAAACAATCTTTGAAGATTATCTTCCACTTTATCAAAAGAAAAACTTAATAATTAATGATATTAAATTATTAAATGATGCTTGGTTTATGTTTGTAAATTCTAAATTAGATCAAGAAATTTTTAAAACAGATTTATATAAATATTTAGGAATTGATCCTATTAGCTATCAAGATTTAGTGTTAG
Source organism: Cyanobacterium sp. HL-69 (assembly GCA_002813895.1). NCBI lineage: Bacteria > Bacillati > Cyanobacteriota > Cyanophyceae > Chroococcales > Geminocystaceae > Cyanobacterium > Cyanobacterium sp. HL-69. The sequence continues at coordinate 1,525,938 of CP024912.1, read as the reverse complement.
AATCTATCAGTGATTTTCACACTAAACTTGAACAAGGACAAGAAATAAAAACAAAAGAAATTGGAGATTTTGGCGAAGGTTTAGTTTTAGGACATGAAAAAATGAGGATTAAATTAGGAAATAGGGAAGATTTACTTCATTTAATACAAAAAATACCGACACAATTTGCAGTTGGTTATGATATTCAATCGGTAGAACTTGACGAAACAAAAAGATACATAGAAGTTAAAACAACAATTAGTAATAAAAAAATTAATTTTTTCAACTTTCATCTAACACCAAATGAATGGAGTACGGCAGAATCTTTAAATGATCGATATTTTGTTTATAGACTTGCTATTTCTAAAATAAATCGAGAATTACATTTAATTCAAGATCCTGTTGGATTATACAAATCAAACAAAATAAAGATGACACCCAAAGATGGTGTGGATATAAAATTTACGGAACAATATTCTCGAAAGGAGGAATTATTATTATGGAGAGATTAAAAGTATTATCGCTTTTTAGTGGTTGTGGAGGAATGGATTTAGGGATACTAGGTAATTTTAAATATTTAAACAAAACTTATAATCAATTACCAACTGAAATTGTTTATGCCGTTGACAATGATTCTTATGCCGTTGAAATTTATAACACCAATTTTAGCCATAATTGTCTTGTTGCGGATATTAAAAATATTAATGAAAAAGATTTACCCGACCACGATATTTTAGTAGGAGGATTTCCTTGTCAATCATTCTCTGTGGTTGCTCAAAATCCCCCTAGATTAGGTATTAAAGATGAAAAAGGTCAATTATTTTTTGAAATTTGTAGAATTTTAAAAGAGAAACAACCTAGATTTTTTATAGCTGAAAATGTTAAAGGAATTTTATCCGCTAATAAAAAAAGAGCTTTTCCTTTGATTATCCAAGAGTTTCAAAAAGTTGGTTATCACGTAACTTATCAAGTATTGAATGCCTCCGATTACGGTGTACCGCAAAAGAGGGAAAGAGTTTTTATTATCGGATTTAAAAAATTTGAAGATTGTTTTAAATTTCAATTTCCTCAACGGACAACAACGAATGAAAAAATTCCCCTAAAGTTAGTTTTAGAAGATGAAATAGAAGATAAATATTTTTTTAGTCAAAAAGCAATTGAGGGAATGCTGAAGGCAAAAAAAATCATGAATAAAGGAAGAGTTCAAAATATAAATCAACCGTGTAATACTATAAGTTCGCATTTAGCTAAAGTAAGTTTGAATAGCACAGATCCAGTTTTAAAACAAGATGATTCTTATAGACGTTTTACCCCCAGAGAAGCAGCTAGAATACAGTCATTTCCAAATGATTTTATCTTAAATGTTGTTTCAGAAAATCGTCAATATAAGGCTATAGGAAATGCAGTACCACCAGTGCTGATGTGGCATATTTCAGGACAAATAATTAACTTAATAATAGAAGAAGAAAAACAAAAATACTCTCTTAAGTGTGCTTAAAATGAAATTTATTAACTACAATTAATCTAAGAATATTAACAGTGATTAATTTTGATTTCTAAAATTTTATGAATTTGATCAATCCAAAGGGGAATGATTCCTTTATTTTCCTCCAAAAGAGCGATCGCCCCTTCCTGTTCATAAGGCAATAAATCAACAGTACCATCACCAGCTACTACCATAAAACGCTTTTTACAACCACTATCAGTAAAATCAGGCTCTTTTGCCCTCAAATCATTGAGGATTTTTTGCACCATCTCCAGATTTAGCCCCACAGAAAGGAGATATACCATTACTGATACCTCCACCAACTCCACAGAAGAATAGTAGATTGTTTTTCCCGTACCCGAAGCACCAATAAAAGGTACAACAACTTCCTTATCCCTCCAATACTGTAATTGTCGGAGCGAACACCCTGTAATCTTTGATATATCTTTGCTACTAAAAAATACTTCCTGTTTCATAGCAACAATTATAAAATGATTTGTTATTATACAAATATGTTTTATTAAACATTATTGTCGATGCTATGAGTCTAATCACTATTCAATGTCGTTTGGTTGCTTCTGCTGATACCCGTCAATTTCTTTGGATGTTGATGAGTCAGAAAAATACTCCTTTGATCAATGAAATCTTCATGAGAATAGCAGAACATCCCGATTTTTCTGTGTGGAAAGAAAAGGGAAAACTGCCCAAAAATTTTCTTGCTCAACAAATTGCTGAACTAAAGGAAGATAAACGTTTTCAAGGACAACCATCTCGTTTTTACGCTTCTGTCCATAAGATGATTGACTATGTTTATGAGTCTTGGTTTACGATACAAGATAAAAATAAATTCAGACTTCAAGGACATACTCGCTGGTTAGAAATGTTGAAACCTGATACCGAAATTCTCCAGTGTTTTGATGGTTCTTGGGAAAAGTTACAAAATCAAGCCAAAAAGATTCTCGATGAGATTGATAGCACTCTTTCTCACACGCGTATTGTTGATAAGTTATTTAAGGAGTATGAAGCAACTAACGATCCTCGGATTCAAGGGGCGATCGTTTATCTAATCAAAAATGGTGCTAGTATCCCAGACAATAAAGTAGAAACTGAAAAAAAATACAAGAAACTCAAACGGAAAGTAGAGATTCAGGTTCATAAACTAAAAAAACAAATAGAAATTTCTGCTCCCACTGGCAGAGACTTAAATCAGCAAAAGTGGTTAGATACTCTCATTCTTGCTTCTCTTGCTTCTACTACGATGCCCCTCAATCAAGCTCAGTGCGATCGTTGGTTTTCCGCTCTGAAAAAAAATTCCCCTTCTATTCCTTATCCTGTCATTTATGAAACCAATGAAGATTTGAAATGGAGTCTAAGTGATCAAAACCGCCTCCATGTTCGATTTAATGGTTTAAGTGACCATACTTTTAAAATTTATTGTGATTCTCGTCAACTTCCTTATTTTCAGCGCTTCTACGAAGATCAAGAATTGAAAAAGGCGAACAAAAATCAATTTTCTAGTGCTTTATTCACTCTGCGTTCAGCGATGATTATTTGGAAAGAAGATGACGGAAAAGGGGAGTTATGGGATAAACATAAACTTTATTTACACTGTACTTTAGACACCGACTATTGGACTGTTGAAGGTACACAAGTAGTTGCTCAAAGAAAGCAAAAGGAAGTTTTAAATATTATTGACGGGATGAAAGAAAAAGATGATTTAAGGGATACTCAAAAAAAATTTATCCAACGCAAAGAAACAACTCTTGCCCGACTTAATAATATTTTCCCTCGCCCCGGTAAACCTATTTATCAGGGTAATCCGAATCTTTTTCTTGGAGTCGCTATGGGGTTACAAGAATCTGTTACCCTTGCTCTTGTTAACGTTGGTGAAGGGAAAGCAATTTTATACCGTAACATTAAACAATTGTTGGGAGATAACTATCATCTACTAAGAAGAAGAAGAAATGAAAAGCAAAAATTGAATCACCAGAACCATAAAGCAAGGAAAAGAGCTAGTTTTCAACAGAAAGGGGAATCTAATTTGGGGGAATACGTTGATCGTCTCATTGCTAAATCTATTCTCAAAATAGCTCAAGAATATAAAGTTTCAACAATCATCATTCCTCTATTAAGCCAGATGCGATCAATTACTGAAGCAGAAGTACAAGCTAGGGCTGAGGAGCGAATACCTGAGTATAAAGAAGGGCAAAAAAAATATGCCAAAGATTACCGTGTACAAGTCCATCAGTGGAGCTATGGTCGATTAATTGATAATATTAAGGCTAATTCCGCCAAGGTAGGTATTGTCGTAAGAGAGGGCAAACAGCCTAAACAGGGAACATTTACTGATAAAGCACTACAGTTAGCTTTGAGTATCCAACAGAATATTACTGAGGGTAAAATTCCCCGAAACACAAAATTTTGAGCTAGAATAAATCAAATCGTGCCGTAAATCAAGTTTTTATCGACCTCTGTTTTGCGAAAATGAGGGGTAGTTTACTTAAATAATAAGTTTACTTTCTGTCCCTGATAACTACTCGGTCTGATGCTGCGCAATGAATCAAGTGCGGAAACAAGGGGCACTCCCAGCAATAAGACTATGGGTTTACCAATGTAGTGGTTATCAAATCACCTCCAATCAAGGAGGAGTCCCTGTTTGACGTTTAGATCAAATGTACGAGTTACATAATTTCGTATTTTTGCCTTACGCAATTGCTAAAACCTATATCTATCAAAGGTAATAGCGTTTTAGAAAAATGCAAAATTCTATGAAAGATAAGAATTATAGTATTTTTAAGGGGGGTTTACGCAAACTGCTTTTACAAGCCTTGTTGTACAAGGTTTTGAAGTATAAGCCGTTGAAATCGCAAAATACCTTCTATAGAACCCATTTGGTATCTAGTAGAATATTGAGATGAAAACATAGAGAAATAGAAGAATGGCTTACTCTAGCAGTCTAAGTGATCAAGAATGGGAAATAATTAAACCTCTGTTGCCAAAAAAGAAAAGAACTTGTCCCTCAAAATGGTCAAAAAGGCAGATTTGGGATGGTATTTTTTATCAGCTCAAAAATGGCTGCAATTGGTCTGATTTGCCTAAAGATTTACCCCCTTATTCAACAGTTTACTGGCATTATAAAAACTGGAAAAAGGAGGGAATCTTTGAAATAGTGATGTGTGAACTTCATAAGCAACTAAGGGAAAAAGTAAAAAAAAATCTACTTGGACTCGATTAATAATCATTGATTCTCAAGCAGTACAAAATACTTGTAATGCGGGGGTAGAGAGTAAAGGATTCTGTAGGTATAAACTGACCAATGGTATTAAAAGACATTTAGCCGTAGATAGCCTCGGCTTTCCTTTTTTCACTTGTTGTACAAAGGCAAACGTTTCTGATGATAAAGGATTAATCATGATGTTAACCAACCATATGGATTATTTTCGTCGCAAACCCATGAATGTTCATAAAATTACAATTTTGGTCGATTCAGGTTATCATCCTGGCTTTATCATGGCCGAATTAGAGAAAATTTATCCACAAATTGGAAGAAAAATTCGTATTGAAAAGTCCCCCAAAATATCTCCTGAACAGAAAAAGTTAGAAAGAAAAAAGGGCTTCGTGGTAGTCAAAGCAAGATGGATTATTGAAAGATCCAATGCCTGGATGGAAAGATGTAAAAATTTAGTCAAAAACTTTGAAAGAACCTTATTTAATTCTACCCAGAAAGTTAACTTATGCTTTATTCGACTACTCTTAAAAAGACTCACTGCTTCTTAAGATACCAAATGGGTTCTATAGGGATTGAAAGTTGTAAAGCCAAGGTTGTTTTTTTTCTAGTAGTTGCGTTGAAATCGCAAAATACCTTCTATAAGTCCTATTGGCTTACCATATGGCTTATAAGGTTATAATAGCTGTAGTGCCGTAGTTCAAGTTTTAGTGACCTCTGTTCTACGAAAATTTGGAGTAGTTTACTTTGAATTAAAAGTTTGCTTTCTGCTCCTGCTAACTGATTGTCCCGATGCTGTCTATCTTCGGATAGAGAAAATAAGAGCACTCTCAGCAACAAGGATGCAGATATCCTGTTCCAGCGGTTAGCGAATCACTTCCCAGCAAGGAGGAGTTCTTTTAGAGAATTGAAAGCGAGTCTCTCCGTGTGCCTTGACGACATTAATCTGTTATCACGTCATTTATTTTGTTAAGACGACACTAATTTGTTACCGATGACAAATAATTTGTTAATGTACATGGGGCGTTTTGTTCTCATGGGTTTAACTCCAGGAAGTTATCGCCTCAATTTATTTACAAATCCTCGTTTAAGTACAGAGTTTACAATTCCAGCAAATGAAACAGGGGTTTTTGATTTGGGAATAATACGATTTGGAAGTTAATTAAAAATATACTATAGCGTTTTTTATAATTATGAGATACATTTATTATTTTCAAGTCCCCCGAATTTGCGGGGGATTTAGGGGAATCATTTTGTACCCCGTAACCATGATAATTGCTATAACAGTAAGTCTTTGATAACGTACTAATTATGACGGGAAACAGTTCATAATTACGGATCAATAAACTAATCATCTCTATTTCAAGCTAACGAATAGGTATCTTATCTTAAGAAAAATTTGGTGTAATTAATAATAATTCATTGAATATGTTGTTTTGTTTCGATTAAGTCCATAGAAATTTTACAGATTATGTATCAACAATATTTTTTGTAAAACCACTTTTAATTCTTCCAGTTGAATGGGTTTATTAATGCAGTCATCAAAACCTAGAGAAATAAACTCTTCTTTTTTGTTTTCAATCAAGTGGTTAATAGCAACTATATAGTGAGCTTTATTATAGTTTTTTCTTAAAAGTTTATTGGCTTGAATACCATCCATAATAGGCATTTTTATATCTATAAAAATAATATCATATTTTTTTTGTTTTACCTGTTCTAAAAGTGCTGCACCATCGGCTACAAATTCCCCTTCATATCCTAGTTGTTTTAGATGATAAAGCATTATTTTCTGATTAATACGATTATCTTCTGCTATCAAAATGTTTAATGGGGATAATTCTTTGAAAATATGGGAAGATGTTGATTTATTTTCTTCACTAGATATAGGGCATAGTTGTAGAGTAAAGTAAATAATTGAGGTTGGGGATGATGGAGATGGCAAACTCCATTGTGCTGGGGGATTTCCTTTTATTTTACCGTCATTTTCTATCCAGATAGTACCTCCCATGGCGTTAATTAGTTTTTGGGCGATAAATAGCTCTAATTCTCTATTATTTTCTGGAAATTCTGTGGTGGTTTCAAATGTATTAAAAATATCATAAGTATCTATTATCTTATCATTTTCAGTGCGATCGCATAGCGCCGTTTCACCATCATATTGTATCGCTTCCCCATCTTCTCTCACTTCATTTTGATCATGTATAGTGCTTTTAATAGTAAAAAGTAAAAGTGTTTTGCTATTATCTAAACCTTTATTTTTATTTAATAAATTTGCTTCCTTTATATAAATGAAAACAGAACTATTTTGATTATAAAAAGAGCTTCCTAAAATATTAAATAATACTTGACGAATACGAGAAGCATCTCCGATAAAATTGGGTAATTCTTTCTGAATAGAATAGGAAATATTAACCTCCTTTTCTTGACTCTGTTTTGAGAATAAAATATTAATAGATTGGAGAATATCTTTAATACTCAATTTATCCTCCTGTAACTCAAAATCCCCAATTTCAATGGAAGAAAAATTAAAAATATCATTAACAGCTTTTAATAGCGTTGAGATTGTCTGCTGAATTATTTGAGTATATTCCCTTTGTTGATCATTTAATTGAGTGTTAGCTAAACTTTCTGTTATCTTTACTAAAGCATTAATAGGGTTAAGAAAATCATTGCTCAGACTTGCAAAAAACAGGCTTTTCCGTTTAGTTAAATTTTCAGCTTTTTCTTTCGCTTTAACTAAAGACAACTGTTTTTGAAGTAACCTATTATATTCTGTTAATATTTTCTCCTTTGCTTCACTTTGTAAATCTTTCTGACGATTTAATTCTTCTAATAATTTATTTTTTGCGGATAAATCTTTATTTAATTTTATTAATTCTTGCTTACGATAATTATTTTCGCTTAAAACTGCTCCTAAAAGCAAGGTTGTCATAGAAATACAAGCAATAAAAGACTGTAATAAAAGTAGAGAATCCCTCGTCGATTCCATGGCAAAAGAAGTAGTTTGTGCGATGGTGGCTAACATTAAATTAATGGTAATAACTAATACAACTAAACTTGCACCCAATTCTTCAAACTTAAATACTACCCATACCACCAAGGGAATATATAAAAACTGTATATCGTAAGACGTGTTAATAATCGATTGATTAATAATAAAAACTAAAAATACAGTAACAAGTGTATTTAACCATTGTTTCTTAATACACTTTATAAAATTAAAAACTTGTTTTTGCCATGCCACAATTAAAGGGGTAAAAATCAAAATCCCAAAACTATCACTTAACCACCATGTAACCGCAATTTCTATAAATAAATTCCATGGCGCCCTGCCAAATCCACACACTAAACAAGCACAAATAATTGCGATGGGTAAATGACTAATAAAACAACCAAAAAGGATAAATTGAGCGGTATTTTTAACACTATGAAGAAAATAGCGATTATCCGATTGAGGAAAAATATTGTTATTTTGGGATTCACTACATAGACTGGCTAGTATTTTGCCCAGTGATGTCACTACGGTGATTAGCATAACAAGGGTAAAACTACCGAAATTTTCCCATCCTTGAAAGATGCTAATTTGAGTCATTAATATGCCTATGAATACTCCTAGCCACGCAGAATAACCCCAAATAAAAATTAGTCCTACCGCAATTCCTCCAGGTATCCAGATAGGAGTTGAACCTGTGTTAGGGTAAGTGGTGAAAGTAATAGATATTAGTGCTGTAATGAAGTAGGTAAGCGCTACGACAATTTGTTTCCACCATGGCACACGAAGGGGGTTAAAGTCATATTTTTTGATGGTAGAGTAAAAAAAATTCATGGTAGATAGGAGAGGGGGAAAAGGCGAGGATATTTTTGGCTTTTAATTATAATTATGGTTTAGTTTAGATTCTGTGATCAACCCCTAATCAGGTTAAGATGTTATTTATGGGGAGGTAGTCATTAATCATCATAAGGTGAAGGGTTTATAAAATAAGAATCAGGTGGTAAAAATGGAAAATGTTTTTTTTAATCGATTATTCATTTTTAATTATTTATTAATTTTTTAGAGTTTTTTGGTTAATGTAGTATTTCTGTAGGTTCAAGGTTTTATTGATAATTTTGTTAGGGATTTTAGATTTTATATGATTAAATAATTATGGCTGAATATGAAGAGGTTTTTGTCAGCAAAGAGTTTATTAGTTTATGTCAATCTCAGCTGATTTTGTTGGCTCAAAATTTAGCGGTACAAGAAAGTGCTATTTATTTGACGGAAAGGGTTAAAGGTGATGAGCCAAAGTTGATTCCTGTCATAGTTTATCCTTTTTCTAGCGGTGATAATAATGGAGATTTATTATTGCTACCTGAGTCGGAAGAGGGGGCAGATTTTGAATTTAATTTGATGGAGGAAAGGGATACTAATTTAAATAAAATTATTAATTATATTCCTGAGTCTGCTTCTCCTTATCAGTTACTTTTACCTCTGATACACGATGATTGTATGGTAGGTTTACTGGCTACTAATCGGGGTACAAAACCTTGGCGTAAACAGGAGGTTTTGCAAGTACAGGAAGTGGCACATACAATTACTTTTGCAAGACTTTTGGATCAAAAACAACAAATTTCTGAACAACAATTAAAGCGTTATCAACAGCTACAGAAGTTACAAAATGATCATCTTGATGATTTTTTCCATCAATTACGTAATCCTTTGACGGCTATTCGTACTTTTGGCAAGTTATTGATTAAACGTCTGAAGGGGGATGATCAAAATTATACCATAGCCCAAGGCATTGTGCGAGAGGGCGATCGCCTTCGAGACCTTATCCAAGATTTTAGCGAAGATTGGAAAGTTGTTAGTAATACTTCTAACCTTAGCTTAGAACAAGGTCAATCAACTAGCTTTTTTTTAACTGAGAATATTCAAAAGTTAGAAAAAGTAGATTTAAAACAATTAATTAAACCTCTAATTATGGGAATTGATTCCATCGCCCAAGATAAAAATATTACTTTTATGAGTGATATTGATGATGGTTTACCCCTCATTTCTAGTAACCCCAAAGCCCTAACCGAAGTATTGAATAATTTATTAGATAATGCTGTTAAATATACCCCCGAAGGCGGTAAAATTTGCGTAGAAATAGTCAAACAAAAATCTACTCCCGAAGGAGAAAAAATAGTCGTAGAAATTAGCGATACTGGCTATGGTATCCCCCCAGAAGACCAAAAACATATATTTGAACGTCATTATCGAGGAGTACAGGAAGAAGGTGATATTGATGGCACAGGTTTAGGATTAGCCATTGTCAAAGAATTATGCGATAAAATGTCCGTTGATATAGAAATTTTTAGTCCTTCTTTTTGGATAAAAAATCAACAACTAAATGGCACTACTTTTTCCTTATTTATTCCTATCGCATCGTGATTTTGTCCACTAAAAAAATTGCTCAAATAATTTTATCTGACTCCTAAATATTTATGAGTTTGTAAACTTAAACGCCATGAAGGATTATCTTTTATATAATTAAAAATTAACTCCTGAGTATGGGGGCTATTCCATTCTGGTTGTAAATATTTAATAGTATGGGAAGAAACCTTTTCTCCTTCAGATAAAGCCCAGATAAAATCTTTTTCTTCGGCGACTACTACTTTTAATTCACTAGCTTTATTATAAATAGTTTCATGGGGTTTTTTGTAAGGTTTTGGAGAAAATGTTACCCAATCAAAAACTCCCGAAAAAGGGTGAGCTCCTGATGTTTCTAAATGAATATTTTTACCTGTTTTTTTTAACTCTATGGTCAAAGGGTTTAAGTCATGTAATAAAGGTTCTCCACCAGTAACAATAATAGTATTAGTGTTAATTTGTTTAACTTCTCTAACTATTTTTTCTACTGTATATAAGGGATATTTTTTCATTGACCAAGTTTCTTTTTGATCACACCAAGGGCAAAACACATCGCAACCAGCTAAGCGAATAAAAAAGGCGTTAACTCCCGCAAAAAAGCCTTCTCCTTGGACAGAATGGAAGGTTTCGACAATGGGATATTCGTATAATAAATTATTATTTAATGTTTTTTTAACTTCTTTTTTGTTAACAGTATTAATCATTATTTTTTATTAAATATATTTATTGTAATCTATAAAAAACTCAATTATTTATGATAATGTGACTTTTGATAAGTAAGTAGGCATAATTAAATCCATTTAGGCAAGGGGTTTAAACCCCTTGTTCATAAGAGTCTTGATAAAATAAGAGCTATAATTAATTTCGTCAACCTACTTATGTTTTTAATAATAACTATTAAAGTCTTTGTTAAATAGTAAAAACTAATTAATTAGGTAATTTATTTTTAATGGACTCTAAACTAACAATTAGTTGTCTTATTTTTTCTAAATCTTTTTTACCTGGACTAATTTCAACCTTACTAGAAAGATCTATTCCATCACATTGAAGAGTATTAAAAGCTGTGATAACATTATCAGGGCTAACTCCTCCCGCCACTAACCAAGGGCGAGAGGGCCGATAATCTCGTAATTCTTGCCAGTTAAAAGTTTTTCCCGTGCCGCCATGGATTCCCTTTTGATAGGTGTCTATTAATAGGGTATCAACTACGGGGATGTACTCCTCCGCTTCCTGTTGAGATTGAGGATTTTTGTATCTAATGGCTTTGATTATTTCAATATCTGGTAATTTTTCTCGTAATTGCTGACAGAAAGCAGTATCTTCTTCTCCATGGAGTTGTACCCCTGTTAGTTTTGTTTCTCTGACTATGTTTACTATTTCTGAAAGAGGGGCATTGACAAATACACCGATGGTGCTAATTTGAGGGGGAAGTTTTTCAACGATCGCCCTTATACTAGAAGGAGAGATATAACGGGGAGATTCTTGGACACATATAAAACCAATGGTATCAACTCCCATAGATGCGATCGCCTTTGCCTCCTCCACATTAGTTAAACCACAGATTTTTATGCGCATGATTCCGGTGAATAATATAAATAGTAAAAGTTAATAAAAAAAGATTAATTAAAGTTAAGTAAATCAGCAAAAAACTATTGGAAAGAGTAAAATAACCAAAATAGTTAACATAACAAATTTATCATAAAAATGAATTTAATTGCCTTTTCTAATTTAATAGCCCAAGTACCTCAAACCGTAGAATGGAATTATCAAGTAGCTTTGATAATGATTTCTGCTAATCTCGTGGCAATTTTTATCGGACGTTTCGCCATCCAAAAAGCAGGGGCAGGGCCTGATTTACCCTTAGCCAAACCAGCAATTTGGAAAAATTTTGGAGTACCCGAATTACTAGCCACCGCTAGTTTAGGACATATACTAGGAGCAGGATTTATTCTCGGCTTATCCAACGCAGGATTGCTATAGTTAGCCATTCTTAAGGTTAAGTGTTAGGCAAAATTCAGACAAAAGACCATTTTTCAGCTAAAATAAACTTGTTAAAATAGTTGTTATTGATTTATAACTATACAAAATATCTATCCAGATGGAATGTTGGTGATTACCTTAACTCTTTTGCACCCCCTCAAATCTACCCCTGTCCAAAAATGGAATTTTGAACCCCATAAGGTGATAAGAATCGGCAGGGCGAATGATAATGATGTCGTACTATACAGTGCCGTGGTTTCCCGTCACCATCTGGAAATTCGTCCTCGTAATGATGACTGGGCTTTAGTTAGCCTAGGCTCTAATGGAACATTTGTAAATGGAAGAAAAATTAATAAAGTTTTAGTAAAAGACGGAATGATTATCCGTTTAGCTAGTTCAGGGCCTAAAATATTAATTCAGTTAGGTTCTGATGATGATGATTCTAGTGCTAGTCATGGCAAAAATGTTTCTGCCAAACCCATCAGTAGCAAAGACATTTCCAAGGAAACAGTTATTAATTAAGGCTTTGGTATTAGGAGTTAGACTTTAGGTAGAAATAGTCCTATGGTAAAGGTTTCATTAAATACATAATCACTAACTTATTTATCCATGGCTTTTTGAGTTATCTCATCTAAATCTTTCTGTGAGGGCATCAAATCCTCCCCAGATACTCCCAACCATAATAAGTATTCTACATTTCCCGCTGGTCCTTGGATAGGAGAAGCTATTAAACCCTTATACTTCCATCCTATATTTATAGCACAATTAAGGATAGAGGCGATCGCCTCTGATTGCAAACGATAATCCCTCACCACCCCTTTTTTCCCAACCTTGCCCTTACCTACTTCAAACTGAGGCTTCACCAACAAAACCACCTCCTTCGGATTAACCAACAACTCCCAAAGAGTCGGCAAAACCTTAGTCAAAGAAATAAAAGATAAATCCATCACCCCCAAATTAGGAGGCTCACTATCTTGGTACAAATCATCATAGGTTAGATAGCGAAAATTTGTCCTCTCCCTCAACACCAAACGCTCATCCTGCCTTATCTTCCAAGCCACCTGCCCATAACCCACATCAATGCCATAAACCTTTTTGGCCCCCCTTTGAAACAGACAATCCGTAAAACCCCCCGTAGAAATACCCCCGTCAAGACAAATTCTATCGTCCACATCAATGGCAAAATATTCCAAAGCCTTAACCAACTTTTCTCCACCCCTCGACACAAAAGGAGGCTCAGACTTCACCTCAATGGGACTATCAACACTTATCAAAGTGCCAGGCTTATCAACGATTTGCCCCTTAACCCTAACCTTTCCTGCCCGAATCAACTTTTGTGCCAAAGCACGGGAATTACACAATCCCTGACTGTTTAACAACGTATCTAATCTTTCTTTCGACAATGGCTTTCTTTATCTCTACAAGGTATCAGAATTATTTTAAACCATGGGGCAACCAGATCAAATTCATCCCCCAAATTAAACAATATTAATCCCAAAGAGAATCTAAATCAAAATCACTATTAACACTTATATTCGTATCGTATTGAATAAAAGTTTCCTTACTTTGATGAATCGTTTTTCTTTCAAATCCATCATAGACAAAGTGTCGCAAGAAAAAATCTAAAGTTTCCTGTTTCACATAACCTTTTAAAACAGCAATGTAGCCAAACTTTATCTCTGAGTTTGTCTGTTCGTCCAAAATTTCCTGTACTTGCCCATCATCCAACAAACCCGCCGCCCTAAAATAATTACCAATACGAATTTTTTGGGGGTTGTTGATTAAATCGGGTAAATCCTTAACAAAAAAATCGATGGTTTGTTGTTTCAACCATCCCCTGAGAGCTAAAATTTCTCCAAATTTACTCTCAATGTAGGACACTTGATCTATAAGAGCAACCTCAATTTGATATTTTGAAATCAATCCCGCCTCTTCCAATTTTTCGCCGATGGGTTTCGACAACCATCTTTTTCTTCGTTTCTCTAAAGTCTGCACCATGGCAATATTACCTTACTAGAGATTTCAATATGCAATACTATTTTAACTAAAATATTTCTCACTTAGTTTAGTAACTCTTAATAGAAAATAAAGAATTGAAAATAAAAAAGGAAGAACGTATAGAAATACATCCTTCCCCTATTAAATATCAGACTGGGAAATTAATACTAATACAAATAAAAAACTTAGATATTTAAGTAGGTTGGCGAAATTAATTATAGTTCTTATTTTATTAAGACTCTTATGAACAAGGGGTTTAAACCCCTTACCTAAATCGATTTAATTATGCCTACTTACTTATCTATTTCCACTTATTAGCTACTAACTCAGCTAAATCCACAACCCTTTGAGAATAACCCCATTCATTGTCATACCAAGCAACAACTTTTACCATATCTCCAGCCATTACCATGGTTAAACTAGCATCTACAATAGAAGATACATCGCTACCACGGTAATCACAGGACACTAAAGGCAATTCGTTGTAACCCAAAATTCCTTTTAAAGAGCCTTCAGAGGCCTCTTTAACAACATCATTTACTTGCTCTGCAATGGTGCTTTTTTCTACTTGTACCACTAAATCAACAATGGAAACGTTAGGGGTAGGAACTCTAAGGGCGATACCATTCAATTTACCTTTAAGATCAGGTAATACAAGGGCTACAGCTTTGGCTGCCCCGGTGCTGGTGGGTACGATATTGATGGCCGCCGCACGAGCACGTCTTAAGTCTCTATGACTAGCATCTAGTAAACGCTGATCCCCAGTGTAACTGTGGGTGGTGGTCATGGTACCTTTGATGATACCAAAGTTTTCGTGTAATACTTTAGCAACAGGAGCTAAGCAGTTGGTGGTACAACTGGCGTTACTAACGATATTATATTTATCATGGTCATAATCTTCGTGGTTAACACCCATTACGAAAGTACCAATGTTTCCACCTTTACCAGGAGCGGTGATTAATACTTTTTTAGCTCCCGCTTGGATGTGCTTTGATGCACCTTCTTCGGTGACAAATACCCCAGTAGATTCAACTACAAGGTCAACACCCCAGTCAGCCCAAGGTAAATTTAAAGGATTACGGTCTGAAACACATTTAATAGTTTTGCCGTTAACAATTAGGGAGTTTTCATCGGCTTGAATGTCTGCATCTAATCTTCCTAACATGGAGTCATATTTTAGAAGATGCGCGTTAGTATGGGGATCGGAAGTATCGTTGATACCGACTAATTCTAAATCGCTGTTTTCTCTGGTTAATAGACAACGTAAGAAGTTACGTCCGATTCTTCCAAAACCATTAATAGCTACTCTAACCACTGTTTTTATTTCCTCTGGTATTTTAATTAAGTACAATAAATTTTTGTAATGACCCTAATCATATCGTAAAGACTGTATTGTTCAAACCCCTTTTTTGATTTTTTTTCTGTAGCGTAGCGTAATACATCTAGGTTAATAAAAAGGGCATAGCCCCAAAAAAAAATTGGAGGCTATACCCTAAAGATGTTAATCTTTTTTTTTATAAAAACTATCCCATAGGATGGAATAAAAGGTCTGGAAAAAAGCGGTTAAATTCAATTAATAGACCAGCAGTAAATACCAACAATGCGGTAATTAAAACGGGTGCTGTAGATAAAAAAGTAGGTAAACCTTTCATCAAAAAAATCTCCCAAAAAAATAATTAAAAATCAATGAATATTAGCGAGGTGAAACAGAAATTTCAGAATCTTTAGCGGTTAATGCTCCAGATTTTAGTTCCCCTAATGCTTGAAGAGGCCAGCTAAAGCCTAATAACATTTTGTTGATTGCTAGGGGTACATCGATGATAATTTCTTTCATTTCAGCATCTTTTTCTCCTCTAACGGCGATAAGATAGGCACGACCAACCCAACCAATCCAACCTGCTATATAGAGAAAGAGTAAGCCAGGGATGATAAAGTCACCTGCGTGATCTAATCTGCCATCTACCACTAAGCGAGGATAGCCTTCGGGGCCACAGAGGGCTTCGGCGTATCTTGCTGCACGTTTTTGACCAGATTGGGGGTCATTGGTGGTATTACGGAAGTTTTTGGCTTTTGCTTGATAAGCGGCAGACTCACTACAGGGAGTAAGGTGAGATAAATCTGCATGAGCAGGGGCGCTGAAGTTGCCCCATACGGTTAGTGAAAGTGTAAATGCTAATACGAGACTGAATATTTTACCCATAAAATTGTTTCCTTTTGTTACGAAACAACAAATTATTGTTACAAAAAATGAAGCTAAAAAATTTACTTCAAATGCGATCTTACAGCGATTGGGGAAATGCAGTACAGTAATAACAGGAAAGTTTATTATTCTTAACAAATTAATTTAATTATGGGAACTATTCTGGCCATTGAAAGTAGTTGTGATGATACCAGTGTGGCAGTGGTGCGCGATCGCACTGTACTAGGTAATGTGGTGGCATCTCAGATAAAATTACACGAAACCTATGGGGGAGTAGTACCAGAATTGGCATCTCGGCAACATCTGGAAATGGTCAACCCTTGTATTGATAAAGCCTTGGAGGAGTCAGGCTTGGGGTGGGATGGTATAGATGCGATCGCCTCTACGGTGACCCCTGGATTAGTAGGTTCTTTGATGGTGGGGGTAATGGCAGGAAAAACCCTCGCTATGGTACATAATAAGCCCTTTTTGGGGGTTCATCACCTCGAAGGTCATGTTTTTGCCTCTTACCTTGCCCAACCCCATTTAAAACCGCCTTTTCTGTGTTTATTAGTTTCAGGGGGACATACTAGCCTTATTCATGTTAAAGGTTGCGGTAACTATGAAAATATCGGCTCAACCCGTGACGATGCGGCGGGGGAGGCTTTTGATAAGGTGGCAAGGCTGTTAAATTTGGGCTATCCTGGGGGTCCGATTATCGATAAATTAGCCAAGGAAGGAAATCCCCAAGCCTTTAAGTTACCAGAAGGACGAGTTTCTTTACCTAATAATCAAGGTTTTCATCCCTATGATTCGAGTTTTAGTGGACTAAAAACGGCGGTGTTGCGTTTAGTCACCAAGTTGAAGGAGGAAATGGGGGAGGAAAATTTGCCCATCGCTGATTTGTGTGCCAGTTTTCAAATTACCGTTGCCAAAGCATTAACCAAAAGGGCGGTGAGGGCTTGTTTAGATTTGGGATTGGATACCATTGCCGTGGGGGGTGGAGTGGCTGCCAATAGTGGCTTACGGGATTGTTTGCAATCCGCTTGTCAAGAGCACGGTTTAACGGTATATTTCCCCCCTCTCAAATATTGCACCGATAATGCGGCGATGATTGGCTGTGCGGCGGCGGAGCATTTTAACAATCAAGGGCGATCGCCCCTCAACATTGAAGTATCATCAAGGATGAGTATTGAAAGAGTCGGTGAGTTGTATTTACAATCATAAGTTAAGATAATTCATCATTCAAAATTGAAATCTCGTAAGCTATAATTTTACAAACTATTACCTGCTTACAAATGCCCAATTCAATT
This sequence comes from Cyanobacterium sp. HL-69, assembly GCA_002813895.1. Lineage (NCBI taxonomy): Bacteria > Bacillati > Cyanobacteriota > Cyanophyceae > Chroococcales > Geminocystaceae > Cyanobacterium > Cyanobacterium sp. HL-69. The sequence goes on along the minus strand of CP024912.1, from coordinate 1,508,388 downwards.
ACTAACAATCGTCAAGAATTAGATATTAATTTACCCCTAGTATTATTATTTTCTAGTCTCTTGACCATTGCTATATATGCGTTACTATTACCTTTTAGGGATACCTACTTGGGAATATTATTAATAGATAGGGGCATAACTCAATATTTGGTAGTATTTCTCTCCTGTTTCGTTATTACTAGCAGTCTCGATAAGTTTTTTAAAATTAGGGCAGAATTAAAAAGCCTTAGAAAACTAGACATTCCCATACACATTCCCCTCGAAAATCATCAGTCAGTAAAAGTTAGGCAAATGTGCGAATACTTTTCAGAATCAGGGAATGTGGTTGACAATAGACTATCCAGAGTCCTCAGTGCCTATATTCATTCAGGTAGTAGAAAAGCATCGGGGGAATTAGCCCTTGACGATTCCTCTTTTTATCTTAGTGCTTCGGAATCATCCTACACCTTTCCTCGTATTTTGGTTTGGGCTATACCTCTACTCGGTTTTGTGGGTACAGTATTGGGTATTAGTCAGGCAGTAAATGGCTTTTCTGGTTTCCTAGATAGTGCCTCAGAAGTTGACCAAATTCGGGAAGGTATTGGCACGGTAACGGGTGGTTTGGCGGTGGCTTTTGATACTACTTTACTGGCTTTATTGTTGAGTGTGGTGGTAATGATTCCCCTTGTTTTAATCGAAAGAATGGAATCACAGTTGCTGTTACAGATAGATATATTTATCAATGATAGACTTTTGCCCCGATTCTCTGAAAAAGAATTGCCCTCTTCTTCCTTTGATAACGATAGTATCAACAAAACTATCCACCAAGCCATTAAAGAATCATTGCCTACCTCCGAGGAATTGATTCAACCAGCGGAAGTATATGCAAGGGAAGCGGCTCAAAATTTACTTAAAGAATTTCTCCATCAGTTTAACCAAATTCAAACCCAAGAATCGGAATTGGTAGAGGGTATAAAAGAGGTTAATCGTATTATTCTTACGGACAGGGAAAAAATTATCCAATCCTATCAAGAACAACATAGTTTTAATGCTAATTTAGTTAATGATATAAAGGGTATGGTTGAACTAATAAAAGAACAAAATCAGCTTACTCAAGATACCTTAGATAATCAGGTAAGTGCGATCGCTTTTAGACTAGAAAATATAGGTTCAATCCTAGACGAAAAAATTGCCTCTCTCCAACAATCTAGCGAACAAATTGCCAAATTATCAACCCTAGAAGATAGTTTTACAGGTATAGTAAAAGCCCTAGAAAATGCTAGTAAAATGGAAGACTCTTTAGCCATGATAAAAGAACAAATTACCCTCCTACAACCCGTAATAAAAGACTTAAGTAAGCCTAGAATAGTTCGCCTCATAGAACAAATTGACGAATAAATATTACACAATTAACTATGCGTAGAAGATCCCGTGCTAACAAAATAGAAATGGAGTTATTTCCCTTTCTATCCGTCCTCGCTTGTACCATTGGAACACTAATTTTATTGATAATTGTTATTAGCACCGAAAGCATCGAAAGTAGTTCCGAAGTAACCATCATTGGGCAAACCGAAGAAGGACAAAATAGTGCAAAGACTCCCCGCTACATAGAATGTAGAGAAGATGGTATTATTCTTCATCCTAGTGAAGAATTTGTCCCCAGAAATCGATTAAGTCGTAGTAATTCTCCCCTACTAACTCTCATTGAAGAGGTAGAAAATAATCGTAATAATGAATATGTTATCGTAATTTTAAGACCTACTGGACTAGAAACATTTTATGAAGTTAGAGACTTAATAGAAGCTCGAAATATTGACATAGGTTACGAACCCATTGACGAAGGTTTAACCCTAAAATTTGCAGAATAAATTAACCTAAATAAATATTATGCCTAGACAACGTACTATTAGGAAAAAAAATCATCCTGGTCAAAATTTAGACTCCTTTTTAGACGTATTAACCAATACCGTAGGAGTCCTCATGTTTATTGGTTTATTTGTTAGCTTATTAACCGTAGAAGCCGATAGAATAATTAAAACTCCCCTAAGGGCAGAAACTGATAAAAAAGGTGTTTTTTTTGAACTAAGAAACAACCAATTATTTTATATTAGTGATCCCGAAATTGAGACACAAATTGAGGATATATACTCTAGTTTACCCACTTGTAATCTTCCTGAGCCTCCTCGTAGTCGTAGTCAATTTGCTTATCAAACCTATCTCAATGAAATCAATATTTATAATAGCTGTACCAGCAATATTGCTCGTCGTGTTCAAAACTTTTCCGTAGATAATGGTCAATATAGAGTCAGTTTCACCGCTGATGCTTCCTTACGATATGAACCCATTTCCAACGCCCAAGGGGAAGAAAATCAGCAAATAGGGGCCGAAAATTCACAATTTGCCCAGATTCTACAAACCCTTAATCCCAATGAGCAATATGTGGCTTTTATAGTTCGTCCCGACAGTTTTTCTACTTTTCGGGCAGCTAGAGAAAAAGCCCTTACTAAGGGCTTTCAGGTAGGTTGGGAGCCTTTTGCCCAAAATAATATTCTCGTTTTTGGTTCTGGTGGTCGTTCTGTGGGAGTACAATAGATCATTGATAATTGAGAATGGATAATTGATAATTATTACAATTATTTTAATTTAAGAATAAAAACCTTTTATAAATATTTATAATGTCAATGGTAGGCAGTAATAAATTTTAGACATCAGATTTAGTATTATGTTATCGTTATGTCACAAAACACGTTTTTATATACTTTTTATTGAGTGAGAAATAATCAATCTAAATTAATTTTAAATTTTTCGATGCTGATCGAAAAACCAACGGGAATTACTAATTATATTAATCACATTTTTCCTTATTTAAAAGATTTAAATAATATTAGTCTAGCTAACAAAAATTTAATTAATAGTGCTGAGTGTAATTATAATATTTCTGATAAATTTAGTCCAGACTATGGCAGTAAAGGGCATTTTTTGCGATTATTATGGACTCAGTTTAAATTGCCTAAAATATATGGAACATTAGACGGAAATTTATTATTTTCCCCTGTGCCTGAGTTGCCCTTATTTACGCCAAAACTTTCTAAGGTGGTAATGGTACATGATTTAATTCCCCTCAGATTTCCTCAAAAAAAATCGGCTCTAAGTGCTTATTTTCGTTATTATGTACCCCAAGTATGTGAACAAGCAACCCATATTATTTGTAATTCAGAAAGTACAGCTAACGACATAATTAATTATTATGGTATTTCTGCGAAAAAAATTACTCCTATTTATTTAGGCTATAACTTTGATAAATTTAAAGTAATTGATGATGCAAAAGATATTAATAGAAAACCTTATTTTGTTTATTTAGGAAGACATGATCCTCATAAAAATTTAGTTAATATTCTTTCTGCTTTTGCTAAGTTTAAAAATAATAAAAATTATGAATTCTGGTTAGTGGGAGGAGAAGATAAACGTTATACTCCTTTACTTAAACAATTAGCCCGTGATTTAGGAGTTTTTGAACGGGTAGAGTTTTTAAATTATCTTGATGACCAAGAATTGGTTAAAGTATTAAATCAGGCTCAAGCACTTGTTTTTCCTACTCTTTGGGAAGGGTTTGGTTTTCCCGTAATAGAGGCGATGGCTTGTGGCACTCCTGTGATTACTTCTAATGTTTCTTCTTTACCTGAAGTGGCGGGAGATGGGGCTTTATTGGTTAATCCTTATGATGTGGATGACATTGCAGAAGCTATGAATGAAATTGTTAAGGATAAAGTGCGATCGCACTTAATAACTGAGGGATTGAAAAGGGTAAAAAAATTCAGCTGGGATAAAACAGGAAAAGAAACTTTGGAAGTTATTAAACAGTTTTTATAGATTATTAAAAATGAAAAAATACACCTATATTTTATTTTATAAACCCTATAACGTTCTTTGTCAATTTACCGATGATAGCCCCCATGCTTCCGAGCGAGAAACCCTAAAAAAGTATATTGATATACCCGATATTTATTCCGTGGGAAGACTCGATTTAGATAGTGAAGGTTTGTTATTATTAACTGATAATCCGAGGGTAAAACATCGTCTTTGTGATCCTTCCTTCGCCCATCCTCGAATTTATTGGGTACAGGTGGAAAATATCCCTTCTTCAGACTCTTTAAAACAGCTAGAAAATGGGGTAACAATTAAAGGCAAAAAAACAAAAAAAGCGATCGCCCTTAAACTAGAAAATGAACCAAAATTACCCCCCAGAAATCCTCCCATTCGTTACCGAAAAAATATCCCCACCAGTTGGATAGAATTAACCCTTACCGAGGGCAGAAATCGTCAAGTAAGGAAAATGACAGCTTCTATTAACCATCCTACTCTTAGATTAGTACGAAAGGCGATCGCCCTTACTCCCCAAATTCAGCTTACCATCGATAACTTAGATGTTGGACAAATTAGAGAATTAACCCCCCAAGAAAGACAAGCCATAGAATCAATATAACCAGACTATCAAAACAACTTAGTAATCAAAATACCATTGCCTATTACCTATTGCCCATTGCCTATTGCCCATTGCCCACCTTCATAACTCCACTTTTTCAGCAACCCTTAATCAATGAAAAAGATACAATGAAGATATATACTTCAATTTGAAATCATAAAAAAATATGACCGTAGCTTATCCTCGTAAATTGCGCAATAAAATGTCTGCCCGAGACATTCTTACAAGAGTTGTGGGCGATCGCCAAATTCACCTTATTACCCTCAATCGTTACCGTTATAACGAGCAGAGAAGTTGTAAAGACTTAACCAACCTCATCGAAACCCTCAATGGCAAACCCAGAGAATTAGTACAGGATTTATCGCACCATGTGGCAGATGAAGCCCGTCACGCCTATTGGTTAACGGATTTATTAGTAGAATTGGATGCTGACATTGATACTCCCCCAGGAATGTCCTACATCAACGAATTTGAGCGGTTAATTGATGAACCTCATAACATGGAAGATGCGGTTATAGATGCGATCGCAGCTATCAATGTTACTGAAAAAAGAGGATGTGAATTTTTCTCCGCCCATATCCACGCCCTCAAACAAGCTCCCCAAACCGAGGAAAACATCAAAATAAGAACCACCATAGAAAAGATTTTTCCCGAAGAAGCAGGTCATGTAAGATGGGGAAATCGTTGGTTAGCCAAAATTGCCGCCCAAAGCCCCGAAAAAAGAGCCAAAGTAGAACAGGCTAAACGTAAATATATCGCCATCGAACACGCTGCCTATGAGTGTGGTATGGACATCTTGGCAGGGGCAGAATTACGCCGTTTAAATAACCTCCTTGAGATTACTAAAACCATGACCGTTTGGGAACAAACTACCTATCTGATGGAAAAATTACCCCAAACATTATTTGACCCTCAATTGCAACTCACCCGCATTGATTTAGCCCAAAGAGCATGGAAAAGAAGCCCCCAAGACTTTATGGATAAATTTATCCCCATGTTTCTCCAAGGCATGAATTAAGTTTTGAGATATATATTTCAACAAGGGGTTTTAACCCCTTGCCCCTAATTCAGTGATTGAACAATGAAAGCTAAGGACTCCGCAGAAACTTAAGACCGAAATTGTTATAATAGTTAACTCATAACTTTCTCTCGAAATATTAATCACTATTAATAAATTCAATTATGTTTGATGCACTAGCAGAGCGTTTAGAAGATACATGGAAAAAATTGCGTGGTCAAGGAAAAATCTCGCAGTCAAATATCCAAGACGCACTACAAGAAGTTAGAAGAGCATTACTAGAAGCAGACGTTAATTTTCAGGTCGTCAAAAGTTTTGTGGCAGAGGTAGAAAAAAATGCCCTCGGTGCCGAAGTAATTTCAGGAGTTAACCCCCAACAGCAGTTCGTCAAAATTGTTTACGATGAGTTGGTTAAGGTGATGGGAGAAAGTAATGTTCCCCTTGCCAAAGCCGACAAAGCCCCCACAGTTATTCTTATGGCGGGGTTACAGGGTACAGGTAAAACCACTGCCACCGCCAAACTTGCCCTTTATTTACAAAAACAAAAACGCTCCTGCTTGATGGTAGCCACGGACGTATATCGCCCCGCGGCGATCGATCAGTTGATTACCCTAGGGGAGCAGATAAAGATCCCCGTATTCCAGCTTGGAAGCGATGCTAACCCCATAGAAATTGCCCGTCAGGGAGTAGCCCAAGCCCAAGAACAAGGCATCGATACGGTGATTATAGATACCGCTGGGCGATTACAGATTGACAAAGACATGATGGGGGAATTATCCCAAATCAAATCTACCGTTAATCCCCATGAAACCCTCTTGGTAGTAGATGCCATGACGGGGCAAGAGGCGGCTAATTTAACTAGAACTTTCCATGAAGAAATAGGCATTACAGGGGCGATTCTTACCAAAATGGATGGGGATAGCCGAGGGGGTGCCGCTCTTTCTGTGAGAACGATTTCGGGGCAACCTATTAAGTTTATTGGGGTTGGGGAAAAAGTAGAAGCCCTAGAACCTTTTTATCCCGATCGCATGGCATCCCGTATTTTAAATATGGGTGACATTGTCAGTCTAGTGGAAAAAGCCCAGGAGGAGCTAGACATCGGTGATGTGGAAAAAATGCAACGCAAAATGATGGAGGCGAAATTTGATTTTAACGACTTCCTCAAACAAATGCGTCTACTCAAAAATATGGGTTCTTTTGCGGGGGTAATGAAACTTATTCCAGGCATGAATAAAATTGGTGCTGGAGCCATAGAGCAAGGGGAAGCCCAATTAAAAATCACTGAGTCTATCATTAATTCTATGACCAAGGACGAAAGGGAAAACCCCGAAATTTTGGCAAAATCCCCTAACCGTCGTCGTCGTATCGCTAAAGGCTCTGGTCATCAGGAAAAAGAAGTTTCCCGTCTCATCAGTGATTTTACTAGGATGCGATCAATGATGCAACAAATGACCACTGGGGGAGGAATGCCAAGTATGCCCGGTATGGGAGGAATGCCGGGGATGGGCGGTTTGGGAGGACTTTTGGGGGGAAATGCACCCATGCCTGGCTCTCGTGGTAAAGGGGGCGGTAAACCCAAGAAGAAAAAGAAAAAACGTGGTTTTGCCGATTTATAAAACTAAATAGGGTTTGATGAAGAAGTAGGAGAGTAATTGATAATTAATAATGAAACTTTTATCTCTCCAAAACCTAACCTCTAATCCCTACCACCTAACACTTAGTTTATTCGGAACATAAACACCCATTGTGTAGTCTTGTTATTTAGAAGCACTTAGCATTAACATGGGTACAAAATAAGTTATGGTATCTTCTATTTCGTTATCATGGTCTAGTTTATCAATTGCTTTATCAAAACAAAGAGTGAAAATCGACCAACTCTCAAACACAGACCTAATATTGCGTTGCCAAGAGGGCAATAAACCTGACCGGGTAGCGTTTTCAGAACTCCTTAACCGCTATCAACCCTATGTTGATAAAATCCTCTATAATTTAGCCCCTGATTGGCATGACCGAGCGGATTTAGCTCAGGAGGTGTGGATTCGGGTTTATAAAAATATTAAACGGTTAAATGAACCCCAGAAGTTTAAGGGCTGGTTGAGTAGAATTACAACTAATTTGTTTTATGATCAGTTACGTAAAAGAAAACGCCATGCTCCCCCATTGTCTTTGGATGCTTCTATTACTCGTGGGGATGATGATGATTTAAAGTGGGAGATTCCTTCTGATGTTCCTCTACCTGAAGATAATTTAAGTACCGTTGAATTTTATGATTTGTTGAATAGTGCGATCGCCGATTTACCCGAAACATTCCGAGTAACCATCATTCTTAGAGAAATTCAAGGTCTAAGCTATGAAGAAATCTCCGATATTACCAAAGTTTCTTTAGGAACGGTAAAATCAAGAATAGCAAGGGCTAGAAATAGATTACAACTTTTGTTAAAACCATATTTAGAGAATCAAAATTAATTTTATTCGAACTCCTCAAACTTATACACTGTAAATATTATGTCTAATCACTCTTACCCTATCGATAAATGTACTTTTGAACTCCTCAGCGCTTATTTAGATGGGGAGGTGACTCCTACACAAAGAAAAGAAGTCCAAGAATTATTAGCCCAAGATCCCGAAGCTCAAGGGCTTTATCGTCGTTTACTCGCCCTCAGACAAGAAATTAATAGTTTACCCATCCCTCAGCCTCAATATACTCCTAGCCAAGTATGTAATGGCGTATTTGCCCAATTAGATAAAGAAGAAAAATATAAAAAACGTTTAGTAATTGGGGGAAGTGCGATCGCTGTTACCCTTCTAGCCACCATTGGTGGATTATTTACAGGAAATCGTAACCCCATTTGGCAAATGGCACAACAACCAACAGGGGAAAATGAAAGTTTAATGATTGCCCTCAACGAGCCTTTGATTGATTTACCCGTTAATGTGGATGAAGAAGCCCTCGATATTACTCTGGGTCAATCTTTATTGGATATGATTAACGAACCTTAAACCATTGACAATGGGCAATATAGAAGAAGTACATCATATGACCATAATCCTTTGGGTCAAATCAGAATCTTCCATAATAATTAGTCCGCATCAAACAAAATAGTTGATTGATTGTCTTTAAATTTAACCTTAGTAAGTGAAATTTTAACCTAGTAGAGAAAAACCTTTAATACTTTCTTTAATAAATAAAAACCCATATCTTATCGTATTAGAAATGACTAAATTCCAAATATAGGGATATTGAGGAAAACTCTTTAACAAAATCAACTCAGATAAAACATAATATCTGGGTTTACCTCGATATTCAGGGGGGTTATCTTCTATTCTGATTTGTTCAGATAAAGGTAATATATGACCGATAATATCTCCATTTTGAGTAAAACAATTAGCTTGAATAGCTAGACCTAATAAACGATCCAAACACCAAAAAGGAATATATTTAAACACAGAAAAAATAGTCATATTTTGACTTAACTTGATTAGGGCATCTTTAACCAATTTTGTTTTCCACACTTTTTTGTCAAAATTTTCTGTATGTCTGCCATGATAATCTTTTCTATCACGCCACAAAATATTAATATCAAAAGAATTTTGTAAAGGTGCGATCGGCATTTCCTGTAAATAGTTCTCCTCCCAAGATGGCTCTTTACTTTCCTTCCTACCATCCCAAATGGGTAAACTATCCACAGAAGATGGAACAAAACTCCATGGCATTGACAACTTATCTTTTTCACCATAAACATAAGATTTTCTAGCCAATCGAAGTATCCAACTATTAGGGAAACGTTGAAAATAAATTTTCACAATTTCAGCAATCTCAGGAATTAAATATTCATCACAATTAATAGTCAAAGTATATTCTGCCCTTGCATTTAATAGTCCAGTCATCCTTTGTATAATCTCTCCCCGAAAAGGTGCATTTATCTGTTGGATACGATAATCATCCACTTGAACTTTTTCCATTTCGGGAGGATGAACCAAAATAAACTCTACATTACCCTTCACTTTCGATATATTCTCTAGCCAATGAGCAGAAAAACCCTCCCTAGTGGGAGTTACAATAGTTAAATCAGGTTTTTGAAAAATAATATTATCCATATAAAATAGTGACTTATTGCAAAGATTTGTGTTCAAGATTAGATGTTTGCTCAGATTAAGTACATGAATATCATCTATTTGTTAATTTAAATTATTCCATCATAGATGAGTAGATCAGAATAGTCTCTTTTTATTTATTTACTTGATGAAGAATTTTACATTCTCGATTGTTAATTCTGCTATAAACTTTTATGTAATAGTGACTTTTCAGGAGTCAATAATTGTGAAAAAAATGTTAAATATACTATTAAGACCAAGTGCTGATACAAGACTGTATTTTCTGACCAAATCAAGAGCCAAACTAACTGTATTCTTATTCAGTCAGTAGCACCATTAATGTTTCCTTACTCATTAAACAAAAATTTCTGTGAATAACTCCTACTTATATCAATATCCTCCCCTAACATCAGGAATACTCCTGAAGCGATACAAAAGATTTTTAGCTGATATTCAACTAGACTCAGGGGAAGTTATCACCGCCCATTGTGCCAACACAGGACCTATGATTGGGGTGTGTGAGGTAGGAAAAAGGGTACAGCTATCCCATAGCAACAATCCTAAAAGGAAATTGGCTTATAGTTGGGAAATGATTGAGTTAGGAGAAAAGCAAAAAGTTTGGGTAGGTATCAATACAGGGTTGCCCAACAAAATTATTAAAATTGCCCTTGAAAATAACCTAATTCCCGAATTAGCAGGGCAATATGACACCGTAAAAAGCGAGGTTAAATTTGGGCAGGATAACAAAAGTCGTATTGATTTTGTTTTGAAAGGGGAAAACAACCAAAAACCTATTTATCTGGAAGTAAAAAATACTACTCTCACCCATAATAATCTCGCCCTATTTCCCGACACAGAAACTACCAGAGGGCAAAAACACCTGAGAGAATTAATCGCTCTTTGTGATGAAGCTATCCCTGTGATGCTTTATTTTATCAATCGCAGTGATTGTGATTTGTTTGCCCCCGGCAGAGAATTTGATCCTAAATACGGGGCCTTATTTGACGAGGCGAGGGAGAAAGGAGTGAAAATTTTACCTTGTCGTTTCGATGTATCCCCAGAAGGGGTTAAATATTTAGGTTTGGCAAAGATTATAGATTAAGATTAGATAATTCTGCCCTCGCCTTTTGAGAGAGGGGAAATCACTTTTGATTCCTACTTTGAATCATTCCTGCCAATTTTGGGGGACTTTAATGATTGATCCTTTTAACATTTTTCTGCTTCAATGGAACACCAATTTTCTTTGGAATGATAGGCTGTAATATTCCAATTATTATCCTTCAAAATTTGTTTTATATCCTCAGATTGGGTAACTAAAATACCACTCAAAATTACCCATCCTTGAGGTTTAATAATAGTTCCCATATAAGGAATCATAGTTTTAATAATTTCGGCAAGAATATTACAAACAATACCGTCAAGTTTTTCTTGACTTACTTCTTTGACTTTATCAATACTACCTTGAAAAACTTCAATATTATCAATATTATTGAACTCCATATTTTCGTGAGTCGCTCTCACTGCAAGGGGATCAATATCCGTGGCGATTATTTTTTCTACACCCAGTAAACGAGCAGTTAGGGATAAAATTCCTGTACCGCAACCAATATCGGCAATGGTAAGAGGTTGATTTTTATGCTCTAATTGTCTTTCTAAAGCTTCCATACATAGTTGTGTAGTGGGATGAACCCCTGTACCAAAGGCGGAACCTGGATCTAAGCGGATTACGTGGCGATCGCACTCAGGAGGCACATTAATCCAAGCGGGATAGACAACCATTTTCTGGCCGATTTCCATGGGTTGCCAATGGTCTTTCCAACTACTACTCCAATCTTGATCATCCATGGATTCATAGGAAAAATCAAATTCTCGCCCATCAAAATCTTCTTGAACTTCAGAAGCCAACTGCTGTAACTGTGGCTCAGTAATATCTACTGTGGGTACATATCCTTTTACATACCAGATACCATCATCTTGAATTAGAGCCGAACCCTTACAGCCAAACTCCTGTAGATGCCAGAAAATAGTATCCTCTAAATCAGGCACATTTTTTATTTTAATTTCCCACCAAGAAGAATTCATATATTAGTTATTAGTGTTAAACAGTTTTCCACATATTTGAAAGTGATCAAATAAAAACCATATTTTTTAACAAGGGGTTTAAACCCCTTGCGTTGAATGATGACAATGATCTATAAACTTACGGTATAAGCATCGGTAACACCGCCTACCTTGAGGATTTCAGGTAAAACACCTTCAGGTAAAGGATCATCAATACTAAGTACCATCACAGCGTCCCCACGGACGATTTTGCGCCCTACTTGCATACTGGCAATGTTAACGTTGAAGTTACCCAACAAAGAGCCAATTTTACCAATAATACCGGGTACATCACGGTGGAGGGTAAAAAGCATATAGCTATTAGGGGGAACATTCACAGGAAAACCATTAATGCTGGTGATGCGAATTTCTCCATCGTTTAATAATGCGCCTGTAACCGCATGGGTGCCTTTGGTGCCAACGGCTTCGAGGTAAATAGAGTTACTGTAATCCTTAATGGTTGCGTCTCTGGTTTCGATGAGGTGGATGCCTCTTTCTTTGGCTTCGATGGCGGCGTTAACGTAGTTAACTCTTTCTCGGAGGGCTTTGGATAACAAACCTTTGAGAGATGCTGTTACTAAAGGTTGACTGCTATTATCAGCTAAGTCTCCTTGTAGTTTAACATTTAAGCTCTCCACACGATCGCCCGCTAACTGTCCTACCAAATTACCGAGGGTTTCCGCTAAACGCATATAAGGACGTAATTTTTCCATGACATCGGGGCTTAATCCGGGGATATTGACCGCACTACGGGCAGGAAGTCCGAGTAATACATCTCTAATTTGTTCGGCTACGTCAATGGCAACGTTTACTTGAGCTTCAGCGGTGGATGCACCTAAGTGGGGGGTTAAAATAATATTGTTACCCAATTCCCTGAGTTTAGATTCCCCTAAAGGCTCAGAGGCAAACACATCAAGGGCTGCACCGCCAATTTTACCTTCTTTGAGGGTTTCATAGAGGGCATCTTCATCGATGATACCACCCCTAGCACAGTTGATAATTCTGGCATGGGGCTTCATTTTGGAAAGGGATTCAGCGTTGATGAGATTAGCTGTTTCTTTAGTTTTGGGAATGTGGAGGGTAATATAATCGGATTCGCTGAAAAGGATGTCTAAATCTACTAGGGTACAACCCAATTGATTAGCTCTTTCTTGGGAAATGAAAGGGTCATAGGCTAAAATTTTCATACCCATGGCTTTACCCACTTTCGCCACGTGGGAGCCAATTTTCCCTAAACCTACTACCCCAAGGGTTTTTTTGTAAACTTCAGAACCGATATAGCTTTTACGATCCCATTTTCCTTCTTTTACTGACTGATTGGCATCGGGAATGTGACGGGAAAGAGACAACATCATCGCTAAGGCGTGTTCAGCGGCTGCGATGGTATTTCCTTCGGGGGAGTTTACCACCACAATGCCTTTACGGGTAGCGGATGGCACATGGACGTTATCAACCCCTACCCCTGCTCTACCAATAATTTTGAGGTTATCGGCTGCTTGAATTACTTTTTCTGTCACCTTCGTACCTGAGCGAATCATCAAAGCATCATATTGGGGAATGATGGCGGTTAATTCGTCTTCGGATAATCCTGTTTTGATGTCAACTTGGGCTACTTGAGTGAGAATTTTAATACCTGCCTCATCGACAGAATCTGATACTAGAACTTTTGCCATACTAAATATATAAATAATCTTAATTGTACTAAGGGCGATCTCTCTAGGGTTCGGTATCACCCAAACTCCTTACCTAATAGATCATGAACTGATCGCCTCTGTCATATTATCATCATTCTTTGTTCTTATCTGTATTTTGGCTTTCACATCATTAATTTTTCATAAGAAAAAATTATCGCTATTATGCTTGACAGCTATATCACTATAAAGTAATATAAAAATATAGCAATAAAAAAGCTATGAAGTCCACAAAGAATGAAATTATAAAAACCATGACAACAATACTACAGCAAGAGAAAGTTTCAAGCTGGGAACAGTTTTGTCAGTGGATCACCTCTACCAACAACCGCTTATACATAGGCTGGTTTGGAGTATTGATGATCCCCACATTATTAACAGCAACCATCTGTTTTATCATTGCCTTCATCGCCGCTCCTCCCGTGGATATTGATGGAATTCGAGAGCCTGTATCAGGTGCATTACTTTATGGTAATAATATAATTACTGCCGCCGTTGTACCCAGTTCCAATGCCATCGGACTACACTTCTATCCCATTTGGGAAGCAGCCACCCTCGATGAATGGTTATATAACGGAGGCCCTTACCAATTAATCATTTTCCATTTCCTCATAGGTATCTTTTGCTATATGGGCAGACAGTGGGAATTATCTTACCGCCTTGGTATGCGTCCTTGGATTTGCGTTGCCTACAGTGCTCCTGTGTCCGCCGCTACCGCCGTTCTATTAATTTACTCCATTGGACAGGGTTCCTTTTCCGATGGTTTACCCCTCGGTATTAGCGGTACTTTTAACTTTATGTTTGTTCTTCAAGCCGAACATAATGTACTAATGCACCCTTTCCATATGATAGGTGTGGCTGGGGTATTTGGAGGGGCTTTATTCTCCGCCATGCACGGTTCTTTGGTTACATCTTCTTTAATTCGGGAAACCACCGAAATCGAATCTCAAAGTTTAGGTTATAAATTCGGACAAGAAGAAGAAACCTATAATATCGTAGCTGCCCATGGTTATTTTGGTCGCCTAATATTCCAATATGCTTCTTTCAATAACAGTCGTGCTTTACATTTTCTCTTGGGTGCTTGGCCTGTGGTGGGCATTTGGTTCGCCGCCCTCGCCGTATCCTGTTTTGCCTTCAACCTCAATGGTTTTAATTTTAACCACTCTATCCTTAACAGTGAGGGAGAAGCCATCAACACTTGGGCTGATGTGATTAACCGTGCCAACATTGGTATTGAAGTAATGCACGAACGCAATGTTCATAACTTCCCCTTAGATTTAGCTAGTGCTGAGCCTGTATCTGCACCTATTATTAACGGTTAATTTACTCGTTATCAAACGAACTAAAACACTATCACCCTTCCATTTTTTGGGAGGGTATTTTATTGGGTGGTATAGTTATTTAAGTGAGTTTTGAGACAGTTTCACCAGCTAAAATCCCTATTCTATAAATCTTTTATAATCTGGTAGTGTTTCATCTTCATTTAGAGTAACTATAAAAGTAAAAATGAGCCTAATCAGGGGGACGAATTAACCCATCGGGTTGATCTAATTCGATATTGGGTCCTAAATCAATAACCTCTATATCCCATTGTCCTCGTCTAGCGGTTTCAAAGATGATGTAACGACCGTCAGGACTGATGCGGGGGTTTCTTAGCCAACTACGATAACCCTGGGTAATTAGCTGATTTTGACGGGTGGCACGGTCATATAAAAAAATGTCTGGTCGTCCTTGAATGCTGGAAAGATACACTAAATAACGACCTGTGCGACTAATACTAGGGCTATCGGCGATCGCACCATCCTTATTTAATCCGGGTAAATCAACCAAAGAACGCTGTTGTAAATCAAACAAAAGGATTTCCCTACGACCATAACGGTTGGATACCATGGCCAACCAACGCCCATCCCCACTAATGGCAGGTTGTTCATCGTTATAGCGACTGTTGAGGGAATTGGGGGTAATGGAGATATTATTGCTACCACAACCGCCCAAAAGTAAAGCAGAGCCTAGCAATAGAGAGATAGGAATTAGTTTCAAAGGACTAATCAAAACACAATTATTAATTAGTAGTCAAAATCAGGGGAACCAGAAGGGCGATTGTTGACAGGGGGACGAGGTTGGTTGTCTGGCTCATTGCCATAGCCATTATTGTCATCATCAATGGGTTGATAATCTACATATTCACTACCCATGGATGCCACCATGTCCTCGGGAGAGCGAGGGCGACGGGAAGGAGGTCTCCTGGTGGGACGACCACTGGATTCTGTACGAGTGGGGGGGGCAGGGCGATCGCCCCTAGAACCCCTTGTACTGCGACGGGGCGGGTTATCATCCCAATGATCTGGTGCTTCATCCCAATCCGCCTCATAACCTCTACTAGGGGGAGCAGAAGGACGACGGGAGCGGGGCATATTTTCCCCATCAAGACTACTACGACGGGGTTTACGAGCGCGAGGAGGCTCTTCTACATAACTACTGCGACGACTAGGAGTTCTATCGGGGCTACCTTCAAGGCGACGACGGGGAATAACTTCCCTCTCAGGCTCTTCTTCTTCATAGGAATCATACTGATCCAACTCAGCCCGATATACTCGGCTCACGGGGCGATCTTCCTCTACATAGGAACCAGTGCGCTTGGCTTGGTCATTGGTAGCCCCCCGAAGGCGAATTGTCTCGATGGCAAAAAATACCGCCGAACCCGCCAACAATAATTGGCTAAACTGAAGAATAGGATCTAAACGCCATCCATGCCACAACAAAATACCGCCACACAATAAGCCCACAGCGGCGAAAAAAATATCATGATCCCTCGAAATTTCGGGACGGAGCGATCGCATCAAATACAAGCCACCCCCTGCTACTGCCAAAAATATACCCAAAATACTGGCAGAATTAAGACCAAAATTGACCATTCCCAAAATATTCGGGGATGTAAAAATAAAATTAACCATCACTAAAAAATTGCTTTGCTATCTTTTTCCTATCTTAACCAGATTCACCCATCAGATTAAATAACTTCCAATTTATATTAAAAACTGACGTTACGCACTCATTTATAAGTTAAGTTTTATCTGTAAGTTTTAACAAGGGGCTTAAGCCCCTTGCCCAACTCCTAGCGCCCTACCCAGCACGTGTACAAACACAATATGAACATCCAACGTTTTGATCATCTCAAACTAATTATATTTTTGCGTAACATCAGTTAAAAAATAAACCGCCCAAAATATTTTTTAACCTGCCATAAAAAACTAACTCTTTACTAAAAGAGGGGTTGAAGCTCAACCCCCCATAGCCTTAGTTAACGGCGAATTTTGTCAGCTTGGCTCACGAGGATTAAACCAACAGTTGCAGGGATTACAACAATTGCACCACCCCATAACAAGCTCCAGAGAAAATTAGATAAAGAAGGAGTCATAAACTTTTTATACTGTGTATTTTCTAAAATATGGTCTTATCCATTTTACCTTACAATAGATATGAATTTAAGCAAACATAAAGTATCTTAACTCATGAATTTAGCAATAATTAGTACAATTGTTTTAGGTATATTATTATTGGTCATGACCCTTTTGTTTATATTTCGCATCGTCATGACATGGTATCCCAACATCGATGTTAGTAAATTTCCCTACAAAATCGCCTATATACCCACGGAGCCTTTTTTAGTCCCCACCCGTAAGGTTATTCCTCCCCTCGGTGGTATTGATATTACCCCCATTGTTTGGTTAGGTATTATCACCCTTCTGCGGGAAGTTTTATTAGGGCAACAGGGCATTATCACCATGGCCATGAGGTAGTTTAAGAATTGAGAATGAAACCTATTTTTAACTGGCGTTGCTCACTCTGAATTATTTAACTTGTATCATGGATAACAGAAAATTGAATTGAGTAAGATAAAAAAATAATGGACTCCATCGAAGTAAATGGCATTTGTGCCTATGGTTATACGGGCTTATTCCAAGAGGAAAGAACTTTAGGACAATGGTTTGAGGTAGATTTAACTATGTGGTTAGATTTAGAGCCATCAGCAAAAAGTGATGACATCGAAAAAACCGTTGATTATCGTCAGGCTATTACCATGGTTAAACATATTATTAAAACTGCTAAATTTGCCTTGGTAGAAAAATTAGCGGATGTAATTGCCGAAGATGTTTTAAAAATCGATTTAGTGACCAAAGTTAGAGTAAGATTACGAAAACCAGCGCCCCCTATTCCCGATTTTAGTGGCAGCATTACTATAGACATTACTAGAAGTCAATAGTGTTTGCAAAAATTAACCTATTTGTCAACTATTACTACAATTTTTATAGGTCATATTTAGGCTCGATCGCCCTCTAGCTCTTTCTTACATCCTCTGGCTTGATTTTGCTCTTATTTTCTAAATGAACGAAAGTCAAGAAAATTGGGTCAAATTAATAAGTAAGCTAGAAGGCTATTTTTTTGACTATGGATAATTAGTTAATTTTTTTGAAGACAATCGTAACCAGACAAAATATTTTGAGTACGATAAATATTGAGGGTAACGGTTGAATTAAGAGTAACCCATGGGGTGAAAGTAATGTTTAATTATCTGCCGTCAAAAGTTAATTAGTTATTTTGGTCTTGTGTAAATATTTCCCTAACTGTTGTCTAACGGAGGTTTATATGGTGTACCGTTTTAAAAATATGAGCGTTGCTTTGTGGCAATATCTTAATCAACCCTTGTTTTGTCGTGATGTACAACAGTCGGTATGGAAACCCAGTCGTTTTTGGTATCTTTACAAAATCAAGTTTTTGGAAGCCTGTCTAAGTAAAGAGTTTATTACCCAAACCCGTAATCCTTCTGGCCACGACGAGTTTAGGGCTGGAAACTAAATTTTATGGCTTTTATTTTGGGGCTAGGTTGAGAATTGACAATTGACCATCGACCATTAACAATTAACAATTAACAATGCACTAGCCATTGAATCTGCTCCAATATAAATTATTTTTATTTCCGATGATTGATAACCTTAGACAAATTTTTGCCACTACTCTTAAACAAACTTTTGGGGATGATGTTACCCTTATGGAGCCTTTGGTGGTACCTGCTACTAATCCTCGATTTGGGGATTATCAATGTAATGTGGCTCTTCCCCTTGCCAAAGAGTTGAAAGATAATCCAAGGGCGATCGCCCAGCGTATAGTTGATAATATAAACTTAGAAGAATTTTGTCAACCTTTGCAAATTGCAGGGCCAGGATTTATCAACATTACCATCAAACCCGAATATATCGCCCAACAAATCACCTCAGCCTATCAGGATGAGCGTTTAGGGGTAACAAAAATTGACTCTCAAGGAAAAACCATCATCGACTTTTCTAGCCCCAACATCGCCAAAGAAATGCACGTAGGGCATTTACGCTCAACCATTATCGGTGATAGCATTGCCCGAATTTTAGAATTTAGAGGGCATGATGTCCTAAGACTAAACCATGTGGGGGATTGGGGTACCCAATTTGGGATGTTAATTGCTTTTTTACGCCAAGAAAAACCCGAAGTATTAACCACCGCCAATGCCGTTGCCATTGGTGATTTAGTCACTTTATATAAACAGGCAAAATTAAAATTTGACCAAGATTCTGAATTTAAAGAAGAAGCCCGTCAAGAAGTAGTAAAATTACAAAGTAAAGATCCTGAAAGCATTAAAGCATGGCAACTTTTGTGTGAACAATCAAGAAAAGAATTTGAAGTTATTTATAATCTTTTAGACATAGAATTAACTGAAAGAGGAGAATCTTTTTATAATCCCTTTTTACCCGCAGTTATTAATGCTTTAGAAGAAGAAAATTTATTAGTAGAAGATCAAGGGGCTAAGTGTGTTTTCCTTGATAACTTTGTTAATAAACAAGGTGATCCTTTACCCCTAATTGTACAGAAATCTGATGGGGGTTACAACTATGCAACCACTGATTTAGCGTGTCTAAAATACCGCATCGAAGAAGATAAAGCCACTAAAATTGTTTATGTTACCGATGCGGGACAAAGTAACCATTTTACTCAAGTTTTCCAAGTAGCCCAAAAAGCTAATTTCATCCCCGAAAATGTAGAATTAATCCATGTTCCTTTTGGGTTAGTTTTAGCAGAAGATGGTAAAAAAATCAAGACTAGATCTGGAGAAACTATCCGCTTAAAAGATTTGTTAGATGAAGCCATTAATCGAGCTAAAAAAGACTTAGAAAGTCGCCTTGAAAGTGAGAAAAGAAATGAGGATGAAACCTTTATTAATCATGTTAGTAAAGTAGTGGGTTTGAGTGCTGTAAAATATGCTGATTTAAGTCAAAATCGCACCACTGATTACAAATTTAGCTTTGATAAAATGTTGGCTTTACAGGGTAATACTGCTCCTTATCTTTTGTATGCTTATGTGAGAGTACAGGGAATTAGTCGTAAAGGTAATATTGATTTAGAAAATCTGGAAATTAATCAATCTTTGATTATTAAAGAAGAGAGTGAGTTAGTTTTAGCAAAACATCTTTTACAGTTAGATTTTATTATTAAGGAAGTTGAGCGAGATTTATTGCCGAATCGACTTTGTTTGTATTTGTTTGAATTGAGTCAAAAGTTTAATCAATTTTATGACCAATGTCCTATTTTACAAGCTGAGGATGATATTAAGTTATCTCGTTTAATTTTGGCTGATTTGACTGCTAAGGTAATTAAATTAGGTTTATCTTTGTTAGGAATTTCTGTATTAGAAAGAATGTAGATTTAATAATTGATAATCAATAATTGAGAAGTGATAATGAATAATTTAAGGTTATTTTGCTATAACTAATATTTTTGTTTTTTTGTAAATTTTTAGTAATAATTTATAATTAATTAGTAGCAGAATAACCATTAAAAATTTAGAGACAAGGGGGTTAAACCCCCTGTTTTATTGATTGATGTATAAATGTTGAAATGAAATAATATTTGAAATTGTGTTAGGCTAGAGAGTATTAAGAATATTTTGTTAAAGACAAAGAACTTGTTTTTAATTCTTCTGTAATTTTATTAATAGTAATTATAATTATATTTTTCGATGTTTTTAGGCGGAATATTTCGCTATAAGTTCGGCTCTATTTACTATAAACAAGAGTTAGTGATAATTTCTTTTTTATTTTTAGGAGCTTTTTTTTTATGTACCGTTAACCTTGGTAATTTACCCTTTTATGATGGCAGAGAATATTTTTTTGCAGAGATAACAACGGAAATTTATCAGTCTTTTTCTAATAATTTAAATTGGTTATTTCCCCATTATACAGAGAGTTTTTATGGTACAAAACCTCCTTTAATGCACATTTTGACGGCGGTTGCTTATGATGTGTGGGGTTTTAATGAATTTGCTACTCGTATTGTGGGGGCGACTTTAACGGCGTTATCTGTGCCTCTGCTTTATTGTTTGGGTAGGGAGTTGTTTCCTATCCGCTTCTATGCTCTGTTTGCGGCTTTGGTTTATCTTACCACTACTCCTGTCATTTTCTATGGTCGTTTGGCGATGTTTGATGGGGTAAGGTTATGTTGTGAGATTTTTTTCTTTCTATCTATTCTCATCTCTCGTCGGGATTTACGATGGGCTTTGGGGGTGGGCATTAGTCTTTCTTTAATTTCTCTTGCTTTGGGGTGGGATATTGCGATATTGTTAGGTGCGATCGCACTTATTTTTTTATGGTGGGATACTCCACGTTTATTAAACTCTAGTTATTTTTGGTTGGGAATAATGTTGGGCATCATACCAGCGATGTTGTGGTATGGGGGGGAATATCTACACACTAGGGAAGATAATTACCCGTTAATTGACATGGAGTTACCAACGTTGGACACATTATATTACTCTCAATATTCGATTGTTAATGTATTGAGTAAATTTTCTTCTTGGATTGTAATTGGTTGTTTCGGTTTTATTTCTGCTCTCAAAAATAAAAACTATAGTTGGGGAAAATTATGCTTAATTTGGTTTTTTTTATCCCTTGTTATAACTTTATTTTTAAATCCATCTCACAATTATATTAGTCTAGTTTCATTATACATTCCCATGGCGATCGTATCTGGCTATGTATTGGGGGAAATTGTCAGACAACCTCCATGGATACCCTACCCCAAATCTTGGGGTTATTTCTTTTGTATCTTGAGCTTTATTACTTTAGGTATTGCCATATTTTATCTTCTCCAATTTAACCATTGGCATAGCTCTTTATTTTCTATTTTAACTTCTTATTTTATTTGTTTTTTTACAGCATTTATACTTATTAATAAACAAAACGAATACTTTATATTTATTCTTTTTTGGGGTAAATATATTAGTTTAATCTTATTATTTAACCTTCACTAATTTATTTTTGAATTGTTCAAGTATTTTAAGACAAAGTAGAAAAGAAAAATATTCTTTATTGACATTAACTATTCAGTCAAATAGTTTGATTCCAAAAATGTTTTTACACTAAGAATAGAAATACCTTGAAAGGGATGTAATATGAGCAAGTCATTATCCCCACTAATAATTGCAGTAGCTAAACCACTGACTGCTAATTCCAAAAACTTGTTATCCTTGGCATCTCTACACGCTGTAATTTTTTCAGTAACTTTGATAAAGTCAACAATATTAAATAATTCAATTAAAAATAACTTTTTTTCACCTGAAGTAATATATTTCTTAAATTTTGGTCTATTTAAAACCTCTTCCACTTCCGCCCAAATCTCTTCAGACATTAAAATTATTCCTGATTTTCTTACTCTGTCTAATAGTTGACGTGGCGGACTGTTTTTAAACAATAAGGCACTGACTATAACGTTTGTATCCAATACATATTTCGGTAGGTTAGTCATTAAGAATCTCTGCCAAAATTTCAGGAGTTAAGCCCCGAGAAATAGCCCTATCACTAATTTCATCCATTATCTTACCAAAAAAGTCAATGTCCTCTTTTACATCTTCATCAAAAAATAGAGAAGCGATTGCACTTAAATGCTGCTTTTCTTTTTCGGTGGCTGACTGATAGGCTTTTGCTATTTGGGGAGTAACTTGAATTGTAATTTTTTCACTAATCTGCATAGTTAATATTTCCTTTATTTATTCTCAATTATCTAGTAGCAATAACACTTACAGGCAACTGCTGATTTTGTTGCAACCTTTGTGCCTGTTGCTGTGCCTCTGTGTTATCACTAAAAACTCCTAACTGAATTTTTATCTCCTGATTGATATTTGTTACCACAGCACTAGGAATCATTTCCCGCACTTTAGCAAAATGTTCGGCACTTTTATAATCAGTAATCAGATGATATTGAGGAGAATTAGCGCTACTATCCACATTACCTTGCCCTGGGTTAACTGTCGGCAGATTTTGACTATCTGTTTGGGCTAAATACATCACCGCTTCACTGAGGAGGGCGGTTTTTAAATCAGGATAAAGATTACTATTATCACCCTGACTATTCTCTACATTTTCCCCGTTATCTGTGGGTAGAGGAGAAGGTAAGTTAGGGGGGGAGGGTAATTCAAAACTAATTTCTTCCTCTGGTGTGGCAGGAGGTGATATTTCTTCACCGTTATTTGCCGATAAACTTTCTTCGATAGTCTCATTATTTTCTAACTCCTGTGCCACAGAATTATTATTTTCTGCTAGTTGTCTTTGAGAAGAATTTAAATCCCAAGTGATGAAAATTAGAGCGTTGGTGGCGATGAAAATAATTAAGCCAAACATTGCCCAAGGGGTAAAAAGAATTTCCTTGAGACTATATTTATCGGTAATGATACGGGAGGCAACGGGAATATTATCATCATCATCTTCTGGGGATGGGGGAGGAGAAACAAAGTGATAATCGATGGGTTGTTTTGGTAAGTCACGAGGTATGGGGGATGATTCCATTACCGCCAAAGATTCCACTGGCTGTTTTTGGGATTCTTCAAATTGCTGAAGTTCAAAACTTAGATCGAAATCGATGTTTTTTAAGGTAAGTTGAACAAGGGGATGTATGGATGTTTCTTTCTCACTCATAAACTCATGACTTTTGAATCAATTGATAAGTTATTAGATGCCATTTTAGCTCAACCTCAGTGGGAAACCCAAAGAAGATACCAGCTATTGGTAAAGTGTTGGTTTACTGTGGTTAATCATAGGGTAGCACAACATACTAAACCGATCGCCCTTAAGGATGATATTTTATGGGTATCAACTTCTAGTAGTGCTTATGCTCAAAATTTATCCCTCCAAAGATATACTTTACTCAAGAAAATAAACCGTCGTTTAAATGAATCTGTGAAGGATATACGGTTTACTACCGCTAAATGGTATCAAAAAAGTTTAGTTGAACCCGAAGAAGAAACAAACTTAGTTAATCCCACCATTTTGGGCATTGATACCCCCACCGCCGTAGAATCTTCTCCCATCACCCCCCAAGAGGCCCTACAACAGTGGTTAAATAAGATTAAGGTGAGATCGTACCTCATTCCCCCCTGTCCCCGTTGCCATAGCCCAACACCCTCAGGCGAGTTAGATAGATGGGGAGTTTGTGGTGTGTGCTTCGCCAAAGATCATAGTAGCCTGAATGGAGAATAATGAAAAGAAAAAATAAAAATTGTTACAGAGTTTAAAGTTATATATCAGAAAAGGTAGCCTAGAGCCTATACTGCGATAAAGTAAAGCTGAAATTGAGAAATCATTAATAAAAAACAAAACTCGGTAAGGAGCATCTTTTTTTATGTCTCATAGTGTAAAAATTTACGATACCTGTATTGGCTGTACTCAATGTGTTCGTGCTTGTCCCCTCGATGTACTAGAAATGGTACCTTGGGATGGTTGTAAAGCAGGACAAATTGCATCCTCTCCTCGCACCGAGGATTGTGTTGGTTGCAAACGTTGTGAAACCGCTTGTCCTACGGACTTTCTTAGCATCCGTGTTTACTTAGGTGCTGAAACTACCCGTAGTATGGGTTTAGCGTACTAATAATAATATAATATTATTTTATTCTCTGGGGTTAGTGGTAAAAGTGTTAGGTTATCCAACCCCGCCCCAAAATAGCTGAAGTTTCATTTCGTCTTGTTTTTGTTAAATTGTTTAAGCAGATGACTGGCTGATAACTCTTCAAAAGCTGGTATCATTAACTTTGATCATATTTATTTTCATACCATGACCAGCAAAAAAGTTATTTATACTGATAAAGCCCCTGCACCAGTGGGCCCCTATAATCAGGCGATCGCAGTTACAGGAGAATTAATCTTTGTCGCCGGGCAAATTCCCCTCAATGCCCAAGGTGAAATGGTAGGAGACGGAGATATACAAGCCCAAACCACACAGGTAATGGCAAATTTAGCAGCCATTTTAAAAGAAGCAGGGGTTGACTTTTCCGCCGTAGTTAAAACCAGTGTTTTCCTCAGTGACTTAAATAATTTTGTTCCCATGAACGAAATTTATGCTCAATATTTCCCCGAAAATCCCCCCGCCCGTGCCTGTGTCGAAGTTGCCCGTCTTCCTAAAGATGTTTTAGTGGAAATTGAATGTATAGCCGTTAGGGGATAATAGAATTAATAGTAAATAATCATTGATTCTACGATGAACACTGATACTCTTAAAAACCGAATTAATCAAATTATCTCCCAAAGTGTGATCGATACCTTTTGCAAAAAACATCATATCCAAAAACTCTCTTTATTTGGCTCAATACTCAGGGCAGATTTTAATAAAGATAGTGATATAGATGTATTAGTAGAATTTAATCCAGAACACATTCCTGGTTTAATTTCCCTTACCAAAATGGAACTAGAATTATCGTCAATACTCAAGCGTCAAGTGGACTTATTAACTTCTGAAGACTTGAGTAAATATTTTCGCCAAGAAGTTTTGGATTTGGCACTGGTGCAATATGTTAGCAAAAAATGATAATAGATATTAAATTTATTTTTTATATGTCTTCAATATCATATGATGTTGCCTGAATACTTAAAGCTATAATTAATCTATTACTTATGGTTTGTGTTTGAGTAACTTAAACAATGTTATATGCAAAATCAATATATCTTGGTGGTCAAATCATCGAAGCAAGTGACCCACAATTAAATTATTCGTCTTATAGAAATTTGGGTTTAAGATGTGTAAGTTGTGGTGAAGAAGTTTTTTTCAAAAAAGGAATAAAAAAAGAGCCTCATTTCGCTCATTTTAAAGTTATTAATAATAATATAAACTGTCCATTTAGATTGTCAGCACAATCAGTTGATTCTTGGAAATTATTAAATTATGAAGGTAAAAAGCAAAGAAGAGATTTATTCAATCAATATTTATTAGAAATTATTGAAAATAGTTTTCCAGAATGTTTAGATGTAGTTTTTTTGTTAACTTCAGAGGATCAAGAAATTTTTGATAATCTCGTACAAAATACTATTGAGCTAATAAGAATAGATAAACAGAGTGTCTTCAAAAGAGTTAAAAGCTATCAAGATGATAATTTTGAAGAATATAACAGGGATTTTTCTTTTGTCAAAATAGTCGTTTTGGAAGTCATTGACTATATTTGCCTAGATTATAGAAAAGAAACCTTAAATCATCTAACAACGATAAATGGTATTAATAGTGATATAGATGTTCGTAAACATAGTTTTGGCAACTATGAGCTTAATGATTGAATGTCAAATACATTAGTTTTGAGCCTAATTCTTAATTCCTCAACCAGTCTGAGCAAAATAATATTAAAATAAACGAAAGAAATACTAAAACCAAAACCTTCTAAAACAAACATCGAAAGAAATAATAGCTATGACAGATGCTCCCGTAAAACGACTGCGCAACTTTTCCATCATTGCCCATATTGACCATGGTAAATCAACATTGGCAGACCGCATGTTACAAACTACCGACACGGTAGGAGATCGGGAGATGAAAGAGCAATTTCTCGATAACATGGATTTAGAAAGGGAAAGAGGCATTACCATCAAACTCCAAGCCGCCCGTATGAACTACAAAGGCAAGGACGGCGAAGAATATGTTTTAAACTTAATTGATACTCCTGGGCATGTGGACTTTTCCTACGAAGTTTCTCGCTCACTAGCGGCCTGTGAAGGGGCTTTGTTGGTGGTGGATGCTTCCCAAGGGGTAGAGGCTCAAACCCTCGCCAACGTATATTTAGCCCTAGAGAATAATTTAGAGATTATTCCAGTATTAAATAAAATTGATTTGCCAGGAGCAGAGCCTGAGCGAGTCATTGAAGAGATAGAAGAAGTTGTCGGTTTAGACTGTACCAATATTATTCATGCTTCCGCAAAGAATGGCATTGGTGTTAATGACATTTTACAGGCTATTATTGATCGTGTTCCCCCTCCAGCTGACACCGTACATAAGCCTTTTCGAGCGTTAATTTTTGATAGTTATTATGACCCTTATCGGGGGGTAATCGTGTATTTCCGTGTCACCGATGGCTCTCTCAAAAAGAACGATCGCATCTTATTAATGGCATCAGGAAAGCAGTATGATTTAGATGACATTGGTATTTTATCTCCCAACCAAATTCCCGTGGATGAACTCCATGCAGGGGAAGTGGGCTATCTTGCCGCCTCCATCAAAGCCGTAGAAGATGCAAGGGTAGGGGATACCATCACCCTCGTCAACAACCCCGCCAAAGAGCCATTACCGGGCTACACCGAAGCCAAACCCATGGTCTTCTGTGGGCTTTTCCCCATCGATGCGGATCAATATTCTGATCTCAAAGATGCCCTCGAAAAACTAAAATTGAATGATGCTTCCCTTTCCTATGAGCCTGAAACCTCTAGTGCCATGGGGTTTGGTTTCCGTTGCGGTTTCCTCGGACTACTACACATGGAAATCGTCCAAGAAAGATTAGAAAGGGAATATAATTTAGACTTAATTACCACAGCCCCTTCGGTAATTTATCGTGTTACCACTAACGACGGGGAAATAATCAAGGTTGATAATCCTAGTTTATTGCCAGATCCTCAAAAAAGGCAAAAAATAGAAGAACCCTACATCAAAATTGAAATGATTACTCCTGAAACCTACGTGGGTACTTTGATGGACTTGTGTCAAACCCGAAGGGGAGTATTCATCGATATGAAATACTTTACCCTCAACCGTACTAATTTAATTTATGAATTACCCCTCGCTGAAGTGGTAACGGACTTTTTTGACCAACTAAAATCCCGCTCTCGTGGTTACGCTAGTATGGAATATCAGTTAATTGGTTATCGAGAAAATAACTTAATTCGCTTAGATATTATGGTAAATAAAGAGCCAGTAGATGCTTTAGCCATGATTGTCCATAGAGATAAAGCCTATCAGGTTGGACGAGCTTTGACAGAAAAACTAAAAGAATTGATTCCTCGTCATCAATTTAAAGTGCCTATTCAAGCGGCGATCGGTGCAAAAGTTATTGCTAGTGAACATATTCCAGCCCTTAGAAAAGACGTTTTAGCCAAGTGTTATGGCGGTGATATTAGTCGTAAGAAAAAACTCCTCCAAAAACAAGCAAAAGGTAAGAAGCGCATGAAATCTCTTGGTACAGTAGATGTACCTCAAGAGGCTTTTATGGCTGTTTTGAAAATTACCAATTAGGGTTTGATGAAAAAGTGATTTAGTTAGCAATTGGGAATCAAAGATAGCGGAGTGTCCTATAATACGGACAAAACCTCCGCACACAATATTTTCAAAAATTCTAATGACAAATAAAACTCCCCTAGACAGACAAGTATGGATACTCGCAGGGGGTAGGACGTTATTACAATTTGGCACAGGTTTTACTCTTTTTTATGCTCCCCTTTTCTTTGTTAATCAATTGGGATTTTCTCCTACATCAGTGGGTGTTGCCCTGGGTAGTGCTTCCGTATCAGGGATTATAGGACGTTTTTTGGGGGGGAGTTGGAGTGACTCCCCCACTTGGGGAAGGAAAAAAACCCTATTACTATCAGCTTTCATCTCTGCTTTTGCTGATGTTTTTCTGGCTTCTACTTCTGACTATCCGTCCTTGTTAATTGGTAATTTGTTAATGGGCTTGGGTATTGGTTTTTATTGGCCTCCTGCTGAAGCCATGATAGCGGATTTGACGACTTCAGACCAAAGAAATTTTGCTTTTGCTCTCAATCGCTTAGGAGATAGTGTGGGTTTAGGTTTTGGGGTAGCTATTGGGGGGGCTTTAATTGCCTTAACGGGTAGTTATCGACTGTTATTTATCATTGATGGTATTTCTTTTGTGGTGTTTTATGGAGTTATTTTTTGGGCTATAAAAGAATCAGGGGAAAAAGAAAGAATAGCCCAATCTTTTTGGCAGGGATGGAGAAAAACTTTAAAGGATTACAATCTTTGGATTTTTTGTGTGGTAAATGTTATATTTACTACCTACATCATGCAGTTGCAATCAACTTTACCCCTTTATTTAACCAATTTTGCGGTTAACCCTGATCATTTTTCCATTACTCGTATCAGTGGTTTATTTAGTCTTCATATCGCTTTTGCGGCGTTGTTTCAATTACCTATTGTCAAAATTCTTAACCGTCTTACCCACATTCAGGGGTTAATTTTATCTTTTCTTTTTTGGGCTGTAGGTTTTATTCTAATCTGGTTGGCTGGAAACTTGACACAGTATGCCTTTTTAACCGCTATTTTAGCAGTATTGGTGAGTGCGATCGCCCTTGCCACCTATAACCCCCCTGCATCTGGATTTATAGTCAAATTAGCCCCCCCCTCATTACGAGGAATTTATTTTGCTATTAATTCTCAATGTTGGGCAATTGGCAACTTAATCGGGCCACCTCTAGGGGGTTTTGTCTTAGATAAAGGAGAAAATTATGCCCACAATTTTTGGTTATTTTCTTCAGCAAGTGTTTTTATTGGTATTATGATACTTCTGTTTTTACAATATAATATGCAGAAAAATAAACAGCCTTATTTCTAAATAAAATACTTTTTGGCATTGCTGAATTTAGATATGATTTTTAGTTTAGATGGGAAATAGAGAATGGACAATGTTAATAATAATATCGGATATTTATCGTAAACAATATTTCATACCATAATTAAGCAATTCCCCAATGGAAACTGTAATTTAATTATTAATAATTTCTAATACTTTTTTAGTAGAAACAACGTGATTATTTAGCCCTAATTTTTTAGGAGGAATACCCAAAGCTAAACCAATTAACTGAGGTAAATGTAAGACAGGAATATTTAACTTTTGTCCTAGAACTTTGGCAACCTCAGGCTGTCGAGAGTCCAAATTGAGATGGCACAGGGGGCAAGGAGTAACAATGCAATCAGCGCCCTTATCCATGGCATCGAGTAGGTTATTTCCTGCCATCTTAAAAGATTTTTCCGTGGCATAACTAGAAAGGGGCCAACCACAGCATTTTATCCTACCATCATAATAAACAGGAGTAGCACCCAAAGCACTAAAAACATTCTCCATAGATTGAGGATTAAAAGGATTATCAAAAGGGAGATTTTTTTGTACCCTCAACAGATAACAACCATAAAAAGCAGCGCACTTTAAACCCTTTAAAGATTTAGTAACTTTTTCCTGTAAAGCCTCTAAACCATAATCACTAATCAAAGCCCAAAGAATATGTTTTACTTCCGTTGTACCTTGATAGGGTGAACAATTTTCCTTTGCCAAAAAGCCATTTACTTCCTCAAAATAAGCGGAGTTATTTTCCTTAGCATCCTTTAACCTTTCGTCCACATGACCGATTACGCCCTGACAGGTGCTACAGTGAGTAAGCATGGATAAATTAAGAGATTCTGCTAGGGCAATATTACGGGCATTAACGGAATCTTCTAATAGTTGAGAGTCTTCCTTAAAAGTACCAGAGCCACAACAAGAAGCCTTTTTTAATTCTATTAATTCTATTCCTAAAGCCTCACTGATAGCTTTGGTGGAGGTGTCTAATTCTCGACAAGCCCCTTGGGCAACACAACCTGGAAAATAAGCATAGCGAAGCATGATGGCAAATATGATAATGGTGAATTGTTCTCTGTTTCATTATCACCTCTTCTTTTAGGTTATTAAACTCCCCTCGCAATATTTCTTAATTTTGAGCAACGGTTTCAAATTTTGGGCAATGGGCTTAAGCCCATTGTTACTAATCAAAACTAATTAACTACAAATTGAAATTATTATCCATTCTCAATTGTCCATTATTAATTATTTAAGGTGCTAAACGCTCAATAATCCACTGGTTATCCTTTAGAGTATAGCAGAGGCGATCGTGTAAACGGTTTGCTCTACCCTGCCAAAATTCTATTTTCTGGGGAATAACTCGAAATCCTCCCCAATGGCTTGGGCGTGACACTGTTTTTTCTTGATATTCTTCCTCGAGGTTTTTTAGGTTGTTGTCTAATACGTCACGATTGGGAATTACTTGACTTTGGGGAGATGCCCATGCGCCTAATTTTGAGCCTTGGGGGCGCACGTTAAAGTATTCATCAGATTCGGTAGGGGTAATTTTTTCTACGTCACCTTCTACCCTTACTTGTCTTTCCAATTCTCCCCACCAAAACACAAGGGAGGCAGAGGGATTGGCGGTTAAATCTTGTCCTTTTTGGCTGTCATAGTTGGTGAAAAATACAAAGCCATGGCTATCAAGATTTTTGAGTAAGACTATTCTGGCGCTGGGTTTTCCATCTTGGTTGATGGTAGCAAGAGTCATGGCGTTAGGCTCTTTTTGTTGAGCGTTGATGGCTTCTTCTAGCCAGATATGAAATTGTTGGAAGGGATTGGGGAGGATGTCTCTTTCTAGTAATCCTCCTTTGAGGTAGTTTTCCCGTAGGGATGGTAAGTAGTCGATGCCCATGATTGATTATTTGGTAAATAGTTTGAAGTAAATGGTTTGAGTAAATTCTTTGATGGGGAAGAAAATATAGGTGATGGGGTTGATGGTGACGATGATGTCTCGGAAGTCTCTTTGGGCAAGGCTAACAATTTGTTTAGCTACCCAAGGCGCTGACATTACCCCTATGGGGTTAAGGTTACTTTTAAAGGGGCCTAAAATTAGCTTTCTGATGATGCAGGGGGCGTTGGTGCGTCTTAGGGTGACGATGTCGCCCATGGTGCGTTTACTTAATTCGTAGAGGGGGCTAAAGGCTGGATTTACTTCGGCTTCGGAGGTGTTTACCCAGATTTCTTTGGTGGCTTTTTGGCGATTGGTTTGGACTGTTTCAAGGAATAATTCCATCATTTTAATACCTGAAAAGGCATTAACTTGGTAGGAAGTGACGATCGCACTGGGGCTTTTGTCACCATGAACATTGATACCATGGTTAATAATCAGTATATCAATTTTCTCGAAAAGTTCCTTTAATTCTCCTTCTTTATCCACTGCCCAAGTAACGGTATTAACGGGGATAGTTTGATTATCTATCATGATAGATAATTCTTGAGGTTTAGAGGTGAGGGCGGTTACCTTTGCCCCTTTTTGATGTAATTGAGTCATCAAAGCCTCCCCAAGACTACCACTAGCACCAGTGACGGCAATTTTTTTGCCTTTAAGTGAAAGTGCTGTGCCCATAATTCTATCTACAAAGGTGAGTGTGCCACAAAAATAAGCATCTTGATCATCGAAATGGTGGCGCCAATGATAGGTACGATTTACGAATAGGTTACCTGGTAAACTTTGAAATTCCCCTTGACGGTGGGTAACATCGGTAATGGCATCGGCGTAAGGTATGCCCAAACCCCGTGCGATCGCCCCTAAACTATAGGTTATAGTATAAATACACCCTGTCCATACCAACCATTGATAATTCTCAGTAATTAAACCATTAATGATAATTAGTTGGGCAAAAATCACCCCAAAAAAAAGCATAACGAGGGATTCTGGTAAATCATTGTACCAGTTGGCTTGACGATAGATTTCCTCACTTTTTACCGATAAATCAGGTTTAAAAATGCGATGGTGCCAACCATGAAGACGATACAAGGGTTGCCATATATGGGCAAGAAAATGATATATATCTCGCACTATTTCTACTACTAAAATGGAAATAAGCGCGATCGCACCTGCTATAATCAAAGAGTTGTTAAACATTTACATCGGGCATATTACAAATAATTTCAGTCTTACATTCTATTATATTTTGCTCAGGGGGAAAACTAAACAAACTCCTAGTAAATTTACCCTAGCAAAATAAAACTACGACAGAATATAATTAAGCACAAAATAAACAGTAAATACTTATATATAATTCAAATATAGGCAACCCATAAAACAGCACAATTATATGATGAACATCAATGTCAAGTATGGACTATTCAAATACGAAGTAAAAGACTACTACTCCATTTTAGGTGTACCCATTGATGCTACTCCCAAAGAGATTCGCTTACGGTATCTCAAAATTGCCTATCAACTACATCCCGATACCTGTAAAGCCGATACCCCTGAAGGAAAAGAAAAAGCAAGTCAAATTCTCTCAAGATTAGTGAATCCAGCTTATGAAAATCTTTATAAGGATAAGCTAAGGAAAGAATGCCAATTAGTTTTTGCTGAGATGAGTAGAAGACTTGCCTCTCAGACAAATGACATTACTATTAGTACAGAAATTGCCAAAACCCTCTATCAAGAGGAAAAAAACAAAGACAAACTGTACCATGAATTAGTGCAAAAAATAGCAGTTGACCAATATCAAGACATCAACACTGTTATGACCAAGATAGCATTAGTTAGTGAACTGAACATGGTTTATTTGATGTCTCAAAACGAAACCCAACGTCGCCAAAACGTTTCCCGCAGTTCAGCAAATTCTAGTCAAATTCAAACCAGCGAAGCTATCATAACCCAACAACCAGAAGAAGAAACTATGGTGAGGGGTGCCACTCAATCACAAAATGAAACGGAAGTTGGCTCACAATCTGAACCCACTGTCAACAGATTAGATAGATTGATATACAATGCAGAGGAAGCAGCTAAAATTGGTAATCTGGAACAAGCTGTTTTAGATCTTCGTGAAGCCCTAAAAATTGATAATGCTAATAGTAAAGTTCATGGTTTAATCTCTTTTTATTATTATAAACAAGGAAATAAAACCTATGGCAAAATCCACTACAATAAGGCATTTTCCCTTAATCCTAACGAACCCATAGTTAAAGAAATTAAAAAAGAATTTTTAGAAGAAAAATCCCAAAAAGGTAAAACGACGAAAGGCAGAACAAGTAAAGGTAAAGAGACAAAAGATGGTAAAAAAGAAGGACCGACGGTTTTTGGTATTCGTTTGTGGTAGGATAAACGGTGAATTTGCCCTTGTCAAGTAATAAAACGAAAATCAGACTATGCTTCACCAAGCCCCCGCAGGCGCTAGAGATTTACTACCCCTAGAGGTTGCCCAAAAGAGTTGGATTAATGATTGTCTTCAAGAAGTATTCCAAAATTGGGGTTATAAAAGAATTGTCACTTCTACTATTCAATGGTTAGATACTTTAATGGCAGGAGGTGCAATCAAGCCTTCTACGGTTATACCTTTACAAAATATTGGTCAAGGTAATCTTGCCCTACGCCCAGAATTAACCGCATCCATTGCCCGGGCGGCAGTGACGAGAATGGAGGGTGACACAGTGCAAAGACTTTGTTATCGTGCCAATGTGTTTCGTAATAGTGCGGAGGGGCATCATGGTAAGCAGTTAGAATTTTATCAAGCTGGAGTAGAGTTACTTTTTACTGATGGGCTTTTGGCTGATGCCGAAACCCTTTTACTAGTGGCTAATTGTTTGGAAAAATTAGGTATTGGGCAATGGCAGTTGTTGTTGGGGGATGCGGGTTTAACTAAGGGGCTTTTAAGTCAATTTCCGTCTTCTGTGCGAGGAGATATTCTTAATTGTTTAGCTAATTTGGATCGTATAGCCCTTTCTAATTTAGAATTAGATGAGCACTTGAAGGTTAAGGCTTTACAGTTGTTCGAGTTGAGAGGAAATCCTGAGCAGGTTTTAAGTCAAGTTAGTACCCTTGATATTGATGAGGATACCAAGAAGGCTGTTGAGCATCTTAAGGGTTTATTGGAGTTGGTAAATCATAGTTATGGTAAACCTTTGCCCATCGTGCTGGATTTAAGTTTGGTACAAACCTTTGATTACTATACGGGCATTGTGTTTGAGGTGGTGGGCTTTAGTGAGAGTCAACCCCGTGTGTTGGGGCAGGGGGGTAGATATGACCAATTATTGGGTTTATACCATCCTCAGAAGCAAAATTATCCTGGTATTGGTTTTTCTTTTAATATTGAGGATTTACATAGTTGCTTGTTGTCGGGGGCTGATTTACCAAAAACAACTCCCCCTAGTGATTGGTTGGTAATTCCTGAAAATGTTGGGGCGGCTAAAATGGCTTTTGATTATGCCCAAAAATTACGTAATGGTGAAACCACTGTCAGGGTAGAATTAGAGTTACAGTATCGCTCAGCGGAGCAAATTAGGCTTTATGCTGAGAATGAAGGTATTAAGCGTTTGGCCTGGATTGGGGTGGATGGCACTCCAAGAATAGAAGTTATTTAATTTTTTTTGCTAGGTGATGAAAATGTATGGCAAAGTTATCGGTTGAGTTAGAGCGTTATTTTTTGCTTGAGGAGAGGGAGGAGATTGTTTGTTTTGATGATATTCTTCTTTTGGCAGGCGATCGCATTTTTGGCTTTCTATTAGTAATTTTGTCTTTACCTTCTGCTTTACCGATTCCTGCCCCGGGCTATTCTATTCCTTTTGGGGTGGTAATTTTTTTGTTGGCAATACAGTTTATGGTGGGTTATCAAATACCTTGGTTGCCTGATAGAGTCAAAAAAGGCAAGATGAAAACTTCTAAGGCAAAGCAATTTGTGCAAAAGGGTTTACCTTGGTTAAAACGTCTGGAAACTATTACTAAGCCCCGTTTGACTTCTATTTGTAACACAAAAATAGGTAAAATTGTACTAGGAAGTGCGATCGCCCTTATGGCAATTTCTATGATGATTCCGATTCCTGGCACCA
Source organism: Cyanobacterium sp. HL-69 (assembly GCA_002813895.1). Taxonomy (NCBI): domain Bacteria; kingdom Bacillati; phylum Cyanobacteriota; class Cyanophyceae; order Chroococcales; family Geminocystaceae; genus Cyanobacterium; species Cyanobacterium sp. HL-69. Next base: position 1,473,085 of record CP024912.1, on the reverse strand, counting down.
ATACCGCCCCCGCCGTAGGCATTTTTATTACTGCTTTTGGGTTACAGGAGGATGACGGTTTTATCTGTCTCTTGGGTTTGATTGTTTGTATTATTGCTGGATGTTTATCTGCTTCTATCCTCTTTGGGGCAATCATCGGTAGTTCATCCCTTTGGCAATATTTTCAAAAATAGACGTTAACAACAATCAATCTCTTGCCCTTTGCCTATTCCCCCATTAATCAAATTGAAAATAATACATTAGATGATAAACAAAGTCGGGGGCTAAAGATAATCTTTGTTGTAGGTGGGGAAGATTGCGATATTTGCCCCCTATTTCTCGGTTTTGGATAATATTGAGAGCTGTATAATGATCAAGGTTTGGGATGCCTTCTAGTTGCTCTAGGGTGGCAGTATTGGGATTTATTTTGGGGGGTGCATGGAAGCTATTTTGATCATAATAGGAAAAATTTAACACAGGTTGCCAAAAAGCTATCTTCGTCACCGAAATGCCTAGGGCTGCTGCCAAATCTTCCATACAAAGGATTTGGATGCCCGAATTATTCATTTCTACAAGGGTACGGGCTTGGGTGATGGAGATGCCAGGCAGTCTTAACCAATCATCCACATTGGCTTGATTTACGTCTATGGAAATGCCCAATTTTGCCCCTACTCTAATTTCAGACAGATTTTGGAAACGATAATAAGGATTTTGTTCTATTTTACGGGCGATCGCCCTTTCCCGCCAGTCTAATTTAGTCATTATTTTGTTGCAAATTATTACGAAAATGTGCCACCGTGCCTATATTAGGGCAAATTAAATAATAATTTAGCTTAATTTTATCAATTTTTATTGTACAAAAGGAGTTTTTTTATGGCTATTTCCGATACCCAAGTTTTTGTAGCTTTAGCAATTGCTTTAGTACCTGCTATTCTTGCTTTCCGTTTATCTACCGAATTATATAAATAATTCTCCATCCCCTCTTTCTTTTTGTTTGAGAAGGGGGGATAAACATTTAGTCATTTAATTTTTTTCTTTCCAAACTTAAATTATGTTCTAATTGTTGCAATTCTTCTCTACGGGTTTCCATTTCCAATTTTAGACGAGTTAAATCTTGACTTTCTAAAGTTAATTCTTGTCGCCATTTTTCAATTCTTACCTGCTCTTCTAATAAAAAATCTGAGCTTTTTCCCCCTCCATTATTTATAAAGTCTCTGATTATATTTAACACCCAATCTTTTGCATGGCGATAACGAACTATTTCTCCTTTTTCATTTATTTCCACCAGCAATAATAGCCATTTGCACAACTTATTATCATCAGCAATTAAAGCATATTCTTCATTACAAAAAAACCATTGATTGCTAGACTCTTCCTTCGCCAAGAGATGTAGTTCTAACTTTTGAGAGATATTATTTTCGACTACTTGAGCTAAGTACAACATTTTGAATAAAAAGAGTAATTTTCAGAAATGAAATAAAGAGGATAAAATTATTTTAAAATAGATGCTTAAATATATAGAAAGTCAGAATCAGTAATTAGGATTTACTTAATAAAATAGAGTGTAAAAATATAGAAGATTTGGGCATATTATCAATATCAAAAAAACACAAGACATAACGTTTTTTTGTATAAAAATATTAAGTAAAACTGAAAATAATATATTAGAGTATTTCAACTCTAAAAAACTATTGCCTATTACTAATTCCCATTTTTATTACTCTACTTTATCAGTAACACCTGATTAATAAATTGACATCAATAAATTATAAACAAAGGTTTTTTATCATAGAAAATAAATAATCAAAATTAGGACCATTACCATAAATTTTGCTACTTCTTTTTATCCTCAGCCCCTAAAATGTTAGCTCAAAAAACTAAAATCACTGAAGTAAAGCTAGTCTATTTTGTAAAATTTGTAATTGAGTTTTAGCCTCATCCAGATTATCTTGGGCATTTTTGATAATTTCAGGGGGGGCTTTTTGAGTAAATTTAGGATTGTTTAAACGCCCTTCTAGGGATTTAACCTCCCCTTCGATTTTACTCATTTTTTTAGTTAATTTGGCGGTTAATTTATCTACATCAATTACTCCTTCTAGGGGAATCAAGACTTGGATTGTACCAACCACCGAGGCGATCGCCTTTGGCACTTCTTGAGTTAGACTATCTATGATAGAGAGATTCTCCACCTTCGCTAAACCCTCAATGTAAGGGCGAGTATTTTCCAAAATCTTTCTTTCGTCCTCACTATCCGATTGAAGAATCACAGAAACTTGTGCCCCTGGTTTGATTTCTGCCTCCGCCCGTAAATTACGAATGGCGCGGATAGTTTCAAAAAGTAAAGTAAAACTTGTCTCTAAATCTTCAGAAATGAGACTATTCATAGCAACAGGGGCAATGAATTTTTCTTGACTAGGTTGTTGCAAAGAAGCAGCAACATTTTTAGAGCCAAAAATCTCTTGTTTTAAACCATTCAAACGTCTAAAAGTATCCTTTCTGGTTTCCACAAACACCAAGTTACGATAGATAAACCAACCAGAATAACTTAAACCCACTAACCTCAACACAGGGGCAAGAAGGGGAAACTCATAGATGGCATTGGAAACAGAAACCACTAACTGTAAGACTACCAAAGTTAAAAAGATAACTAACAATAGAGTCAGGGGTTGCTTATACCTTTTTATGATAGAACTAAATTGCTCTGGTAATTGGTCTAATAAATTAATCAACTGATTACCTACTTTTACGATGGTAGGGTTATCGGTGGAAAATTCCCTAGAGTCGCTTAAATCAATAATTAACTCTTCTTTGGTGGTGTTTATTGCTACCACGGAAGAGAAATTTAACAACTCATCTACCATAGGATAAGATTGTAAGGCGAGACTACCTTCTTCGGTTTGGGTGAGGGTATGCCAAATTTCCTCGGTAATGTGGGGCATGAAAGGATGTAATAATTTGAGGATACCTTCCAATACATAGGCAAGGGTTTGTTGGACAACTATACGGGAAGGAGAATCAGCGTCTTGTCTGAGGCGAGTTTTAACTAACTCAATATACCAGTCACAGAAATCACCCCAGATAAATTCATATAATCCCTTAGCAGCTTCCCCTAAACCGTAATTATCTAAATATTCGTCAGTTTGTTTAATTACTTGATTAAAACGAGAGAGAATCCATCTGTCACTCATTTCTAATTGAGTTAGGGAAGGATAATCCAAATCTTGGGGGGTTTTACCATCCAAATTCATTAAGACAAATCGGGCAGCATTCCAAAGTTTGTTGGCAAAGTTGCGGGATGCTTCCACGGATTCTGATTCGTCAGTATCACGGTTATACTGTAAGCTGATGTCTTGCCCAGCCCCTGCCACTTCACGGATGAGGGTATAACGAAGGGCATCGGTGCCATATCTATCACTTAATAATAAAGGATCTATGCCATTGTTGGCGGATTTGGACATTTTTTTGCCGTTTTCATCCCTTACTAAACCATGGATATAGACATCTTTAAAAGGAATTTCCCCAGTAAAGTGTTTTGACATCATTGTCATACGGGCTACCCAGAAAAAGATAATATCAAACCCTGTCACCATGGTGGCGTTGGGGTAATAGGTGGCTAAGTCGGGGGTTTCTTCGGGCCAACCCATGGTAGAAAATGGCCATAATCCCGAGGAAAACCACGTATCCAATACGTCGGGATCTTGAATTATTTTAGCATCTTCCCCGTAAAGGGCGATCGCCTTTAGTTGGGCTTCACTCTCATCATGGGCAACCACAAAGGGAGTATCATCACTAATTTCCCCATTAGTTTCACTCACCACATACCAAGCGGGAATTTGATGCCCCCACCACAACTGACGAGAAATACACCAATCTTCAATTTTTACTAACCAATCACGATATACTTTTTCCCACCTTTCAGGCACAAACAAGGGAGATTTATCATCGTCTAATTCCTTGAGGGCTTCTTGGGCAAGGGGTTTAATTTTTACATACCATTGAGTAGATAACAAAGGCTCAACGGGTACTTTGCCGCGATCGCTATAGGGTACACTATGACTATAGGCTTCCACTTTTACTAAACAATCTGCCTCATCAATAGCCTTAACGACATTTTTTCTAGCCACAAATCTATCTTGCCCTTGATATTCTCCCCCATTTTCATTAATGGAGCCATCTTTGTTAAGAATATTTATGAAAGGGAGATCATGACGTTTCCCCATGGCAAAATCATTAGGGTCATGGGCTGGTGTAACTTTAACACATCCCGTGCCAAAGGTGGGATCTACATATTCATCGGCAATGATGGGGATTTCTCGCCCCACAAGGGGCAGAGTAAGAGTTTTACCGATAATGTCTTGGTAGCGCTCATCGGTGGGGTTAACCGCAACAGCCGTATCTCCTAACATGGTTTCGGGGCGAGTGGTAGCTACTTCCACAAAACCACTGCCATCGGTGAGGGGGTAACGAAAATGCCAAAGACTGCCGTTAACCTCTTTATTTTCCACCTCTAAATCTGATACTGCTGACTGGGATTGGGGACACCAATTCACCATGTATTTACCGCGGTAAATCAAGCCTTCTTCGTAGAGTTTTACAAAGGCAGTTTTAACAGAATCACAGAGTTTTTCATCGAGGGTAAATCGTTGACGACTCCAATCGGCAGACAAACCCATTCTTTTGAGTTGATTATAAATAGCACCACCAGATTTTTCGCGCCATGCCCAAGCCATCTGTAAAAATTTCTCTCTGCCTAAATCGTCTCTGGTTTTACCTTTGGCTTTGAGTTGTTTTTCAATAATAGTCTGTACCGCAATACTAGCATGGTCAGTACCAGGCAAACAAAGGGTATTTTTACCCTTCATGCGGTGGTAGCGAATGAGAGTATCAATCAATGAGGTGTTGAAAGCATGGCCCATGTGTAGTCTTCCCGTTACGTTGGGAGGGGGAATTACTATGGCATAGGGTTCGCCTTTTTTTTCTGGATTTGCTTCGAAGGTTTCATTTTCTTCCCAATATTTTTGCCATTTTGCTTCTGTTTGTTGGGCTTCATACTGGGGGGGTAAGTTAATGTCTATGCCAGTCATTGATTTCTTCTCTTTGCTAGGTGCGATCGCACTTATTTATTAATCTTTTCTCTTTGTGTTGATTTTGCCATATCTTGAACATATAAGCAATTAGGCTATGGTGAAAAAGTGCTGTGGTTGGGGCGGGGAATGGGGAATAGTCTCAACAATTAATTATTACCTTTTGTACACCTTCACGACTACATTTTGTGGTCAAACTCTATCTATCTAACAAGGGGTTTAAACCCCTTGCCTCTAGCTGAAAAAAAATTAAGCAACAGTGGAAATGACATCAGAAAGAGGTTGCCAACGGAAATAACGCTCTCCCCCTAATTCCAAAATTACTTTAATTTTAGGTTCAATTTTACTCAAATTCGCTAAATATTCTTTCTCCTGACGGGATAAAACAAACCCTTCAATAATCCATAAAACTAAACCCTTGGACTTGGGTGGTAAATTTTCTACCTGAGATAATGCCATGGGTGGTACAAAATAAGTAGGCCCCACAGCACCTTCTTGCCCGATGTTTTTCTTGCCTAAATGGGCAGGGCGTACCCCATGGACACCCATTAAATATGCACTTAAATCCCCTAATCCTCGGGCAGAAAAGTTCATGGTATTATAGCCATTGGTGCGTAATCTTCTTTGATAACGTCCTTCAAAACCACCTTCTAGGGGAGCATATACTGCTAATGCCCCTGTTTTTTCTAAATCACGAATAAATGTTTTTCCTGTAGTTAATAAAGGCATATTTTTTTTACTAATACTTAATAATGTCATTTTTTTAGCTAATCTGATTATAGTAGGGTCTGTATTTGTTTGTTCATCATTTTGTTAAATTTACCCACAGAGTTTTCACCCAAAGCAATGGCTTCCCGTGGTATCCTAGATGTTTAAGAGAGTTTTGAAGCTATTGATTTATGAGCATTTCTTCGTCCTTATCCCTTAGTAGTCAAATTGGTAAATTTTCCCGTAAACTCCTAGCGGTAGTGGCTGACCTAAGATTAGCTATTATACTGTTATTGGCGATCGCACTTTTTAGCATTAGTGGCACTGTCATCGAGCAAAATCAAGGCTTATCTTACTATCAAGAAAACTACCCAGAAAATCCTGCGTTATGGGGCTTTTTTACATGGAAATTATTACTCAATTTAGGTTTTGATCATGTTTATACTACATGGTGGTATGTTTCTATCTTGGTACTTTTTGGAACTAGCCTTATTGCTTGTACATTTCGCCGTCAATTACCAGCCCTCAAAGCTGCTAAAATCTGGAAATATTATCGTCAGCCAAGAGAGTTTAATAAATTAACCCTTAGCGCCGAATTATCAGTTAATGGCTTAACAGAAATCAAAGATAGTTTAACTAAAAAGGGATATAAAATTAATCAAGATAATAATAGTTTATATGCCCAGAAAGGAATAATTGGTAGAGTAGGCCCTATCATAGTTCATGTAGGGATGATATTTATTTTACTCGGGGCAATTTGGGGAGCATTTACAGGATTTTTTGCCCAAGAAATGATCGCCGAAGGACAAACCTTTACCATCAAAAATTTTATCGAAGCAGGGGCATTAACTAATCTTAAAAAACCTCAAGATTTTTCAGTAAAAGTAAATGATTTCAGAATTGATTATACCCCTCAAGGAGCAGTAGATCAATTTTATTCTGACCTTTCTATTGTAGATAAAGAAGGCAAAGAATTAGACAAAAAAACTATCTTTGTTAATGAACCCTTAAGGTACAAAGGAGTTACTTTTTATCAAACCAGTTGGGGCATTTCGGGGGTAAAAGTACAATTAAATAATAGCCCTATTTTTCAACTACCCATGGCAGAATTAGACACCAAAGGCACAGGGCGCATCTGGGGTACATGGATACCTACTAGCCCTGATATGAGCAATGGAGTATCTCTGATTACCAAAGACTTACAGGGTACTATGTTTATTTATGATATGTCAGGGCAATTGGTGGGGGCGACTCGCCCGGGGATGCCTGTGGAGGTAAACGGCGTTAATCTGAAGGTGTTGGACTTAATTGGCTCTACGGGTTTACAAATAAAAGCTGATCCTGGAGTACCTATAGTTTACTTTGGTTTTGCTCTTTTGATGGTGGGAGTGGTCATGAGTTATGTTTCTTTCTCTCAGGTGTGGGTGTTGGAAAAAGATGATTCTACTTTCATTGGGGGGAAAACTAATCGCGCCCAAGTGACTTTTGAGCGAGAAATTTTTACTATTATTGATTCTTTGTAACTAGGGTGTGCTGAAAGTGAAGTCGTGAAGGTGGGGAACAGGGAATAGGGAACGGGGAATGGTAATAATATTTCATACCATGATTACGCAACGTCGTATATTTTTTGATATTTGCAATGTGCCTTAACTCTTAGGGATTAACATTTATGAGAGCGCACCCTAATAATTTTTCAGATTATTTAGTTAGTAACCAAGAAAATTTAGACATAATTATCCAGCATAACTGTAATATTATTAAAAATAACACACTTTTTTTGGTCAAGAACAAAAAATTATCATCATCAAGGAGGAAAAATAGTTGTCTAACAATATTCGAGTCGCCATTTTAGGAGCCACAGGGGCAGTAGGAACGGAAATTATTAACCTATTAATGGAGCGTAATTTCCCTTTATCTGGGTTGAAACTCCTTGCTTCTAGTCGTTCTGCGGGAAAAACTATTCAATTTAAAGATCAATCCCTAACCATAGAAGAGGTGACAGAAAATTCCTTTGATGACGTGGATATTGTCTTGGCTTCTGCGGGTGGTTCTACTTCTAAAAAATGGGCAAGGGCGATCGTTGATGCTGGGGCGGTGATGATTGATAATTCCAGTGCTTTTCGTATGGATGAAAATGTGCCTTTGGTAGTACCCGAAATTAATCCCCATGATGCCCAAAAACATCAAGGAATTATTGCAAACCCTAACTGTACAACTATTTTGATGGGGGTTGCTATTTATCCTTTACATTTAATTCAACCCATTAAACGGATTATTGTATCCACCTATCAGTCTGCTAGTGGGGCAGGGGCGATGGCAATGGAGGAGGTGAAAAATCAAGCTCAAGCTATTCTGGATGGGCAAACCCCTAAACCTGAAATATTGCCTTATCCCCTCGCTTTTAATTTATTTCCTCACAATTCCCCTATCCTCGATAATCATTACTGTGAGGAGGAGATGAAGATGGTTAATGAAACTAGAAAGATTTTTGGCGATAGCGGTATTCGCATTAGTGCTACTTGTATTCGTGTGCCTGTTTTACGAGCGCACTCGGAGGCGATTAATTTAGAGTTTGAACAACCTTTTGCGGTGGATGAGGCTAAAAAAGCTATTGGTGAAGCTGAGGGAGTAACTTTGGTGGATGATTGGGCGAATAATTATTTCCCTATGCCCATAGATGCGACGGGTAAGGATGATGTATTGGTGGGCAGAATCCGTCAAGATATATCTAGCTCTAATAATATTGAGTTATGGTTATGCGGTGATCAAATTCGTAAGGGGGCTGCCCTTAATGCGGTACAAATTGCGGAGTTGTTAATGGAGAAAAACTGGCTTGGAAAGTAATTAGGAGTTGGTGAAAAAGTGAGTCATGAAGGTGGGGAATGGGCAACGGGCAATAGTAATCATATTTTGAACGTCATCAAATGCTTATTGTGCTTTAACTATGTTTCATCTCGTTAATTAAGCAACGCCTATTTTTTGCGGTGACTATTGATAATCTCTATTTTTAGTTGATGGTTGAGGGTGGTAAGGGCTATCCATGTTAATAATACTACCCCTAATGTACCTAATGCACTGGCAGAAGCGATCGCAAAGGTTATGACAAATAGCCAACGGGTATTTATTTTTTGTCCTAGATTAATTCCTTCTAAAATTTTTACGGACATACTGAGGTTAACTAAAAACCCGATGTTGTAAACTAGGCATCTGTAAACGCACCTGTTGTAAACGCTGAGGATTAATCTCACCGATGGCAACCCCAATTTGAGAGCCGGTACTAGCGATTATACTACCCCAAGGATCTACTATTACCGCATGGCCATGGCTACAACGACGGGCATAATGATTTCCTGTTTGGGCTGGGGCTACCACATAACAAGTATTTTCGATGGCCCTTGCTTGTAATAATACCTGCCAATGGTCTTTTCCAGTATAGGCAGTAAAGGCCGCAGGAATAAACATAACTTCTGCCCCTTGACGGGAAAGGTGACGAAACACCTCGGGAAAACGAACATCGTAACAGATGGAAAGCCCTATTTTTCCTAAGTCTTCAGTGCCACATACGGGGGGTAAGTCATCCCCTGCCATGACGGTTTTTGATTCTTGATAATTGTTACCATCAGGTACATTGACATCGAATAGGTGTGTCTTGTGATAACAGCCCAATGCCGTACCGTTAGCATCCACTAGCATAGCTGTATTATATGCCTTAGTGCGATCGCCCTCAAGGGGAGTAGGAAAACCACCCCCAAGGATAGTAACCTGAAAACGCTGGGCCATACGAATCAAAAACTTTTCGCTTTTGGTGGCAATAGTTTCCACTTGGGCAATTTTTTCTTCATCTCTACCTAAAAAAGAGAAATTTTCAGGCAAGCCAATCAACTTCGCCCCCTGATTAACTGCCAACTCGATTAACTCTTCTGCCTGATTGAGATTTGCCTCCACATCAGGAGTGCTTGTCATGCAAACTGCCGCCGCCAAATATGATTTCATTTATACTTAAATCTAAAAAATTAACCTACCCAAACCTGTTTAACTAATAAATTCGAGATAACTTTGATTTAAACTTTTAACCGCTAACTCATAAAATCTTTGACCATGTTCTGGTGTTGCTAAACTAGGATTTGATCCCATTCTACCATCAGGGTAGCACCTGCGAAAATTACTCGCTCCATAAATAGGATGCCCTTTTGCCACGTCTTTTTCTAAGGGGGCTGTCTTTATCATATCGGGGTAAACAAACTGGGTTAGGGCCACTTCTGAGGGGGTAGCGTGAGAACCTTCTTGATCGCCATACAATTCTTTTGCTAACATATATACATCCCGAACCATGAACCAATTAGCTACAGTACATTTTATATTTTCATGGTCTGGAATATTGAGGGTGGCAAAATGATTATAACACTCAGAAAAAGTTGCTTTGAGGGTGGCGATATTACCCCCATGGCCATTAATGAAAAAGAAACTCTGAAACCCAGCCCTTACAAGGGATGTTAGATAGTCTTTGACGTACAAAATGAGGGTGCTAGGGCGTAGGCTAATGGTGCCGGGGAAGGCGGTATGATGTAATGCCATGCCTACATTGATGGTGGGCGCTACCATGGCGGAGGCTTCTTTGCCTACCCCGTCAGCTATTTTTTCCGCACAAATGGCATCGGTGCCTATTAATCCTGTGGGCCCGTGTTGCTCAGTGGAGCCAATAGGAATAATAATACCTTTAGATTGGGATAAATATGTTTCGACTTCTTGCCAAGTAGATTGATGTAGTTGCATTCTCAATTTATGGTTGTTATTCTATTCTTTATTGTAACTCTCGATTTTGGTTCAATTTCCAGATTAAACTAGAGCTAAAATTAACTAGGATATGGGCGGTGATGGGTACTAAAAGATTATCGGTGGCATAGGCGCTATATCCGAGAATAGAGCCAATGATAGTCGCCCAAAGGACATAATGCCAGTTTTGGGCATCGCTGAGATGCAAGACACCGAAAAGAATACTCGAAATGGCGATCGCACCATAACCATAACCAAAGGCTGGAATCATCACTCCCCTAAATAATAATTCTTCACTCAACCCGGGTAACAAACCCACCCAAATTAAATCAGGGATGATGAGAGGAGATACAATCAGATTCATATATTTTTCCGCACTGACACGGTAGGGAGTCCAAAATTTGCTTAACAGCGCACTGGCTAACAAAACTCCGATTCCTAACAATATTCCCGTGATTATAGCTGATACAGTGAATTGTACAGGGATAAGGGCGATCGATCCTGCCCGATGCCAAATTTGGGCGATTAAAAGAAAAATAACCGCCGTTACCCCCATAAAAACTAAAATTTGAATACGACTTAAAGACTCTAAATTACTCTGATTATCACTCATTTTAAGGATTTAAAAATTAATAAAAAACAAAAAAATAGATTTAAAATAGCCATCATAGCTTATTTATTTATAACAAGATAACGATAGCTTTGTTAGCATAATTGACCTGATTTTATTAAAATATGCTTTTATAATAAGTTATTGACATTTCAATTATATGAACTAAAAAAAAACATTTTATATAGTATTTCAATAAAAATAATAACTGCTACAATAAAACAAGATAAATTAGAAAAAAAGGATAATTACTAATATACTTTTATCAAAAAATAAACCAACTGCTAATTTTTGAACTATTTTCAGCTTAATCTTTTTGGCGATTTTCCCGTCAATAATCGATAATAAAATGAGTAAATGTTGAGAAATGTAAACAAATGGCAGATCAATTAATTAGAGCAACCGCCGCCGATGGTGGTATTCGTGCAGTAGGAGTAATCACCACCAAAAGTGTGCAAGTAGCCAAAGATAGACACAACCTTTCCTATGTTGCCACCGCAGCCCTAGGAAGGGCAATGTCTTCAGGGTTGTTACTGGCTTCTAGTATGAAACAAGAAGGCTCAAGAGTTAATATAAAAATTAAGGGAAATGGCCCTCTAGGAGGCATTTTAGTTGATGCAGGGATGGATGGCACAGTGAGAGGTTATGTGGCTAATCCTTCAGTAGAATTACCTCCCAATGCCATGGGAAAATTAGATGTTGGCAAGGCCGTAGGTAATGAAGGTTTTTTGTATGTAATCAAAGACGTGGGGTATGGTTATCCCTATTCTAGTACCGTTGAGCTTGTATCTGGGGAAGTAGGGGAAGACATCGCCAGTTATTTAGTCAATTCTGAGCAAACCGCCTCGGCTTTATTGGTGGGAGTATTTGTGGGCAAAGATGGAGTAACGGCTTCTGGGGGAATGTTATTGCAGGTATTACCCAAGGCTTCCCATGATGAGGATTTAATTGCTACTTTGGAAGAGCGAGTAGGGCAATTAAAAGGTTTTACTCCTCTACTTAGACAGGGTAAAGGTTTGACTGATATTTTTAATGATTTGTTGGGAGATTTTGGTTTACATATTTTCCCCGAAGTACAAATGGTTAGGTTTGATTGTAGTTGCTCTTTTGACCGTATGTTAGGGGCTTTGAAAATGTTGGGGGTGGATGAGTTAGAGGATATGATTGTCACCGATGGCGGCGCCGAGGCTACTTGTCATTTTTGCAATGAGGTTTACCATGCTAGTCCTGACCATTTACGGGAAGTAATTGATAATATTAAGGCTCAGTAGATTGGGTATTAGGTGTTAGAGAAGTACTGTATTAATAATTTACAAGGTTTGTTGGCAAGGGGTTTAAACCCCTTGTTTACTGTTACATGGATTTGATGGTTTTTATGGCTTCGCCAACGTGAGCGTTGAAGTCTAGCATGGAGTCAAAAATATGTTTGACGATACCTTCTTTGTCGATGACGTAGGTAACTCTACCAGGAAGGATAAATAGGGTAGAGGGTACTCCAAATAATTTCCTTACTTTGTTTCCTTGATCACTGAGTAAGATGAAAGGAAGGTCATATTTCTTGGCAAACTGTTGGTGAGATTGGGGGCTATCTCCACTAATGCCAATTACTTCTGCCCCTGCATCGGTAAATACTTCGTAGCTATCTCTAAAGGCACAGGATTCGGCAGTACATCCGGGGGTATCATCTTTGGGATAAAAATAAATAACGAGATATTTTTGACTGATAAAGTCTCCTATATTAACGTTTTCACCACTAGCAGAGGGTAAGGTAAAGTTAGGAATGCGATCGCCTATTTTTAATGCAGACATAATTAATAATTTATTTATGGATCAATATTATCTATTTTAAGCAGGGAATAGGGAACAAGGAGCAGGTAATGGTAATAATATTTTGGTGTCTCGATTTATAGGGTCATTCAATTATATTTATACAATGATTAAGCAATACCATTCTTTCATATGCCCTACAGGGGTATTGAAAAAATAAAGATAATGTTAAACCATAGGAATGGCATATTATTCCTCTGCATTCTCTAATGTTAAAAAAACTATTATGGTTTAGCTCTGCTTTGATTATCTCCATAACAACTACCCCCTTAAAAACCTTTGCCCATGGAGTAGTTGTAGAATATGAAAAATTAAAAACCATCTCTGTTGTCGCACAATATGATACAGGAGAACCCATGAGCAATGCCCAAATAATTGTACACGCCCCGAACAATGCTGATAAGCCCTATTTACGAGGAGTAGCGGACGAAGATGGTAATTTTTCTTTTACCCCTGATGAAAATATTGCAGGAAATTGGACAGTAAGGGTAACAACTGCGGGTCATGGTAGTATTATTAACATTCCAATGGAATTCGATACCTCAACAGCAATGTCTGGAGATAATTCTATTAATAGTGATGACAATACCAAATCAAGGCAAAATTCTAGTCAAACCCAAGGACAATCATCCCCCAATACAGCCCAAAGATTATTAATGGCAGTATCTGGAGTATGGGGATTTGTTGGTACAGCACTATTTTTTTCTCGCCCTAAAACATAACAATTTAACGATACTAATTATTCAGTTGCAATGCACATTCCCGACGGTTTATTACCTCCTGCAGCATCTATCTCTGGCTATGCCATCACAGGGGGTTTAACATGGTTTTCCCTCAAGCAAATTAACAAAATTCCTAACTATCAAGAGCAAATACCTAAAGCATCTTTATTAACGGCGGCTTTTTTTGTTTCATCTTTGATTCATATTCCTGTACCTCCTTTTAATATTCACTTGATTTTAAATGGACTAATGGGTATTGTGTTAGGTTATTTTTCATTTATTGGTATTTTAATTGGTTTATTTTTTCAGGCTGTTTTCTTCCAGCATGGGGGGTTATCTACCTTGGGAATCAATGCTGTTATTATGGGTTTTCCTGCTTTGATTTGTTATTATTTATGGAATTTTAAAAAAATTAATAGTTTTCAATCGGTAAGAGGTAAAAATTTCCTAATGTTTCTTTGTGGTGGTTTAGGTATATTTCTTTCAGCTTTGTTATTTGTAGGGGTAATTCTTAGCACTATTTCCCCTGATTTAGACATTGATTTAGAAAGAGCCGCAATTTTTACATCTCTTATTACTTATGGTATTCAATCTATTGTTGAAGCTATCCTTACTGTGATGATTATTACTTTTTTTGAAAAGGTTAAGCCAGAAATAATTAATAATTAATGAAGTTATTTTTAGATAAATATGCTAGTTTAAATTCTCCTATTCATCGCTGGGAACAAAAGCCTAAGTTTATCGCTCTGATGAGCTTAATTTTTGCGTTTGCTTTTACGCAAAGTTTATTTTTACTGCCTATTTTAACTATTATTACTTCTATTTTTTTCTGCTTATCTAATTTACCTTTACATTTCCTTATTTCTAGGTTACGTTATCCTGGTATATTTATTTTAGGAGTTGTAATTGTGTTGCCTTTTTTGGCGGGGGAGACGGTTATATTTAATTGGGGTTTCCTGAATTTAAAACTAGAGGGAATTTTAACGGTAATTTTAATTGTAGTTCGTTTTTTTTGTATTCTTACTATTAGTTTAATTTTGTTTGGCAGTGCACCTTTTACTACTACTTTAAAAACTTTTCAATCCCTTGGTATATCTCCCATCATTAACGATATGATGTTGTTGACTTATCGCTATCTGGAGCAAATGGGCGATCGCCTTTTAACCATGGAAAGGGCGTTACAACTAAAGGGATTTAATGGTAAAAAATTGAACCGTAGAAACTTAAAAATAATTGCAAATTTAATTGCCAATTTGTTAATTAGAAGTTATGAAGACTCCAAATTAGTATATCAAGCGATGATCCTAAGAGGTTATGGAGCAAAAATTAACGACAAAAATTCCACCAATAAAATTAATTATCTTCATTGGTTAAGTTGTTATGCGGTGGTTACTATAAGCATTGGTTTAATGGTTGTACAGTATTTATTGTAGCTATCCCATAAATTAATTTATTTTTTTGGGGAACATATTAACAATCGTATTAGTCTTAAAAAACATAAGAAAATTTAAAAACCTACAACATACTCTATCATTTGTCATTACAAATGTTTTAAGAATATTATTTATTTTCTTAATAATAAATCTCTAAAAAAAACAAATTATATTTTCTAATATGATTAAAAAAAACTAAGAGATTTTAACGAAAATTAATACTTTACTGTCAATGATGAATATTAAGCATATTTCTTGAATTAAAAATATTCAACAATTATATCTTATAAAGATTCGTTGACTCATAAATATTGATAGCTTTATTTATACTAAATGCGAAAAAAAAGGAGTTCATATGTCTATACAAAATCAAAAAAAATCTCTTCAAAAAAGATTGTTTCAAATAGCCACCATTACTATGAGTTTGAGCATCGGGGGCAGTTTTGCACCCTTAGCCTATGCCCAAATTAACCCCAATCCTCGACCATCAACCCCCACTAGACCTGTAAATCCTGCACCCATTCGCCCAATTACCCCTTCTCGCCCAGAGCAGCAAATAACACAGGTTGAATTAGACACTGAAAATGAAGCGGTACAAAATCTTTTGTTAGAAGCCGTAAGAAGTGGCGATATTGAGGTCGCTTTAATTAATTGGGCTGAAAGAGCGGAGTTATCGGATGAGGAAATCAGAGCCTTACGTCAGTTAGATGAAGTTGATCTCAAAATTTTGGGAGAGAATATTGATAAAGCAGAAGGGGATTTGGCAAAAATAAGTATCAAGATTACTATTCGTCTTCGTCGAGTAACTATTGAAATTTGCATCGGTTGTGATTAAAAAAAACACAGGGTGGGCATTGCCCACCCTTTTTTGATTAAACAGTTTCTGCTAGTTCATAACGATTAGTTAGTTTGTCTAACTGCTGAACTAAAAGACTTAGGAATAAACCTACATCGGTGACAATGCCCACAGATTCCACAGAACCTCGATCGCTCAGTTTGGTTACTACAGCGGGGTTAATGTCCACACAGACCATTTTTACCCCTGCGGCAGTCATGTTACCCACTCCGATGGAATGTAGCATGGTAGAGAGCATCAAAATCATGTTTGAACCCTGTACCAGACGGGAATATTCGGTTTGAGCTTTGATTAAGTCCATTTCGGTATCAGGTAAAGGCCCATCATCACGGATTGAACCCGCTAGGCAGAAGGGGACGTTATTTTTAACGCACTGATACATGACTCCCCTTGTGACTAATCCTTGCTCTACGGCATTGGCAATGCTCCCTGCACGGCGTACCATGTTGATAACTTTGAGGTGGTGACGATGTCCTCCGCTTACGGGCACACCTTTGTACATATCAACTCCAAGGGAAGTTCCCATCATAGCTTGTTCCATGTCGTGAACTGCGATCGCATTTCCCCCCAACAGACATTGAACATAACCATCTCTAATCAATTTGGAAAGATGCTCTGCACCGCCTGTATGAATAACTACAGGACCAGCTACCACAGTAACTTTACCCCCTTGATCTCTGATGTGGCGCATTTCCCAAGCAATTTGCTCGACTAATAGCTCTACTCGACGCTCACTAGACACCCCACCACTCATAAAGCTAAATTCTTGGGGTTTATTGCGTTGCTCACGGGATTGGGTGGCTCTAATGGTACGAATACCATCTACTCCTACTACCACTTGCTCTCCTACTTCTAAATCACGCAATAGTTTGCAACTGGCGATAAAAGTACCATTTTTTTCCCTAAGGGCGATCGCACCGTCCATTCTTTGATCCGTTACCCTAATCCAATTCCCATTGAGCCGAACTTCTGTAGGATAGATAGTCGTTACATAGAAATCATCGGGGGAAACACCTGCTTTAACCACAGTTTCCAAAGTCACATCAGACTCTTTTTCGGGGGTTGACACTGCCCCCAAATCAATCAACTGACTGATAATATCTTCCATGACATCCTTAGAAGGTGCCGAAATACGCACCTCCGCACAGGAAGGACTTTGACGCTCAACCCCTAAATTAAAATTAAGAACCTTGAAACTACCGCCTTCATACACGATTAAATCTAAGGCACGATTCATCATACCTGTATCGAGCAGATGCCCTTCCATTTTAATAACTCGACTTTCGACATAGTTACTAGCGTGAACATCTTCTAAAATAGGCTCTGTTACTCTTAGGGTTAAACATTTGGCCGCACCCCCTGCTTTGAGAAACTCGGTTAGGGAAGTTTGACGAACTTTAAAACCTTTTGCTGTGATGCGTTGTTCAAGGTCTTTGCTAATATTATTCATGATTACCACATCATTAATATTAACGGTATTACAAGCAAAAGTAACCGCATCAGGTTCTTCTACTACGATACGCTTTTCTTCGGGTACTCGCATTTCGATCAAGCGATTGGAGTAACTATCAAAGGCATCGGGGTAGTAAAGTAGGTAGCCGTTGGCTAAGGGACAAAAACAGGTATCGAGATGATAAAAACGATTATCAATTAATCTGAGGGATAAAACTTCGGTGTCTAACCATTTGGCTATGTAGGGGTGAGAATCTAACTCTGAACGAAAACCATAACCGGCCCATAACCAACGTCCTTCCCTGTCAAACAGGGCATCCCCTGCCCCTTCAAAGGGTAAATCTTGGGGTAACTCATGGACGGTAAAGCCATTTTGCTCAAACCATGCTTTGAAAAAGGGTTCTTCTCCTTGTCTTTCTGGGTGGAAAAAACGACTGAGAACAACGTTGTCTCCTAATACTAATCCAGCATTAGCAGTGAATACCATGTCAGGCACACCTTTTTCGGGTTTTACTAGGTCAACAATGGCATATTCTTTAATAATATTGTGGAGGTTTTGCCATTGCTCAACGGCTTTTTCTTGACTGGATTTGTGAATGTTTCCTTCCATCCAAGGGTTAATCACATAGTCAACATCATAATGGTCTGGAGCGCACATTAAAATACGGATATTGTCACTCATAAAAATTCTTTATACTCTCTAGGCTCAAAATAAATTTGGTTGGTCAATTTTTGCTTTCTTTTTGACTTTTAACCAAAATATTATTATACCTCCATCACGTTTCTCCTTTGATGTCTATAATGCTCACTATGTCTTGAAATGATGACTTTCTATTATTTTATTTTTGTGGTTTTAAGGTGCGATCGCCCTTGGGGAAAAGGGTAGTTGACAAAATAACTTTACCCATTGACAGATTCGGATAAAAATTATATAATCACCCCATGCAATCAAATGTGACCTGTAAGACATTTGAGACAAAAATAACAAGGAGGAAATAAACTTGGCTAGAAAGAGAAAGCGCAAAAGCCGTCGCCGTCTTGAGGGAAGAAAAATATTAGAGTTAGTACCCCATTATCATATTGAAAGTGGCGAAGACAAACCCGTAACAGCCGCCAGAAAACATATTCGGGCTAATGGTATCACTCCTCCTGCTTTATTAGTGGTAAAAAGAAACGAGCATACAACAGATCGTTATTTTTGGGCAGAAAAGGGTTTGTTTGGCGCCCAGTATGTGGAGGAAAATCATTTTCTTTTCCCTAGTCTTCGTACTATCAAACCTCAGGTTAAAAGTGCCGTCATAAATCCTGCCCTCTCCCTAAGCAATTAATTTTGAGCAAAATTATCCTACACCCAATGAGAGATTATGGTGTAGGTTTTTAATTATTTAAATTCAACCTAGATATTTAGACTTTCTTTTGTTGACTTACAAAGGTTATCGTTTTTCTATAATGGTTATTTTTTCGGTTTTAATCAATCTCGTCTAAATGTTCTGCTACGGCACGATATAATTCAAAAACGTGGTGATCTAAAAGACGATAGTACACTCTTCTGCCTCTTTTTTGGTAAGCAACTAGACGTATTGATTTTAAAGTTCTTAACTGATGAGAAACTGCCGATTCACTCATCTGCAACATATTGGCTAAGTCGCAAACACATAATTCTTCTTGGGCTAATACAGACAAAATTCTGAGACGATTAGCGTCTCCTAATAACCCGAAAAAATCAGCCATTTTTTGGGATTTTTCATGACTTAAAATTTTTCCCTCAAACACTTCACACACGTGATTATCCACTTCATGGGGTGAGCAAGGAATTAGTTCATTGTTTGAGTGAGTAATACTAGGGGAAGGACTTTTCATGATTAATTCTAAAATGCTTTTATTGCTGTGGCTATATTATTATTTTAACCTAGTTCTAGATCTCACATTGCTTAATAAATAGTACATTACAACTACTAATGCTGTCTGGTTAACAGTCTTTATCAAAAATTTTAAATCTATTTCTACCGTCTTCTTTTGCTAAGTATAAAGCCTGATCCGCTTTTGTTATTAAGTCATTGGGGATGTTGTCATAGCCTGGAATGGTGGTGGCAATACCAATGCTAAAAGTAATATATTTTGATACCTTTGAAACCTCGTGGGGAATGGCTAAAAGTGCGATCGCACTTTGAATTTTTTTAGCAACCACCGTGGCTTGTTCAAGGTTGGTATAAGGTAATATAATAACAAATTCTTCTCCACCATATCGAGCAACTGTATCAGAAGTATTACGCACGACAGACTGTAAACACTGAGCAATTTTGATTAAACATTCATCCCCTTGGGGATGACCATAAAAATCATTATATTTTTTAAAATAATCCACATCCAATAATAATAAAGATAAACATTCTTTTTGCCTCATTAAAGAATCCCATTGTTGTTCTAAAATTTTATCAAAACAACCCCTATTGGCTACTTGAGTAAGACTGTCAATATATGCCATTTTTTCAAGAACTTTGTTGGCATTTTGTAAATCAATTTGTATGTTTTCTAGCTCTTTAGTTCGTTCTAAAACCTTTTCTTCTAAATGTTCTAAGGTTTCATATAATTGATTTTTAGTGATTTGTTTCTCTGCTAAAACAGCAGAAAGAATTAGAGTTATAACCGAAATTACTGCCGTAAATGACTGTAATAAAATTAAAGATAAATTAACCGAATCTTTCGCAAAAGTTCCATATCCCAAACTGGTAGATACAATGGCAATCAAAGCAATAATACTTACCAATAAACTAGCCTGAAAACGCTTAAGTCTAAAAACAGCCCAGATGAGAGGAGGAAAAAGCAAATATTCCACTGGGTAAATCAAAATAAAAGTAAAACTACAAATGAGTAAAACAGTCAAAGCAATAATGACAACTTCCCCAACACTGGCACCTTGAGAAATAAAATCTTTTCTCTTCCATTGCATAATAGTGGGGGAAAAAATTAGATGGGCTAAGGCACTACCCAACCACCAAGTAAGCAAGGAATAAAAATATTCTTCTGCACTGATAACATTTAAACTCAGCAAGGCTGAAACTCCCATAAAAGCTGAAATAATAGGGGAAAATATAGCCGCCCCAATAAAAACACATACGGATTGAATGTTGATAAAAATATCTTTGCTTTTGGCAAATCTTTGAATGATATATTTAGCAATCATGGGTTGAAAACAGTTTGCTAAGGCACAACTTATTTGGATAAAAGCAAAACCCATAAAGGATAAATTGGGGCTAATCCTTTGGAGGGAAGGGGTAAGCCCAATAATAGAAGCTAGAGTTATGCCTGGAAAAACTTGAATACCATATTTCAACACTAAGGGTAAAGTAATGGCGGAGGGAAACCACAGTGAAGCAACTTCTGAATGAAGGGTGGTAAATGTGTGACTGGCATGAATACCCGCAACGTAGAGTATTAGCGTCATTAGGTTGATGCCAATGGAAAACAAATTAGAGTTTTTATCTTCTTTCAGTCGCTGTAAAAACACAAAATATTAGGATTATTTTATGTAATTATAGTATAGTTTAAAAAGATGAATAAAGTATTTTTTTGTCAATTTATTTTACTCATCACCTATAATCCATAGTTTCCATAAAAAATTAATAATAAATGAGAATATTTTTTGTTATTTACTGTTAATTATTTGTTTAAAACCTAATAACTTTTGATGATAAATATGGTTGATTTGAGGAAAATTACTCAAATTGCCATTTGCCCAATTGTTAATCGAAATACCCAAAAAATAACAAGAAAAAATAAGGCTACTGTATCGTTAGTTTTTATTCTTGATTCGTGCCACTTTACTTGATGGGTTTGCGGAGTTGTAAAACCTCTGGCTTCCATGGCGATCGCAATTTGTTCGGCTCTTAATAAGATATTTTCTAGTAATTTTTCCATGACAATTACCCAAATTTGAATACTTTTTTTAATGCCTAATTTACGCCATTTTATAGCTCTGGTTCTAATGGATCTAATTAAATTTTGGATTTCTTCTAATACTAAAGGGATAAAACGGAGGGAAAGAGTCAGGGTCAAAATCATTTCTGTAACGGGAAATTTAAAACGGTTTAAGGGAGATAATAAATTTTCAATTCCTGTGGTAATTTCTTCGGGGGCAGTGGTTAATAAAAAGATGTTACTGCTATAAATTAAGGTAAAAAATAAGGTACTTACTCTAATGGCTAAATCAAAGGATCTTCTGGTGATATTTACATTCCCAAAGTTGTATAATATATATTGATAATCTGTGGGTTGATTAATGATAATTTCGCTTTCTGGTAGGCGTGGCTGATAAGTAAGACTTAATCCATCCGGGGCGATCGCCGTTAAAACAAAACTCAGTATTCCTATTAATAATAGCCATGTAATTTGTTTTTTTTGTACTCTCCAAGGAATAAAAGATAACCAAGTAATTAATAATAGAAAAACTACTAAAAAAATACGCCATGGACCATTGGCTAATAGGGGAGATAAAATTAAACTCATTAACCATCCTAATTTTACCCTCGAATCTAATCTATGAAGCCAAGAAAAAGGTTTTTCTACATATAAGCCAATAGGGAGCGATCGCAATAAATCCATAAAAAATAATTATAAAAAAAATAGTAAACAATTATAACACTCAAATAAAAGTATTTCCATTAATAGAATAAAAAAGAGGAAAGAGTTGCGACTTTTAAGACGAAAAGTATAGAATTTAACAGAAAGTTATTACTTTTTAGTAGCAACTTAAACATCAGTAATTATATTATTATGAGTATTCAAATATTTCCGAATGTATCCTCCTATGGATATACCTTCGATTTTATCCGAGATGAAATTCGAGCCTTGGTCGAAAAAGGTGTGCTAAGTCGTCATCAACCTATTTATAGCCTAGCTCAATTTATTCCTGCTAGGGAATGGATGGGAGTTGAAAAAAATCTCGAACAGCAAGATTTTCTATTGCGCGATCGCATTTGTGATCTTTTAGGGGCTGAAGAATGGGAGAATGATTAGGGCTTCTAAAACTGACAATGTACAATGGAAAATTGACAATTAAACTTTCAAAGGGTTGGACAATGTTCAACCCCTAATTTTATGGACATTAAAGAATTAAGAAAAGATTTTAAAGGCTTAGAAGATAAACAATATTTTAATTTTGGTGGTCAAGGAATCCTTGCCCAATCTGTACTAGAAACAATTATTGATACTTATAGATATGTAGAAAAAATAGGGCCTTTTGGGTTACAAATAAATAGTTGGATTAACGAAAATATTGCTAATACCAAAAGTGCGATCGCCCTTGAAACTAATAGTAAAATAGAAACTATTACCCTGAGTGAAAATGTCACCGATAGTTGCAATATAGCCCTTTGGGGCATCGAGTGGAAGCCCGATGATGAAATATTACTCAGCGATGCCGAACACCCCGGAATCATTGCTAGTATTAATGAAATTAAAAGAAGATTTGGTGTTAAAGTTACCACCTTTCCCATTGTGGATACCTTAAACCAAGGAAACCCTGTGGAAGTAATCAAAAATCACCTCACCCCCCAAACTCGCCTAGTTGTCATTAGCCATGTTTTGTGGAATACAGGGCAGGTATTACCCCTCAAAGAAATCAGCCAAGTATGTCACCACTACCCTAGCAATAAACCTATTCAAATTCTTGTAGATGGCGCCCAATCCGCTGGGCTAATTCCCCTCAATCTTCCTGATACAGAAGTTGACTTTTATGGATGCACAGGGCATAAATGGTTATGCGGCCCTACGGGGGTAGGTTTTTTATACGTCAAAGAAAATTTAGAAACTCCTCTTCATCCCACCTTTATCGGTTGGCGTAGCCTTGATTTTAGTAAATCTGGGTTACCTTTTGCTCAAGATGGTAGTAGATACGAAGTGGCCACCTCAGCATATCCATTATACACAGGACTGACAAGGGCGATCGCCCTTCACCAAACATGGGGTAACCCCGAAAAACGTTACCAACGAATTTGCCAACTAAGTGCCTATCTCTGGGAAGAATTAAACAAAATAGAAGGAATAAAATGCTTAAAGAATAGCCCTCCCCCATCAGGATTAGTTTCCTTCAACACCGAAAATCCTAGTCAATTAGTGTCTAGCTTAGAATCAAAAGGATATTATCTACGCACCCTTGCTTATCCTTCCTGCGTTAGGGCTTGTGTGCATTACTTCACCCTCGAATCAGAAATTGAAAGCCTCATCAAACAAATTCGCTCTATTGTCTAAAACAAAGTCCCCCAATTTTGGGGGATTGAGGGGCAAAACCTAAACTTTAACTGTCAATGTTAGAAATCTCATCTTCCCGAAAATGAGCCTTAAACTTTTTGCTAAATTTAACTAAATAAGGGAAATTAGCGCTTACAGGTCTTCCCTGCCATTCTGTTACAATTTCTATTAACTCTCCTTCCATGCCCTTAATATCAAAAGCAGTCTTTTTATGCTCAGGGTGATGATATACAATTACCGATTCAGTTACCTTAATGCGATCGCCTACGTTCATAATTTAGATATAATGATTTGAATAAATTAACTCTTTTAGTGTGTTTTAGCTAACAAGCCTCAGATAAGAGCAAAAAAACCTCATTTAACAAGACCAGAATTTAGAAAATCTAATCCCTTAAGAGGCAACCATATTATTTTTGCATACTCCGTGAGATCTGCAAACCATCTTTATCAATGATTGATAAAAATTAACCATTACTTCTTCCAATCAACATTTTATCCATTTACAAAGAAACTTAGTTCTTTTTTATCAAAATTAAATCTATTTTTTAATAACAAAAAACACTTAATATTTTTTAAAGAATTTTCTATGTCTAAGAAAAATAATAAATTTAATCAAATTGGTAATTATCTTTACAGCTAGTTGGGATCAAGGAGTGTTAACTTAGAAGATGTAAAGATAAATATAAATAAAAAATATCATAATTATTATGGCTCAGATATTAGATGCAATTCCCAACGATGATAGTAATAAAATGATGTGTTGCTATGTCAATGCCACCAGTCAAATTCAAGTAGCAAGAATTACAAACGTAGCAAATTGGTATTTTGAAAGAGTTGTATTTCCAGGACAAAGACTTATATTTGAAGCACTACCTGAAGCCTTATTAGAAATTCATTCGGGGATGATGGCAAGTTCCATTTTATCAGATACCATTCCCTGTGGCACTTTATCCATTCAACAAGAAACAACAGGGGATAATGAAGAAGCAAGTCAGAGTGAAAAAATTGACCAAAACCCTGACTCCCAAGAAGACAGTCTCGAACTACTTTCGGCTTAATATTCACCATAAAAGGCTGGGAAACCAGCCTTTTATAATTGATATGCAAGGAGAGAAACAAAAAGTAATAGATAATGAACGATAATTAGTTTTTTATCTCCTCATCTCCCTAACACTGAATTCCTTATTTAGCCGTTGCACCAAATTGATTGATTAACAAATCCTTGAGAATAGGTTTAAGATCATCACAGGGAATACTTTTTTGTGATAACTCCCCTAACTTCGCATCCTTGCCAACCTTGCCACCAAGGAAAAGATTAACTCCTTCCACCACAGAGCCATCTTTTTTCGCTTTTGTACCCATCAAGCCAATATCTCCCGCTTGGGCTTGTCCGCAGGAGTTAGGACAACCTGTCCAGTGAATACGCACTTTTTCAGGTATATTTAACTCCTCATCCAATTCTTGAGCTAATTTTAAGCCCCTAGCCTTTGTTTCCACCAAGGCAAAATTACAATATCTTGCCCCGGTACAGGATATGAGCGATCGCACCAACGTGCTAGGATTAAGGGGATAACGCTGTAAGATAGGCTCACTCAAAAAGGCTTCTACCTTATCATCCGCCACATAGGGGATAATAAAATTCTGTTCTACCGTGGCTCTAATTTCTCCGTTACCATAAACATCCGCCAGACGGGCAATTTCAAACATTCCCTCCGCATCCAAACGCCCTACAGGTACATGGATGCCAATATAATTATACCCCTCCTGTTTTTGAGGATGTACCCCCAAATGATCCCGTTTTTCCATGGTAATCTCATCGGTAGGGGCAGCAAATTCCAAAGATTTACCCAACTCCTTCTCTACCTCAATACGAAAACGATTCATCGTCCATCTATCAATTAACCACATCAAACGGGCTTTACCACGGTTTTCCCTTAACCTTTCATCCAAACCATTAACCGTATATACCGTCAAAATAGCCCGACAAAGTTCCACAATTTCATCATCATCCGCCCTTACCCACACATCCATGGGAATCGCCTCAGCGCACCTTTGGGCAGATAAATAACCCCCAATCAACACGTTAAAACCCAACTCCCCATCCTTATAAGCAGGGATAAAAGCTACATCATTAATTTCCGCATGGATAGAGTTATCCTTTGCCCCTTCCACGGCAATGTTAAACTTACGGGGTAGGTTACTTAAATCATAATTACCTTGTCCATTATTGGTAATCATAGCCTGTAACTTATAGTTAACCTCCCTAGTATCATACAATTCATGGGGATCAATTCCAGCGGTAGGAGAACCCGTAAGGTTACGTACATTATCCATCCCTGATTGGATAGAAGTTAAGCCCACCGCCTCCAGTTGACTAAAAATAGTGGGGATGTCTTCGAGTAGTACGCCCCTGAGTTGAAGATTTTGACGGGTGGTAATGTCTGCGCTGCCATCATCTCCGTATCGTTGAATGATTTGAGCAAGGGTGGTTAATTGTTGACTATTTAAAATGCCGTTGGGTATTCTCAGGCGCAACATAAATTTGCCGGGGGTTACAGGGCGAAAAAAGATTCCTAACCACTTCAGTCGGACAATTAAATCATCTTCGCTAAGGGCTTCCCAGCCAATCTGGGCAAAATGTTCGATTTCTTGTTTGACATCTAGGCCATGTTTGGCGGCTTTTACTTTTTCTATTTTATTTAGTTTTATTTTTTTTTCTGTCGTCACCGTCATGGTTACTCCATTTATATATATTTTTTATTTTGTCGTGACCATAGAGTATCAATCACATCCTTTTTATTTTGTCAGTTTTACTACTAAATTTTGAAAACTAATGTATTTATTACATTCTATAAATAGGGTTATTACATAATAGGCTTTTCCAGAAGATAGAAAAGATTTGAGGGTTAGGTTTTTAAGGATGGATGGTTATGAGGTTTTATTGTGTGGATATAATGTCTGGAAACTTCTAAATTATTTTTACTAATTAGCCCTTAGGTTACAGGTTTTTGTTACGAAAAAGTTAACGTTGATAACCTTTGTGAGGTTTGGAGTTATGCTGATAGGTGTAATAAAAATATTTCTTATTACCTGAAAAACCAGTTTTTATCTGCTCATAAAAGGAATCAGGCTCAATGTTGCTATTTGACATCAATAATCTTACCTATTGGATATTTTTAGGAATTGGGGTATTTTTGTTTTTGCTGGTAATTATTTCTGGGGGAGGTGATGACCAAGATATTGATACTGATGCCGATTTTGATGTGGATGCTGAGGCTGATTTCGATATGGATGCCGATGTCGATGCGGAAAGTAATTTTGATGCCGACATGGAGGCTGATGAGAGTTTTGAGGGTAATTTTCTCTTATTTTTGTCGTGGTTTGGGGTTGGCAAAAGTCCTTTATTAATTCTTTTGGCCATTGATTTTTGTAGTTGGGGGGTGATTGGTTGGTTTCTCAATGTGATGATTGGCGGGGTGATAGGGGAAATACCTCAAGGGGCGATCGCACTTTTGATCTTTCTGGTATCTCTAGGTTTTAGCCTTTGGATTGGACGGATATTATCGAACCCCATCGGTAAAATTTTTGCTAATTTTGGGGAAGAAATAGATGGAGAGCGTTTAATTGGTTGTACGGGCAATGTAACCTCTATCAAATTACCTTATCTCGTGGATGGCAAAGTAGCCCAAGCCGATGTATTAGATAACGCCCGAAACCTTGTCACCATTGAAGTTGCCCTCCCTGACTGGGCGAAAGTGATTCCCCATCGAGGACAAGAAATTTTAATTATTGACCGTCAACAACATTGCTACATTGCGATCGCCAAAGATACCTCCGACGAAGATAAATGGCTTAATGCAAGTAATAATTAATCGTATTTTATTTAATAAAAAAAGAGGAAAAAAAGATGAACAACTTTTGGCTTAATTTTATCCAACAATTACCCACCATTAATGTCGATCAATTAGAAAATAACACTCAATCTCTACCAATTCAACAGAGAAATTTGAACGAAACCACCGCCACAATACCTATTAATAGTACCCCTGTTATGGGGCAATTAAACATAGGAAATATTACCTTTTTTGGGGGCTTAATTGCGGCTTTAGTCGTCTTGGGTGTAATTGCCATTTGGGGTTACACCAGAGTTTATACCATCACTCCTAACAATGAAGCCTTCGTGCGCACAGGGGGTATTTTCACCAAGGATAAAAAAGTTATCCTTAACGGTGGTTGTATGGTTATCCCCGGATTCCACGAGTTAACCAGAGTGCCATTACGGGAGATTTCCATTGATGTGGTGAGACAGGGTAACTTGGCAGTGCGCACCCGAGACTATTTACGGGCAAATATGCGGGTTACTTTCTATGTGTGCATTAGTGCCGATAAAGATTCCGTATTGACAGCAGCCCAACGATTATCAAAACAGGGTAAAATCTCGGAAATTGATATAAAAGATGCCCTTGAAAAACGGGCGGATGATGCCATTCGGGCGGCGGCGAAAAAGAAGAGTATTGCCGAAATTGACTCGGATAAACTCGGTTTTGCGGAGGAGGTTTTAAACCTGATTCAGCAGGATTTACGGAAGGTGGGTTTAACCCTCAATAACATTGCTATCTCGGAAATTGAGGAAAGCGATACCTATGATGAAAATAACTATTTTGATGCTCAAGGAGTGAGGTTACGTACTGAAACCATCCAAAAATCCATTAAGCAAAAATTGGATGTGGAATTGGAAATGAGTCGGGAAAAGAGCGAAATTGAGTTAGATACAAGGGTAGCTATCGAGCAACAGGAATTGGCGGCGGAGAAACAAAGTTTATCTATCGGCAAGGAGAAAGAGGAGGCGAAATTAACCAAGATGAAGGAGATTGAATTTCTCAAAGCCCAACGGGAGAGGGAAGTTCAAGAATCACGGGATCAAGAACAAGCGAAGGTTGAGCGTAATAAGATTTTACAACAACAGGCCATTGAGGAGGAAAGAATTAAGCAACAGTTGGCGGTACAACAAAGTCAAATCCAAGCTAACATAACTCTAGAGGAGCAAAATAAAAAGTTCCGTGTGGCTCAGACTTTGCAAGAGCAAGAAGCGGAAGTGGCTCAAATTGACCGTCAGCGCACCGTAGAAGCCACCAGGTTATTCGCTCAAATTGCTATTGCTGAAGCCGAGCAAGAGTCACAAATTGCCCAACAACAAGCCTCCATTGCCATCGCCCATAAGGAAAAAGAAAGATTTGCCGCCGAAGCCCAAAGGGCAGAAGCAGAGGAAGGGGTTAAAACCGCCCGAGAGGTAGAAAATGCCGAAAGACAAAAACAACTATCCTTAATTGTGGCAGAAAGGGAAGCGGCTGAAAAACGTATTACTGATCAAAACGTGGTGGAAATTGATGTTTTCCGTCGTCGTCGTCAAGCCGAAATTGCCCGTCAGGCAGCAGAATTAGAAGCCGAATCTATCCGTACCCTAGCGGATGCTCAGAAGTATAAATTGATAGCTGAAGCCGAAGGTAAAAAAGCTCTCATTAATGCAGAAAATAGTCTCAGTGACGCAAACCGCACAGCGGAGATCATAAAATTCATTTTCCCCGAAATAGCCCCCCAATTGCCCGAATTGTTAAAGGCGATCGCCCCTCAACCTGGCATTTTAGGAGATGCCCGTATCTATTCCTTCCCCGGCGCCAATAATGGTAACGGTAATGGGCAAAACAACGGAAATGACATCAATAAATTACTGTTTTCCACCAGTGGTTTATCCTTGATAAATACCCTCATGGATGAAGGAAAATTAGGCAGTTTATTAGGGCAAATAAAAGGCTTGTTAAATACTAATAATGGTACCCAGAATGATTACACTCAAGCTGATTTTAACCCAGAAAATAAAACCATGGAAGCCCTCGAAGACTCTCCAGAATTAACTCAAAATAATGATGTTCAAGAATCTTCTACGATGGAAGAAAATGAAGACATGGACTTTTCCCTTTGGGTAGAGGATGAAGATAGCGCCATGGGTAAGTAACCATCCCGTTAAAATTTCTCGGTTGGGTTTTTTGCCCAACCAAATTCCATCCAAATAACAATGAATAATACTATTTGAATTGAGTGTTTATCTATCAATCTTGACAAAATCAAAACAATAAAGTTAATCACCCTAAACTGAGAAATTAAAGCTGTATTTTTTACTAAAAAATTGTATTATCCATTATCAATTATTCCCTTACATCATTTGTGTAAAAAAATCAATGGTTTCTTGAAGAGCTTTAATAAACACATCTATTTCCTCAAAAGTATTGTAAAAATAAAGACTAGCCCTCGCACTACCAGAAATTTCTAAATATCGGTGTAAAGGTTGGGTGCAATGATGCCCAGAACGAATGGCAACCCCTTCATTATCAAGGAGTGTAGCCAAATCACTAGCATGGATACCCTGAACATTAAAAGCAGCTAAACAAGCCCTTCCTTTACCCTCTGGGGTGGGTTGATTGCCGTAAATTTTTAGGTTAGGAATTTTGTTTAACCTCTCAAATAAATAAGCCGTTAATTCCTCCTCATAGGCGTGAATTTTATCCATGCCAATATTCGTTAAATAATCCACCGCCGCACCGAGGGCAATGGCTTCACCGATGGCAGGGGTACCTGCTTCAAATTTGTGGGGTAATTCACCGCAGGTAAAATGGTCAAGATATACCTCCCCAATCATTTCTCCTCCCCCAAGGAAAGGGGGCATTTCTAATAATAATTCTTCCTTACCGTATAAAAATCCTATCCCTGTGGTAGCACACATTTTATGTCCTGAGCCTACTAACCAATCACAATCCATGGCTTGGACATCGATGGGGAGATGGGGAAGACTCTGACAGGCATCAATTAATACTTTTGCCCCCTGCTTATGGGCTAAATCAATGATTTCTTCTACGGGGTTGATGCAACCGAGGGTATTGGAAACATGGACGATGGATACTAATTTGGTTTTTTCGTTGAGGAAGGTTTTATATTGTTGAAGGTTAAATTCTTCGGTGTCGGTAAGTTCGACAAAACGGATTTTTGCCCCTGTTTTTTGGGCGATAATTTGCCAAGGAACTATGTTACTATGGTGTTCCATGACGCTCAAGATAATTTCGTCACCTTCTTTGAGGTTGGTTAAACCCCAGGTATAGGCAACCACATTAATGGCTTCACTGGCGTTACGGGTATAGACGATTTCGTTCCGACTACGGGCGTTAATGAATTTTGCTACTTTATCCCTTGCCCCTTCGTAATCATCGGTTGCTCTTCCGCTAAGACTATGGGCGCCTCTATGGACGTTGGCATTGTTTAACTCATAGTAGTTTCTGAGGGCGTTGATAACGGCGGTGGGTTTTTGAGATGTGGCGGCGTTATCGAAGTAAATTAGGGGATGCCCGTTGATTTCTTGGTCAAGGATGGGAAAATCTTTTTTTATGTTGGGATCGATCGCACTTACTTGAGTTACTGTCATAACAGGGTTATTTTTTTATAGGATTAGTAATCACCATGGACGGTCAAGAATAATGCCTATTCTAACATAGGGAGCAGTTAACAGTTGACAATGAACAATGGACAATTAACAATTATGTTGTGCTAAAACCTTTGCATTTATATATTCGTGTTTTGCTGTGAAATTGAGGTGTTATGGCAGATAATTTTTATTTAGGTTTTGATTTTGGTACTTCGGGGGTAAGGGCGATCGCCCTTGATCAAAATTATCAATGTAGTGATATTATCAAAGTACCATGCCAAAACTATGACCATTTTTCCCAGTGGCGAGAAATTTTTGAAGAGGTTTTTTCTCAACTCCCCCTCAATATAAAACAAAATTTAAGGGCGATCGCAGTTTCTGGCACATCCAGCACTGTTTTATTATGCGACAAAGAAGGAAAACCCCTCACCAATGCCCTTTGGTATAACGATAGTCGAGGAAAAAATGTACTCCCTCAACTGCAAGAATTTGTCCCCGAGAATAATCTTACCCTCAGTGCTACTTCTAGCCTTGCCAAACTTTATTGGTGGTATCAACAACCTATTTTTAACCAAGCCCATTATTTTCTCCATCAAGCAGATTATCTCGGTTTTTTGTTACATGGAAAACTAGGTATTAGCGATTATCATAATGCCCTCAAATTAGGTTATGACGTGGAAAATTTAACCTATCCTTCATGGCTAAAAAATAAACCTTTTTACCATCTTTTACCTACCATTAAACACCCAGGGGAAACCGTTGCCCCTATCATGGCAAATATTAGTAAAAAATTTAATATCAATGCCCAATGTGTCATAAAAACAGGCACTACCGATAGTATCGCCGCTTTTTTAGCTAGTGGAGTCAAAAATACGGGGGAGGGGGTAACTTCCTTGGGTTCAACCCTTGTTTTAAAACTTCTTAGTGACAAGAAAATCGATGATAGTCGTTATGGTATCTATAGCCATCGCTTAGGAAATTTGTGGTTAACTGGGGGGGCTTCTAATACGGGCGGTGCGGTTTTAAAACATTTTTTTTCTCCTCAACAGTTACAGGAGTTGACTAATAATATTAACCCTAATAATCTTCTTAATTACCATTATTATCCCTTAATAAATAAGGGCGATCGTTTTCCTATTAATAATCCTGAATTAAGCCCAAAATTAGAACCAAAACCTGATACTTCTCTTCTTTTTTTACAAGGAATTTTAGAAGGGATTGCGGACATTGAACAACAAGGTTATCAATTATTACAACAACTAGGGGCAAATCCTCTCACTAAAGTATATACCGCTGGGGGAGGTGCGATAAATGAACCATGGCGACAGATAAGGGAATTAAAGTTAAATGTACCTGTAGCAAAATCTCCGCACACGGAAGCCTGTTATGGAGTTGCCCTTTTAGCCAAGGGAGAAAAATAAATAATAGCGTCTATTTTAGATATGATTTTTCATAGAAGCAGGGAATAGGGAAGAGGCAATGGTGATAATATTTTGATGTCTCAATTTCTAGCATCATTCAATTGTATTTCATACGATGATTAAGTAATGCCGAATTTTTTTTGTTTTGCTTTTTGAACACTCGATAAAGATCATTATTTTTAACATCTTTAACAAAAATGCAATTATCTTCATCAAATCTTTTTATTCAAGACTGAAAAATTAATTTACGATTACTTTATCGACAAAAACATTCCTTTAAATTCTTACATAAAAGTTATTAACTTTTTCAATAATAAAAAATGAATAACGTATTTAAAATAGCAACCATAGCTATCTTATCCACTTTAAGTGCTTCCGTGCTACAAACAGCTAATGCGGCTACTTTTACTTTCAATTTGAACAATGCTCCCGATGGCACCGTCCTAGATCCTTATTTAATCGACGGTGCCGGACAAACAATAGGCTCGACAACATACAGCACGAACAACAATAATGTTGGACAAATATGGAGTTCTATTGGGATTAGTATAACTGCTGTTAATTCAAGTAATAATCCTGCTCGTGTGGGATTATTTCAAAGTAATTGTCTCCCTAATCCTCCAGTGGGGACGCCAATACCAAACACAGGTAATTTTACAACTACTAATTTCGGCAGTAATACTGGAACATCAAATAATGGTTTTACTGTTCCTTGTAACACAACTGCATCTCTCGGAGATCCAGACTTGGCCACGGGAAAAGGTAATTATGGGAGTGTGAGTTATGATACGCCTTCTCAAGGGGTTCTCTTGATTATAGAAGAGAATGCTGGCAATGGTATTCCCGATGATCTAGGCAACGGTGGTAAAATTAGGATTAACTTTGATCGTAGTATTCTCTCCAGTGTGAAGATTGGAGAAATCACTTTAGTTGATGATGTTAGAGGTTCAATTTTAGTAACCTATACCGATGGCACTTCCAATTTTAATCCCACTTTTAATTTAACAGAGGAAAATGAGCTAAGCACCTACAATCCCACCGATGGTCAAGTCGATTATTTAGAAGTTGACTTTAGTGGTCGTAGTGGTGCAATCGGCAGTGTTTTCTTCACAGAATTTAACACGGTGGCGGTAGAAGTGTCTGAGCCTTCTAAGATTCTTTTGAGTTTATTTTCTTTAGGATTAATACTTTTTTCCAAGAAACATCTACAATCAGAGGATTATGATAGTTAAATTTGCTATTTCTGTTTTGTGTATGGTGTGGGGATAAGAGTTTTCAGACTATATAGTACGGGCAATCAACAAAATTTAATAATTAAAAACTTGGAAATGTCGTAGAGTAAAGGGTTGAGACTATTTTTAAAGATCATAATTATCTATGTCACAACCTACTATAGAATCAATCCTAAAGGAAAAAAGAACTTTTAAACCCTCTGCGGAGTTTGCTAGTAAGGCAACTATCGATAGTTGGGAAAAATATCAAGAGTTATATCAAAAAGCCTCGGAAAATCCCTCCGAGTTTTGGGGAGAGTTAGCAGAATCAGAATTAGATTGGTTTGAAAAATGGGATCAGGTACTAGATTGGAGTAACCCCCCTTTTGCCAAATGGTTTGTTAACGGTAAAATTAATATTTCCCACAATTGTTTAGATCGTCATCTCACCACTTGGAGACGTAATAAGGCCGCTATTATTTGGGAAGGGGAACCGGGGGATAGTCGCACCCTTACCTATGCTCAGTTACACCGTGAGGTGTGCCAGATGGCTAATGTGATTAAGCAGTTGGGGGTTAAAAAAGGTGATCGGGTAGCTATTTATATGCCGATGATTCCCGAAAGTGCGATCGCCATGTTGGCCTGTGCCAGAATTGGGGCAGTACATAGCGTCGTATTTGGGGGATTTAGTGCCGAAGCCCTACGGGATAGACTCAATGCCGCTGAGGCAAAATTAGTCATTACCGCCGATGGTGGTTTCCGTAAAGATAAAACCATCGCCCTCAAACCACAGGTTGATTTAGCCCTCGAAGACAACAAAGCACCCAGTGTGGATAATGTTTTAGTGGTAGAGCGCACCAAAGAAAAAGTCCATATGGAAGCAGGGCGCGATCATTGGTGGCATGACTTACAGGCAGGGGTTAGCGCCCATTGTCCCGCCGAACCCATGGACAGTGAAGATATGTTATTTGTTCTCTATACCAGCGGCAGCACGGGCAAACCCAAAGGGGTAGTCCACACCACGGGGGGATATAACCTTTATGCTCATATTACCAGCAAATGGATTTTTGACCTCAAGGATGATGATGTTTACTGGTGTACCGCTGATGTGGGCTGGATTACGGGGCATAGTTACATCGTTTATGGGCCTCTTTCCAACGGTGCCACTACGGTAATGTATGAAGGAGTGCCACGCCCTTCTAATTTAGGCTGTTTCTGGGATGTGGTGGAAAAATATGGGGTAAATATCTTTTATACGGCTCCCACGGCTATCCGTGCCTTTATAAAAATGGGGGAACACCATCCCAACGCCCGTGATTTATCTTCCCTGAGACTTCTTGGCACCGTAGGCGAACCCATTAACCCTGAAGCATGGATGTGGTATCACAAGGTAATTGGGAAGGAAAAATGCCCTATAGTCGATACTTGGTGGCAAACGGAAACAGGGGGGGTGATGATTACAGCCTTACCAGGGGCGACTCCAACCAAACCAGGTTCGGCTACCCATCCCTTTCCTGGCATTATGGCGGATATTGTGGATTTAGATGGTAATCCCGTGGCGGATAATCAAGGGGGTTATTTGGTGGTGAAACATCCTTGGCCTGGAATGATGAGGACGGTATATGGTGATCCAGATCGCTTCCGCAATACCTACTGGGAGCATATTGCCCCTAAAGATGGTAATTACCTCTATTTTGCTGGGGATGGAGCGAGAAGGGATGAAGATGGCTATTTTTGGGTAATGGGTCGTGTGGATGATGTGATTAATGTTTCGGGTCATCGTCTTGGTACTATGGAGGTAGAATCTGCCCTAGTGTCCCATCCTGCAGTAGCTGAGGCTGCGGTGGTTGGTAAACCTGATGAGGTTAAGGGTGAGGATATATGCGCTTTTGTTACCCTTGAGGGTGGTTTTGAACCCAATGATGATTTGGCTAATCAGCTTAAAGCCCATGTAGTACAGGAAATCGGTGCGATCGCCCGTCCTGCAGAAATCAGATTTACTGAGGGAATGCCCAAAACCAGATCTGGTAAAATCATGCGTCGCCTTTTACGTAGTCTTGCTTCTGGACAAGAGATTGCAGGGGATACCTCTACTTTAGAAGATCGTAGCGTCTTAGATAAACTCAGAGAGGGAGCATAAAAAAGGTATTAGGAAGTTTAGGTGTTGGGTTATCGGGGTGTCGAGCATTGAATATAAGTTTTGACTAATATTGTCTATTTATCGTCACTGTAATCCCCGATTATTAAATAAAAATATTTGCTCTATAATATTCTAAAAACCTTTTAAAAAAACAAATTTTATGGAGCAAAACAACTCACATTATTATTTTTATTTAGACTTAATTAATGAAGAATAAATAATTGTATTTGTGATTTAAATATAATTTAAAATTAGACTTTATATTAATATTTTAACAAAATGTTATGGTTATATGTAACAATAAGTTTAATACACTGAGCTATTATTAAATATTTACTTGTTATGAATCGTAAAACATTTTTTGGTTTAAGCATAGGTGCAATTTTCCAGGCAAGTTTTGCACCCACATTCTTGATGGCATTAATAAAACCTCAACCAAAATCAGAAAGTAATGGTAAAGATAAAATTGCCCTTTCTGATGCTCAATGGCAAGAAAAATTAACCCCTGATCAATATCATATATTAAGGGAAGAAGGTACAGAAAGACCTTTTTCTAGTAAGTTAAATGATGAAAAACGTGAAGGTACTTTTGTTTGTGCTGGATGTGATTTACCCCTATTTAAGTCCAGTATGAAATATGATAGTGGTACTGGTTGGCCTAGTTTTTATGATACGATCGCCCTTAACGTTGAAACTAAAACAGACTTTAAACTAATCATACCCCGTACTGAGTACCATTGCCGAAGATGTGGTGGTCATCAAGGTCATGTTTTTAATGACGGCCCTGCACCCACTGGGAAACGTTACTGTAACAATGGTTTAGCCCTTAATTTTGTACCTGAAACTTAATTTTTTGATGAAAAAGCTATTATTAATCATTCTCCTCTGCTGGTTTACTCTCGCCCCCATAGCCCAAGCCGACAACATTGCCAAAGCAACTTTTGCAGGGGGATGTTTTTGGTGTATGGAAGAGCCTTTTGACGAACTCGACGGAGTTATCTCCACCACTTCTGGTTATACTGGAGGGAATGTTGCTAACCCCAACTACAAACAAGTTAGCGCAGGTAGGACAGGACACGCCGAATCCGTAGAAATAGAGTACAATGCCGACAAGGTCAGTTATGAGCAACTATTGGATGTATTTTGGCATAACATTGACCCCACCGTTAGAAATAAACAGTTTTGTGATGTCGGTAATCAATATCGTAGTGCGGTGTTTTACCATGATGAGCAGCAAAAAGCCCTTGCCCAGACTTCTAAGGAAAAGGTTGCCCAAGAATTAGATACTAATATCTATACCGAAATAACTGCTTCTAGTGAGTTTTATCCTGCAGAAGATTATCACCAAAATTATTACCAGACTAGTACCCTCCTTTACAAATTTTATCGTAGTCGGTGTGGGCGCGATCGGCGTTTAAATGAAATTTGGGGAGAATAACAAATCATCAGTCGTTATTTAAAAAGGGATGGTTAAATCATCCCTAAAACCTCAACTAATATTACAAACTTCTAAGAAAGGATACTAAAAAAGTACAGATTAAATGTAGGATGAGGGAATACCGAACATGAATATGAAGAAATGTAAAGTAAGATTAGAAAAGGACATCAATCATTGTTTAACAATATGAATATTTGTTTTGAGGCAACAGAGGGAGTTAGGTTAAAAGTAGAGCAAAAATCGACTCCTCTTCAGCATTATCTAAGGCAACCGCAACGACTTGTCAAGGCCATTGCCGATGAAAAATTAATGACTCCCTTAGCCAATGATTGCTATAAGTTGAGAATGCACCCCCTTAATTTTTTAGATATTTATCATTTTCAACCCATAGTAGTGTTAAAAGTGTGGGCAGGGGCTTCTGGACGAGTCTATGTAAATTCTGAATCCTGCGAAATTAAAGGCATCGAATATATTAACCGTCGTTTTTTTTTATACCTAAAAGGAAACCTAACCCCTGAAGAAGTGGGTGGAAATGTTTACCTAACAGGTAAAGTAGATTTACAAGTAAAGGTAGATTTACCCCCTCCACTATGGTTAACTCCCCAATCATTGCTAAGAAGCACGGGAAATGGGTTATTAAGGGGTGTTTTAATGCGTATTAAACAAAGATTGATGTCTCAGTTGGTGCAAGACTATTACAGTTTTGTAGCGGAGAATTCTGGTGAAACAGGAAAAGATGGTTATGGTTTAACGGATGTCTTACCTCAAACATAATTAATTTTGACCATATAAAGGGGTTAAAATTCTTAACCCTTCCCTTTGTATTTCTTGAATCTACGTCTTAGGGAGAAAAAACTAAGACTTAATGGTAAACGATCGCACCTCAAGTATTTTACCTATCATAGAAATAGTCATCACATCATCTCGAATGACTCCTTCTACTTCGATGGTAATGCCATCCTGCTTCAAATCTTGGGGAGGGTTATATAATTCGTAGATTTTACCCTCTTTTGTAACTAAAGCCCATGCACCAACGGCAATGGCTCGATATTCAACTTTTCCAGAAACTTTAATCATAATAATATACAAAAAAATAACAGTGGTCCGAATTTTACTTGACTCAATCACTTCCTATGGTTGTTGATAATACTCGAAGTTGCACCACTGAGATAATTAAATTATATATCAATAGTTCCCTTGCTTCCTGAGTCAGCACATTTTAGGAAATCAGAGCGGAAGTAATAACCACTGCTACTTTTTTTTGACCTTTGAGAATGAAACTAACCGTTAACAGCTTGTTTAACCTCCTTGTGTTTACTATTTTGATTTAATTATTTTCCTTACCTACATCGATATTTAACAGAGTTGCACTGAAAACCAATTTACTATTCAATTTATTAATTGATCCAGTTCCCTTGCTCTCAGTTGTGGCACTTTAGGAAAAATGAAACAGAAAACGAAAAGCTGTTTCGGCACTCGAAAGACGGATAATACAACGTATCTTATTCAGTTAAGTTACCTCACTTTTTCAATGGGTTTCTATCGTTGTTTAGTCTAACGGAAGAAGGATCTTTTTCCTTCTATATATATAATATAACAACCTTTTTCCTCCAATGCTATGGGTTTTTACAAAACTTTACATCTATTCTTATCAATTCAGAAATGAGTATTTATACATAATTGTAAGTAAATTTATTTCTTTTTCTAATAGGCAACAGTGACCACTATAGGGCAAAATATTCACAAAACTTTGACTAAAAAATTGTTGTAATCGTTGGGCTTCTTCTACGGAGGGCAAAAGATTATCTTCTTCTGAGGCGATGATTAATACTGGTTGGGAAAACTGTTTAATTTTGTGCAGGTTGAGACGGAATTGATTAAGAAGTTTGATGCGATTGGATACCGTGAGGGGATGTATGGATTGGAGGGTATTCAGAAGGGCTACCCGTTGAGAATGTGCGATCGCATTTATTTTAACCAAAAAAGGAAACAAAATGAAAGTAGTGCCATTATAAATATTATTAGGCATCAAAGAAGTGATATAAGTGCCAACATTTAACCAACTACGACGATAAAAACTAGATGCGGAATTAATCAGAATTACTTTATCGAAAAAATCAGGAATCATCTCCATCAACTTCAAAGCGATACAAGCCCCAAAAGACTCTCCGCAAAGATATATCTGGGGATAATTATTTTTATCAACTTCCTTCTCCAATAACAACATTAAAGGCTTAATTAACTCTTGCCAGTTTGATGCCCTATCGTGGGTAAAATCGAGACAACGCACCTCAAAATTTCGGAATAAATCCCTTTGAGTTTCCAATAATTTGCCACTGCCATCCATGCCTGGTAGATAGATGAATAGGGGTTTTTTGTGTTTACTAATTCGATACGTTAAAAATCTCATATTAGGGAATGGGCAATGGTTTTTTAAAAGATTGACTATAACTATCAAAAAATAATCTTTAGTTTGCCCTTAAAATTCTTTTGACTCCTAAAAAGGGCAAGGAATTGTAAAAGATACTTTTTCTCCACTGTGGGGATGATAAAAGCTAATCTCACGGGCATGGAGATGGAGTCTATCTCTATTATCCCCTATAAAGCCGTAAAGGCGATCGCCCTTAATAGGAAAACCCAAACCCATCAAAGAATGTACCCGTAACTGATGAGTGCGCCCCGTCACAGGAAAAAACTCCACCCTAGTAGTAATACCATCACAAGCCATTACCCGAAAACCAGTCACAGCATCCTTCCCAAACCCATAATTAACCTCCTGTAGAGGACGATTATCAGGATTAGCCCATAAAGGTAAATCAATCTTGCCCTCATTTTCAGCTATCACTCCCGCCAATACAGCTTCATATATCTTATTCACCTGCCTACTCGCAAACTGACTAGATAAATTACGATGAACATCCGCACTTTTAGCAATAACTAATATACCAGAAGTATCTTGATCCAAACGATGAACTGCCTTAAAAAAATTATCATCTTTATTATTAACTCTTAAACGAGATTCCACACTATCAAAATTATCACTTCCTCTTCCAGGCACCGACAACAAACCACTAGGTTTATTAATCACTAAAAAATAATTATCTTCATAAACAACTTCAATTTGATAGTCATTATTTTTAACAGCATTATTCTGTAAACCCGACAGCAAAAAACCCATTATAGGCTCACAACGTTCCACACAAGCAGGATAAAATTTTCCTGATACTCTTTCCCCATTAGGAGAAGAAATTCCCCACCAAAACTCAGCCATTGCCGTCGGTTGAAGATTATTGACGGCCGCATAATGTAGCAACTTAGGCGCACAACAATCCCCCGTACCAGTAGGAATAAAAGACTTATTTACCAACTCCGACAAACTCAAGGTTTCTCCCGCAAAATTAGTTAAAGAATAAGCTCCCTGCATTTGACTTTGTAACTGACGAGAAAGATTTTTCCGTTCTTTTCTTAACTCTTGAATTTGCCTATCAGCATTCTCTACTTGTTGCTTAAAAGATGATAATTTATCTTGCCATTCCTTTTTAAAACTTCTCCTTTCCCAGTCATCTTTTCTACTCTCTTGGGCTAAATTAGATAACCTCTCATCTAATAAATCTCCTAGGAAATTTTCTTGATAATATATCCTCTTCTCATCCCTTAATCTTTTCCGTTGGCGATGAGTGTCTTTTAAAACCTGATAATCATGACTATGTTTATCTAGTAAATTACTATATTCTTCTCTTACCCCTAAAGTATTTAACGCAATAATTTCATTTTTTATCCTATCCAACTCCCTGAGAGTAATCTTTTCCGCCATAGCAAATTTTTTACGCCCCGGAATTTGATTTACCCATCCCTCCACATTATCCCTTCCCTTCCACAACCCAGAAAAAGCCTTGATAACCTTTAACTGCCCCTTGCTATCTTCACATAATAATATTCCATACATCTTGCCCTCCTCATCAAAACTGCCATTCTGTCTTAGATAATCCATTAACAGACAAGCAACTTTTTCCGCTAATGTTGTACGAGGTAATCTAAGAAGTTGATTAGTTTTTGGACAATATCCTTCATACCAATAAGTAACTTTACTATCCCCATTCAGTAACTCAGGAGGGACAAAATTTTCGAGGGTATCAGCAAAATAGTTTATCATAAAGGCAAAAAAAACAAGGTCAGAAAATCGACCTTGCTTTATTATTGAGCTGGGATGCTAGGATTCGAACCTAGGAATGGCGAGACCAAAACCCGCTGCCTTACCGCTTGGCGACATCCCATCGCTTGGGCACATAAACAATTATAGCGAATCCTACCTATATATTGTCAAGGGAAATTTAATTTTTTTTTAGGTTTTTCATTTTGGGATAGCCAAAGAATGAAATATTTTAAGTTTCCATAGGAATAAAGTAGTTATGGTGAATTGAGTAAGTGTTTCATCCTGAAAAATATGTCAATATAGAAGATGACCTTGTTATTGCTGAGTAATTCTTATGTTAGGGAAATTCCAAAGTAGTCAATTACGGATTGAGGTTGAAGCCGAGGAGAATATTCTTCGTGAATCTATTTTAGAGGTGGATAATGTTAGTAAGTGGTTTTTCCCTTTTCAATTAGATAAAAAGTTGTCTTCTAAGTTGACTACGGGAGCTAAGTTTAAAGCCTATATTGGTTTGGTAGAGGTTAACCATGAGGTGCAGTGTATTGAGAATAATTGTATCCGCTTCCTCTTGAGTGGGGGTATTGATGGTTATCAAGAGTGGTGTTGGGGTGATGGTTGGGTGCAGTCTAGCCTAGAGGGCATTTCTTTGTTGCCTCTGAAGTTGGGACATTCTTTTAATTTATTCAAGTTTAGGGAATTTGTTGGTTATAAAATGAGGCAACTAAAAAAAGAGAATGACGAATAAGCTACGTTAGTAATCATCGATGTTTTAGGATGGATAGTTGATACTTTTTTTCGCTATTAATTATCAATGTAAAAATCAGCAAATATATTTTTTAATAGTTGAATAGCTGGGTGCAAGGGGTCAAAGTTTAATATTTTTTCTTGGGTGCTAATAGTGTGGAAAGGCACAATTTCTATAACGCTATTACTATGGGCGATCGCCTCTATTTGTGCAATAAAATCCGCTGTCCAAACATTTTGTTTAATAGAAAAATTAGCATTTTTTATAATTACATCTCTAGCAATACCGGGTAATATTCCCTCGGATAACAAGGGTGTAAACCAGCATTCATCGGCATAAGCCCACAAATTACCTGTGGTAGTTTCTAAGAAATTACCATTTTTATCGGTTAAAATAGCTTCTTGAAAACCGTCTTTTTTTGCTTGATTTAAACATAAAAAAGGGGTTAAATAATTCCCTGTTTTATGTAACGGTAAAGAACGCATATTTTGATTATTTATTATCAGTTTACCTGCAATTCCTGACCGTTGTTTTTGCTCTAAATCAGCAGGTAGTTGCCTTCCTAAAATTAACTCTTTTCCATCAGGAAAAACGGTAACTCGCAACACAGGATAATGATTAGTTAAATATTGAGCTTCTTCTTTAATTCTCTGCCAGTCTGGCATTACCCAACCAAAAGTTTTTATGCTGTTATAAGTGCGATCGCAATGAGCCTCCCAGTTAGTCAGAGGATGTTCCAAAGACTGGTTATAAACCCTCAAAGTCGTAAAAATCGTCGCCCCATACAGAAAACCAGGGTCATTTACAGG
Organism: Cyanobacterium sp. HL-69; assembly: GCA_002813895.1. Classification (NCBI taxonomy): domain Bacteria; kingdom Bacillati; phylum Cyanobacteriota; class Cyanophyceae; order Chroococcales; family Geminocystaceae; genus Cyanobacterium; species Cyanobacterium sp. HL-69. The sequence continues at coordinate 1,430,004 of CP024912.1, read as the reverse complement.
CAAACAAATGGAATCCCCTTCAATCAATTGACCATCAAAAAAAAACATATTTTTTTTACCACAAACGCTTCTTACCATCAGGAAAAATAGTCGCCCAATTAGTCTCAGCCTCCTGCAACTGAAACTCATCCACATGGGCATCCGTCAAATTAGCACCACACAAATTCGCCTTATAAAGATTCGCCCCGTCCAAATTAGCCCCCGTCAAATCAGCATTGCGCAAATCCGCATACTGTAACTCCGCTTTCAGAAGATGAGCCTTCCTTAAATTCGCCCTACCTAATGCCGCTCGACTAAAATCAGCATGGTAAAAATTAGCACTCTCCAAATTAGCATCCTCAAAATTCGTCTTGATGAACTTACCATGATTAAAATTTACCCGAGGCAGATTAGCACCACTCAAATTAAAACCATTAAAACACTGATTACTAAAATCATCACGGCCCATGGCATAGGAACTTAACAAGGTTTCAGGGGTAATTTTAGTGGGTGATAAAGACTTAGATTTACCCTGACGAGCTTTTCTCGCCCGAATAGCTTCCGCCAAGCGAGATGCACTGGTACTAGAACGATTTTCACTATCTACATTATCCTCTGACTCTTGCGCCTCCTTGGGTTTTGATTCAAACTTTTTAGGACTGGAGATTAAACCCTGTTGTAACTCTATATCATAGGGCATCATATCCAAATCATTAATCACCTCATCTACCATTCGGTAGCGATTTCGCAAATCTACCTCCAACATTTTGCCGAGGATTTTGGCAAAGTTAGCGCTTACCTTCACTTCCTGCTCCCACAATAACTCCCCCGTTACCTCATCACACAACAAATCCTTGGGGGCCTTACCTGTTAGTAAATATAAACAAGTAGAACCCAAGGCATAAATATCGCTAGAATATACGGGGCGCATGGCAAGTTGTTCGGGGGGTGCAAAACCCATAGTACCGACTGCAAACTGAGTAAAGGCTGTTTGACCATAATTACTGGCGGCCAGTTGGGTGTTGACTTGGTCTTTTACTGCTCCAAAATCAATGAGAACTAACTTTTTATCTTGTTCCCTACGGATGATATTAGCAGGTTTTATGTCTCGGTGAATCATCTTGATGGAGTGGATATATTTTAGTATGGGTAACATTTCTACTAAAAAGCGTTTGGTGGCGTTTTCGCTTAATACTCCATACTTTTGTACTTCTTTTTGTAAAGTAATACCTTTGGCTAGGGTTTGGACGAGATAAAACTTTTTTTGATCTTCAAAATAATCAAGAAGGCGAGGAATTTGAGGATGATCTATTTTTCCTAAAGTTTTAGCTTCCCTTTCAAATAAATCTAATGCCATACTAAAAGTATCAGGATCTTCAGCATTAGGACGCAGTTGTTTAATGACACAATAAGGATTACCCGGCAAACGTAAATCCATTCCTAAAAAAGTCGAACCAAAACCACCCTTACCGATTTTTCTTAAGGCACGATAACGATTATGTAAGATCAAATCACTACCACAAGCCCGACACTGTTTGAGGTTGGGATGATTCTCAGGTTCAGGACAGGAAGGATTCACACAATAGCTTACAATCATTCAGCGTTTCCCATTTTTGCATTTTTAGTCTCAAAATTTCTGAGGAATTTCCATGGTGGAAAGTAAAGAAATTTTATTTTTGATTTGATTAATAAGGGTTAGAGCCTTTACCATCATTATAGGATATTAATGTTGTTTTACTTTTTTGCTACAACTTTCCTTAAGGCTACTATATTATTAAAGATAAGATAGATTAAGTTACAGTTATTCAAAAGTTCACCAGTATAGTAAAAGGTTAAAGAGATTATGGGAATATTTGAGCGCCTTGGAAGAGTTGTAAAAGCCAATGTCAATGATCTAATCGATAAAGCCGAAGATCCTGAAAAAGTCCTAGAACAAAGTATTCGGGAAATGAGCGAAGACTTGATCAAAATGCGTCAGGCAGTGGCACAGGCGATCGCATCTCAGAAAAGGACAGAACAACAGTACCAAAAAAATCAAGCAGAAGCAAATAAATGGCAACAACGCGCTCAATTAGCTCTTAGTAAAGGGGATGAAGGTTTAGCCAGAGAAGCCCTCGTGCGCAAAAAGTCCTTTGCTGATGTAGCAACTACCCTCAAAACTCAGTTGGATTCTCAAAGCACTCAGGTAGATGGGTTAAGAAGAAACCTCGTTACCTTGGAAAGCAAAATTTCTGAGGCAAAAACTAAAAAAGATATGCTTAAAGCCCGTTACAGTGCGGCCAAGGCAAATCAACAATTACAAAGCACCATCAGCAATATTAATACTAGCTCTGCTAGTGCTGCTTTCGAGCGCATGGAAGACAAGGTATTACAAATGGAAGCGGTTTCTGAGTCTGCTGGGGAATTGGCAGGGGCTGGGGAAGAATCTCGCTGGGCAGCCTTGGAGGGTGGTTCTGATGTGGATGATGAATTAGCACAAATGAGATTACAAATGTCTGGAGGCTCAGAGCCTGCGGCCGCCCTTCCTGAAGGTCAACCCCAAGATAGTCATGTGGCTTCTGGGGCTTCTAGTAGTGCCGTAGATGATGATTTGGAAGAATTACGCCGTCAACTCAATTCCTAGGTATCATACATAGTTCACAGAGCTTTAAGATGATAAAGATTAAGGGGGTACAACCCCCTTTTTTTTGTAATATTCCCTATCCCCTAAGCTGGATAAATTCTGAGGCGACGATTGGGCTCATTACCAAAACTATCAGAACGCAGACGATAATGTTCGATAAGCTCATGTTGCATTTTGCGAACCTTGGCATTGCGTGGTAATAACTCCACGGGTTGCCCTTGGGGAATAACTATTTGCTCTACGGCGAGTCTAGCTTCCTCTAGGGCTTCTATTTCGTCGTCACTACCTGCTTTGGTAAATAGGCGTAAATCCGCTGATTCTGGGTTGTCTGGGTTGTCCATGTTCACCAGTTTGCGCAGGGCTCTGGTAATTTGGGGGATGCTGTTGGATTTGATGCTATAGATGGGTACTTCACTATTTTTTGCTAACTGAAGTAGTTTCCCATGGTGTTTAACTTGCGATCGCAAAGCTAACACTGCATCGGCAGAATCTAGGTCTTTGGTAAGGGAAATGGGCATTTTAAGAACGTTTATGACCTGTTCTAATTGCGATCGCCCCACACCGTAAGGATAAAGATAAACCGGCCAATCCTCCCCATTAGGGCCTGGAGTACGAATTTTATTCACCTCATCCGCCTGATACCAAGATTTATCCAACAGCTGGTTAAATTCCACTTGGGCAGGAGTTTCAGTTTTGGGAGGGTACATTTTTCCCGATGCCCTCAACCCCGAAGGTTTGCTAGGAGTATTCATCATAGTTTCCCACTGAGGTTCAGACACCTTAGAAATTTCGCTGTTACTAGGAGCTAAATTAGGATCTCTGGTAATGGAAACCTGCCCTGCATCATCCACCTGCCGTAACTGAGGAATAATCTGCCTACCACGCAAAATATTATCCACCGTCTGAGCCACTTCCTCATGGACTACCCATTTTTGGCGCTCCCACATCTCCACCGCAATCTCGAAGGTAGGAGGGGCTTTTCTTTCTAAGACCGTTTTCTGAGAACCACGACGACGGGCTTCATCATCTCCTAGGGTAACAGATTGAATGCCCCCAATTAGATCAGAAAGGGTGGGGTTTTTGATCAAATTTTCCAAGTAGTTACCGTGGGCGGTACCCACCAATTGAACCCCCCTCTCGGCGATGGTACGGGCGGCGAGCGCCTCTAATTCTGTGCCAATTTCATCAATGATAATCACCTCTGGCATATGGTTTTCCACCGCCTCAATCATTACCTGATGTTGTAATTCGGGGTGAGCTACCTGCATTCTCCTTGCCCTACCGATGGCGGGGTGAGGTATATCCCCATCCCCTGCAATTTCGTTGGAGGTATCAATGATGACCACTCTTTTTTCCAGTTCATCGGCCAAAACTCTGGCGATTTCCCGAAGAGCAGTGGTTTTACCTACCCCTGGACGACCTAATAAAAGAATGGATTGCCCACTTTCCACCAATTCTCTGATCATCAAGATAGTGCCGAATACAGCTCTACCAATACGACAGGTTAAGCCAATAATTTTGTCTTGGCGGTTACGGATGGCGCTAATGCGGTGCAATGTTCCTTCTATACCTGCTCGGTTGTCGGCGCTGAAGTGTCCGACTCTGGGAATACAATGCTCCAAGTCTTCCCGACTCACTACATCTTCGCTTAGGTAGCAGGTATGATCGATAAATCTTGCTTCGGGTTTTCTGCCTAAGTCTAAAACTATTTCAATCAGATTTTTTTTCTGGGGATGAGAGGCGATCGCACTTTGGATACTTAACGGTAAAATGTGTAAAAGTTTATCGAGATCGTCAGTAATCTCCATTCTGTGGGTGGGCAGTTTTTCTTCCATTCCTTAAATTTCACGATAAAGACTCATCACCCCCCATGATAACTTAAATTTTCGTAACAAAAGTTAATTATTACATAGGATTGAATGAAAAAATGGGTCGTGGTGTTAATTGATAATGGAGAATGGATAATGAAGATTTTTTGGTGCTTAATACTACACTTCAATTCTTAGCAATCAAAGTTTCTGATTTACTTAGCAGACTCTAAATGGGATCTTGAGTTTTATCCCTTACCCCTTTAACAATGCGGGATAACTCACTTTTCTCATCCACACTAATGCGACTAGGGGAACCACTGATAATCCTTTCATAATTGCGGAACGAATCCTTAATATTAGGACCTTCCTTACTGATGCTATATTCCCGAATACCCTTATCATGCCAAGAACCACGCATCTTAAACACATTAATCGCCCTAGACATTTCCCCCCTAATTTCCACATACTGCAACATCAAAATCGTATCCGTAATAGTAGAAATGTGGGATTCAGTGATAGAGTGTGCTCCCATAAACTGATCCGTGGTATTAGTAAAGAAACCAGTAATCTCCTCCTGTTTCGCATATCCCGTCACCCCAATGACAAATTGACGAAAAGCATTATTAGTAACCCCCCTAGCCAAAGCCGATAAAGAATCAATGGCAATGCGACTAGGTTTAAACTCCGCAATCTCTGATTTAATCATCTGTAAATGATCCTCTAAACCAGCGGACTCAGGATAAGAACATAACAGTTTCAACAAGCCCTTACGCTCCATATCTTCAAAATCAATACCCCAAGAAGAAGCATTACGGGATAACTGAGCCCTCGACTCCTCATAGGCAAACAAAATTGCCCTTTCTCCCTGACGACAACCTTCTTCCAAAAACTTACTAACCAACAGAGTTTTACCCGTACCAGTAGCCCCTGTGGCAAGGATAATAGAATCTTTGAAGAATCCACCCCCGCACATCTCATCAAGGGTTTTGATGCCAGACGAACTACGGGCATTAGAAGAGCGCTGGGTAAGTTGCATCGCACCCAAAGGAAAGATATTGATACCATCCCCTGTAATGGTAAAAGGATATTCTCCCTTCATGTGAGTAGTACCGCGCAACTTCAGGATTTCAATGGTACGTCTTCTTCTTTCTCCTTCCAAGACATTACGGGCAATAACCACATTATCCGACACAAATTCTTCTACCCCAAACCGTGCCACAGGACCATATTCTTCGATCCTTTCGGTGGTCATAATAGATGTAACTTCAAGGTGTTTTAATCTTGCCACTAGGCGAAAAATCTCACGGCGTACCACGGACGCGGCGTCATACTGCTGAAAAACGGCGGTGACAGAATCGATGGATACTAATTTAGCTTTGTATTTATTAACCGCATATTGGATTCTTTCAATGAGGGCTGATAAGTCAAAATTTCCCACCACTTCTTGCCCTTCGGGATCTGGGGAAGCGTCTAAAATAAAAAGTTTTCCTTGATCAATAAGAGTTTGTAAATCCCAACCAAAACTATAGGCGTTTTGGATAATGTCATTGGGGGATTCTTCAAAGGTGACAAATAAACCAGGGCAATCAAAGTGTTTGATACCGTTGTAAAGAAATTGAATAGCTAAGAGGGTTTTTCCTGTACCAGATGTACCACTAACAAGGGTTGTTCGGGCGATGGGTAAACCACCATGGCTAATTTCGTCAAAACCTTCGATCATGGTGCGTCTTTTTTTGACACCTTTTGCCCTTAATTCTTCTTTCCTTTCCTTACTAATAAAATCTTTAGACATTGTTAATATTGAGTCGATTTAAAAAAAATATTAAAAAAAATTTGTTATTTAAAGTTATTATTTATCTAATTATGGGAGATCATAACCTATTCTCGGTCTTTGATTTCTTCATAGAGTAAGTCCAAACCGATGAGGACTTTTTCTCGGTCGGAAAGATCGCCGATAATTTTTCGCACGGGGGGCGGTAAAACTTTGGAAAGGGTAGGAGTGGCCAAGATTTTGTCTTCTTCTGCTAGTTGAGGATTTTTGAGAACGTCAATTACTTTGAGAGCATAAACTCCTTTAAATTCTTCTTCTAAAATGGTCTTTAAAGTTTTTAATGCTCTTACGGAGTTTGGGGTGTTTCCTGCTACGTATAATTTCAGGACATAGGTTTTTCTTAGGGGACTCATATAATTATTTTTTATAGCTTTTAACTAAACTTTATTTTACTATTTTAATCAGCTGGAAACAAGACTTCAAAGGGTAAATCTTCTCTGGGAATTGAACGACGATACATCTCGCAAAGGTGAGCAATTATGTCAATGAGGGCTAAACGATAATCTAGTAATATTTCTTCATTACGTCCTTCTAGCTTCAGTTGTTGTGCGAATTCATCCATTAATTCCATATGAATTTCGAGGATTTGTGATACGGATAAATCAGCAAAAAAACATTGATTAACAAATTGATCTATGAGTTGATTTACTTCGTTTTCTTCTCCAAAATAGAGTATTATGACTTCTCTATATTGTGCAGCTAATTGTCCAAGATATTCTTGGCGTTCTTCTAGGGATAAGTTACGATAAAAATAGTCTGGATTTCTATTATAATATACTCCTAAATATCCTAGTCTTTCTTTTAATTTTGAAGCTAGTCTTCTTTGTTGTAATAATAAAAAGTTTTGTCTTTCTTCGTTCTGGGGAGGAATAGTTTTTTCTTTTTCTGAGACAGAGCAACTAGGGGCTAAATAGAGAAATTGAGTGATAGCTTTATCTACATGGGTGGTGATATTTTTGATTTGTTCTGGTTTAATTTTGATTTCCCCGACATGGTAAATGATCGATGGGTTTTCTTCGGGAGGATTTTCTTGGGTTAAGTCGGCTTGGTATTGCCCTTGGTTGATGGGGTAGTCGGGGGTTTCGATGATTACGGTGGGTAAAATTAATCCTTCGTCATAAAGGTTGGTGATAATTTCTTGGCTAGTGCTGTTGTAGAGTATGATCAAACAGTCAATTTTTTCTTTATTTTCAATAATAAAGTGTTGAAATTCTGTGTTTGATTCTATGATATGCAGATAATGGCGATCGCTCGATTCTTTTACACCTTCATCTTTCAGCCATGTGATTAATGACTGACTGATAGAGGTATCTGGGGCAAAAATACAAATATATAGACGAGAAGACAAAGGGTTATAAGGGGTAAACGGATTAGTAATTATAATAATTTATCTCTATGGTAGCTTGAGAGTTGATGAATAATCAATGGAAACAAAAAATAGTTTTATGGTGGGTTCGGTATTTGGTGTTAATTGATAATGGAGAATGAATAATGGGGATTTTTGCGTATTTTTTGACCGTTGTGATACCAAATCCGATTAGTAGAGTTTACTATTATTCACCGTGTAACAATTGACAATAAACAATTACTATCCGTTCCCCGTTCCCTGTTCTCCGCCCTAATTAGTATATTATTGAAACGGGATTTAGTATGATATGCACAAACTCCCGATATTTCCAGTTTTTGATTTATTCAGCAGATCCTATTTGTACCTAACACTTAACCGATACTTATCCCGATATATTATTTAAACCAATGGTCTTATTGGTACGTTTGATTAACCCCGTGAGAACTTTACCTGGTCCTACTTCCACCACTTCGGTGATGCCATGGTTGGGAAAATCTAACATAATTTCCCGCCAGCGCACTCCCCCCGTCATTTGTTGAATTAGTCTTTGTTTTATTTCTAGGGCGGATGTACTAGGGAGGGGATCCACATTAGACATAATAGGGGTTGCGGCATCTCTAAAGGTGATGGTGTCTAATACTTTAGTAAATTCTGTGGCCGCCGATGCCATGAAAGGAGAATGAAATGCTCCTGAAACGTTTAACTCCACAGCTTTTTTCGCTTGTACTTTTTCTAAAACCTCATCAATGGCTTCTGGTTTTCCTGAAATTACCACTTGTCCTTCACTATTATCATTGGCAATGACAACATCAGGGCTAGAGGCGATCGCACTTTCTAATACATCACGGTCAAACTTCATCAATGCCACCATTTTCCCACCCTCTGCGGTACTCATCAACTCAGCCCGACGTTTCACTAACTTTAACCCCTCGGCAAAATCATACACCCCCGCCGCATAAAGAGCCACATATTCCCCTAAACTATGTCCTGCCACCAAATCAGGCTGTTTTCCCTCCTGCCTTTGTAAATCAACCAAAATACACTCCACAGTGTATAAACAAGGCTGAGTATAAATAGTTTGAGAAAGCCTTTCATCCCCTGCTTCACATACCTCCAACACTGACCAGCCAAGGATTTCTTGAGCCTGTGCAAACTTTTGTTTACCTATTTCTGTATCCTTTAAAGATAAACCCATGCCCTGAGCCTGTGAGCCTTGCCCTGGAAATACCCATGCGATTTTTGTCATTTTATATACACTTTTTATAACAGTATCGCTGTGACATTATAGTTCAAACTAGGGAAGAATTAAAGATTTCCCATAGGTTAATTAAGATTAGACTTTATCCCGTAAAGATACAAAAAACACCAAAGAGTGTTCTTTATTCTTCATGACCCTCAAAAAAGTATATAACCTTAAATTGAGATAGTCTTAGAGTAGAACAAAAGATTATTCTAAATATTTAACATTATGAATTTACAAGGTCAATTTAATAATCCTGTATCCGTCAAAATTCCTCAACAAATTGAAGAAGTAACCCTCGGAATTGCTATCAAAAATTTTAACCCCACCATGGTAAGTGCTGAGTTTTTGCAAATGGGGGGCATTATTCCCTCGGATTGGGAAGTGGCTCAAAAACCTATGGTCAGCCCCAATGGCACTCAGATTATGTATAAAAATGGTTTAAAAATCATTGCTCAACCAGGGATAATTAATTTTATTGAGGGTTTGGGTAACAAAGAGATGAAAGACTTAAATTTTGCTAAGGTAGCTACTAAATATATCGAAAAGTTATCTAGTGCCGAGTATCAGGGTTTAAGTATTTCTCCGAAAATTATCGCTCCTTTATCTGGAGATGAAACCGCAGGGAAAAAATTGATTAATGAAGAATTTTTAAAACGGGGCAGTTGGTCACAATTTGAAGGTGTCGAACCTCAAGCGGCTTTAAATTTATTTTATAATTTGCAAGGATATAGCTTGGCGGTCAACATTAACCCTGCTAGGTTACAACAGTCTAATAATACGGCAATGCCTGCGATCCTTTTTGCGGGGAATTTTACTTATAAGTTTGATAGTATTCAAGGGGCGGAGAATAAATCAAAGGTTTTGATGAGCAAAATTAATTCTTGGCAAGAAAATTTGGATACCTTTAGGGTTTTGGTAAACGAGAAGTTCTTACATCAGGCTGTATCCTATCAGCAAAGCCTCTTTAATAATTAAGATGGAGATTTAATTTTAAGGTTGATAAGGGGTTCAACACTGTTAACCCCCACCGTAATTGTGTCGATGGTTGGAAAGGGCCACATTATAAAGGGGACTTTTATTGTTTATAATATGTAAAGAAAAGTTAAGAGTATGATAAAAAAGAATGCGAGTTGCCATCGTCGGTGCTGGATTAGCAGGATTAGCCACAGCCATTGATTTAGTTGATGCTGGTTGTGAAGTAGAAATTTTTGAATCTCGTCCTTTTGTGGGGGGGAAGGTTGGTAGTTGGGTTGATAAGGATGGTAATCACATTGAAATGGGGTTGCACGTCTTTTTTGGTTGTTACTACAATCTTTTTGCCTTGATGGAAAAGGTAGGGGCGATCGATAATTTACGTTTAAAACAACACACTCACACTTTTATTAATGAGGGTGGTAGGGTAGGAGAGCTTGATTTTCGCTTTATCACAGGCGCTCCTTTCAATGGTTTAAAGGCATTTTTTACTACGTCTCAGCTTTCAGCGGTGGATAAAATTGCCAATTCTTTGGCCCTTGGTACTAGCCCCATCGTTAGAGGGTTGGTGGATTTTGAAGGTGCTATGCGAGATATTCGTAAGTTAGATAAGGTGAGTTTTGCTGATTGGTTTAGAAGCCATGGGGGCAATCAGGGCAGTTTGGATAAAATGTGGAATCCCATTGCTTATGCTTTGGGTTTTATTGATACAGAAAATATTTCTGCCCGTTGTATGTTAACTATTTTTCAATTTTTTGCGGCCAAAACTGAGGCTTCTGTATTGAGAATGTTGGAAGGCTCTCCCCACGAATATTTACATGGCCCTATTGTTAATTATTTGGAAGAAAAAGGGGTAAAAATTCACACTCGCCGACGAGTAAGGGAAATCCAGTATGAGGAAAATGGAAAGGCTCAAGTAACGGGATTATTAATTGCTGATGGTGAAACAGAGGAGTTGATAACGGCGGATAGATATGTGTGTGCCTGTGATATTCCGGGGATTCAAAGGTTGTTGCCCCAAGGGTGGCGCAAGTGGTCTGAGTTTGACAATATTTATAAGCTGGATGCAGTGCCTGTGGCTACGGTGCAATTACGTTTTGATGGTTGGGTAACGGAATTAAATGACCCACAAAAACGCACTCAGTTGGAGAAGGCCGAGGGCATTGATAATTTACTTTATACTGCTGATGCTGATTTCTCTTGTTTTTCTGATTTGGCTTTGTCTAGTCCAGGGGATTATTATCGAGAGGGCGAGGGTTCTTTGTTACAGTTGGTTTTAACTCCGGGTGATCCTTTTATTAAGGAAAATAATGAAAAGATTGCTCACCATGTACTAGATCAGGTACATAAGTTATTTCCTTCTTCTAAGGATTTGAATATGACTTGGTATAGTGTGGTGAAGTTGGCTCAATCTTTGTATCGTGAGGCTCCTGGGATGGATGCCTATCGCCCTGCCCAAAAGACTCCTATTGATAATTTTTTCCTTGCAGGTAGTTATACTCAACAGGATTATATTGATAGTATGGAGGGGGCTACTATTTCGGGAAGACAGGCGGCGGAGGCTGTTTTGGCTTCTAAGGGGTAGTTTAGAAAAAATTGTAGTTGGTTGAGAAGGAAATAAAGCAGCTTTCCATGACTATGATTCGATCGCAATAATTGCTCGGTGGGCAATGCCCACCCTACTTTTAGCTCTTGATATTATGAAAGAAAAAGATAGATATGCGGTGTTTTTGGGGATTTTTATTGTGCTAGGGGCGATCGCCCAGAGATACTCTTTGATGTTGCCTCAGTTTTGGGATATTACTATCACTGCCCTAACCAGTTTTTACTTAGGTTATTTAATAAAAAAAAGCATGGCGAAATAGATGGGGTGAGCTGAATTAAACGAAAAAAAACTATCCCCTACCCCTTATGAAAAGACCTTTTGAGCAGATCCTAACTAAAATTGATACTGTTGTTGATATAAGTCTCTGGTCATGGGTTGTTCTACCTCCAAACCCTCACCGCCCAAGAGTTCTAAAGGCTCTCCATCAACATTAAGCCATACAGGAGTGTTAGGCTCTAGGCTACTAGCGGTATAAATTACCTGCCCCAAACGTCCTATCATAGAAGCACTACCGCCTCCAGTGGTGTAGTCAAAGGATAAATTAACATGAACTCCATCCTCTCTTACTTCTAAATCGAGTAACTGAGTTTCTTCGGGAATGGCACTAAAATCTTCGGTGTCAGAGCCTTGTAAGAGCATATTAAAGGCATTGGTTAATACTTCTTCTTGAGTTTCTGCCTTGGGTAAGTCTGTGGTGCGAGGGGTGATTTCAAGGTTTTCGTTCAACCAATAAAGATTTACTCTTTGCCCTTCGGGTTCGACGGGTTGCTCAGGATCAGGATCTACGGGATCGACGGGTTCAATGATGGTAGGATTATTAGGAAGTTGGGTTGTATCTCTATTGAGAGAATTATAGGCAAGGAGAGCGCCTACGGTTCCCAATACCAAAACAACACCACCAGTGATAATGATTGTTTTTAATGAAGAAAAAGGGTTAGGATTTTTATCTGCCATAGTAGTAAAAATAAATATTAAATAATTATTGTTGAACTAATTTTAACGATTTGGAACATGAATTAATGCACTCATACCTATATTTTCATCTGCTATGTCTAATTGTAGTAGTCTTGCAATCACCCCGAAGCGTTGCAAAGCATTAAGATCTAAGCGCATATTAAGGTTCTGGGTAAAGCCTTGTAATAGTTCCTGTGATATGGGACGACCGTTAAATGTTCCTTGAGGTTCAACAATTTTTAACCGTTGTCCCCCAATTAATTCTATGCCAAACTCTATACTAAAATCTACTCTTACTCCAGGAGTTTGAGATCTAGCAATGGTGTTTAGCCTGATTCTTTGATTAGGTCGTAAGTCAAGGCTCACATCTTCTAATTCAAAGCCTTCAGGGGAGGATGGGGGGATGGATGAGGATATTATTTCCAAGGCTCGGGGCGATCGCACTATAGCATTGAGATCATCCTCTGTCATCACAGTACGAATACCGACATTAATATCACTCTGAATAATTTCGCGCCAAGTTTCCCTATTAATTTCCCGAATACGACTAAAATCAAACTTGAGAGGATCAGTTTCCAATTCCAATACATCAAGGCGGAAATTTTCCCTTAAACCCCAACCTCGCACAGCTAATTTAATACTATCAACTTCTCCCTTAACAATGTTATGGGTAGGAACATTTTCAACCCTTACCTCAATTTCCTCCACCGACTCAGAATTTTGTTTGATGGCATTGGTAAATGCACTATCAATGATAAACCCTCCCGACGACATCAACGCAGTAAAAATTGTAAAGGTACTAATTAAAAATTCCATTATATTTTTCGTCATAAGCCCCACCAATTTTAACCAGTGGGGTTTGTTTACATCACATCATAAAAACTTAAAATATAGTAATAACTAATAATAAATTATTCCCTAAAGATCAATAGTAGTAATCCAATCTTGATAATTAGAATCCCTATTTTCAGTAATAGCAGTCAAAGTTTCTTTGATTTTAGTTGTAATAGGTCTTTCTTTGGCTAGATGATAATTCTCCACCCTCTTAACAGGAGTCACCTTGGCTGCGGTGCCACATAAAAATAACTCATCAGCAATGAATAATTCAGTCTTATCGATTTCCCTTTGCTCAACTTCCATACCCAAGTTTTTGGCGATGGTAATGACACTGTCTCGGGTAATACCCTCAAGAATATCTTGATCAAAACTAGGAGTAATTAACTTACCATTTCTCACCATAAAAATATTCATTCCTGTCGCTTCGCATACCTTGCCCTGAGAGTTCATCAAAATTGCTTCATCAAAGCCAGAATCCACCGCCTCAGTCTTGGCTAGGGCAGAGGTAATATAAGCGCCACTAATCTTGCCTCTGAGGGGTAAACTACGGTCTTCTTGGCGATACCAAGAGCTAATACGGCAACTAATACCATCGGGGGATAAATAATCACCCATTTCTAAACCATAGACAAAAAAGTTTTTTTCAATGTTATGTAATCTAGGGGCAACTCCTAAATCGGAGGTATAAACAAAAGGACGAATATAAAAAGGGTTGGTAGGAGCGTTTTTACTTACAAAATCTTTAATGACATCATAAATTTTGGTGGCGGGTAAATCGTAGTGAAGATACTTGGCACTATTACTTAATCTTTTACAGTGACGATCTAAGCGAAATAATAGCACTTGTTTGGGATTTTGAGGGTTAATGGTACCTCTTAAACCGCCAAAAGCTCCTGTGCCGTAGTGTAGGGCGTGGGTAGCAATGGAAATATTAGCTTCTTTAAAGGGTACGAAGTTACCTTCAAAATAGGCGATGGGTAAAAAATCAGGCATAATTTGGATCAATAAATTTTAGTCAATCTTATAATTATATAGGTGTTTTAATCCTATTATGGAAACTCTCCATATTATTTATTATTAGGACTTAAGGGATGGTTATTGAGTGGTTAAAGTTTGAGGTTTGTTCTGAGTATCACAACTTTTTTTTGGAGCAAGATAGATTAATTTGGACTGATGCCTTAGAAAAATATGAGGGATTTATTGATAAGCAGGTTTGGATGAGTCCAGATGATGAAGACGAGGTTATTTTTGTGATTCGTTGGGCTTCTAGGGAGTTATGGAAGGCTATTCCCCCCGAAGATTTGGAGTTGACTGCCTTTCGATTTAAAAATGCCATGGGGGATATTCCTGTTCGGATGATGGAATCGAGGGAACTTTTTGTTGTTTGATTTTGCTCTAACTCGCTTTTGTCAAAGGTTTGAGTCGTAGGGAAGCGATGAGTCCAAAGGTACCTGCGATCGCACCTATCAATAACCAAAGAGCAAAGGAATAACCCTTAGTATCAGCGACAATCCCTGCTGATAGACCGATAAAACAATGTAATAAAGCTAATAAAAAAATTACATTTGGACTAGGGTTTGTTATTAAATCTAACATAATAAATAACTATAAATTTTAACTATATTAAAATAATAAATATATTAATTTTTATCTACTTGATAACCAAATTCAGCTAATCTTAACCGTGATTGTCTCCATTTTGGTTCAACTTTTACAAACAATTCTAAATATACTTTTCCGCTCAATATTTTTTGCATTTGTTGACGGGAAGCAGTACCAATCTCCTTCAACATACTACCTTTATCGCCAATTATGATACCTTTTTGGGACTTTCTTTCTACACTAATGGCAGCATATATTTTAGTTATTTTAGGAGTTTCTACCATTTTTTCGATAGTCACTGCCACGGAATGGGGAACTTCTTCCCTTGTTAATAACAAAATTTGTTCCCTAATTAACTCTCCCATGATAAATCTTTCTGGCTGATCCGTTACTAAATCTGGGGGATAATAATAAGGGCCATTATCAAGATTATTAATTAACTTTTCCTGTAAATTTTCTAACCCTGTACCATTGGTCGCTGAAAACTTAACTTGTTGCCAATTTTCCTCACAAATTTCTTGATAACTAGCGTCAATTTCTTCACTATTACCCCTTTGCAAATCTGCCTTATTTAAACCCAGAATTACAGGGGTAGAACTATCATGCAACAAATCGGCTATGAAGCGATCGCCCCCACCAGCCCTTTGCGCACAGTCCACCACAAACAAAACCACATCCACATTATTAATAGCCGAGGTTGCATTTTGAACTAAAACTCGCCCTAACTCATGGTGTGGCTTATGAATACCAGGAGTATCCACAAAAATAATTTGAGCCTCATCGGTGGTTAAAATACCCCGCAAACGATTACGAGTGGTTTGGGCAACGGGGGAAGTAATAGCAACCTTCTGTCCAATCAATTGATTCATCAAAGTGGACTTACCCACATTGGGGCGCCCAATAATTGCTATGAAACCAGATTTAAAATTTTCTGGGGCAATGGGAATAATACTAGAAACAAAATCGTTAACATTCGACATATAAAATCTTACAGAGTATCGTGTTAATTTACACGGTTAATGTCCTATCCTAAAACTACCATAAATTGGCTAAGGCAGGAGGAGAATGGATAATGGAGAATTGATAATAAAACTTCTAACGTACAAATATTTAAGCCTAATGCCTAATACGTTCTCTTACCTGACACTCAACAAATTCTTCCATCAAACCACAGTAATTGTTAAGTAAAGCATCCGATAATACAGTTTTTCTGGGCAAAAGAGTAAAATAGAGCTATGGGAGTTAAGCGTAAGGGAGGGCTAGACAATGTTAGTAATTCTCCAAAATGAACAACTATTATCCACCGAAAAAGTTTGTAATGGTTGCCTGATGGCGAATCATGGAGGGACACCCCGTTGGCAAAAGGGTAAACTTGGCTGTGGGCAATGTTTGGGCAAGTTAGGGCAAAATCAACCCATAGTATATCAATGTCAGATGGGGTTTCATCTTGTTAATATCGAATAAGTGAAATAAAAAAATAAACTATTAACTTTATGACTCGCCTAGGCTCAAATGATTGGAAGGATAGACTATTTGCTTCTTTAGTCTATCTCATACCCCTTTATTATGTTTTAGAATTTGGGGGGTTTTTGTTCAATCAATTTCCCATTCTGCAATTAATAACGATCCCGTTAATCCCTCTAATTTATCTTTATAGCATCATTCCATTTGCTCGCTTTATTATTTTTATCGCTTTATTTTCTTTTGTCATTAGGAATTCTAAGTTTAGCCATTTCCTTCGATACAATGCCATGCAGGCTATTCTCATTGATATTTTGTTAATCTTAGTAAATCTAATTATTGGCATACTCGCTGGGGGCATAGGGGGATTATTTATTGAAACCCTCTATAACGTTATTTTCTTGGGTACTTTAGCCGCCTGTGGCTATAGTATTTATCAATCTGCCACTGGTAAATATGCAGAGTTACCCGGTATTTCTGAAGCGGCTTATTCTCAAGTGCCTTTTTAGTCGGGTATGGCTTCAATGGTGTTAGTTAATACCCCAATGCTTTCAATTTCTATACTGACGGTGTCTCCTATCTGCATGGGGGCGATACCTTCGGGAGTACCTGTTAAGATGACATCCCCAGGTAAAAGGGTCATAATTTGGGAGACATAGGCGACTATTTCGGCGGGAGAAAATACCATGTCTTCTAGTAATGCAGATTGTTTTGGTTTTTCTTCTTCGTTGATGATGGTTTCGAGTTTTGCTCCTGAGGTTAATTCTCTGACAATCCAAGGGCCTAGGGGGCAAAATGTATCAAATCCTTTCGCCCTTGTCCATTGTCCATCTTTTTTCTGTAAATCTCTGGCGGTAACGTCGTTAGCGATGGTGTAACCCCATATTTTGGTTGTAGCTTCTTCTAGGGTGCAGTTTTTAGTGCGATCGCCTATTATAACTGCCAATTCCCCTTCAAAATCAACCCTTTGAGACTGTTTGGGATAATAAATAATTTGTTCGTGGGCAATGATAGAAGAAGGAGGTTTTAAGAAAATAAGAGGCTCTTTGGGTACTTCTGAACCCATTTCCGCTGCATGGGAAGCATAGTTTTTACCCACCGCAATAATCTTAGAAGGCGCACAGGGCGCAAGTAAGAGATATTCGTCCACTTCCAAAACCAAATCCGTTTCACCGCCATCTAGCCATGGTGGCGCATCTAAAACTAACACACTACGGTCAAGTTGTAATTTGCCATAATATGTTTGTCCTTTTTTGGTTTTAACCCTTACATAACGCTGTGCCATGATATAAATTCTAAAAGTTAGATATTAAATTTTATTGATAATTTTTTGATAAAAAATAGAGTTTTTTTGACCAACCGTAAACCATCAAAACAAGAGGAAAAACTACTCCTAGGTAATGCTATAGTAAAATCACTAAGATTTCAATACATAATAGTTACTTAAAAGTCGTGGTAGGTTAATTATCACCTTTTCTGGGAAGTTGTGAATTATACCTTCATTAATCTCGGTTTTTCAAACCCAGAGATATTCCATAAATATAGTATGAATTGTTACAGATTGAAAAGGTTATCTAATCGTACGGTATTAATGGATGTAACACCCGAGGTAGAGGATTGGTAAATTAATGAGAATTGAGCAAATTAAGGCATTTTTAGCGGTGAATGATACAGGGAGTTTTGGACAAGCAGCCAAAAAGTGTGGTGTTACCCAGTCCACGGTAAGCCGTCAAGTTCAAGCCTTAGAAGCTCATTTAGGCACTTCTTTATTTCATCGTCACGCCCAGGCAAAGTTAACGGTGGGAGGAGAGCGACTATTACCCCACGCAAGGCGTATTTGTCAGGAGTGGGAAAAGGTTGAGGAAAAAATGAAGGAACTTTTGCAGGGGGAACAACCAGAGCTATGTGTGGCGGCGATTCACTCGGTGTGTGCCTATTTTTTGCCCCCTATTTTGCAACAATTTTGTAGTACGTTTCCCCAAGTACAATTAAGGGTAACAGCTTTAGGGAGCGATCGCGCCTTAAAAGTTTTACGAGATGGACTTGTGGACGTTGCTGTGGTCATGAATAACAAATATTTGACTGCTACGGGGGAAATGTTTGTAAGACCTCTATATGAAGAAGTAATACAGGTTTTAGTGGCAAAAGATCATCCCCTTGCCTCCTACCAAACTCTGACCATCAAAGACTTAGTCGGTTTTCCCCAAGTTATTTTCAAAGACGGCTACGGAATGCAGCGCATTGTCCAAGATTTATTCGCTAGTCATGGTTTTGAGTTAAGCGTTGCCATGGAATTAAACACCCTAGACGCTTTTCGGGGGGTGATTCGTCAGGGCAATTTAATCGCTCTGTTACCCCAATCTGCTCTCCAAGAAGCCGTTTTAGATCCTACCCTAGAGGTGGTATCCATCGCCCTAAATTCGGGCTTACCCCTCACCAGAGACGTGGTTTTGGTTACTACTCGGGATAGGTTAGAAATTCCTACTATCAAAAACTTTTTTAACCTCGTCTATAATCAAACTCAATTTCGATTTGATGATTTAGATGGAGGAATGGGGAATAAACCATAGAGCATCATTTTTTAACAATAATATGACGACTTTTGTCAAAGGAAATTAAACCATCTTTTTGCAAATCTCCTAATAAACGGGTTACTGTTACCCGTGTAGTCCCGATCGCACTGGCTAAATTTTGATGGGTAAAACGCACTGTTAAACGGGTATAATCATCATTAAGATTTTCACCGATACAGTTAGATAACAAACGTAATAATTCAATCAGTTTCTCCTCAACTCTCTTTAATCCTGCGATCGCCAATAACTGTTCAGTTTGCTTAACTCTGACTACTGTTTGAGCTAAAACAGTCTGAGCAATTTGGGGTGATTTTTCAATTTCTTGCAAACTATACCACTGCAAATATACATCCGACAAAGCCCTTGCTTTAAAAGAATCTAAAGAAGTTAACCATAAACCAAAAAAATGACCCTGAGAAGCCCATCCTAGCCAAGTTTCATCCCCCTGATTATTCACCCCAACTAATTGTACAAAACCACTACTAATGCTCCAAATTCCTTGTTCTAAAAGGGGGATTTCTTCACCCTTGCCATAAAAATGTAATCTTCTTTCACTAGATTGAATTTTAGTGCTTAAATGATGTTTGGATGGAGAAGTAATTAACATAAGTTGTGATAGCCAATGTTTGCTAGGATACATCGAATTACCACCTATGCTAGGGTATGAAAGTTAATGGAAGGTAATGAATAGTTTAAGTTTTAACCAAGATTTGTTAACCAAAGGAAAATGAACGAAAATCAAGAAGAATCTATAATTGAAGACGATGACATTGAAAGATTGCACCTGAGCAGAATATATGGCCGATGGCTACTAGTGCTTTTATCCTGGTTAACCCTGATGCCTTGGGGCTTGTGGCAATTTAGAGAAACTTTTTCCCTTTGTCAAGAACATTGTACATGGTCAGCGGTTAGGGCAGGAATGGAATTTAATCCCCTCGGTACTTTGGCGGTTACTTTTTCCATTGGTTTTTTAACCTCTGTTTTGCTCTGGCATAGTTCCTATATCATTAGAGGAGGATTATCAGACAAGGAAAAATATTATTTTGCCCAAGAAGTAAAAAAGATTAGGGCAAAGGGAGAAAAACACTTCTTATGGAAGTGGTTGGGAAAAAATTAACTTTTTCAATAGCATATAGATCGTATAATTGTCCTAGTCTCATTTGACAAGAGAAGAGCTTGTATTTATATTTATAACTATCATTTTGAACTCCTAAATATTTAATATTTATCTTAATTAATTATGGTTAATAATTCTGATTCAGAAATAATTTTAATGCCTAATTCTTGAGCTTTAGTTAACTTTGAACCTGCTTTTTCTCCTGCCAATAAATAGTCTGTTTTACTACTTACCGAGCCTGTTACTTTTCCTCCATATTTTTGAATTAAATCTTTCGCTTCATTTCTGGTTAATTGGTTTAATGTTCCTGTAATCACAAATACTTTCCCTTCTAGTATTAGTTGTTTTTCATCTTTTTGAGTATCACTATTTTGGTTTTGTAATGTGAGATTGTGACCTTTTAAAAGATTAATTAGTTGTTTATTTTGTTCGATGCTAAACCATTCCACTACAGAATTAGCAATTTCTTTTCCTATGCCATTGATTGCTTCCAAATCCATAATACTGGCATTGGCTAAACTGTCTATATCTGGAAAATTATCCGCTAAAATTTGAGCATTTACAGCACCTACATAACGGATTCCTAAACCGTATAAAACTTTGGCAAAAGGTTGTTTTTTACTATCTTCAATACCCATGATTAAATTTTGGGCAGACTTTTCGCCCATCCGCTCTAATTCGGCAATTTGAAAGGCTTTTAATTCGTATATATCGGCAATGGATTTAATTAATTTATGTTCCATTAACAAAGCGACTACTTTTTCTCCTAACCCTCGAATGTCCATGGCGCCACGGGATGCCCAATGGATTAGGCTACCCCGCAAAATAGCAGGGCAGGAGTTGTTTAGGCAACGGGTAACGGCTTCGTTTTCTGGGCGTACTAATTCTGAAGCACATTCGGGGCAATGGGTGGGAAACTCGAAGGGTTGAGTATTTTCGGGGCGTAATTCGGGAATAACTCTGACGACTTCGGGGATTATTTCCCCTGCTTTGCGAATTACCACGGTATCTCCCACTCTAATGTCTAATTGTTGCAAAAAGTCGTAGTTATGTAAAGTGGCTCTTTGAACGGTTGTTCCTGCTAATAGCACGGGTTTCATTATTGCCATGGGAGTCACTGCCCCAGTGCGTCCTACGTTGACGGTGATTTTTTCAACCATGGTGGGGGTTTCGTCGGCAGGGTATTTAAGGGCGATCGCCCATCGGGGGAATTTTTGAGTAAAACCGAGTTGATTTTGAAGATTTAGGGAGTTTATTTTAATAACAATACCATCAGTCATATAGGGTAATTGTTGACGATTATTTTCCCAGTAATTGCAATAATTAATTACGTCTTCTAAAGTTGAACAAACTTGATGATTAGGATTGACTAAAAAGCCATTTTGTTGTAAAAAATCTAGTGATTCTTTTTGACTATTAATAGAAATATTTTCGCTATTTATATGTAAATTATAAGCAAAAAATTGTAGTTTTCTTTGACTAACAATATTAGGATCTAATTGTCTTAATGTTCCTGCGGTGGCATTGCGAGGATTGGCAAATAAATTTTCTTGGTTTTTATCCCTTTCTTGATTGATTCTTTCAAATTCTTTAAGGGGTAGTAGGGCTTCTCCCCTTACTTCTAATATGTGGGGTGGATTATCTAAATTTAACCTTAAGGGAATGGATCGAATGGTGCGTAAATTATGGGTAATGTCTTCCCCTGTAATGCCATCTCCCCTTGTTAACCCCCTAGTTAATACTCCATTTTCATAGGTAAGGGCGATCGCACTGCCATCTATTTTTAGCTCACAAATATAATCAAAATCAACGGTTTCAGATAACTGTTTTTGCCATCTATTTTCCCACTGTTTTAACTCCTCGAAGTTAAAAGCATTATCCAAACTATAAAGAGGAATATTATGCTTAACAGAATTAAACTGACCATCTAATTTATCTCCTATTCTTTGAGTGGGACTATCTATAGTAATTAATTGGGGATAATCTATTTCTAGGGTTTGTAATTCCCGATAAAGTTGATCATAAACTGAATCTTCCATAATAGGATTATCCAACACATAATAAGCATAACTTGCTTCTTGCAATTTAACTTTTAACTGTTGAACTCGATTACTAATTTCAGTGGGAATAGAAGCCATAGCATTTGAAAAAGATTGGAGATGAGGATTAATTTTAACAAAAAAAAGGGTGGACATATTGCCCACCCCAAAGTTATTTATAAAGTTTCAACTTAGTAGTCGAAGTCTCCGCCACCAGCAGGGGCCGCACCTTTATCCTTTTCAGGTTTGTCAACGATGATACACTCGGTGGTTAATACCATTCCAGCGATGGAAGCGGCGTTTTGAATACCAGAGCGAGTTACTTTGGCAGGGTCAACGATACCGGCATCAAACATATCAACATACTCGTTGTTAGCAGCATCATAGCCAGTGTTAAAGTCTTTTTCCTTAACCCTTTCAGCTACTACCGCACCGTTTTGACCAGCATTTTCGGCGATACGTTTTAGGGGTGCGGTTAAAGCACGGGCAACGATTAAAGCACCAGTCAACTGCTCAGCGGTTAAGTTATCTTTTGCCCATTCTTCCAATTCAGGAGCGAGGTGAGCGAGGGTAGTTCCACCACCAGGGACGATACCTTCTTCTACGGCCGCTTTGGTGGCGTTGATGGCATCTTCTAAGCGGAGCTTACGATCTTTCATTTCGGTTTCGGTAGCCGCACCTACTTTGATTACCGCTACACCACCGCTTAATTTTGCGAGGCGCTCTTGTAATTTTTCTTTGTCGTAGGAAGAATCAGATTCTTCAATTTGACGACGAATTTGATCACAACGGGTTTTAACTTCTTTTTCGTTACCTTCAGCAACGATGGTGGTAGTATCTTTGGTGATGGTCATACGACGAGCAGTACCAAGTTGATCTACGGTGGTAGTATCTAATTTTAATCCTGCGTCTTCGCTGATCATTTTTCCACCAGTTAGGATGGCGAGATCTTCAAGCATTTGCTTACGGCGATCGCCAAAACCAGGAGCTTTTACTGCTGCCACGTTTAGTACACCACGGATGCGGTTAACTACTAAGGTGGCGAGGGCTTCTTTCTCGATGTCCTCAGCGATGATGATTAAGGGCTTACCTTGACGGGCAACTTGTTCTAAAACGGGAACTAAGTCTTGGACTAAGGTGATTTTTTTATCGGTGATGAGAATGTAAGGCTCTTCAAATACTGCTTCCATGCGCTCGGCATCGGTTACGAAGTAAGGGGAAATATAACCTTTCTCGAAACGCATACCTTCGGTAATTTCGAGTTCAGTTTCCATGGACTTACCTTCTTCGAGGGAGATAACGCCTTCTTTACCGACTTTATCCATGGCTTGGGCAATCATTTCACCGACTTCGGTATCATTACCCGCAGAGATAGCACCTACTTGGGCGATCGCCTTGCTATCTTCAATTTTTCTGGCATGGGCAGCGATTTTTTCTACTAAATGCTCAGTCGCTTTGTCAATACCACGTTTGAGGGCGATGGGGTTTGCCCCAGCGGCAACGTTACGTAAACCTTCTTTAACGATGGCGTGGGCGAGTACAGTAGCGGTAGTAGTACCGTCTCCAGCCACATCATTGGTTTTGGAAGCCGCCTGACGAATCAAAGCAACCCCAGTATTTTCGATGTGATCTTCTAATTCGATTTCTTTGGCAATGGTTACACCATCGTTAACGATTTGAGGCGCACCAAATTTCTTTTCTAATACTACGTTACGACCTTTAGGGCCTAAGGTAACGGCAACGGCTTCAGCTAATAAATCAATACCACGCTCTAGGGCGCGACGAGCTTCTTCGTTATAAATGATAGACTTGGACATAGTTATTTTTTCTTATTTACTGTAAAAGTTGAAATAATTTGATGGGTTGAAAGGTTTTGATTTACTCAATAAATTTGAGCTACCTTCAGGGGTTTCAATATAAAATTAGGAAACTACAGCGAGGATGTCTTTTTCGGAGAGTAAGACATAATCATCACTACCAAGTTTGATGTCGGTACCTGCATATTTGGAATAAAGCACTTTATCACCTACTTTTACTTCCACAGCGGTACGAGTACCTTGGTCGTTTACTTTGCCATCACCCACGGTGACAACTTCACCAATTTGGGGTTTTTCTTTGGCATTGTCAGGTAGGTAGATACCACCAGCAGTTTTTTCTTCAGCTTCACTTACTTTGACGAAAACGCGATCGCCCAAAGGCTTAACAGTTGATACATTAATGGTAATTGCAGCCATCTATGGTTTTCTCCTTATTTCTCTATAGTTAATTTTTTTAATCGCTCGGAGAAAATGCTTTTAGCACTCTCACCTTACGAGTGCTAATTTAACCGAAATCAGCGTACCATAGCAATGGGTTTTATTGTACGGGTTTCCGAACTATAAGGCAGGTGTTATGTATTAGCTCTTAGGCATTAGGTTTTCTAATGATACTCGAGATGAGAGTTGAGAATATTTTGGAGGTTATAGTTCATCGGTAAAGCGTTGGGTTGGGCTAAAATGAAAAGGTCCTGCCACCGAACCCCATAACAACTCATCAGTTTCTAAGTCTCTACCACGGTCAAAACTGATCAGCTTATTGTCATCGATTTCAAAGCTATTATCAAGATAAGATTTTTTGCCCTTACGTTCCACAATACAAGCCTTACCCGGTTTGACTTGACCTTTAAAATGGGTTCCTGTCCAGTGGGCAATCATATCACAACCATCCATTTTGTCCAGATGCTCAAGGGTTAATCCTTTTAGTTTTTCGGGGTTGCGAGAAGCTCCATAAAATTCTTTTTCTTCTTTGAGTTTATAGTGTTCCAACTCAAGATGATCACCCACTGCTTTGATGGTAAATACCCTTAAGCGGTAGGGTTGAGAGAGTAAAAAATCGTAGGCTTGTTCGAGGAAAAAACTTACCTCTCCAAAAAGAGAATGGGGTAAAGGACGCATACATACCCGAATATGGGCAAAGAAGGGAGGATTTTCTATGGCTTGTGCTTCGTTACTAAAATCACCAGCCATTAATTTAGCAAGGGCTTTTACATCTGTGGAATTACTCATTTTTTAAAATGTTTTATTAATAATAGAAACAGCCTTTTTTTATATAATTTTTGTAGGGAATTGTAAAGATTTGATTCCCCATAACCCCCCTTAATAAGGAGGGAATAAAACTCTTTTTTTTAGTATTACCAGCCAGTAATGGCGGGGGAGTCTAATAAGGAATCAAGATTAGGTTGAGTGGTTTTGTCGTCTTCAGATTTTTCCCTTACTTCAATACAAAAAGTAGCGGTGTTAAAACCTCCAAATCTTTGCACTGTGCTGGTACGCAAACGAACATCATCGCTAACAAACCAAAAACGCTCATGGATTGTCATGGTTTCATATTCGGTGGTTAAAACGAGGGCATCATCATGATCAAGGTAATATTCCCCTGCTACGGGTACGATTTCGGCGTATCCTCTCTCTCTTAATAGTTTTCCTTCACGGGGGTTATTAGGCTCAGGAATAAGGGCAAAAACGGTTTCTCCTTTGTGGCTTTCATTTTCTTTATCCCACGCCATAGAGCCATCCCAAGCAACATAGGAACCTCCTACGGAGTTTTCAGGATCAAATTTGTGCATTTCGCATATTTCTTTGATTTTAGGGTTATTTTTGTCGAGGCTTTCAACCCTAATTTCTGAGCCACCACTTTCGGCACGGCGGAAGGGTAAGTGATGGGTGGTACGTTGCGATCGCCATTTACCAGCACTATTTTGGAAAAAGGTTAATCCGTCCATTTTATATGTATTTTCTATCTTAATATTTTTCTTTTTACCATAACCTAATTACCGTTTAAGGGTCAACTGAGTAATGGGGAATAGGGAATGGGGAACGGGCAATGGTGAATAATTGTTAGGGCAAAAAATAGACATTAACATCTATCTCAAAAAATAATACTACATTTCTCAAATTGACAAGTCCCCCAGAATTGGGGGATGTTTTACGGGCTATTAACCCAAATTTGGGGATTTGGTGTGCCAGTCGGTGGCTTGTTGGAAGGCGTAGCCTACTTTGAACAAAATATCTTCCCGTAAGACGTTACCGATTAACTGCATCCCGATGGGTAAATTTTGACCATCAAAACCACAAGGGATACTCATACCGGGTAAACCTGCGAGGTTAACAGGGATAGTCATTAAATCCGATAAATACATGGTAAGGGGATCATCGGTTTTTTCTCCTGCTTTAAAAGCAGTAGTGGGGGAGGTAGGGGAAATTAATACATCTACATCGGCAAAAGCGTTGTCAAAGTCTTGTTTGATTAAAGTTCTCACTTTTTGTGCCTTGAGATAATAAGCGTCATAGTAACCTGCAGAAAGGGCATAAGTACCTAACATAATACGGCGTTTTACTTCCTTACCAAAACCTTGCGCCCTAGTTTGAGTGTACATATCCATGAGGTTATCGGCTTGACTTCTAACACCGTATTTCACAGCATCGTAACGGGCGAGGTTGGCGGAGGCTTCACTGGGGGCGATGATGTAGTAAACTGGCAAACCATAGCGGAAACGGGGGCAAGAAATTTCTTTTACTTGGGCGCCTAGTTTTTCTAATTCTTTGATGCCTTGGTTAACGGCTTCTGCCACTACTCCATCTAATCCATCTCCAAAGGTTTCTCGGATGATGCCCACTTTCAAGCCTTTTAAGTCGGTGGTAAAGGATGTTGTATAGTCAGGGATTTCGACTTTTAAGCTAGTGGAGTCTTTAGAGTCGTAACCGGCGATCGCCTTTAACATAACAGCTGCATCCTCGACAGTGTGAGCAAAAGGCCCAATTTGATCTAAGGACGAAGCATAGGCCACTAAACCAAAACGAGACACCAAACCATAGGTAGGTTTTAACCCCACAACCCCACACAGTGAGGCAGGTTGACGGATAGATCCCCCAGTATCAGATCCCAAGGAAACCACACATTCATCGGCAGCCACGGCGGCCGCAGAGCCTCCAGAAGAACCGCCAGGCACTCGGGTGGTATCCCAAGGGTTAGCGGTTACTTGATAACCAGAATTTTCCGTAGAACTTCCCATGGCAAACTCATCTAAGTTAGTTTTACCTAAAATTACCGCCCCTTGGTCATGGAGTTTTTGGGTAACGGTGGATTCATAGCTAGGGGTAAAACCTTCGAGAATTTTTGAACCGCAGGTGGTGGGAATCCCTTTAGTGGACATATTATCTTTAACGGCGATGGGGATACCTTCAAGGGTTCCAATTTCCTCTCCCCTAGCAATTTTTTGATCCACTTTTTGGGCGCTCTCTAGGGCTAAATCCTTGGTGATGTGGAGATAGCTTTTAATTTGGGGTTCTAATTTTTCGATGGTATGGAGATATTCTTTGGTAATTTCTACCGCTGAACGTTCTTTATTGATAAGCTGTTTGTGTAATTGGGAAATGGAAGCCATGGATAGTAATTGATAATTAATAATTGATAATTGATAATGAATAGTTAGTCTTTTGGATTAAGAAATTAACTCATTATTTATGACTCAAAGTAAAGCTTTAAGTATAATTCATTGTCAATTGTCCATTGTCAATTGTCAATTTTTAATACTGTTTCATTACTCTCGCCATTTGTCGCTCATCGTCACGGCGTTTAATGGTTTCCCGTTTATCATGGAGTTTCTTACCTTTACCTAAACCAAGATTAATTTTAATCCAATCTCCTTTGATGTACATTTTTAGGGGAACTAAACTTAATCCTTTTTGCTCTAATAAGCCGATTAATTTACTGATTTCTTTTTTGTGTAACAGTAATTTGCGATCGCGCTTCGGCTCATGGTTAAAATACTGCCCTGCGGTTTGGTGGGGGGCGATGTGAACATTCATCAACCATGCTTCCCCATTACGAATCAAACAATATCCATCTCTCAAATTCACCTTTCCAGCCCTGACGGATTTTACTTCCGTACCGCCTAACTGGATTCCTGCTTCATAGGTGTCTAAAATCTCATATAGGTATCTGGCTTGACGATTATCACTTATTACTTTAATTGGTTTTTTTTCTACCATAAACGAGTTTTATTTGGTCTGCAATCTTACTATTGTACCTCAGTTTGATGAATATATTGTTAGTCGGGGTGGGGAATGGGGAATAGGCAATGGGGAGTGGACTTTTTTCGTCTTCTCATAAACCTAAATTAAATCAAATTCCTTGAGGGCGGGGAGAAAGTTATTATTTTCGTGGCTGGGGCGACTTAATTTAATTAGAGCAAATCTTTGTAAATCTGTTAAATTTTGCCATTGATTAATACTTAATTTAATATCAAATTCTTGGGCTTTTTCAATGATTTGTAGTGGTATTTTCCCTTTTTGCTGCCATGATGGATTAGACTCAATTTCTAAAGTCTTTGCATATTTTCCCGTTTGTTTATGTACTAATTCTTGCAAAAAAGTAGCATAATCTTCAGCTTCAAGGGAAGTTACACAAGGTTTTTTAACTAATATTTCTCTTTCTTCTAACGTAAATTGATGCCAATGATTAAGTTTTAATTTTACTCCGCAGGTGTCTAATTTTAGTCTTACGGCTAGGGGAATACAACGGAGAGACTCTACAAAATCCGCTTCAAATTGAAAAAAATCGGTCATGGGCGATCGCTCTTAAAAAATTACTTTTAAGATAGATATTATAGTGTCTTGTTGTCGAAGTAAATCATCAGACCAAATTCTGAATTAAAATAAACAAAAAAAATAAATAAAGAGCAAAAACAAAGAGGGGCTTGAGTGTTTAAAGATCAGCCAATAGACCTAAAATGTGAATATCCCTGCCCTTGTCGTCAAGAGGGAAGACTACAACCAATCACCCTAACCGAAGCCTTGGGTTGTCACAAATGTCAACAAATATTTGTCACCGATGAAGAACATCAGTATTTAAAACCTGTGGTTAATCTATCACCATACAAAAAAAAATGGTCTTGGAATGGCAAAAAATGGGTATTACACCGTCAGGAAATCTCAAAAAACTACTTATTTTTCCTGCTATGGTTTACCATTGGTATGATTTCTATATTATTAGTCTTTTCATTAGTGAATCCTATTCCTTGGCTAGTGGGAAGTATTATGATTATCTCCTCTGTATTGATAATTCTTCTGTTGCCATACAGATATTAAAATTGTTCAGGTTATAACCGCAAATTCTATGACAGAATCCATCGATAAAAGGGTAAAAAAAGCCCATCAAGCATTTCTCGAAATGAGTAAGATAAAAGGGATAGAGCGTTCCTTAGCGGTATCATTAATGGCAAGTAAACTAGAAGATTGTTTTGATGATATTCTTCAGGCAAACACCCTCGATTTAGAAATTAGTCGGGAAATGTCTGTGCCCGATTTAATTTTGGATTGGCTAAAATTAACACCCCAAAGACTAGAAGCAGCCGTAGAGATATTAAAAACTTTAGCAGAATTACCTGATCCTTTTCAAAAAGTAATCAATGCCCCCTACCAAGTAACCTATTGTCAAAATTATTCCCAGTTGATGCCCCTTGGGGTAATTGCCATGGTGTATGAGGCTTTACCAGATTTGGCTATTATCGCCGCAGGATTAACCATCAAAACGGGTAACAGTTTAATTTTGAGGGGCGGTAGTGAATCGAGCAATACTAACACTATTATTTCCCAAATACTGCAAGTAGCCCTAGAGGAAGCAGATTTTCCCCCTAGTTGTATTGAATTTTTACCCTCTGAACAAGGTTATTCTATCCAAGATTTGATCACTCAGGATCAATATTTAAATTTAATTATCCCTTACGGGCGCCCTAGTTTAATTCAACAGGTAACGGAAATGGCTACTGCCCCAGTGTTGAAGTCGGCCATGGGTAATTGTTATTTATACTGGTCTTTATCTAGTGATCTTGATATAGTTAAATCTGTTATTGTGGATAGTCATGGTAGTTTACCAGATCCTGTTAATGCCATCGAAAAGGTTTTGATTAATAGTCAACAAAAGTCCACTTCTATTACTCGTTTATTTAACTATCTTCAGGAAAATGACTTTGTTTTAAAAGGGGATGATGCCTTAGTGCAGGAGTTTCCTGATTATCTAATTCCTGCCAAAGAGTCTTCATGGCATGAACCTTTTTTGACTAAAACCATCGCCTTTAGGCGTACAGATGATCTACAAAGTGCGATCTCCTATATCAACGAATATAGCAGTGGTCATGCCAACTGTCTAGTTACGGATTCCTATCAAGAAGGGCGCACCTTTGCCATGGAAGCCGATAGCGCCCTAGTGTATATCAACTCATCCCCCCGTTTTTATCGCTATTTACAGGGAAGCAACTCAGTATTTTTGGGGGTATCCAATCAAAAAGGGCATCGCCGAGGATTAATCAGCCTAGAAACCTTTACCACCCTCAAACAAATCGTCGTAGGTGATGGACAAATGTAAAACTATTCTAAGTTTTTAGGTCTGTATCTAAAAAACCTTGATAAAATCATTAATAAAATGGGCTAAAAGTAATGAGCGCACAGAAAAAAAATAAACTAGGAATTGGTTGTTTTGGGGTTTCCCTAATAGTAATAGTAGCCGCAGGATTAGGATACTATTTTGGTCGTAGATTATTATTAGGAGAAGAATTAACCCCCTTACAAGGCTCACAAATCATTCCCGCCGATGCCGTTGCCACTGGTTTTATTTCCACAGATATAAATGACTGGCAAGAATTAGAACAATTTGACACTTTTGGAGCAAGGGAATCCGTTGAAGAAAATTGGCAACAATGGCAAAATGAATTAGGCTCGGAAAATATTGAGGTTAATTACCAAGAAGATATTGAGCCTTGGTTAGGAAATTTGATGATGGCTTTTCTTCCTAATATTGATGATACTTCTGAACCTAATGTTGGAGTAATTGCCGGGGTAAAAAATAAATTAAAAGCAAGGAATTTTTTAAACAAAATTAAAGAGAATCCTGACACCGAAGTAATAGAAAGTGAATATCAAAATATTACAGTTTATCAAGTTACTTCCACCGAAAACCCTGAAGGTGTGTGGTTTAGTTTCTTTGATAATCAAGCCGTCATGGGTGATGCCCAAACGGTGATAGAACAATTTATAGATACTTATCGGGGGGCTGATTCTATTGTTTCGGTGAAAGAAGCCCATGAGACAACTAGGGAAAAACTGAATCAAAAAAATCCTTTATTTCAGACATATATTACTGATTATAATTATTTCATCGGCGATATTATTACAGAATCTTTTGATTTACCCGGTACAGCAGAAATTCCGATGATTGAAACTGCTGTGACTACTTTTGATATTCAAGATCATGGTATTAATCTTAGTACTATTGTTAATTTATCAAATCCTTTATATTCAGAAATTAGTAGTACTACTACCCATAAATTAATCAATAAAATTTCTGATGATGTTATTTTTATGATAGATGGTGTAGCTTTAAAAACTATTTGGGAACAAGTAGAGGTAAATCGTCAATTAATACCTGAATTAGATCAGTTTATTGTGTTACTAGAATCTTTTACTGGAAATGCCTTAAATCTCAATTTACAGGACGATATTTTTGCTTGGTTAGACGGAGAATTTGCCTTTGGCTTATCCGTTGATGAAAATAATTCCTTTGCTGATACTGGCATGAAAGGTCTATTTTTGATGGAAACGGGCGATCGCACTTTAGCAGAAAACACCCTCAACCAAATAGAAAGATTAACAGGTTCAGATCAATTTATACGGATAGAAAAAGAGGAAAATAATGGTGTTTCATCTACTAAATGGACTACCATAGAAGGACAACTATTATCTTACGGTTGGCTAGAAGATAACCTCTTATTTGTAAACTTAAGTCAAGAGGAAAATATTAATACTATTACTAATAGTAATACATCATTACAAAGCAATGAAAATTTTACCCTCACCACCCAAACTCTCCCCCAAGATAACTTTGGTTACGTCTTTTTTGACATAGAAAAAACAGTTAATATTCTCAATGAATTTGCCCCCGAATTTTTTGAAGATGCCCCCCCTGAGAGCCAACCAATTATTAATGCCCTCAAAGGAATTGCCATTACTAGCTCTAGTAATAGCCCCAACACCAGTCAACTAGACATCAACATCTCTCTCCAGAAAAAATAGAAATAGAAAATTAGCAAATTTGAGCAAACCCATCAGAAAATGCCATCCTCAAAACAATTCCTTATACTGTATCTATTGGTTATTAATTCTTGAACCATTCCCCATTCCCTGTTCCCTATTCCCCTTGATGAAATGTCCTTTGTTGGCTTACACATACACACCGACTATAGCTTACTAGATGGTGCATCCCAGATTCCTTCCCTCGTAGAAAAAGCAGTAGAATTAGAGATGCCTGCGATAGCCATTACCGATCATGGAGTCATGTATGGTGCCATTCAACTGATCAAAAACTGCCTTAATAAACCCATCAAACCCATCATTGGTAACGAAATGTACGTCATCAACGACGACATAACCCAATACCACAAAGGCATCAAAAAATTTCATCAAATCGTCCTCGCCAAAGACAAACAAGGATACAAAAACCTTGTCAAACTTACCACCATCTCCCACCTTCAAGGGATGCAAGGTAAAGGCATATTTTCTCGTCCCTGTATCAACAAAGAATTATTAGAGCAATACCACGAAGGCTTAATCGTCACCAGTGCCTGTTTAGGGGGAGAAATGCCCCAAGCTATCCTTAAAGGAGACTATAAAAGAGCCAGAGAGGTAGCCAAATGGTACAAAAGAGTATTTAAAGATGATTTTTACCTCGAAATTCAAGATCACGGATCAAAAGAAGACCGTATCGTTAACGTAGAATTGGCGAAAATTAGTCAAGAATTAGACATCAAAATTATCGCCACCAACGACTCCCATTTTCTCTCCTGCTATGACGTAGAAGCCCATGATGCCCTCCTTTGTATTAATACCAAGAAAAGTATCGACCAAGAAAAAAGACTCCGTTATTCAGGCACAGAATACCTCAAATCAGAAGCAGAAATGAAACTGCTATTTAGGGATCATCTTGAACCTGAAATTGTAGAAAGGGCGATCGCCAATACCCTCGAAATAGCCGATAAAATAAAACCCTACAACGTCCTCGGAGAGCCAAGAATTCCCAACTTTGACATTCCTAGCGGACACACCCCCGAAAGCTACCTCGAGGCTGTCACCTGGGATGGATTGATGGATAGATTCAACTGTCGGCAAAAAAGCGAAATTAGTCCAGTTTACAAAGAAAGACTAGAATATGAACTGCGCATGATGGAAACCATGGGTTTTTGCACCTATTTCCTCGTCGTGTGGGACTATATCAAATATGCCAGAGACAACGACATTCCCGTGGGCCCGGGGCGCGGTTCCGCCGCTGGTTCACTGGTAGCCTACGCCCTTGGTATTACAAACATTGACCCTGTTCACCATGGCTTATTATTCGAGCGTTTTTTGAACCCAGAACGTAAATCCATGCCTGATATTGATACCGACTTTTGTATTGATAGAAGGGATCAAATGATTCGCTATGTTACAGCCAAATACGGAGAAGATAAAGTTGCCCAAATTATTACCTTCAACAGAATGACCTCTAAGGCTGTTTTAAAGGACGTAGCCAGGGTTTTGGATGTACCCTACGCCGAAGCCGATGAAATGGCAAAAATGATTCCCGTATCCCGTGGAAAACCAGCGAAATTAAAGGTGATGGTATCCGATGATACTCCCACCCCCGAGTTCAAAGAAAGATATGATAACGAGCCACGGGTAAAAAAATGGTTAGATATGGCTATGCGCATCGAGGGCATGAATAAAACGTTTGGTGTCCATGCAGCGGGGGTAGTTATTTCCAGTGAACCTTTAGACGAAATTGTACCTTTGCAAAAAAACAACGAAGGCTCAGTAATTACTCAATATTTCATGGAAGATTTAGAGTCATTGGGACTGCTGAAAATGGACTTTTTGGGTCTGAGAAACCTAACCACAATCCAAAAAACAGCGGAACTAATTAAGCTCAATCGTAATATTGACATAGATGTAGATGACTTGCCTTTGGGGGAAAGAAAGGCTTTACAAATTTTGGAAAAGGGTACGAGTAAAAAGTTACCCAAAGATGTCGCCCTCACCCATAACCTTTTGGAAAGGGGAGACTTACAAGGAATATTTCAGCTGGAATCCGATGGCATGAAACAAATTGTTAGGGATTTAAAACCGTCTGGTATTGAGGATATTTCTTCTATTTTGGCACTTTATCGCCCCGGTCCCCTTGATGCTGGTTTAATCCCTATTTTTATCAATCGTAAGCATGGTAGAGAGGCGATTACCTATGAGCATGAGCTATTACAGCCCATTTTGAAAGAAACCTATGCGGTGTTGGTATATCAAGAGCAAATTATGAAAATGGCTCAGGATTTGGCGGGTTATTCCCTTGGGGAGGCGGATTTGTTGCGTCGGGCGATGGGTAAAAAAAAGGCATCGGAGATGGCAAAACACCAAGAAAAATTTATTGATGGTTCCATGAAAAATGGTGTTTCCAAGGATATTGCGGAGAGTTTATTTGACCAGATGGTTAAGTTTGCGGAGTATTGTTTGAGTTATGATACGGAGATTTTGACGGTGGAATATGGGGTTTTACCCATTGGCAAAATTGTGGAGGAGCATATCCAATGTACTGTTTACAGTGTAGATCAATATGGTTTTGTATATACTCAGGCGATCGCCCAGTGGCATGATAGAGGAGAACAAGAGGTTTTTGAATATGAGTTGGAAAATGGTGCAACTATCAAAGCCACCAAGGATCATAAAATGATGACCTCTGACCATCAAATGTTACCCATTGACCAGATTTTTGAGCAGGGGTTGGACTTACTCATGATTTCTTCTTAATAATTATGAATTTGCGCTTCTTTGCGAGATAAAAACCGTTACACAATAAGATCAGATTTACTCATAACAAGCTAATATAGTGGTTAAGATTGACTTTTGGGAGAATTTGACAGTTGAATCAACCTTTAGGATCAGTTATTGAAGGATCATTAAGCGAAGGATTAGAAGTGCGCTTACATCCTGATATATCCGTAGAAGAGATGCGAGTAGGTAAATTTTTAGTAGTGCAAGGAAGCAGGTCAAAATTTTTCTGTCTCCTCACCGATGTTTCCCTAGGCACATCCACCCCCAGAATTTTTACCCATCCCCCCGATCCTGAAGATGATTTTTGGCGAGAAGTATTGGCAGGAAGCGACACCTATGGCACCATCGAAATTGCTCCCATGCTCATGTTGAGCATTGATAACAGCATCGAAGAAGATAGCCCCAATACTATTACCCTCAAAAATGCCTTTGGTGAATTTGAAAGTCAATTAAAATTACTACCCGTTAAAACCATTCCTAGCCATTTTAGTCAGGTATATGAATCCACAGAGCAGGATTTTCGCTCGGTATTTGGTTGGGAAGATGATCCCCATAAAAGGAACTTTGCGATCGGGAAACCTCTCGATATGGAAGTACCTATCTGTATTGATTTAGATCGTTTTGTAGAACGTAGCAATGGTATTTTTGGTAAATCAGGTACGGGTAAATCTTTTTTAACAAGGCTTCTTATTTCGGGCATTATTCGCAAACAGGCCGCTGTTAATTTAATGTTTGATATGCACTCGGAATATGGTTGGGAAGCGGTGAGTGAGGGTAAACAGTTAAACATGGTCAAGGGTTTACGGCAATTGTTTCCTAAGGAAGTAGAAATTTATACTTTGGATCCAAAATCGACCAAACGCCGAGGAGTACCCAATTCGAGGGATTTATTTTTAAGTTATGACCAAATCGAGATTGAGGATTTACGGTTAATTAGTCGGGAGTTGGGTTTGTCGGAGGCTAGCTTGGACAATGCCAATATCTTGGCTGGAGAGTTGGGCAGAGATTGGATTTATAAACTCATTAATATGACTAATGAGGATATAGAAATATTTTGTAATGAGAAACAGGGGCATAAAGGCTCAATTATGGCTTTGCAACGGAAGTTGAAAAGGTTGGAAAGCCTTAAGTATATGAAGTCGGTATGTCCTCACAATTATATTAATGAAATCCTTGCCCTTCTTGACGGTGGTAAACACGTGGTAGTGGAATTTGGCTCTCAAGGTAGTATGCTTTCTTATATGTTGGTGACGAATATGATTACTCGTAGGATTCACCGTGCTTATGTAAAAAAGGCGGAAACTTTTTTACAAACTAAAAACAGCACAGATAGACCTCGTCCTTTGGTGATTACCATTGAGGAGGCACACCGCTTTTTGGATTCTAAAATTGTCCATCAAACGATTTTTGGCACGATCGCCCGTGAGATGAGAAAATACTTTGTAACCTTGTTAGTTGTAGATCAACGTCCTTCGGGTATAGATAATGAAGTAATGTCCCAAGTAGGTACGAGGATTACTTGTTTATTGAACGATGAGAAGGATATTGATGCTATCTTTACAGGGGTTTCTGGGGCAAGTGGGTTGCGCTCGGTATTAGCAAAATTAGACTCCAAACAACAGGCATTAGTATTAGGCCATGCGGTGCCTATGCCCGTGGTAGTGAGGACTAGAGCCTATGATCAACAGTTTTATGCAGAGGTAGGAGAGCCAGACTGGCAAACCATGGATGATGATACATTACGTATAGAAGCAAAAAAAGCCAAGAGCGATCTCGGCTTTTAAGTTTCATTAATCATTTAAGCGGGTAACGCGATTCGAACGCGCGACATTCACCTTGGCAAGGTGACGCTCTACCACTGAGCTATACCCGCAATCAGCACATATATTATTATGGCGAATATATTTTTTTTTGTCAAGTATTTTTGTATAAATATAAAATTTTTTACCTGACACCTACACTAAATCTAAAGACTTTTTCAGCACTACCTCATTAATTTATCTTTTCTCGAATATTCAACCAAGGAAAATTGAGCTTAAAATTTTGCCATTTATTATTAATCATTTTGCGCTGATTAATCAAATAAATACTAACTAAAGTGAGACACACTCCCCCCCATTGCAACGAAGAAAGTTGTTCACCTAATACCAAATTACCAAAACTAAGGGCAAATACAGGGGTTAAAAAAGTCAGCGCACTTAAACTGGTAATATTACCCTTTGATGCTAAATAAAAGAATACACCATAGGCGATCGCACTGCCAAACGTAGCAGCATAAGCAATAGACAACCAACCAGACAAACTAATATTTACCCACTGATTAGTCTCCGTCACCCCACTAAGGAAAAATAACATCAAACCCCCAATAATCATGTGCCATCCCGTAGCCAATACCGTATTCACATGACGGGAGATATAGGGAATCATAACAGTACCTAATGCCATAGACAAAGAAGCCAACAACATCAACCACTCCCCATTATTAAAAAGCCCTTCCCAACTAAAATAAAACTCCCCCCAATTACCCTGAAAGAAATTAACAATCCACTCATCAGGCAAACCAATCAAACTAATACCAATAATCCCCACACCTAACCCTAACCAACCCCAAAAACCAATCATATCCTTGAATAACCAACGGCATAAAATTGCCACCGCCAAAGGCTGAGAATCAATCATAACCGAGCCTAAGCCAGCCCCCGTGCGCAATAATCCCTCCGCCAAAAAACCCTGAAACATAGCGCCGTCCACCAAAGCAAACAATACAATCCAGCCCCATGCTTTCCATGATTGGGGTTGTAAACTTTTTCCCCGACTCACGAATATTAAAACCAAAATACCCGCAGGAAAAATTCTTAATGCTCCCAAAAATATCGGAGTAGTTTCCAATATAGTACCCTTCATAGCAACCATTGCCGTACCCCACAAAAAAAAAGGGGCAACATATACTATGGGATTGAAAAAATTAGGACGAGGATTTTTTTGTGCTTCCATTGATTACTCAAAGATTGTTACATTTCTTAATCTTAACCAAAATCCCCCTTACTCATCCTCAAAGCTACTTAGAACTTTTGTACAATAGTATAGAAATACTAAAAATAATATAACCAACAGAGTAAGAAGCCAAAAAGTCCGTCATCCAATGTACACCCAAATAAACACTACTGATGCCCATCAAAATCATAAAAATAACAACAAAGCTAAATAAAGCAACCCTTCGGCGGGGAAAATATTGGGAAACAAAATAAGCAATGAGTAGATATAAAATTAAATTTCCCGAACCATGACCACTAGGATAACTATAACCGTTAACATGGTCAACCATACGATCTATAGGGCGAGGAATAGCAAATAATGGTTTAAATACTTTATCGACTAATAAGAGAATAGATAAAGAAGATAAAGCCATCACTTGAGCTTCAATCCATAACCTTTTCCGCACCAAAAAAATCAAACTAAATAAAACTACAAAAACAGCAACTTCTGCCTCACCTACAAAATAAAAAAATCTGGCAATATATTCAAACCAACTAGGTAAACTATCTTGAAGGAAGTTTTGGAAAGATACATCCGCGGAACTTAATCTATCGCTTACTACCAGCCCCGAAAGAA
This sequence comes from Cyanobacterium sp. HL-69, assembly GCA_002813895.1. NCBI lineage: Bacteria > Bacillati > Cyanobacteriota > Cyanophyceae > Chroococcales > Geminocystaceae > Cyanobacterium > Cyanobacterium sp. HL-69. The sequence goes on along the minus strand of CP024912.1, from coordinate 1,391,509 downwards.
TTAGAAAAAATATGACAGCAAAAATAAATACAATACATTGAAATGTGTCGAAATGTTGGGTTATATTTTTCGGTTTTAGAATATACTTTATTTTCATTACAAAAGAACAACTGCTATATAAAAAGAATGATAAATCTATTTTTTAAGAAAAGGTTATGGGCAACTTGTTGATAAATAAATTTTAGACAATTTTAGACTTAGTTAGAAATTTTCTACCACTATCACCATAACCTACCCCCAAAAGAAAATTGACCATAAACCAGCCCTACCAGTGAGTAACACTATATGTTATAATTGCGACAGTCATCTATTCAAAATTAACACCTGTGGTAGCGACGAAAATTTCCCCAAACACACTTAATAGTTTACCTAGAAGCGGATGGAGAGGTTTGATTGAAGAGTATCGAGCCTATTTGCCCGTGACGGAAAACACCCCAGTTGTCACCCTTAGAGAAGGAAACACTCCTTTAATTCCTGTTCCCTACATTTCTAATTTAATTGGGCGCAACGTCAAAGTATTTGTCAAGTATGATGGTTTGAACCCTACTGGCTCTTTCAAGGATAGGGGAATGACTATGGCCATTACCAAAGCCAAGGAGGCAGGGGCAAAGGCTGTAATCTGTGCTAGTACGGGAAACACATCAGCAGCGGCGGCGGCTTATGCCACGAGAGCTGGTTTGAGAGCTTTTGTAATTGTCCCTGATGGTTATGTTGCTCTGGGGAAATTAGCTCAGGCTTTGATTTATGGAGCAGAGGTTCTTGCCATTGATGGTAATTTTGATGATGCTTTAACCATTGTAAGAGAAATTGCTGATAACTACCCCGTTACTTTGGTTAATTCCCTTAACCCTTATCGTTTAGAAGGACAAAAAACTGCTGCTTTTGAGGTGGTAGATACTTTAGGTTATGCCCCTGATTGGGTATGTATTCCTGTGGGCAATGCCGGTAACATTACCGCTTATTGGATGGGGTTTTGTCAGTATCAAGGGGAAGGTAGATGTAACAGTCTTCCTCGCATGATGGGCTTTCAGGCGGCAGGTTCGGCTCCTTTAATTCACGGACATCAAATTATGAAACCTGATACCATTGCTACCGCTATCCGCATCGGTAACCCTGCAAACTGGGACAAGGCTTTGTCTGTGCGGGAGGCTTCTAATGGGGAGTTTAATGCTGTAACCGACAGTGAAATTTTAGAGGCTTATAAAATTTTGGGCAGGGAAGAAGGTATTTTCTGTGAACCTGCGAGCGCGGCTTCTGTGGCTGGGGTATTGAAGTTAAAGGATCAGGTGCCTGATAATGGCACGGTGGTATGTGTTTTGACTGGAAACGGTTTGAAGGATCCTGATAGTGCTATGACTAATAGTGAAGGTGGTATCAAAGGTGGCATCAAGGCGGATTTACAAGAGGTTGCAAGGGTAATGGGTTTTGAACCGTAGTTTACGCCCTTCATCATAAAAGGATGAATCCTCCTAGTTGTTAATCATAGGAGGAATTCAACTTAAGTTTTTCAATAATCACATATTGGATCGTATTGATAATGAATCAGATGTCTAGCCTAACGGTACAGGATTTGTCTTTGATTTTGGCTGATCGTCCTGACATGGTGCAATTACTTGATGTGAGAGAGTTGCAAGAAGTCGCGATCGCCTCTTTGCCCCATTTTATCATTTTGCCCCTCAGTGAATATGAGCAATGGTCATCTAAAATCATGACGGAATTAGACCCGGAAAAAGAAACCATCGTCATGTGCCACCACGGTATCAGATCCGCTCAGATGTGCCAGTGGTTGCTTCATCAAGGGTTCCAAAATGTGAAAAACCTGTCGGGGGGTATCGATGCCTATGCGGTGTATGTGGATGACTCCCTCTCAAGGTATTAGGGCGATCGCAGCATCTAACAAATCATAACCTTCCGTCACCGATTCGATGCGAGAACATTTATCTCTTAATTCTGAAGCCCCCTCAAAACCCTTACAATACCAAGCCAGATGTTTACGGGATTGCAGAATGCCTTTATAACCCTTATATTCCCACAAGCCCTGTAAATGCTCCTTGGCACATTCCAATTTTTGCCTGATGGTAGGATAAACGGGGTTAATTCCTGTTTTCAAAAAATGGTCAATTTCCCCCACCAAAAAAGGATAACCCAAAGTACCACGGGAACACATCACCCCATCTGCCTGAGTCATTTCCAGACAACGGAGGGCATCTTCGAGGGAAAATATATCTCCATTGGCAATGACGGGAATAGTTAACTTTTTCTTCACCTGGGTGATAAACTCCCATCTTGCATTGCCCGTGTAACCTTGCTCTCTGGTGCGTCCATGAATGGTAATCATATCTGCCCCCGCTTCCTCCATGCGTTGAGCAAATTCAATAATATTAATTTCTTGATCATTCCATCCCAAGCGGGTTTTAACCGTCACGGGTACATCCACCGCCCCTTTAACTTCCCGTACCAGTGCGATCGCCACTTCTGGCTCCCTCAATAATCTTGAGCCGCCCCCTCTTTTAGTAATTTTATTCACAGGGCAACCCATATTTATATCCACCGTTTGCGCCCCCTCCTGCACCGCCTTAACGGCTGCCTGAGCCATAAAATCGGGACGACAATCGAATAACTGAATACTAATAGGCTGCTCATCAGGATCAATTTCCATCAGACGGGGTAACTTTTTCATATGGCTCAATTCCGTCGCATTAACCATCTCTGTATAGGTCATGGATTGGGGGGCATAACGCCTCACCAAACGACGGAACACCAAATCAGTCACCCCCGACAAAGGAGACTGTAACACACGGCTATTAACCTCCATAGAACCAATTTTTAAGGGCGTAGCTAGTTTTTGAGCAAGGGCAGGGGAAATGTTCATCTAGTAAGTCAATTAATGTTTCATCGGTGGCAAAGAAATTCATAATTAGATTCAACCATTGTGAACTAATTAGCCATGGGAGGAGACTAAAATATTATGGGTTACTATAGCCTTATATCAGTTTCCATAATTTTGTGTGTGGTGCAAGTTCTTAATTAATGGCATTATAACCTAATGCCTAACTGCTAATAGCTACCACAGTCCCCAATAAATTATTTTTTGTTGCACTACCTAGTTATTATCATGAATGCCGAGCAATTTTCCATTATCGTACATCCCATTTTAGCGGTCATAGGTGTGTTTCCTCTCATCGGTATTGTATCCTATTTTGCTTGGGATACTCGCCAAAGACGACTTGCCATCAAGGCAGGGGATAAAAGTTCTATTCCACCCTCAGTGGGAAAAAACCATGTAGACATAGGGAAAAAACTCTCTACCGCCGTGGTAATCGTTAGTCTTATCGGTTTGTTTCGTCCTATTGTGGCTAAAAATATTATCGAGAATAGACTTTGGGAAACAGATTTTTTTCAGTTTAGTTTTATTATTTTAATGTTTTTAGGGGCGATCGCCACTTACATATTACTTTACATAGCTAAAACCAAACTATGGCGAGGAATATTCGCTACCCTTAGCGGTATGGCAGTCGTCATCCTTGGTTGCCAAGACGGTGTATTTCGTAGAGGCGATGAATGGTACATCTCCCACTACTATTATGGAGTTACCGTAACCCTATTGATGATATTTTCCATTGCCATCATTAACGAGATATACAAAGATAAAACTCATAAATGGCGCAACATTCACATCATCGTTAATTGTATCGCCCTACTTTTATTTTTAGGACAAGCCATGACAGGGGCAAGGGATTTATTTGAAATTGCCCTCTGGACACCGCCACCAGCATTCTTACTTTTTTAACGGGAAAATAACTTTTGTTCTATGGTTTTAATGAATATTTTCGATGCGTAAACAGCATGATGCAAAAATAGCATAACGTATAATATTTAACAGAAATATTGAGCAATTATCACATGAGCAAAATTCAGCCTAAATCCATTAATATTATTCCAAAAATCATTGATTACCTAGACAAAGGGCAAATAGTAATTTTACACACCGATATGGTTTATCTCCTTCTAGCCAACGGTTTAAACTCCAATGCCTGTAAAAAAATTCATGAACTAAAAAAATGGAATCCCCGTAAACCCTTAACATTATTATCCCACCAACAAAAACTCCCCGACTATGCCCTTTTAGACAATGATGCTCAAGTCTTAGTTAATCAATTTCCCCTTCCTATCAGTATCATCATTCCCCATCGTAATAACCTCTCCGATACCGTCACCGCAGGGCATAACACCATCTTTGTTTCCTGTCCTGATGATTTCATCTATCAATTAGTCGATCAATCTCCATTTCCCATCGTTGCAGGTACAGCCAGTTTAGGGGGAGATTATAGGGCTAATAATGCCAAGGTTGCCGAACAATTATTTGGTAATGACGTAGCTTTAATCATTAATGGTGGTGAATCGAAAGAACGCATCAGGACAACTTTAATCGATTGTCACTTACCCTTACCCACCATCATGAACTTTGGTTTAATTTCCTATGATGAATTACGGTTAATTCTTCCTCACATTGAATTGCCCTCTCATTTGCGCAAATGATTTTTTCTCAAGGTACAAAATATTAAAAATGATTGTTTAAATTTTTTTGAAATTTCATCATTACTATTTCCATAGTTTTGCGAGAAATAGCTAATCCATAGTCTTTTACTCCCCATGATCTCTATTTTTGGCTAATGCCATCAAAAATGGTTTAGGGAATAAATCGATGGAGTGTATGAATCAGTTATAATTTCAAGAAAAAGAACAAATCATTCCCGACGAAATTAAATGGTCTTATCGTCAGATATAATTGAAAGTATAGCACAAGATTTAAGCAACTCTAAGGAAGCACTCAGGGCAAAAAAGTTAGTATTTTATGTTAGTCAAAGATATTGGGAAACCGATATTAATGTTATCAATGACTATTCCTTTTTTGATTTATTAGAAAATTTACATCAAACAAACCCCACCTTAGAAGATCTTAAAGCCCTACTTCATCATGCGGTAGAAACATTAAATCGCAAAACTATTTATAAAAAAATTGCCACTTATGTTTTGAGACGTATGTCTGATTTATACCAAATTATTCCCGTTGAAGAAGACTATATCGAAGAAAATGAGACTTCTGACACAGAAATAGTCGAGGCCATTACAGAAGCGATTCAAAATCATGAAGAATCAGCAAGAATGAAAAAAGTAATTTTTGCTGTGTGTAAGCAATACTGGGAAGCAGATATAAATGTCATCGATATGTATGACATGAGAGACTTAATCCGTGAAATAAAAGAACTTTATCCCAGTAGTAAAAGACTAAAAAAAGCCCTTGATATGGTGGTATCAAGCATCAATCGCCAGAATTTTTATACATTCATCGCCGATACCATCATGGATAACTTTAGTCATTTATACCCCTACGAAGTGAGAGATATAGATAAAGATACTAATTCTGGAGACGAAGAAACCCAGCTAATTAAAGCACAATCGAAGAAAGCAACTCAGGAAACAGAAAAGTCCCAAACCTCTACTCCATCACAACCCCAAGAAATATCGCAACCGACAGAAGAGGTAAAAAGAGATGTAACCCCTAGCAGTGTGCCAGAAGGGCAGATTATTCCTTGGCTAAAAATAGAAAATCTATTTGAACTTAAACAGGAAATAATGCAATATACTAATCCTCTCCGTGCTAAGATTCTTTTATTCTATGCAGTATATGATATTGATACCCTAGAACAACATTGGTCTATTGTGAGAACTTGTAGTTTTGATGATCTTCTTATCAGAATGTTTGAGCATTACGATAAAAATATAGAAGTAATTGCTAAAAAAATGCAACACGTGGCAAATTCTCCTATTGAAGGGTTAGAGCAAGACGAAAATTTACAGGCTGTGACGGCTATTATTGAATCTATTAAGCGTTTTTATCGCAAAAAGTAAAAATTGGGGTGATTATTTCCCTTTGTCTCTTATCCACTGTCACAACTTCCATTTATCGGACTCACTGTAATTCTTGGTTAATTAGTCGAAAAGTGAGGTTAATTCTTGGTTTAACGGACTTGGATGTTTTAGGGATTTGATGTAGCCAATAATGTTGAGTTTCTCCTGCCATTACCAACAAACTGCCATGGGTAAGGGATATTTCTGATTTAATGGGGTTTTTCTTATCCCTTGTTTTTAACATAAAACGTCTTTCTCCCCCAAAGCTAACCGAAGCGATGAGGGGATTTTTTCCTAATTCTGGTTCATTATCACTGTGCCATCCCATACTATCTTTGCCATGGCGATAATAATTGAGTAAGACACTGTTAAATTTTACATTCAACAAAAATTCTATCTTGTCCTTTATCTGCTCCAAACAATCAATCCAAGGATTGGGATACATGGTGAGATTAGAATAGGTATAGGTTAAGCCTTCGTCGGCATACCAAGCCGTTAGGCGAGGCTGTAAATGAGTTTTCCCGTACACTGTAATATTATCCTGTCGCCACTCAATTTCTCTATGTAATTCAGTAAATAAAACATCACTGGTGGCAGAGTCAAAAAAGTCGGGATAGTAATATATTTCACTGTAAGGTAACTCTATTTTTGCCATCGCTTTTGGGGTTATTGGGGGTTTTTTTTGTGTTCTACTTCAATGACTGTATGGACATTACCTCTGGGGTAAAAGTCCCCTTTAACGGACATATAAAGGGGGTCACAGGCTTCTACAAAATCATCTAAAATCTGATTAATACATTCCTCATGGGATATATAGCGATCGCGATAGTTGTTAATATAAAGTTTAATCGCTTTCAATTCCACCACTTTTTGATCGGGGGAATAGTTAATGTAAATAGTGGCAAAATCTGGATAACCAGAAAAAGGACATTTACAAGTAAACTCTGGTAACGTCACGCTGACGTTGTAAACCCTACCAGGACGAGGATTGGGAAATGTAATCAAGGATCCCTCGGCGATCGCCCTTTCCCCATACATCATTTCTTTTTTATCTTCAGCCATAACCTTAACCTAATAAAACAACAATAACAATTCTAATAAAAAAGATGCCCCTCCCCCTCATATAAAAAGGGTTTGGGGTAAAAAACGAAAAATAATCTTAGAGAATTATTCAGCGCTCACTTGCTCAACTTCACCTTCCGAGGTTGCTTCCCCTTCCTCGGGAGTCAAACTACCTTCAGGCACCAACTCAACCTCATTTTTTTCTTGTAAAAAAGTCAAAACCTTGTCGGATAAAAGATCATTTTTCACAAACTTCTGTAACTTGTTTTGATCAATTTCACTGGAGTTCATCTCTTTAGTAACCTCAGCGATTTTCTCGCTAATTTCTTCCTCAGTCAGAGTAATAGATTCTTGCTCCGCAATCTTTTCAATGATGAGATTAGTATGGAGATTCTTACTCGCTTCAGGACGGGCAGTTTCACGCATTTTACCAACCATTTCTCTGGTAAAGAATTGATTAACATCAACCCCCATACGCTGAATTTCATTGGCAGTTTGCATCAAGAGGTTTTGTACTTCCTCCTCCATCATTGTCTCAGGAATTTCGATGGTAGTATGTTTTAAAAGCTCATCCACCAAAGCCCCTTGAATATTTAGCTTAGTATCATTTTCAGCCTTTTCCTGATACTGCTTTTCCAAAGATTCCCGTAACTCGGCAACGGTTTCAAATTCGCTAACCTCTTTCACAAACTCATCATCCACTTCAGGTAATTCCTTCTCCTTCAAATCCTTGAGAGTGATAGAGAAAATTACAGGTTGACTAGCCAATTCTTTTTGAGGATAATCTTCAGGGAAAGTTAGATCAAGTTTTTTGCTCTCATCAATATTCATTCCCACGATGCCTTCTACAAAACCGGGGATAAACTTGCCTTCGGCTAACTCAACTTGGAACTCCTCAGCCTTAGTCCCTTCAATCAATTCACCTTCTTCCCCTTCATTTTCAGCAGGTTTACGACCTTCAAAATCAACGATCGCAGTGTCGCCCATTTGAGCCGCTCTGTCTTCCACAGGTACAAGGGTAGCTAAACGCTGTCTTTGCTCCTCAATTAGACCATTAACAGCTTCAGGATCATACTTTATTTCTTCTGCTTGAACCTTTAAGCCCTGATATTGACCTAAAGTAACCTCGGGGGGAACATCAACGGCGGCTTTAAATACAAAGGCATTTCCAGGTTGATAATTATTAACTAACTCCTCAAATTCAGAGCGTAAAGAATAGTTACCCAAAGACTCGATGGACTCTTGTTCAATGGCTGTTTTTAGGCTATCCTGAATTAACTCCTCCAATACCGCCGCCTTAATTCTATCGTGACCTAAACGTTGTAACAGAATAGGACGGGGAACTTTACCTTGACGAAAACCAGGGATATTGGTAGTTCTGGCAATTTGTGTAATTACTTTCTCATAGGTTTTTTTGGAGGTTTCTGCTGGGATTTCGATTTCTAAACCGATTTGACTAGCAGGAAGTTTTTCCTGAGTAATTTTCATAAAAATTAATGTTGTTATTCTCTATAGATTCGCTCTAACAATGATAAGTATATTCGGTTACTATATGCAACTTGTACTCAACCTGACAAGTTTATCATTAATTAGGGAATGGGGAACAGAGAACAGAGAACCGTAATAATATTTTGGTGTGTGGTAGTTAACGGCTACTCAATTATATTTCATGCCATGATTAAGTAATGTCATTTTCTGAATGATATTCGGGGTTTTGATGAAAAAATGATCCTATGGTGTAAGTTATACTAGATATGATTGTTGAAATTTTCCCCAAGCAAAAATATTCTCCACCAGTTTTTTTATCCCCTGTGAAAGTATGACCAGAAACAGTCAATTAAGCGAACCTTTGCCCCCTGTGGTTCAGAAAGTGTCAACTAACCTCAAAAGATGGGGTTTTTGGGGTTTTTGGACTCAGTTAGTATTTGGTGTTATTTCTACGGTAACTCTTTTGTTTGCAACTCCTGCTATTTTTCAGGGCGATCGCTCTTTACAAGCTGAGCAGTTTGGCGTTTTTTCTGCCTTTGTGGCTCTTGTATTGTTGACGGCAGCCCTTGTCATTGCCTATCGTTATGGGAAAATCGGTAAAAGGGTGGAAAATAAAGATCCTGCCATGCGTCCGAAAAAGTCGGATACGTTAAATTTGATTCGGGTAGGATTGGTTTTAAATTTGGTGGGGATGATGTTTGCCATCGTGGGAGCACAGGCTTTGGTGGGCATTAGCTTGGCAAAGTTATTAACTCTTGCTCCTCAATTAATTGGTCCTAATCCTGAGCAATTTGTTAATTCCCTTGATATGTTAATTATTCAAGCTAATACAAACACTATCGGTGCTCATTTTGCTGGTATTGCTACTTCTTTATTTTTGCTCAATCGCATCAGTAATTAGGAGCATTCCAGAAAGTCTAAAATATGTTGGGCTGTGATGGCTGCTTTTTCTAGGTGGGGGACATGACCACAGTTATCTATCCAGATAAGTTTACTATGGGGGATCATCTGGGCAAATTTATGGGCTGGTTTGGTTCCCAAAATTTTGTCGTTTTTTCCCCAAATTATTAGGGTTTGCGCTTTTATATCGAGAAGATTAGAGGCAAATGAGCCATATCCACCGCTTTTGGTGAAGGATATTAATGCTTTGTTCCAATTTTCACATTCTAGGTGCAGGGCGGCACACATGAGGGCATCAGGGTTAGCGTAGGTGCGATCGCAATAGGCTGTTTCACTAATACTCTGTCTAACTTTCAAATTACGCAAAAATTCCGTAGCCAAAAAACCAAGGGGAGGAAACAAAAATTTGCTCATAATCGGTTTTTTTGTCAAGCCACCACTATCAAGGAGAATTAATTTATCCACCGCCTCAGGGTAAGTCAGGCAAAAATCAATGGCTGTTGCCCCTCCCATGGAAGCCCCCACCAAAATCATCGGTTTGTTGATCATTTTTAACCAAAAACTGTGTAGGTGTGTTTTAATGCTTTCAGGGGAAAAAGATTGTTCTACGGTGCGATCGCTAAAGCCAAAACCAAATAAATCTAATGCCCACACTTGATATTTGTCTGTCAAAAGGGGAAAAAGACGACGATATTCGAGCAAAGAACTATCAAAGCCGTGAAGTAAGACCATGGGAGTATCACTTTCTCCTTCCATAGCGTAACTACTGGCAATTTCTTGGGTAGATAAATTAGAAGGTAAGTTAACAAATTTAATTTTGTTAAAAAGCTCGATAGAAGATTGTTCAGTTAACTTTTTTGCCGATTGATTAATATTTGAAGAAAGCATTAATATTTTATTTAAAACAAGGATAAAGTTAATTTTATTCTTAAATGTTAGTTAGAGAAAATTCTATAAAAAATAGAATAATTATCATACTATTATAACATTGTAATCCCCATAAACCTTTATATAATTTTAAAATATTATAGTGATTTAAAAATTGTTGATAATACTGTTAAACTAATAATAAATAGAGTTTTTTATTTTCTATGCAACAAACAGGACTAAATATATTAGCAATTAGCATTTTTACCATAACATTATCGGTTTTATTAGGACCTCTTTTAAATATCTCTCCTTATATTCCCGCAGGGGGAACATTTATCATCTTAAGTTTAATTACTGTTGATACCTTGAATTGGCAAAATAAAGGAGTTAATCTATTAATTAACATTTTCGCTTCCGCCGAGCAAAAAGAGCGAGTAATCTATCATGAAGCGGGTCATTTTTTAACTGCGCACCTATTTAATATTCCCATAAAAGATTATACCCTGACAGCATGGGAAACCTTAAAAAAAAGGAATGGGGGAACTGGAGGAGTTATTTTTGAAACGGATTTTTTAGCAGATAAAACTAAAAATATTAGAGAATTTAATTTAATGATTGATCGTTTTGGGGTGGTTTTAATGGGAGGAATTGCGGCCGAAAAATTCAGATATAAAAATAGTGAAGGAGGACAAGAAGACTTAGTAAAATTTACAGAAATTCATGCTCCTATTACCCTGACTAATTCAAACTTAGAAATGCGTAAAAGATTAGCAATTTTACAAGCAACAACGATGATTGAAACCCACTCAGAGGCTTATTTAGAATTAGTTGAATTTATGCGCCAACGAAAATCCGTAGAAGAATGTCAGGATTTATTAGATCAAGCCATTGCATCTTCTTAATAGTATAGTGGGCGATCGCCCACCACACCCCAATTGTCAAAACTGTAATCAATTGGAAACTACGGATTTTCGATAGGTACCAATAAATTTAAACTATTGGGAACACACCTTATCTCAATGGGGGTACTACCAATAATTTCTCCATCAACCACCACCCTTTGCTCTGGTTCAGTTTTTACCTTAATACTTTCCGCTCGAAAATGAGCCACATTATCATTATTGCTAGGATTTTTTACCAACCCAGAAGTAAATAAACTGGTGATTACTCCAATGCCTTGTAAAGCACTTTGACTACTAGCAATAGTAATATCCAATAACCCATCACTAAAATCAACATCTCCTGCCCCCTGTGCCAACACCGAAGTGGGAGGGGCAGCATTCGCTATGGTAATAGCACTAGCTTCAATGGTGTTAACCTCCCCATCAATTTCTATTTCCGCTTCAAATAACTTTTGCTCTTTTGCCTGTTGAATACCCGCAAAAATATAAGCCATTACCCCTAAACGATTTTTCATTTCTCGATCTGCTTTAGCCACAGTTTCCGCTTCAAAACCAACCCCTGCCAACAACAGCATAGGAATATCATTACATAAAGCAGTATCAACCACCTGAGACACCCCCCGACAGATAATATTACAAGCCTCCACAATATCCGAAGGAATACCAAGGGCCCCACAAAAAGCATTAGCGGTACCCCGAGGGATTATTCCTAAAGGAATTCCCGTATCAATCATAGCCGCTGCCACCTCAGAAACAGTACCATCACCCCCAGAAGCAATGATAAAATGATCGTCCATTTCAATTTGCTCTTTTATTTTTTTGACTATTTCTTTGGTTTGCTCTGTAACACTAATATCAGCTTTAGTAAAAGTAATATTTAGATGTACTTCAGACTGTAATAAATTTTTGATTTGATCCAATTCTTGCTCTGAGTTGCCTTGCCCCGCCACGGGATTAAAAATTAGGTGACCAACCCTTACTTTATTAAGAGATTGAATAATGGCTTTAGCTGTCGCTAAATTAGTGGCAAGGGGAACATTATAAACTTCGCAAATTCGTAAGAGTGCCTTTATATCTGGCTCATGGGGTTGGGCATAAAGTGGATCAATTAAAAAGATAACGGCGCCAATGTCATCTTCCACTATTTTTGCAGAAATTTGTACATCTCCGCCGAGCGCCCCTGATGCCATTTTTTCTACCTGTAACTGAGTTTCTTGTTCAATTCTTTCTCCTGTCGTGCCTGTGGCAATGAGATGATAGCGAGAAAAAAAATCTCTATGTTGTTGAACAAAACTAACTAAATCATTTTTTTTGTTGTCATGGGCTATTAGAGCAATACTATTGGTCATCGTAGGATAACTTTTGATTAAATAAATTTTTTATTCGTTTATTTTAATCTTGATTTTTTCTGTTTAACATAATTGAGATCATAATATTATTAGTTTTGGTCATTGGCTCACCGTGTAATGAATTACACGGCTAAGGATATTAGGTTTAATAAATTGAACAAAAATGTGCTTACATTCTTTTATGAGTAAACAAACTTGAGCAAAATATTATTGTTCTACTTAATTTTGAAAAAACAGCACAAAATAAACTATTTATCACCTTTATCGTTGATAAAAGATAACACCAAATCCACATCTTTTTTACTCCCTAAAATGGCTGGGGTGCGCTGGTGTAATTTAGAAGGAATATAATCCATAATTCTTTGTTGTCCCGTAGAACCCTTGCCCCCGGCTTGTTCCATAATCATTGCTAGGGGTGCAGTTTCATATAATAGTCTTAGTTTACCATCGGGATTGTCCACGCTACCTGGATAGAGGAAAACTCCCCCTTGCATCAATATGCGGTGAAGATCACCCACTAAAGCACCACTGTAGCGCCCTGTGTACCCTTCATGGCGGTGAACATAACGAATATAGTCCCTAATTTGGTCTTCCCATTGCCAAAAGTTACCTTCGTTGGCACTATATACTGAACCATGGTCGGGCATTTGGATATTTTCTTGGGCAAGGATAAATTCTCCTAAACTAGGATCGAGGAAAAAGGAATGAACTCCTTTACCCATGGTATATACTAATACGGTGGCAGGACCATAGAGAATATAACCTGCGGCAATTTGTTTTGAGCCATCGGTTAATAAGTCTTTGGCTTCTCCGTCCAAGTCTTCCCCTTGTTGTTGACGAATGGCAAAAATAGAACCGACGTTTAAGTTTATATCAACGTTGGAAGAACCATCGATGGGGTCATATAATAGGGTATATCGTCCTACAGGACAGTTTTCGGGGATATAGTAGGGTTTTTCCATTTCTTCGGAGGCAAGACGACACACTAAGCCACTTTGCTTGAAGACGGAAATAAATACTTCGTTGGCGTACATGTCCATTTTTTTGACGGATTCGCCTTGTACGTTGGTGTCTCCTGTTAAACCTAGCGCCCCTGTCATTAATCCTGCACGACTGAGACGACGGGCAATGAGTTTTCCTGCTAGGGCGATGCGATTCATGATAGAGCTTAAATCTTGGGCATCGGGGGAAAAACTTTGTAGTTGTTGTAATACATGGCGGGATAGGGTAGTACAATCTCTGTCTAGGCTATGTTCTGGAATATGTATTTCGGTTTGAGTAGAGGTCATAATCTATTTACTATTGGAGTTACGGTTTTATCTTAACCTCTTATTCTTGTACTACCGTTAACTAAAATTTTTACCTCGGTTATTTTGCTTTGGGTGATGTGGAAAAAATGTTTCTTGATCTTTGATTTCAGATGGTGTAATTTTGCGATAATATTTTTGGGTTTGGTTATCTACTTTTTTTTAATGTGATGAAAACTTTTTCTGTTTTTGATTTACCGATTCACTTGAGTGATGATTATGAGGGATGGCTGTGCGATCGCATTTACAGCAATATGGGTACCCATGTTGTCACCATGAATTCGGAAATGGCAATGATGGCACAGAAAAATGATGAGCTTAAACAAAACATTCAAAATGCTGATTTGGTAGTGCCTGATGGCTCTGGGGTTATTTTATATTTAAAACAAAGGGGGAAGAAACAAAAAAGGGTGGCGGGAATTGAGTTGGCAGAATCTTTGGTAAAACGGTTGGGGCAACAAAGAAAAGACTGTCCCATCTGTTTTTATGGTGCTTCTCCAGGAGTTACTGATGAGGCGGTAAACAAGTTTCGGGCTATGGTGCCAAATATACATATCATCAATAACCATGGTTTCTTAAAGGGTGCTGATTTATCGGCATGGTATGAAAAAATTCAGGAAGTACAACCAAAATTAATTTTGGTGGGTTTAGGGGTACCCCGTCAGGAGGAATGGATTGCTAAACATCGTTATCTTGCCCCTAATGCTGTTTGGATTGGGGTGGGTGGTAGTTTTGATATTTGGGGAGGAGTAAAGGAAAGGGCGCCGAAGTTTTTCTGTGATAATAATTTAGAGTGGTTATATCGTCTTTATCAAGAGCCTTGGCGCTGGAAGAGGATGATGGTATTACCCCATTTTTTCGTCAAGTCTTTATTTTATAAGGGATAAGCCAGAAGTTAAATTATCAATTATCAATTATCAATTACTATTTTTCCTTGTCTTAGTACTTGCCAATCTTTTCCTGTCCATTTAATGACAGTGGAGGGGACTGCTTCGGTGATATTATTTTGATAGTCTAATACTGCTACGGATGGGAATTTAAGGGCGATCGCACTCATATCCGTTAAAGCATCCTCCCCTGATAAATTGGCGCTGGTAGTAGCCAATGGTCCTGTTTGCCGTAAAATATCTCTGGCAATGGCATGATTTGGCACTCTTACCCCAATACTGGTGGGGTTAAGGGGATTCATGGTAGAAGGCACTTTCACCGAGGCTGGTAAAACCATCGTCAGCGCCCCAGGGAGATATTTGTAAGCCATTTCTTGCCAAATTTTCAACTCTCCATGGCTACCCTGTACATATTCCCATATATCTTCAATTTCCCCTGTCATCAAGATAAGGGGTTTTTCTTGGGAGCGTTGCTTAAGTTCAAAAATCAACTCTGCCCGATGAGGGGCAACTGCCAAAGCTGGCACCGTATCCGTAGGGAAACTGACCACATAATGGGCGATCCTGCAGGGATCTGCTTCGCAGCGCGCACTTTGTACTAAATCAGATTGGGAAACAAGAGCCATGGGAATGTAATTGAGAATAAAGAATGAAATTATTTGGTAAGGCAAGGGGTTAAAACCCCTTGGGGATGAAGAAAAATTACTTTACTTTTTGAGCAATAATTTTTTGTTCCTTAGCCGTCAACTCAGGGGCTTCACCGATAACCTCACGATACATTTTAATATAATCTTCCGAGGAGCGATACCAGCTAAAGTCTTGACTCATAGCCCTAACCTGTAACTTCTGCCAAGCATCCTTAAAGCGGAAACCTTCATAAGCCCTAATCATACAAGTATATAAATCCAGAGGCTCATAACGATCGAAACAGTACCCTAACCCCTCATTTTCGGTGGGTTTGAAAAATGGCACAGTGTCCACTAAGCCCCCTGTTTTACGCACAATAGGAATGGCACCATAGCGCATTGCCAACATCTGACTGATACCGCAAGGCTCAAAACGAGAGGGCATCAAAAAGGCATCTATGCCACTATATACCCGACGGGAGATAGTTTCGTTGTGGAGTAACTGTACCGAAATTCTCCCTCGATAACGGGCAGAAATTTCCCATAATTGGGTTTCGTAAAAGCGATCGCCCGTACCCAGTATAATTAACTGAGCATCAGTATAAGCCAAAAATCGCTCTAAAGTTTGTAAAACAAGATCAATACCCTTTTGCTCTACCAAACGAGTAACCATACCAATTAGAAAAGCATTACGATTAATTTCTAACCCCGATTCTTCTTGTAACCTAACTTTATTTAAAGGACGTTTTTCGATGGTTTCAGGGGTAAAATTCTGAGCAATTAATCTATCTGTGGCAGGGTTATATTTTTCCGTATCAATACCATTAATAATTCCCCTTGTCTTACCACTAATCCAAGACAACAAACCATGGAGATTTTCCCCATACTCAGGAGTCTTAATCTGTGCTGCATAGGTAGGAGAAACCGTATTTACCACATCCGCAAACTGTAATCCCGCTGCCATGGCATTATCCCCCTGCATATGCCAAGGACACCATGTAATTTTTTCCAACATCTCACGACCGGGACCCTGATAAGCTAGATTATGAATAGTGAAAACAGTGCTAATGTCAGGGGAATTACTCATCCACACAGGTATCATCCCCGTATGCCAATCATGACAATGGATAATTTGAGGCTTCCAATAATTCCAAGCAAACTCTGCGGCGCCATTGGCAAAGAAAGTAAAACGCCAATATTCATCATCACCACCATAAACACTACGGCCAGAAAAACAAGGATGTCCAAATAAGTAGAGAGGGACATCAGTTTCAGGCAAAAGGGTTTCATATACAGCGAACTTTTGAAACATGGCATCGCCCCACCACACAGGCTCAATGGGAATATCTACTTTATCAGGTAAAAAGCCATAATAAGGCATAATTATCCTGACATCATGACCTAATTTCCTTAGTATCTTGGGTAATGCTCCCACAACATCCCCCATACCCCCAACCTTAGCTATGGGTGACGCTTCCGCCGCCACAAATAAAATTCGCATAGTGATTCAGACTAGATGTGCTTTCTTTATTGACTAGGGTGATTGTGACACAATCTTTGCACCTATGCCAAATTATTTTTTGTTAGTCTGATACCTAACCCTTAAACCCCTAATATCTACCTACTCTACCCCAATTTCATTGGTACGTTTGTATTGACGATATGCAGCAAAAAATAATCCCATTAAGGTAACAGGAATTAGTCCAATCACGATGCCTAGTAATAAGGGTTCAATCATTTTTATCTCCTAGTTTGTTAACTTTTTTTCATATTAACTTTAATTGTCCATTGTCCATTGTTAATTGTCAATTGAGTTATGGTCTGTTTGTTTTATAATGGGGTGAGCCGTAGTACACGGTAAGTAATTTTATCTAGTATCTAAATTTAGTGATGGAAAATCTGTTAAGTATTGAAAACATTGACCTAGAAACAATTATCACAGCGGCTTTATATCTTAGTCTAAGTGGCTTATACTTGTTGATTCTTCCTGCGGGGGTTTATTTTTATCTTAATAAACGCTGGTATGTAGCTAGTTCTTTTGAGAGAGCATTTATGTATTTTCTTGTGTTCTTCTCTTTCCCTGGAATGTTGTTATTTAGTCCTTTCCTTAATTTCCGTCCCCGTCGTCGAGAGTTAAATTAACTAAAATTTTTTATTACTATGAGAAGGATTGATGCTATTTTAATCGCCCTTGGATTCTTTTTGACTGGGGGTATTATCTATGTTGCTTTTAAGGTAGTGGGTTTGGATGCGGCGGATGCTGGTATCTGGAGTCAGGTAATTTTGGTGTTGGGTTTAATTGGTTGGGTATCAACTTATGTGATTCGAGTGTTTACCAATGATATGACCTATCATAAGCAGGTAAAGGATTATGACGATGCTTTTTTTGCTAAACAGCTAGAAAAGATGACTCCTGAAGAGATTGAAAAGTTGATGGGTGACAAGCAATAAATATCCATAGGCAACTCAGCTTAATGTATGATTTTAATGCTAAGAAAATTTTTATATTAATAGTTTAAATGAGTTCTGTTTCTCAATGTTTTGCAAACCTCAAGCAACGGGGTGAATGTGCTTTAATTCCTTTTATTACAGCGGGTGATCCTGATTTGGCTACTACGGAAAAGGCGCTCGCCCTTTTGGCGGAAAATGGTGCTGATATGATTGAGTTGGGAGTGCCTTATTCTGATCCTCTGGCTGATGGCCCTGTGATTCAAGCTGCGGCTACCCGTGCGTTGCAAAAAGGGGTTAATTTGGATCAGGTGTTGGAATTGGTCAAAAGGGTGGTAACGAAGGTATCTACGCCCATTATTTTGTTTACCTATTACAATCCTATTTTTTATCGTGGGGCAGAAAATTTTTTAAGTCAGATTGCCGAAGCGGGGGTTAAGGGTTTGGTGGTGCCTGATTTACCCCTAGAGGAGGCGGAAAGTTTCTTGCAGTTAGCCCAGGCTAATGGTATTGAAGTGACTCTATTGGTAGCGCCCACAAGCCCCATGGAGAGGATAAAGGCGATCGCCCTTAAGTCCCAAGGATTTATCTATCTTGTCAGTGTGACGGGGGTTACAGGCATGAGAAATGAAATCCAAACGAGGGTAAAAGATTTGATTGTGCAGTTAAATAGTGCGACGGATAAACCCATTGGAGTTGGTTTTGGTATTTCCGAACCTTCTCAGGCTACCCAGATAAGGGAATGGGGTGCTGATGGAGTAATTGTGGGTAGTGCTTTTGTTAAAAGGTTGGCAAACCAAGAGCCTGAAGTGGGTTTAAAGGCGATCGCAGATTTTTGTGCCGAATTAAAACAAGCGATAAAATAACCCCATAAGGTGGGCATTGCCCACCATATTAATACATACTAAATTCGATTTAATTGATGATTATTTGAGAAAAGATTTAGAAGAAGTTTAGACGGTGGTAGAACAGGATTTGTCAAAACTGGAAAAGTAAATTGATCATTTTTTCTTCTCCTTAAAGTTAAAACCTGACACCTAATTTTAATCGAATTTACAAGGACGATCCAAAGCCTGATTTAATAACCTAATATACTCATGATTTTCGATAATATAAGAGCCAAATCGGGCAAGGTGAGGATTTTGCATTTGAGCATCAAATAAAACAAAATGGCGAGAACGTAAATGCTGTACCAATTTAACCATGGCCACCTTAGAAGCATCGGGAATATTAAAAAACATCGATTCCCCAATAAAAGCCCCTTTGATAACGATACCAAGGATTCCCCCTGCCAGTTTATCCCCCTGCCAAGTCTCGAAACTGTGCGCCCACCCAGCGTGATTGAGTTTAAGATATATTTCCATTAAATCCTTAGAAATCCAAGTAGTTTCTCGATTAGCACATCCTAGACATACTCCCTTGAAATCTTTATTTATGGCTACGGAAAACTTATTTTGGTTTAAAACTCGTTTTAGGGACTTTGGATAGCGGAAGCGTTCATCTAGGGGGATTAGGGTGCGCTCGTTGCTAGAATACCACCCCAAATTATCGTAATCATCAGCCATCAAAAAATTACCATGGGCATAGCCTTGAATAATGGAGCTAATATCTATCATAGGATGGAAAATATTTATATAATCATTATTAAGACAACTTATCTATTGTAATATTTAATCATGTCTCAACCTATTCCTCCCATTGTTTTACCTCCTATCGAAAATGTTGAAGTAGAAGCCAATTGGCTACGGCAGAATCTTCATCAATGGTTAAATGAGGAATTTTTGCCGGAGACTATTAATGAAACTATTGCTTATCGTGCTTCTCAGATTTTTATTCGTCATCGTCTTGAGGGAGAAAATGATTTAGGTTCTTTGGTAATTGCTATTGTTACTGAGATGCAGTCTTTTGATTTTCAGAAAAGTTTTTATAGTGAATTTGCGATCGCCAATGCTGTCAGTGATTTAATTCTTAGGAGTTTGGGCATTGATACCTGTTGTGGTAACAATTGATTTTTTTAGATGAAATACTTAGGGGCGATCGCCAATATCCGTTGATAAAGCTCGATAAAACTAATTTTTTGCGTTTTTCAAGAGTTATAACCTAAGACAATTTAAATACTGTCACACCATAAAAAAAAATTAAATAACCTTTTTCTAAAATAAAAAAATTCCATTAATCATAAAGAAATAAGGTAAAAAATGAAAGAACAAGTAACACAAAGCCATAGTTCTGCTTGGGTAATTCAAACATGGTTATCATTTATAATTTCCGTAGGTGTAACCTCTGTGGGAATTTTTTATATGCCCGTGGACTCTTGGATAAAAGCCTTCATGGGCATGGGACTTTTATTTTCTGTAGGTTCCACCGTTAGTCTGACAAAAACCCAAAGAGACATTCATGAATCCACCAGAATAATCTCTAAACTAGAAGAAGCTAAGGTAGAAAGAATTTTGGCAGAGCATAATAACAACATCTAATTTTTTCTTAATAAAAAATACACACAAAATAAAAAAAATTAACTCATAATGTAGGAACCTATCTTTAAGATAAAAAAAATTATGAGTGAAACTAATGGCGTAATGATGCAATATTTCCACTGGTACACAGAGCCTGATGGAAATTTGTGGAAAGAAGTAGCCGAAAAAGCTCAAGAATTAGCCGACGTAGGTATCACTGCCCTATGGTTACCCCCCGCCTATAAAGGAGTTGCAGGAGGTTATGATGTGGGTTATGGAGTTTACGATTTATACGATTTAGGAGAATTTGATCAAAAACAGTCCGTAAGAACAAAATACGGCACCAAAGAAGAATATCTTAACGCCATCAAAAAAGCTCAATCCGCTGGGGTGCATATCTACGCAGATATGGTCTTTAATCATCGTCTGGGGGCAGATAAATCTGAGGAAGTCAACGCAACCCCCTACAACCCCCAAAATCGCTATGAAGCCATGGGAGAGGAGAGAAACATTAAAGCATGGACTCATTTTACTTTTCCCGGTCGTAAAGGCAAATACTCTGATGCAGAATTACATTGGTGGTATTTTGACTCAGTAGATTACAACGCCTACGAAGGTGACGATGATAATGCCATTTATGTATTTGAAGGTAAATCTTTTGATGAGGAGGTTGATTTAGAGCATGGTAACTATGATTATTTGATGGGTTGTAATGTAGATTTTAGTTCCGAAGAGGTGAGGGAAGATATAAAAAAATGGGGTGAATGGTATATGGACACCACGGGGGTGGATGGTTTTCGTTTTGATGCGGTAAAACACGTTGAAGCTACGTTTTTTGCCGAGTGGTTAAATCATTTACGGGGATATACAAAACAAGATTTGTTTGCGGTGGGGGAGTATTGGTCCTATGAAGTGGAGGCACTACACCATTTTATAACCATTACGGATGGTCATGTGGCGTTATTTGATGCCCCTTTACATTACAATTTTGCAGCGGCTAGCAAGCAGGGAAGCGATTATGATTTAACTACAATTTTTGATAATTCCTTGGTAAAAAATGAACCGTCTTTAGCGGTTACTTTAGTTGATAACCATGACTCTCAACCTTTACAATCTTTGGAGTCGGTGGTGGAAGGTTGGTTTAAACCCCATGCCTATGCCCTAATTTTGCTTAGAAGGGAGGGTTATCCTTGTATTTTCCATGCTGACTATTACGGCGCCCATTACAAAGATAGGGGTAATGATGGGGAAGAATATGAAATATGGTTAGAAAGTCACAAATGGTTAATAGATAAGTTTTTGTGGGTACGCCAAAATTGTGCTTATGGGGAGCAATATGACTATTTTGATCATCCTAATACCATCGGTTGGACAAGGTTGGGGGATGAAGAACATCCGGGGGGAGTTGCGGTGGTGTTAACGAATGGGGAAGAGGGTTTTAAAAGGATGGAAGTGGGACAATCTAATTGTGAATATATGGATCTAACAGAGCATATTGAGCAACGGGTTACGACGGATGATGATGGTTGGGCTGATTTTCCTTGCCCCCCTGGTTCAATTTCTGTGTGGATACCTGTTTCCTAAATCCAGTTTTCCAGCGCACCTTAATTATTGATATTATTTACGTTTTGTAACAAAGCTGAAGTTTGTTATTTTTTTAACCCCTGCACACTATTTAATATTTAAAATGGTGAAAAGATAAATTTTTATAATAAAAGATGATTAAATTAGCTCAAAGAATTGCTCAGGTTAATCCCTCTATTACTTTAACAATCACGGCGGAAGCTAAAGCGATGAAGGCTCAGGGTTTGGACGTTTGTAGTTTTAGTGCGGGGGAACCTGATTTTGATACTCCAGCGCACATTAAGGAGGCAGCAAAAAAGGCTCTGGATGAGGGCAAAACGAAGTATGGAGCGGCGGTTGGTGAGTTGGCGTTACGAGAGGCGATCGCCCATAAACTCCAAAAAGACAATAATCTAAATTATCAACCAGAAAACATCATCGTCACCAACGGAGGCAAACACTCCTTATACAACCTAATGATGGTATTAATTGAAGCAGGAGACGAGGTTATTATTCCTGCCCCCTATTGGTTGAGCTATCCCGAAATGGTCACTCTGGCAGGGGGAAAACCCGTTATTGTTCCTACCACCGCTGAAAACAATTACAAAATCACCCCAGATCAGTTAAAACAAGCTATTACCCCAAAAACTAAGTTATTTGTCCTCAACAGCCCTTCTAACCCCACAGGGGCGGTGTATAGCCCAGAAGAAATCAAGACCATAGCTCAAATAATTATCGACCATGACATTTTGGTGGTGTCCGATGAAATTTACGAGAAAATTCTTTATGATGGTGCAACCCATCTAAGCATTGGGGCAGTGAATGAAGAAATATTTAAACGTACCATCACCAGTAATGGGTTTGCCAAAGCCTATTCCATGACGGGATGGCGGGTTGGTTATGTAGCCGCCCCCACCGAAATTATTAAAGCCATGGTAAAAGTTCAGGGCCATAGTACATCTAACGTGTGTACCTTTGCTCAATATGGCGCGATCGCCGCCTTAAACTCATCCCAAGACTGTGTAGCTAGCATGTTAGAAGCCTTCACCCAAAGAAGAAAAGTCATGTCCCAAGCCATTGCTAGTATTTCCCACATCAGCGCCCCCATGCCCCAAGGAGCATTTTATCTATTTGTCGATATTAGCGCCACAGGACTAACTTCCCTTGACTTTTGCACAAAACTGCTCCAAGAAGAAAACGTTGCCACCATCCCCGGTATAGCCTTCGGTGAAGATAGATGTATTCGTTTTTCCTACGCCACCGACATGACATCTATCAATAAAGGATTAGATAAATTTGCTCAATTTGTTAAAAGGCTAACCTAAAAATAATTCCACCTACTCCCTAAAAACAATTTAAAACAAGGGGTTTAAACCCCTTGCCAGCAAAATAAATAATTTCCAGTCCCTTGTCACCAAAATAATATTACTTACTAGCCTTGGGGTCAAAAATTTCCAACTCAGATAACCTAAAAGTAATTAACTTATCCCAATTACCCCCCTCAAATAAAACCGCAGCCTTACCATCAGAAACCCTCTGTACCAACCCTTGAAAATCATGGTAAATATCATCAGGGCTATTCACCTTAACCAAAGAACCAGGTAAAATAATCATAACTATAAATCCTCCATAAACAATAAAAAAGGTAACAGAAGCTCTTAAACCACTGTCACCCATAACCTAACACCTACAAGGACGTAGTATGATACGTCCTTTACCACCTAATAAACCTCAACGTGCCAACGATGTTCTTTTTTCATCTGTTTGCGCATCTCATCCCAATTCATACCTCTTTTCTCCGCCTCAGCGGTAAAGGTATCAGAAATAGGAGGCTCCATACCTTTCAAACCACACATATAAACATGGGTATTAGGTTTTTGGATTAATTCAAATAACTCGTCAGCATACTCGCTTACACGGCTTTGAACATACATTTTTCCACCGTCATCGGTTTTTTGCTCACGGCTGATGGCATAGGTTAAACGGAAATTATCAGAATATTCCTTGGCCATTTTCTCCAACTCTTCTTTATAAAGAATGTTTTGAGTGTAAGGAATGCCGAAAACTAACCAAGCTAAACCTTTAAACTGATAATCAGGGTTTAACTCTCTTTCTTTGAACATACGCCATAAAAACGCACGGAAAGGAGCAATACCAGTACCAGTAGCTAACATAACGATGGTTGCATCTTCATCATCAGGTAAGAGCATCTCTTTACCCACAGGGCCAGTAATAGCTACGTCAGCGTTTTCTTCTAGGTTACAAAGATAAGTGGAACATACACCTTGTACGGTTTCTCCCTCTTCGTTTTGATATTCTAATTGACGAACACATAAAGAAACTGTCTTGTCGTCTAACTTGTCACCGTGACGAGTCGAAGCAATGGAATAAAGGCGTAACTTATGGGGTTTTCCTCTTTCATCTTCTCCGGGGGGAATGATACCAATACTTTGACCTTCCAAATAATGTAAATCACCATCAGAAAGATCAAAAGTTAAATGGCGTACAGTACCACTACCGCCTTCGGCAACAAGTTCGTAATTTTCAATACACTTGCCCACAAAAGGATTTTTAGGACGATATATATTGACAGGTACTTTTACCTCTTTTTTTTCTTTTTTTTCTTGAGCTTGAGTCATGGGTTTATGGTTCGTAGTTTTTTCAGAACTTGAACTTAGACCTTGAGCTTGAACAGGGGTATTAATACCGATGGGGGTAATGTTAACAATTTTCCCTCCAAGGCGATTAATCCGATTCATCTCCTGATTCATCCGAGAATAGGGAACTGTAATAAAACTTGTTCCACTCTGACGAATAGGATAGTCTAAATTATTACTTCCTTGTTGAGAAATTCCAACAACTTCAAAGAGGAAACGACGTTCTTCGATGACAGAATTATTGGAAAAGGTTTTTACTGTATTAAATTTTTTCATTGATTGCGATTGCTAAACTCCTTACGCTGATTTTGCTTCTTTATTAGTCATCAGTTTCTTGGTGTGCTTCTTGAGGCTCAGTATTTCCTGCCACAGGAGCTACTACACCAATAGGGGAGATATTGACAATCTTACCGCCTAGACGGTTGATACGGTTCATTTCCTGATTCATACGAGAATAGGGAACTGCTAAAAAAGAATTTCCACTCTTACGAATGGCATATTCTAAGTTGTTATCTCCCTGTTGGGAAATCCCAGAAACTTCAAACAAAAAGCGGCGTTCTTCAACGGCGGCATTTTTAGCAAAAGTTTTTACAACCTTGGTATTTCTCATATCTTTAATATACTCCTGATGTTATTAAAGTAATCTAAAGTTTGTCTTAAATTGCTTACTATGTCAAGTTTTCACTACATTATAAAGTAGTTTTATCTCGATATTTTTAGGCTTGTATTAAATTTTACCAAAATTTGTGGAGCTTAAATGTTGAGAGTTATTGAGGTTATAACTTTTGCCATGGGTTGGTATTGATTACCATTGATAGCCGTGGGTTGTTATAATTATTCCTACAAATTCTGGCATACCAACCTTGTAATTTACTATGAACATATCGGGCTGTTTTCAATTTATTCTAGGCTTTATTATCGGCATGGTTTTGTTTGGTGGAGGACTTGCTGGGGGTGCTTATTATTTTTTGACAAGGGTATCGGGAGAGCCGAATAATCCTCTGGAGTCCTTTGAAAGCCAACAACCTCCTGAAGATGATGCAACTATTACCCAAGAGCCAGAGCCCGAACCCGAACCTGAACCGGAGCCTGAGCCTGAAGAGGAAGATGATTTACCCGCAGGGGCTTATCGTGCCACGGTAACTTGGAATACGGGATTAATTTTAAGGGGAGAGCCTACGGAAACGGCTGAGCGGGTTGGGGGTGTTGCTTATAATCAGGAGTTGATTATTTTGGGCAGGAGTGATGATAATAACTGGGAAAGGGTAAGGGTTGTGACTACTGGGCAGGAGGCATGGGTTAAGGCGGGAAATGTTAACCGTATTGATTAGTCATGTAATGATTTATGGATAATTGTGATGGTTAAGGGATGCTTAAGGCTAATATGGGATAAAGATACGTAATTCTTCATCCATGGTTTTATCTGCAAGTAGTAACTCAAACTCACTAAAGTTAATCAATAATGGTTCTGTGAATGTCATTCCTTTGTCTAATGGTTTGAGGGTGGTTCATCATGATATGCCCCATAGTTCGGTGGTGGTGGCGGATGTCTGGGTAGATGCGGGGATAACAAAGGAGCCTGTGGGTTGGTTTGGGATAGCTCATTTTTTGGAGCATATGATTTTTAAGGGTTCTTTGAATGTGTTACCTGGGGAGTTTGATTTTGTGGTGGAGAATAATGGGGGTTTTGCTAATGCGGCCACGAGTTATGATTATGCTCATTTCTTTTTGGTGACGGCGAGTCAGTACGTGGGGGCGACTTTACCTTATTTGGGAGAGATTTTGTTACAGGCTCAGATTCCTGATGAGGAGTTTTATTTGGAAAGGGATGTGGTGTTGGAGGAGTTGAGGGCGAGTAATGATGATTATGATTGGTTGGCTTTTCAATGTCTTTCTAATTTAATTTATCCTAGTCATCCTTATGGTCGTTCGGTGTTGGGGGAGGAGGGTTTATTGTTAGAAAATACTCCTAATCAGATGCGTTGTTTTCATAAAACCCATTATCAGCCTGAGCGGATGTCGGTGGTGTTGGTGGGGGATATTCGAGAAAAAGATGCGATCGCCCTTATCGAAGATTCTTTTGGTAATTTTGGGGTGCGCTCGGAATGCCCTCCAGTGGTTTTTGATAGTGAGCCGCCCATGGTGGATATTCGCCGTAAACAGTTATTTTTTCCCCGTCTTGAGCAGTCTCGATTAATTATGGGTTGGAGTGGCCCTGGTATTGATAATCTTGAAGGGGCGATCGCCCTTGACCTGATTTCGATGATTTTAGCAGGGGGTAGAACATCCCGCTTAGTTCGACAACTAAGGGAAGAAAAACAATTAGTATTAGATATTAGCTGTGATTTTTCCTTACAAAAAGACTCTAGTTTGTTTACTATTTCTGCTTATTTATTTCCTCAAAATCTTAATAAAGTAGAGGGAATTATCCGCCAAGAAATTTATAAGTTACAAACTACGAATATGCAAGAAAAAGAAATAGCCAACTTTAAAAAATCCTTAATTCATGACTATATATTTTCCACCGAAACCCCCGAACAATTAGCAGGGTTATATGGCTATTATCATGTTTTAAAAGATGCTAAATTAGCCCTTCAATATCCAGACATATTAATGAATTTAACTCCAGAACAATTGAAATGTTACGCTTCCCAATATCTTTGTCCTCAATATTATGCGGCGTGTGAAGTACATGGTCGTTAATAATGGATAATGGATGGTTGATAATAAAAATTTAGAATTGCTGATTTTATAAATGATTTTTCATGGAGGCAAGGAATAGGGAATGGTGATAATATGTTAAATACTAAGTTGTTTGAATAATTCAACTATATTTTTATCCCCTAATTAAGCACTACCCAAAATTTTATAACCCCTAATCCTTATCATTTCATCACCTTATCTCCTCGAATGGATTTATCTAGCAATTCCATAGGATGAAAAACAGAGATATTATGCCCTTGTTTTGCCAAATGTTTAGTAATTTGTAAGGCGCAACCAGGGTTAGGAGATGCGATCGCCCGTGCCCCCGTATCAAGCAAATTGCGCACTTTTTGTTCTCCCAATTCGTCTGCAACCTCAGGTTGTAACATATTATAAACACCAGCACTACCACAACATAGCGCGGCGTCTAGGGGTTCTTTTAGCTCAATATTGGGGATCAAATTAAGTAATTTACGGGGCTGTAAACTAATTTTTTGACCATGTAACAGGTGACAGGCATCCTGATATACTAGGGTGAATTTATCCTCCGTAATGGGGGCGAGAGGGGCGATAAAATCAATGTCTGCGAGGAACTCCTGCACATCCCGAACCTTACTGACAAATTCTTGGGCTTTAGGTAAATATTCAGGGTCATCAGCTAAGATATGGGCATATTCCTTGAGGGTATGTCCGCAACCTGCTGCGTTGATAATAATGTAGTCCACATCAGCATCGGCAAAACTATCAATCATCTGACGGGCAAAGGCTTGGGCTTGATTTTCTTGGCCCTGGTGCGCTGGAAGGGCAGAGCAACATCCCTGAGATGGGGGAATAACTACCTCACAGCCATTGGCGGTTAAAACTCTCACCGTGGCTTCATTGACGGAATCAAAAAAGAGTCGTTGCACACAGCCTAAGATAACTCCTACCCGATATTTTTTTTCTGTTTGACTGGGGATGACATAGGGATATTTTTTATTAATGGTTTTGAGACTTATTTTTGGCAAAATAGATTCCATCGCCTCGATGCGGGGAAAAGGTTTGAGGAGTTTAATTTTCCTGACGAGGGTTTGTAATCCTGATACTTGGTAAAGCCACAATAGAGGTAAGAAAAAGCCTAGTCTTTTGGGGTAGGGGAAAAGGTTAAAAATGATGAAACGCAGAAATTTTTCCCATGGGTTGCGGAGTTGATTTCTTTCTACTTGGGGGCGAGTTTTGGCGATAAGTTGATCGTATTGTACCCCTGATGGACAGGTACTTACACAGGCAAGGCAACCTAAGCAACTGTCGAAGTGTTGAGCGGTGGCTTGATTTAAACTGGCTTCTCCTTTATTTATGGCATCCATGAGATAAATTCTACCCCTCGGGGAGTCCATTTCTTTGCCGATGATGCGATAACTGGGGCAGGTGGAAAGGCAGAAGCCACAATGGACGCATTGATCGATTAATTCTTGGGATGGAGGGTTTTTGTAGTCAAATCCTGGTAAATTTTTGTCGTTGGTGACGGGAATTTGTGAGGGGTTGCTTACATTCATGGATGATTTTTTCACAGTGGTTGGCTGGGAATGTGTTTAAATTAATTATATCGAGTGATGTTTGTATTTTTGGGGTATCTTATGTTTTTGCAAGAGTTATTTTTTGTTTGTGAGGAAGCCTCTAAGCAACCTGTGGCTTTTGTGGGGGGTTTTGTGGCTGGAGTTTTACGGTTAGATATTCATGATGAGCCTTTATCTTCTTGGTTAAAGCAGGGAATAGGCAATGGGGAATAGGCAATGGTTTTTTATTATTTACAATTCTTACCTATGATTTCAGAATGTTATATATTCTGAATTGGTTTAATTATCCATTTTCAATTATCAATTAAAAAAAGATGGCAGAGGCAAGTAATAATTTTCGGGTTGAAAAAGATAGTATGGGTGAAGTACGGGTAGAGTGCGATCGCCTCTGGGGTGCGCAAACCCAGCGCTCGTTACACCATTTTTCTATCGGGGAAGATATGATGCCCATGGAAGTAATTAGGGCGTTTGCTATCCTCAAAAAAGCCTCTGCCTCAGCTAACTGTGATTTGGGTTGTTTGGATAAAGAAAAGGCGAATTTAATTGCGATCGCCTGTGAGGAAATTTTGGCAGGGAAATGGGATGATCATTTTCCCTTATATGTATGGATGACGGGCAGTGGCACTCAATCAAATATGAATGTCAATGAGGTTATCGCTAACCGTGCTATTCAAATGGTTGGGGGCCAATTGGGGTCAAAAAATCCCATCCATCCCAATGATGATGTTAATATGTCCCAGTCTTCCAATGATACCTTTCCCACGGCTATGCACATCGCCAGTGCGATCGCTCTTAATAACCGTTTAATCCCCAAAGTAACTAAATTAAGGGATGCCCTACACCAAAAAGCCCAAGCATGGCAAGACATTATTAAAATCGGTAGAACTCACCTCCAAGATGCCGTACCCCTGAGCCTCGGACAAGAATTTTCAGGGTATGTAGGGATGCTCGGTGATAACCTACAACGCCTTAACAACATCCTACCCGAAATCTATCAACTAGCCCTCGGAGGCACCGCCCTAGGTACAGGAATAAACGCCCCCAAAGGCTTTGCCGAAAAGTCTGCCCACTACATCGCCCAACAAACGGGATTACCCTTCATCACCGCCCCCAACAAATTTACCGTCATGGGTTCCCATGATGCCATGGTAATGTTAAGTGCCACCCTCAAAACCCTTGCTTGTTCCCTTTACAAAATCGCCAACGATATACGCTTACTTGCCTGTGGCCCAAGGGCAGGATTAAACGAGCTAGAATTACCCGCCAACGAACCCGGTTCATCTATAATGCCTGGTAAAGTAAACCCCACCCAGTGCGAGGCTTTAGCCATGGTGGCAGTGCAGGTGATGGGTTATGATACGGCCGTTAGTTTTGCAGGGGCTAGTGGCTATCTGGATATGAATGTATATAAGCCCATGATGATTTATAACATCATTCAGTCCATCAAAATTTTGTCCGACAGTTGCAACAACTTTACTGACTTTACCGTTAAAGATATGCAACCCAATCGGAAGAGAATTAATCAATTAGTTAATCAATCTTTAATGTTAGTAACCTCCCTTAGTCCTGTCATTGGCTACGACAAAGCCTCGGAGATAGCACACCTTGCCCACCATGATAATTTAACTCTCAAGGAAGCCACTTTAAAACTAGGTTATTTGAGTGCAGAGGAGTTTGATAATTGTATTGATTTAAATAAAATGGCTTATCCTCATCAATAACTAAATTCTTAACAAGGGGTTTAAACCCCTTGCATACACCATATACTTTTTAAGTTTTAGAGATTAGGATAAATTACGATTATAAATTCATTGATTTAATCACTAATCAGACAGTTTTCTAACTGTTGTTTAATCAAATCATGATCTAAATCTTGACCGATAAAAACGAGCTTATTACCTTTTTTTTGTCCTTCCTTCCAAGTATCATCCTCAATGGTAAATCTTTTACCGCTAAGATGGAAAATATGACGATCTGCACTTTCATGAAACCATAATATACCCTTAGCACGGAAAACATTGGCAGATAATTGATTATCAAGGAAATATTGCAGTTTGCGAATATAAAAGGGTTTCTCACTTACAAAAGAAACAGAGGTAAAGCCATCATTATCTAAGTGATGGGAATGATGATCATGGTGATTATGATCGTGATGCTCGTGATCATGGTCATGATGATCATGATTATGCCCTTTTTCTTCCTCCGTGTCAAAATATTTGTCAGACTCGAACAAACCAACACTCAATATTAAAGGTAAAGGCACTTTTGAGTTAGTGGTGCGCATCATCCTAGCATCAGTTTTCATTTCCTTGAGTCGATTTTCGAGGTTATCTACCGCATCAGGGGAAACTAAATCGGTTTTGTTGAGGATGATAATGTCACCGTAGGCAATCTGACTATAGGCAGCTTCACTGTTAAATAAATCAAGGCTAAAGTTAGCACAATCAATTAAAGTAATTATAGAATCTAACCTTGTCATTTCCCTTAATTCTGTGCCTAAAAAAGTCATGGCAACGGGTAAAGGATCCGCAATTCCTGTGGTTTCTACTACTAAATAATCAATTTTTTCGTCCTTTTCTAAAACTTTATAAACTGTATCCACTAAATCATTATTAATATTGCAACAAATACAACCATTACTTAACTCGATCATGGTTTCATCGCTAGAAACAATCAAGTCATTATCAATGCCAATTTCGCCAAATTCATTGACTAAAACGGCTGTCTTTACTCCTTGTTGATTTTCTAAAATATAATTTAATAAGGTTGTTTTTCCACTACCTAAAAATCCTGTGATAATTGTTACAGGTAATCCTCTTTTGGGGGCATCTAATGGGGAGGAAGGTTGGTTGTTTTGTTCTACTACGCTCATATATAAACTAAATGGGAACTAAGTTTTATTTTTTTGACCTAGTTTTGATCATATCCTATCGTTATTCCTTGGGAGATATGGGAATCCTAATTGATTGAGAAAGAAACCATTACCAATCGTTTAGGTGCGAGGACAATTGTTACGATAAATTTCCTTTTGTATGAGGTGAGTTTATCCTTACATTACATTATGGTGCGGTAGGATATATTATTATTATCGTTATTATTTGTTGTTAAATGTCATTATTCGATTGGTTTGATAATTTGAGAAAATCCGAACCTGAGATAAAACCCCAGCAGGAAAGAGAGATTGCGGATGGTTTATGGACAAAATGCCCTAGTTGTGGTGTTTTAAGTTATACGAAGGATCTACAGGGCAATAATATGGTATGCTCTGAATGTGGTCATCATATGATGGTTAATAGTAATGAAAGGATCGAGCAATTAGTTGATCCTAATACTTGGGAACCTTTGAATCATCACTTACAACCTACTGACCCTTTAAATTTTGTCGATCGCAAAGCATACGCTGATCGCATCAAGGAACTACAACAAAAGGTCAATCTAAGCGATGCTGTGCAGACAGGAAAGGGCTTAATTGACGGTTTACCTTTTACCCTAGGGGTGATGGATTTTCGCTTCATGGGGGGCAGTATGGGTTCTGTGGTAGGGGAAAGATTAACCCGCTTGATTGAGTATGCCACCGCCAACGGTTTACCTGTAATCATCGTTTGTGCTTCTGGGGGTGCGAGGATGCAAGAGGGTATGTTAAGTTTGATGCAAATGGCGAAAATCTCTGGGGCGCTAGAGCGTCATAAACAAAAGAAATTATTATATATCCCCATTCTCAGTCATCCTACTACGGGGGGAGTTACCGCAAGTTTTGCCATGTTAGGGGATTTGATTTTGGCAGAGCCTGGCGCTACTATTGGTTTTGCTGGAAGAAGGGTAATTGAACAAACTTTACGAGAGAAGTTACCTGATGATTTCCAAACTTCTGAATATTTATTAAAGCATGGTTTTGTGGATGCCATTGTGCCTCGCACTCAGTTGAAAAAAACCCTTGCTAATTTAATTAGTCTCCATCAACCTTTTTATCCTGTTAATGCTTCGGCACATTATGAAAATTCTGTTGTCTCTGAAACTTTAGCCAATGTGAATGCTATCTAAAAATTGGCAATGGATAATGGGGAATGGTAAAAATAAGTTAATTATTGATTGTTTCCCTGACTTAATGAGTATGTATTTTTTATGAAGCTAAAGTCAGTTTTCTTGTTTTTATGTGCGTTGTGGTTATCTGTGATAATGCCTTTGGGGGTTTATTCTCAGTCTATATCCGAGGATAAAATTCGGGGGGTATGGTTAACTAATATCGATAGTGATGTTTTATTTAGTGCAGAAAATACCCAAGGGGCGATCGCACTTTTGGCGGATGCCAACTTTAACACTGTTTATCCCACCGTCTGGAATTGGGGCTACACCCTTTATCCTAGCGAGGTTAACCAACAAGCCACAGGGGTAAAATTAGATCCTACGGAGGGCTTACAGCATAGGGATGTATTACAGGAAATTATAACCGAAGGACATGAAAAGAAACTACGGGTAATTCCTTGGTTTGAATTTGGTTTTATGGCACCTGCTGACTCTCTTCTTGCCCAAAAACATCCCCATTGGATTACCCGACGCATTGACAAAACGGAGATATGGTTAGAAGGGGGAGTGCATGAGAGGGTGTGGTTAAATCCTCTCCATCCTGAAGTACAAGGGTTTATCAGTGATTTAGTGTTGGAAATTGTCCGCAACTATGACATTGATGGTATCCAATTCGATGATCATTTTGGCTATCCTTCGGAATTGGGTTATGATCCTTATACAGTCAGATTATACCGTCAAGAGCATAATGGCAAGTTGCCCCCTCCCAATGCCCTTAATGCTGAATGGATACAGTGGCGTGCGGATAAGATAACGGAGTATCTGCAAACTCTTCATAGTCAAATTAAAGCGATTAAACCTGATGTAGTTATCTCTATTTCTCCTAATCCCCAAGAATTTTCCCTCGAACAATATTTACTAGATTGGGCAACATGGGAAAAAATGGGCTTGATTGATGAGTTGTTATTGCAGGTATATCGGGATAATATGATTGCTTTTAACAGAGAAATTCTCCAAAAAGACATCCAAAATGCTAAAAATAATATCCCCAGTGCGATCGCACTTTTGAGCGGTTTAAAAGGGCGACAAGTGCCATTAGACATGATAAAACAACAAATTAATAGTACCCGTGCAGAAAATTATTGGGGGGTTTCCTTCTTTTTTTATGAAAGTTTATGGAATTTTGGACCAGAATCAAAAGAGGAAAGAATTAAGTTTTTTAAAGACATTTTCTCATAACATAAATTTGTTTTTTTTGCGAATATTTTAACTAATTGGTTATAATATCATTGCATTTTGCAAAGGGTGGAACAAAACCCAAAAATAGAGTTATATCTATGTCTATTTAACAAGGATAAGAAAGTTTTTCTCATTTTTTTGAGTAAAATATTTTAATAATGTAACATTAACAGTCATTACCTATAGCGTTTTTTATAATTATGAGATACATTTATTATTCTCAAGTCCCCCGAATTTGCGGGGGATTTGGGGGGATCATTTTGTACCCCGTAACCATGATAATTGCTATATATATATGATTTGTTTAAAATATAGTTGTTTTTTATATAAATAATATATGATAACTAATTTAAATTATTACTAATATGAAATACTTAAAAAACTTTCATAGACACTATTAAACGCTTTAACTCAATTCTTAATAGCTAATTACCTACAAAAAATAAATAATAAAATGCCCGAAATATCACCGATATTCCTAACCATTAGTATTTTGATTTTAACTCTTACAGCATTTATTTGCGAGTGGTTGCCCGTGGACTTGACAGCCCTTTCCGTTGCCATTATTTTAATGTTATTCGGCTTAGTATCTCCCGATGAAGGAATATCAGGATTTGGCAATTCTGCTACCATTACGGTGATGGCAATGTTTATTTTAAGTGCAGGAATTACTAGGACAGGAATTTTAAATATTGTAAGAGATTGGTTAATAAAATGGGGAGGAAATCATCCTTCTCGACAGATTTTTGTCATGGGTGGCATAGTAGGCTCCATCAGTGCTTTTATTAATAATACTGCAGTAGTTGCGATATTTTTACCGATAATTGAACAGTGGAGTAAACAAACAAAAGTATCTATTTCAAAACTATTAATCCCCCTTTCTTTTGCTACTATTTTAGGAGGATTAATTACTTTAATTGGTACTTCTACTAATATTTTAGCCAGTGGGGTAGCCGTACAATTGGGGTATCCTGAATTTACTATTTTTCAGTTTACAAAATTAGGTTTACCCGTGTTTTTTATCGGTTTAACTTATTTGAGTATTTTTGCCCCTAGAATTTTACCCGCTCGAAAACCCCCTGGAGGAGAATCTTTGAGTGATGATTATGAAATCAAAGAATATGTAAGTGAGATGATTATTCCTCCTAATTCTAGTTTAATTGGGCAGACTTTACGGGGTAGTCAAATTCAAAGAAAGTTTGATTTAGATGTGTTAGAAATTATCCGTAATGACACTCATTTTGCCCCTCCTTTGGCGGATAAAGTTTTGTCGGTGGGCGATATTTTACTGGTAAGAAGTAGTCGTACTAATTTACTTAATATTAAGGATGAAAGGGGGGTAGAAATATTAGCTGACTTTAAATTTAGCTCTAATAAATTAGAGGATGATGACTCTATTCAAGAGGAAAAAATTGCTGAAGTTTTAATACTTTCAAATTCTCGTTTGATTGGTACGACTTTAAAGGATTTAAGATTTAGACAACGTTATAATGGCACTGTTTTGGCTATCAGAAGAGGGCAAGAATTAATTAGGGAAAGATTGGGGAAAACTCCTCTCAAATTTGGTGATTTATTATTAGTGCAAGCGCCCAAGGAAAGTTTTATCGGTTTACAAACCACTAGAGAGTTATTGGTTTTGGAGGAAAAAGATAGGGAAGGTTTACGCACTGATAAGGCTAGTATTGCCCTTACTATTATTGTAGGGGTAATTGCGATCGCCGGGTTAAACTTAGCACCTATTTTGGTTACCAGTTTAACGGGGGTAGTATTAATGGTTATCACTGGTTGTCTGAAGCCGGGGGAAATTTATGGGGCAGTGCGTTGGGATATTATTTTTCTTTTGGCAGGTTTAATTCCTCTGGGTATTGCCATGGATAATTCTGGCACCAATGAATGGTTAGCAGATAATTTATTAAATATTGGGGGTAGTTTACCTGGTTATTGGATTTTAGTGTTGTTTTATCTGGCAACTTGTCTATTAACGGAAGTATTGTCGAATAATGCTTCGGTGGTGTTGATGATTCCCATTGCGGTTAAGGTTGCAGAAATT
The DNA here is from genome assembly GCA_002813895.1 of Cyanobacterium sp. HL-69. Classification (NCBI taxonomy): domain Bacteria; kingdom Bacillati; phylum Cyanobacteriota; class Cyanophyceae; order Chroococcales; family Geminocystaceae; genus Cyanobacterium; species Cyanobacterium sp. HL-69. The sequence continues at coordinate 1,355,510 of CP024912.1, read as the reverse complement.
GTGGGTTTAAATCCCCTTGCTTTTATGTATGCGGTAACTTTTGCGGCTTCTAATAGTTATCTTGCCCCCATTGGTTATCAAACTAATACTATGGTTTATGCCCCTGGAGGTTACAAGTTTCTCGATTATACTCGAGTGGGTTTACCATTAACGATTTGTTTTACTTTTTTAATTCCTCTCCTCATTATCAAGTTATATGGCATTAGCTAGAGAAATAATAAGTTGCAGCCTCTGAAATATACAAGGTAGGGGCAAGGGGCGCGAGGCCCCTTGTTAATTATGCCGACTTACTTATTAAAATTAATTTGTTTGAGAGAAGAATAGTTTGATAGATTTAATAGGAATACCCCAACTCATTTCGCTCATAGTTTCCCATGCAATATTAGTAATTTCTACACCGTTTTGATAAATATAGGGATTGCCAATGGCGGGATATTTTCCCAAACCATTGATGCCTATCAATTCACCGTTACTATTTAAAATTGCCCCCCCACTCATGCCATTATTTATCTCATTGGTATAACCAAATTGATAACCTCCTTTTAGGGGTTGATTGAGGATAATTTTTATGGTGCCGATGGTATGTTTTATTTGCGGTGATTGAATTCCTTTTTCATTAAAGGGAAATCCACTGGCAATGATTAATTGATTGTTAGTAATATCTTCATCTTCACTCAGGGTGACTGGTTGATACTTGATGGCGGAGGAAAATTTGAGCAGGGCTAAATCATCCACCATAGAATCTTCATTGTTTTGGGCGATGATTTGTGCGGAATAAGTGTTGCCCTGATTAGTCTTGATTTGGTAGGGGATGGTTATATCTTCGACGACATGGTTATTGGTAATTACATAATAGCTATCATTTTCTTGATTTATTAATACTCCTGAGCCTCCAATATTCATATTAGTATTAACTGGAGAGATGGTAACGGTTACAGATTCAGCTATTTTTTTTATCTTTGCCTGTTGTAATTCTTCTGCGGTATTTTGTGCAATCAGTTTTGACTCTACATAAAAATATCCTATTAGGGAAATGGTTGTTATAGAGAAAAGAAAGAAATAAGTTTTTAAAGTTTTTTTCTTGTTTTTAATTTTCCGTGTCATAGGAAGTAAAATGTTTAACCATGGATAATGTACCATGGACGATTGAAGATTAGGGTGAAATATAAAGTCCTTATTAATTTAATAAATTATGATGGTTTTTTTGGTAAAATTACCTTTACAATGAGTGTAAGTTAAGTAACGTTTTCTTATTCTTCGTTGACTCTTCAGTGTTTCCATGTTTTATGTTGCAAAATTCCCATAATTCTTTGTTGCTTGACAAAATTATCGCTCAGATTAATACTTCCCCACACAAACAAATAACTTTTGCTGAATATATGGATATGTGTCTGTATGACAAGCAATATGGTTATTATAGCTCAAAGGCGATCGCCATTGGCACCGACGGAGACTTTTTTACTTCCCCTTCTATTTCTGCGGATTTTGGAGAATTATTAGCTAGACAACTAGAGGAGTTTTGGCAAGTTTTAGGACAACCAAAACCATTTACACTGGTAGAAATGGGTGCAGGAGAAGGGATATTAGCCAAAATTATTTTGGATTATCTACAAAAAGAAAATAATATTTTTTATGAAAATATTCAATATCTTATTATTGAAAAATCAGATAGCTTAAAAGAAAAACAACAACAAATTATTAGCCCAGAAAAATATCCTGTATTGTGGAAAAACTGGCAAGAAATTGAATCAGAATCTATTGTTGGTTGTTTTATTAGTAATGAATTGATGGACGCTTTGCCTATTCACCGTATCATTAAACATGGGGATGAATTGAAGGAAATTTTTGTAACTGTTAATGACGGGAAACTAGAGGAAATATATGATAATTTTTCTAGTGATAAGATTGAAGAATATTTAACGATGACTCAGGTTGATTTGAGAGGGGATAATTACCCCCATAATTATCAAACAGAAGTTAATCTGTTATCTTTGGAAATTTTAGAAAAAATTAACCATAAACTCCAACGAGGCTATATTTTAACGGTGGATTATGGTTATGATGCCCAAAAGTATTATCATCCCCAAAGATATGAGGGTACTTTGAAGTGTTATTATCAACATCGTCATCATAATAATCCTTATGTCAATGTTGGATGTCAAGATATTACTAGCCATGTTAACTTTACGGCCCTAAAAAAAGTAGGGGAAATTTTTAGTTTAGATAAGATAGGCTTTACCCAACAGGCATTATTTTTAATGGGCTTAGGACTGGGCGATCGCCTTTATGGGTTATCCAATGATAAAATATTACTATCAGAATTGTGGCAACGGCGTAATCAACTCCACGAATTAATAAATCCTCAAGGTTTAGGAGGTTTTGGGATATTATTACAAGGAAAAAATCTCAGTGACAGAGAAAAACAAACCCCCCTCAAAGGTTTTACGGATTCCCAATTTTCTATGGCATTGTAAATAATCTTTGAGTTATCGTATTTTGTCTTGTAAAAGTTAAATAAAATAAAATTATATTCCTTTTATTATTAAATCAAAAATAACCCTAAAATTATTAAACAAAATATCAATTAAACTGTATTTAATGTCAGTTAATCTCATCAAGATTAATTTAATATATTTTTAATTATTTTTTGTCATGTTAACGAATCGTTTATGTTGAAACAACCACTAAACCTTCCCCGATAGATTTATTATGATTGCCCTAAGTAAAGACTCTCAACATCTAGTAACCATAGAATATAACAATCAACAAAAATCAATCATTCTAAAAAATGAAGTTTACTCTATTGGTCGTCATTCTAGCAATGCTATCGTAATTCATGACTCTACTATTTCTCGGTATCACTGCACCATATTACCCGTAAAATACAAGGAAAGTAAAGATAAAAAAGTATTCTGGATTATTGACGGAGACTTGAAGGGAAACAGAAGTGCCAATGGTTTATACATAAACGGAAAAAAATGTTTATCCCATGAATTGCAATCGGGAGATACAGTATCTATTGGGGGGCAAAAAGTACTACTATCCTATAAATTAATAAACTTAGATGATAATCAAGATGAGGATGAAAGACAACCTTTAGTAACTACTTCTCAGGATGATGATGATGACGATGAAATCACTTCTCAAGATACCCTAATAACAGACAATGATTATGAATCTACCCCCACTAATTTTAAAAAAGAAAGACTATATTTAATCAAGGAAGTATTGAAGTTAATTCATAACGAAAAAGAAAGATTATCCCATTCCATCATTGAAATAGATTTGGAGGGAATGATTACTAAAACAAACGGCTTTTTTCAAGAGTTTTTTCCCAGTCTTTTACTCAATCCAGAAGATAATCCTTTTTTAACTAATCTTTTAGAAGAAGTCACCAAAACTCAAGAAGATATTTTAATTCGTGAAGTAAACTATGATAATCATGGATATACTCAATCAGCTTATGTAAGTGATAATGACAATATTGTTAGTCACATATTTGATTTTACCAATCATAATCAGGTAGAAAAAGCCCTACAGGAAAGTGAAGAAAAATATCGGGCAGTGGTAAGACAAATATCAGAAGGGATTATTTTAGTTGATCCTATCACAAAGGAGATTTTAGAAGCAAATAGTGCCTATTGTAGTTTAACGGGTTATCTCAGTGAAGAAATTTTAAACCTTAAGATTTATGATTTGATTGCCGTTGACAAGGATATTACCGATAGTATTATCGATAAAATTTACCATAATCGATTGGATTTGGTGCAGGAGTCTCTCCACCGTTGTCAAGACGGTAATTTGATTCCTGTGGAAGTCAACATTAGTATGATTTTTTATAGTGCCAAAGAGATTATCTGTTATGCAGTGAGGGATATTACTGAAAGAAAAATATCTGAAGAGATGTTGCGTTATCAGGCATCCCATGATTTATTGACGAGATTGGGCAATCGTAATTTCTTTAATGACCAATTGTACAGGGCGATCGCCAATGCCCGTACTTATGAACAAAAAATAGCCATATTATTTATCGATTTAGACCGTTTCAAGAATATAAATGATACCCTAGGACATCAAATTGGAGATCAATTTTTACAAAACGTAGCCGAAAGATTACAAAAATGTCTGAGAAACGTAGATACCATTGCCCGATGGGGAGGAGATGAATTTACAATCCTCATCACCAACATAGAAACTAATGCAGAAGTAGCAAGGGTAGCCCAAAGAGTCTTAGACAGCCTGAAAACACCCTTCCAGATTTTAGAGTTTCAACTTTATGCCAGTCTCAGCATTGGTATTTCTGTTTATCCCCAAGATGGAGACAACCCTGATACCCTATTAAAAAATGCCGATATAGCCCTCTATCGCACCAAAGAATTAGGAGGGAATGGCTATCAATACTACCAACCTTTCATGAATCAACAACACACCGAGTTGTTACAAATAGAAAGTTACTTATATGATGCTCTCCATAATCAAGAATTTGAATTGTATTATCAACCCCAGATAGACATTGTCAAGAAAAAAATTGTAGGCATGGAAGCGCTAATTCGCTGGAATCATCCTCTCCTTGGTAGGGTTGCCCCTAATAATTTTATACCTATTGCCGAACAAACAGGGTTAATTTGTCCTATTGGAGAATGGGTAATGGAAAAAGCCTGTCAGCAAAATCGAAAATGGCATGATTTAGGATACTCTGACCTTAAAATTGCTGTTAATATTTCAGCTCGACAATTTCAGCAACAAGATCTAGTTTATACCATTGCCACAATCCTCAAAAAAAATAATTTATCTGCTAGATTTTTAGAGGTAGAAATCACAGAAAGTAGTATTATCCAAAATCCTGATTTAGCGAAAACTATACTAACTCAACTAAATGAATTAGGAATCATCGTGGCTATGGATGATTTTGGCACGGGTTATTCTTCTCTAGGATATTTAAAAAAATTTCCTTTTTCTAAAATAAAAATTGACCAAAGTTTTGTCCGAGAATTAAAAAATAAACAAGAAGATTTGGCCATCATTTCTGCGGTTGTCACCCTCGGTAAGGGAATGAATTTGCAAGTGGTTGCCGAAGGCATCGAAACTCCCGGGCAACTAAAACTTTTAGTTGATTTGAATTGCACCACGATGCAGGGTTACTACTTTGGTAAACCCATGAATGCAAAGGATGCTACTTCTTTTTTAGCCAAGGGGTTAGAGTAATTGGGAATTGAGAATAATGAGGTTTTGCTATCTTTGCTTATTCAGCGCACCCTAGTTATTTGTAAACAACTTTGACTCTCAATTATTATCATCATCGCTCCCTATTCCTAGGTTTTTGTAAAGAAATACTAAGGGAATGTTAAGTTTTGCCAAAAGTATCGAGGATAACCACCAAAAATCGATTTTTTTTTGTAAAGTTATTTACAATTCTTGATAATAAAAAGAATCAATTCATTGTATAAATGACTTGTCAGTTTGTAAAACTGAACATATAGCAAAAACACCTTTATTCGCCAAAATATAGAATGGTAAAATCAACCATTACCTTTATATATAGAGGCTTACAACCTTTTATTATCTACCCATTTACAAGGTCTTTTTTTGATTAGTAAACAACTAATTAAACAGATACTTGTGGCTAAGATGTAAAGTTTTGTAACAAAACTTAAAAACATATTAATCCACACACACAGGAGAAAGATAAATGTCTTTAGAAAGAAGTGCTAACTTAGGCTTAAGTTTTTACGAAGAAGACAACATTATAGAAAGAAAGCCTAATGATTCTGATGAGCGCACTAAACAAATTATTAATGCCGTTTATCGTCAGGTTTTAGGTAATTCTTATGTGATGAAAAGTGAGCGAGTGGTGAATGCCGAGTCTCGTTTTCGCAATCGCCAATTGACTGTCAGAGACTTAGTACGGGCGATCGCCAATTCTGACGCTTATCGTCGTCGTTTCTTTGAAACCTGCCCCCGCTATCGTTTTACGGAGTTAAACTTCAAACATCTTTTAGGGCGCACCCCTGAAAACCAAGATGAAATGAGATTCCATAGCGATATTCTCGATAACTATGGATATGAGGCAGATATTGACGCTTATATCGATAGTCCAGAATATTCCGAGGCATTTGGGGATGACATCGTGCCTTACTTCCGTGGCTACAAAACCGACAATAATCGCACCATGGTAGAATTTACCCACAGTTTTGCCATGAATCGTGGGGTAGCTAGTAGTGATTATGGTACTAATCTAAACTCTGCCATTATTCATAAAAGTGTTTTAACCCAAACCCCCATATCTGTGATTCCTCCTTCTGGGGGTGCTGCAGGCGCTGGTTGGGCATACCAAGACACTCCCCTTGATTCAGCTACCCGTCAAGGAGTGGGTGCCGATGAAGACGGCAGAATTTTCCGTGTAGAAGTGACTGGCTACCGTGCTAAAACCTTTAATCGGATACCTAAATTCTCTCGTCCTAATAAAGTTCACATGGTTTCTTATAGTCAGTTATCTGAATTGTATCAAAGAATTCATAAACAAGGTGCTGCGATCGCATCTATTACCCCTATAAACTAACCTTGTGTAACTTAAGGATAATTGATAATTGATGATAAATAATTATTGATTATCCTATTTTTCCCTAGTTAATCTTCGTAACCTAGCATTTAAAAAATTGAACCTATCATAATGAGAGTCTCGAATAAGGATAAAAAAATTAGTCAATCCACAGCAATCCGCAAACTACAAACATGGATAAAAAGTAAACATCTGATTTGTAGCGGAAGTTTTTTTATTCTGGAAACAGTTGAATACTCCATGATAGAAAGATTTGAAACCTTCATCAGAGTATTAGGAGGCACACTGATTACCGTTGACTCTAGCAAAAGAATATTTATTGGCAACCATCGCAAAGTAATCCTTTATCAAGCCAAAGCAAGTCTTCATACCCCTCACCATGACTTAAGGGATTATTGGAAAGAAAACGGTTGCAACTACACCTATTTTGATGAGCGTCGGGGCTTTGGGGATGAAAGCTCTACTTTTTCCCAAAGTTGCTCAATATACCGATAGGCTTGTTGAGATGATAGTTTACCATTGCTATGTAATGCCGAGATATAACCTACTCGGTGGGTAAACTCCTGCAAGTTATTGTTAAAGATAAACCCTTGCAAATAATCTTGTCCATGGTATGGAGTTTTTGGACAAAGAAAATCAGTTTGAGAAGTTTTGGAAAGATTTTTCATAATTGACTTTACCTTCTTACTATCTTTTAAGGTTAATTTTGGATTAATCTATCCTGAACCATTCCTTAACCTAATCTTAACCTAAGATAACTGAGGATGAAAATGATATGAATTAAAACTTAATAGGTGTTAGTTGCTAGGTAATGGGTTTAAGTAGCTGGGGTAGGCTGAATAAACCTCATTATTCTTAATTCCTAATTATCAAACCCTACTTATTTTCCGATACAAAAACGGCTAAAAATTCGATCTAAAACAGACTCTGTCACCTCTTGCCCAGTAATTTCCCCTAGGGCTTGGATGGCGATGCGTAAATCAATAGTCCAAAAATCGAGGGGTAGTTGATTATTGATGGTTTCTTCTACCTGAGAGAGGGCAATTTTGGCACGGGTGAGGGCTGCCGCTTGTCTTTGGTTGATGGCGATGTCTAAATCTTGGGCTTGGGTGTTTCCTGTTTCTACAGAATTGATGATGGCGTTTTCTAAGTCACTAATGCCTTGATTGATAGTGGCGGCGGTTTTAACTATCTGTTTTATTTCGGAAGGATATTGTAAATTTTCCGTGGTAATGTCTGTTTTATTAACTATCAGAATAAGGTTGAGGTGTTTTATTTGTTGATAAATTTCCTCATCTTCGGCTACCCAGCCCGTTTCGGCAGAGATGGTAAAAAGTACCAAGTCAGCTTGATTTACGGCTTTGAGAGAGCGCATTACGCCGATTTTTTCCACTGTGTCTTCTGTTTCCCTAATTCCTGCGGTGTCTAATACTTGGATAGGGATACCATTTACCACTAGCTGAGATTCTACCACATCCCTGGTGGTTCCAGGTAGATCGGTGACTATGGCGCGATCGCTCTTACTCCAAGCATTTAACAAACTAGACTTACCCACATTGGGGCGCCCGACAATGGCAACCTTTAAACCACTACGTAACAATTCCCCTTGGTCTTTGGTGGCTAAAATATGTTTTATCTTCGTTAAATTTTTCTCGACATCCTTAATAATTTGCCCTTCATCGAGGGGGGGTAAATCGTCCTCAAAATCAATTCTTGCTTCCACCTCCGCCAAAATATCGAGAAGATTGTGACGCATATCTCGAATGGGTTGGGCTAGTTTTCCTTGCAATCCTGCGAGGGCAACTTGGGAAGCATGGGCAGATTTTGCCCCCACCATTTCGGCAATACTTTCGGCTTGGGTTAAGTCAATTCTACCATTGAGAAAAGCCCGTAAACTAAACTCCCCCGCATTGGCTAACCTTGCCCCATATTCTAAACATAATTCTAATACCTGTTGCACGGGGATAATGCCCCCATGACAATGAAACTCTATCACGTCTTCCCGAGTAAACGAGCGAGGAGACTGCATATAGATTAATAATGCTTCGTCCACTAATTTATCGGTAAGGGGGTTTTTTATGTAACCATAAATGACTTGATGGGATTGCCATTTTGTTTTCCCTTGGGGGTTAAATATTTTTTGAGCAATGTCTAGGGCATCAACACCGCTCAATCTTACTATACCAATACTACCTTGATTTGGTACTACCGCCGAGGCGATCGCCACTATGGTATCTTGTTGAATTATATTTTTCACAAACAAATGGGGAATAGGGAATAGGCAACAGGGAATGGTGATATTTATCAATGGTCATAAAGTTTTCTCATAACCCTTGTCAGTTTTAAACTTTTTTAATTTCAATAATTTATTGATACTTTAAAAATTATATGGACAACTAAGAATAAACAAAAAATTGAATTTCATTATCCATTCTCAATTATCCATGCTCAATTATCTACTTAGCCTTGCTCATTGCGTTTAGCAAGTATGGTTTGTAACTGACTAATAGCCACGGCACCAATGTTAAAAACAGCCCAACCTGCAGCAATTCCTAGAGGTAACAATACAACAACAATTCTCCAGTCCATTTTTACTTTCTCCAGTTTTTTGTTATAAATGTATTAAATCGATATTATCGTCCCATAATATTAAGACGAATTTTTAAATTATTCTTCCTCCATGATCTCACAATAATTTGCTTTTGTCCATGGTGTGAAGGAAAACTCCGATTCTATCTACCGCTTCTTGTAAAACCTCTAAAGATTGCACGAGGGCAAACCTTACATAACTTTCCCCTTGCTTCCCAAATCCCGCCCCAGGGGAAAGGGCTACCCCTGTTTGTTTGACTAAATCAACGCAAAACTTAATGGAGTCTTTTTCGTAAGGAGAGGGTAATTTTGCCCAGAGATAAAGGGTTGCACTGGGGCTATTTACTTCCCAACCAATTTTATGGAGGGCTTTGACAAGAAAATCTCTCCTCTGGCGGTAAATATCAACGGTTTCTTGGACACATTCTTGGGATGATGTGAGGGCTACCATGGCGCCTTCTAAGATGCCTTTATACTGGTTAAAATCCACCACAGATTTTACTTGTCTTAGGGCGGTAATTAGTTCACTGTTACCGATGGCAAAACCAATTCTAAATCCTCCCATATTATAGGATTTGGAAAAGGTAAAAAATTCAATAGAAACTTGTTTTTCTGGGTCACATTCTAAGATTGAAGGAGGAATTTTATCCTCAAAATAAATGTCTAAATAAGGAAAATCATGGACTAACACTAGATTATTTTGCTTACAGAAATTAACGGCTTTTTCAAAAAAACTTTTAGGGGCGATCGCACTTGTGGGGTTATGAGGATAACTCAAAATCATCATTTTTGAGCGAGACAAAACATCCGCAGGAATTTCCTCAAATTGGGGTAAAAAGTCATTTTCTGCCAAGAGGGGCATAGGATAGATATGTCCCCCTGCTAAATACACTCCCCCTGCGTGGGAAGGATAACCAGGATCTAGTACAAGGGCGTAATCTCCTTCATTTAATACGGTTAGAGGTAAATGGGCTGTGCCTTCTTGGGAGCCAATGAGGGGCAAAACTTCCATATCTGGATCAACTTTTACCCCAAATCTTTGCTCATACCATTGAGCTATTACCTGCCTAAATTCTAGGGTTCCTCGGTGTAATAAATAACCATGGTTAGCACCATTATTGAGGGAAGAGGCGATCGCCTTTAAAATATGTTTAGGAGTGGGTAAATCCGCCGAACCAAGAGACAAATCAATTAATTTTTTTTCATTTTTTATGGCTTCTGTTTTCGCCCTATCCATATCAGCAAAAACATTGCTCTTTAATGGTTTAATCCTCTTAGCTAATTCCATTATTTTGTGATGATTTTAAGATTTAAATTAGGTTACTTTATCTATATACCTTTACCCTAACAAGGGGTTTAAACCCCTTGTCTAAATATTTCCAAACGTTAGCGACAGATTATCAACAAAAATTAGACAGCAGAGTCCACAAATTCCTGTAACTTCTGCTTACCAATAGCCCCTTCATAAGAGCTAACAATATTACCCTCTTTAAAAATTCTCAGGGCAGGAACCCCCTCAACTTTACAGGTTGCCACACTATCAGGACTAGCATCCACCTCTAATTTTACCACCTTGAGGCGATCGCTATAGTTTTCAGCCACCCAACTGACTGAAGGAGAAACCAACTGACAAGGGCCACACCAAGATGCCCAAAAATAAGCCAAAACCGTCTCATCAGCCTTAACCACTTCATCATTAAACTGAGAGTCTTGAATTTCGATTACTTTACTCATAAATTTCTAAAAATAATAACAATAAATTGAAAAGATAATCTTATCTATAGCAGACTATCTAAGATAACAGAACATCTCCTATCTTATCGCTACCATGGATTGAGAATCAACATGAAAGCAATTTAATCTTGTTATTTTCTTAAATAAAGGTTTAATTAATGGGAATACTAATATTATGGTTAAAATAATTAAATTTTTATGAAAATACTGTAATAACAAAGTATTATCAACGAACAAATGTTATACTAATAAAGGTAGTATAGTTAGTTTTTATTCAATAAATAAAATACTACATATTTTGTGCTTTTTATTTATTATCACAACAAAAGTTTTTTTTGGGCAAAAATTTAAATATTGACCATCTCAATCACCATTAAGAGAGAAAAGCTAAATTTTAGACAAGATGATTAGTAAAAGTTTTGACACCCTTTTAACAAAATAAAATGACCCAAAAATATGTTTCTAGCCGTGGTGATAAGTAGAAAAAACATCATATTCCATCCATCGTATCAGGAGACATTTTGGTCATGAATAAAATTCTCTCAGCAACTCTTAAAACAGCATTAATATCAACCACTGCCCTCGCAGGTTTGTTGTTGCCCAATGCCATTCAACTCAACCCTCCCGCCCTCGCACAAAATAACAGAGCCGTAGTAAATGCTCCTCCTTCTAACGTAAGAGCAACCCCCAATGGTAGAATAATTTGTAGAGTCAGAAACATCAGAGTTATTAATATCTATGGAGAAAATAACGGTTGGTATGTCACAGACGCTTGTGGTACAACAGGGTATATTCACCATAGTCAAATCCGTTTTGAAAATGTACATAGAGGATCAGGGGTTAGGGCTGGACTATGTTATGTTACTAATATTAGGACAGGACAACTAGCGGTAAGACATTCCCCCGGAGGAGAATCCTTTGCAGGTTTAAACAATGGTAATACGGTTCAATATATCAGGGGTAATAGTCCTTGGTATTTAGTGACTGTGGTTAATGGCCCCAATAGTGCGGTAAATAATCGTACTGGGTGGGTAAATGCTAATTATTTGGATTGTTATTAAATAGTCAAAATCGATGACAGAAGTTTTATTAGGAAAATCTTTACCCGAACTTACGGATTGGGTACAACAACAGGGACAACCATCCTATCGTGGAAAACAATTGTATCAGTGGTTATACCAAAAAGGGGCAAGGTCACTTTTAGATATTACTGTTTTTCCTAAACAATGGCGCGAGGAAAATCAAAATCACGACATCGGGCGATCGCACATTGACTATTACAATACTGCTCCCGACGGTACGAGAAAATACCTTTTAAAACTAAAAGATGGCTTAATCATCGAAGCCGTAGGTATTCCCACCGCTAAACGTCTCACCGTCTGTGTATCCTCTCAGGTAGGGTGTGTGATGGGCTGTGATTTTTGTGCCACAGGAAAAGAAGGATTTACCCGCAACCTTAAAGCCCATGAAATCATTGACCAAATTTTAACCGTCCAAGAAGACTTTGGGCAAAGGGTATCTAATGTGGTTTTTATGGGCATGGGTGAGCCATTATTAAACCTTCCTGAAGTCATCAAAGCCATTGAATCCATTAATCAAGATGTGGGTATCGGCGCTCGTAACTTGACGGTTTCCACCGTGGGTTTACCCCGCAAAATTTTGGAATTAGCCGAGCATAAACTGCAAATTACCTTCGCCGTTAGTCTCCATGCTTCTAACCAAAAACTAAGGGAAAGTTTAATCCCCGGGGCTGTCCATTATCCCCTCAGTCAACTGTTAGCCGATTGTAAGGAATATGTAAACACCACGGGAAGAAGGGTAACATTTGAATATATTTTGCTCTCAGGAGTCAACGACTTACCCGAAAACGCCCACGAATTAGCAAGGCAAATAAGGGGGTTTCAAACCCATGTGAATCTGATTCCTTATAACCCAATCTCCGAAGCCGATTATCAACGCCCTAGCCCCGAAAGAATTAAGGAATTTACCCAGATACTAGAGCAACACAAAATCGCTGTTAGTGTCCGTTATTCCCGTGGTTTGGAAGCAGATGCCGCTTGTGGGCAGTTGCGCAGTAATAAATCAAGAAAAATTGACAATTAACCATAGACAATTGACAATTAAAATAGAAGGCTTTTTGCACAAAAAAATATTAAGAATGACAGAAAATTGGTCGATCGCCCATAGCTCTGAGCTATATCATATAGAAGGATGGGGACATCCTTATTTTGGCATTAATGAAGCGGGTAACGTCACCGTATCCCCCCGAGGAGATGAGAAAAAATTAGATTTATTTGAGTTAGTAGAAAACCTCAAAAAAAGAGATGTTAATTTACCCTTATTAATTCGCTTTTCGGACATTTTAGCTGATAGATTAGCCCGATTACATCAATGTATGGACGAGGCGATCGCCCGTTACAACTATCCCAATATATATAGGGGTGTATATCCCGTTAAATGTAACCAGCATAAGCAGTTGGTAGAAGCCCTTGTTGATTATGGAAAACCCTACCATTTTGGTTTAGAAGTAGGCTCAAAACCAGAATTAATGATTGCTTTAGCTACCCTTGACATTGATAAAACAGGGGAAACCTTATTAATTTGTAATGGTTATAAAGACAAAGAATATTTAGAAACTGCCCTTTTGGCTCAACAATTAGGACACAATTTAATTATCGTTGTCGAACAAATAAAAGAGCTTTTTATTACCATCGAGTTATCAGAAAAATTAAACCTTAAGCCTCAAATTGGGGTGAGGGCAAAATTAAAAACCAAAGGTAGTGGACATTGGGGTAACTCCACAGGGGAAAAAGCCAAATTTGGACTCACTATTCCTGAAATTTTAACAGTATATAAAACCCTCAAAGACAAAGACTTACTACACTGCCTTAAACTACTTCATTTCCATATCGGCTCACAAATTTCCTCCATTGCCGTCATCAAAGACGCTATCAGGGAAGCAGGGCAAATTTATGTACAACTGTGTGAAATGGGTGCAGGAATGAAATATTTAGACGTAGGGGGAGGTTTGGCAGTGGACTATGATGGCTCAAAAACCAACTTTTATGCCTCCAAAAACTATAATATGCAAAACTACGCCAACGACATCGTGGCAGGAATAAAAGACTGTTGTGATGAGGCTAATATTCATCCTCCTATTTTGGTTAGTGAGAGTGGAAGGGCGATCGCCTCTCACCATTCCGTGTTAATCTTTAATGTAGTAAACAGCAACACTCCCCCTTATAAATTACCCGAACCCGTCAAAGAAAAAGAACATCTCCTCATCCGTAATCTGTGGGAAACCTACGAATCCATTGACGAAGAAAACTATCAGGAAATGTACCATGATGCGGTGCAATTTAAAGACGAAGCTATCAGCCTATTCAACTTTGGTTATCTTACCCTTACCCAAAGAGCCAGAGCAGAACAAATATACTGGGCTTGTGGTCACAAAATTTATGACATCACAAAGCATCAATCCTATGTTAGTGATGACTTAGAGGAATTAGCTGATTTAATGATTTCTACCTACTATATCAATCTTTCTGTCTTCCAATCAGCACCCGATGCTTGGGCAATTGACCAACTTTTTCCTGTTATGCCTATCCACCGTCTTGATGAAAAACCCACAGAAAAAGCAATTTTAGCAGATTTAACCTGTGATAGTGATGGCAAAATAGATAAGTTTATTGACTTATTAGATGTTAAAAAAAGTTTAGAATTGCATAAGTTAGAAAATACTAATAATAACCAAGAGAATCCCCATTATAAACCCTATTATTTAGGGATGTTTTTGGTAGGTTCATATCAAGAAATTATGGGTAATTTACATAACCTTTTTGGGGATATAAATGTAGTTCATCTAGCCAATGAAGATTATAATTATCAGCTACAGTATATTGTTAAAGGGGATAATGTTGCCAATGTTTTGGAATATGTAGAATATAAAGCAGATGAGCTACAGGAAAGATTACGTCGTCTGACTGAGTCAGCTTTAATGGAGAATAAATTAACCATTGAACAATCACAGTTATTACTCAAAAATTATGATCACAATCTAAGAAGTTATACTTATTTACAATAGTTTTATAGGGGCATATCTTGCCCTGTATAACCCTTTTTTTTATTATCTATTTTTATGTTAAATGACTATAACAAGGGGTTTTAAATCCTTGCTTACATCCATTAACTTTGCTTTACCTCTCTGCTATTTTAAAGGCCACCAAGAAACTTTATCCCTAGTAGCACTATAAACTTCTTTTAATTCTTCTGGTTCTAAAATGTGTATCACATCATCAGAAGTGCTGTTATTTTTATCTAACTTAATTAATCCTTCTTTCTGCATTCCTTTCAAAACTTGTTCCACAGTGCGCTGGTTTAGCTGACAGGCTTTGGCTATAACCTCCACTGCCAAGTCAAGGACATAAATATCTTTCTCATTGGGTTGATTCTCCAATTCTCTTTCTTGATAAATTAACGCTCTGAGAAGGGATGCCACTGCTTGGGGAGGATAACTACTACAGTTGAGAAGGTGATAAGTAAATTTTTCCCTTAATTCAAAAAGTTTAGCATAGCGATCGCCCACTATTTCAAAGTGATTATAAATTTGTTTGAGGGCATCAAGGGGAATTTTGGTTACATAGGTGGTTTTATAAGCCTCCACTAGACTGGGAAAACTTTTACTAGCCAAACCGTAACTAAATGGTAAACTACGCATCCCAAAACACCCACCACTATAGGTAATAGATAAAATGCGATCGAGGGGATTACTACGTAATATTATAGGGCCACCCTCCAAAACTATGTAAAGACCATCCAAATCTTCATCAGGGGAAAATGCCGTAAAAACAGGGCGATTAGAAAATAATTTTTCCCTAATGAGACTCTCAGGGGGCAAAAAGGAGGTTAATTCTTTTTCATCTAACCCTTTAAACAAATAGGAGTCATTGATTAAAAAAGTAATGATGTTTGATTCACTAGAATTTTTTCTTGCCATTGTTGCCCGATAAGTTGATTTAATCTTCTAACTATATTTTCCCACAGTTACAGACTATTCAGCGTTGAATTTTAATTAATGTCAAAATAAAATGCAGTTATCTCCCTTCGTAAATTTAACTTATCCATTGCAATAAATTGCGCACTGCCAAAAAGATTACTACCACCAAAAAAATTCTCCGCAACCATAAATTACTCATTTTCGTAACGACTTTAGCGCCAATAACGGCTCCAACAAACATAGTTATGCCCAAAATTATCCCTAGTTGATAATCAACTAATCCTTGAGTCATAAAAATTAAGGTAGCGATGATGGAGGAAAAGATATTCAAAACCTTTGTTATGGCAATAGCTTCTATAAATGTCATATTAAAAAAGCCGATAAAACTAGCCGTTAAGGTAGTTACGTAACCGCCACTGAAAAAACCACCATAGATACCTAAGCCAAAGGTTAAACCGTAGCCGATTTTTAAAGCTGTGGGGCTAGGTTTTTCTATTTTTTCGATGCCTTTATTTTTGTTAATAACAGAGAAAACGGTAACGGCAATCATGAAAATGGAGATGAGTAAGGGCATGGTATCAGAGGGAATGATAATTACGAGTAAAGCCCCCAAAATTGAGCCGACAACGGTTAAAACTGATAGCAGGGGTAAGTCTGGGCGTTTTAAAACATCACTTTTTAGAAAAGGGATAGTACCGCCGATACTCATAAATATTAAGGCAAACATATTCGTTGCGATCGCCTTTGCGGGATCAATATCAAACTCCAACATAGCAGGTACAGTAATTAAAGAATTACTGCCCGTCACTATTCCAACGACGCTAGTAAAGAAAAAAATAGCGATTAAAGAAATTAATTCTATATTTGTCAACTTAAAATCTCTCCACAAAAAAATATTGTAAATGAATTGTATATGATTTCTATTGCAATTGACAGACGCAAACCAAAAATACGTCAAAAAAAATGAGCAGATTGTCAGAGAAAAAACAATCAAAATTAAATCCCTCGCGCATCAGAGATCATTTAGCCAATGAACGAACATATCTGGCTTGGATGCGAAGTACAAGGGAAGTAGCAGAGGCTTTTGTGGAATTTCTTTACACCCCCGAAGCCCAAACAGCCTTTGCCGAGGCAGGTTTTCGCCCTGTTAATGAGGAAGTTTTTGCGGAATTTGGCGATCGCTTCCCCGTAGTAGAAAATCTATTTACCATTGAAGACTTTGGCGGTTGGAGTCAAGCCCAGCCCGAATTTTTCGATGATGGGGCAATTTTTGATCAAGCTCTTTTGGGAAGATAGTTCAAGGTTGTTGATAAAGGGGAGTCATGAGGGGCAATGGACAATTGACAATGGACAATTACGAAATTCTGACTCTACCAGTATGCCGAAAATTCGGCAGGAATAATTACAAATTTCATTACAGCTAAGGAAAAGTAACCATGACGACTCAAGATATTCAAGATAAAAAATCCATCAAAATTTCTATCCATATTCCCCCAAACCACCATGATAAACCGATCATTGTTGACCTCGCTTCTAAGCACAATTTAGAAGTCAATATCACCTCTGCCATGTTAGGGGAATATGCGGATAAAGATGGCTGGTTTAACCTTATAGTTACTTAAGTGAGTTTTGAGACAGTTTCACCAGCTAAAATCCCTATTCTATAAATCTTTTATAATCTGGTAGTGTTTCATCTTCATTTAGAGTAACTATATCTTGTCAGGGGAAAAAACTGCAATTCAAAATGCTTTGAATTACTTATCTGATTTAAATATAGAAGTTTGGAGTCAAACAGGAAACGGTCAACAAATAGTAAAAGATTCTTGGAGTTTGGGAGAGTGGGAAATTAACCATTAAACATTTTCGATGGAAAACTATTCCCCTAAAAACAATCATGATTAGTTCTTTAAAACAACCACCATTCAATTATCAAGACACGATCAAAAATATTCTACGCAAATTCTCCATCCCCTGGGCGGTGACAATCATCTTTCTTGCCGTAATTTTGATCATTCCCATGATGGCGTTAATACTTGAGTCAGCGAGTTTAGGATGGGAAAACTTTTGGCAGGAAGCAACGGCGGAGGTTGCTGTGGCATCCTATATTTTTACCTTTGGTACTGCCTTAGCTGCTTCTTTGATTAACGCTGTTATGGGTACTTTAACTGCTTGGGTATTGGTGCGTTACGACTTTTGGGGCAAAAAAATCATTGATGCCACCATCGATGTACCCTTTGCTTTACCTACCACAGTGGCGGGTTTAGTCTTGGCAACGGTATATAGCGAGGATGGTTGGATTGGTCAGTTTTTTACTCCTTTTGGTATTCAGATTACTTTTTCACCTTTGGGGTATTTGTGGCAAGGGAGGTAATTCCTGTATTGGAGGAGATTGGTAGTGAGCAGGAGGATGCGGCGAGAAGTTTGGGAGCCAATGATTTACAGATTTTTTGGCGGGTTACTCTTCCTAGTATTCGTTGGGGTTTACTCTATGGGGTTTTGCTGACTAATGCTAGGGCTATGGGGGAATATGGTGCGATCGCCGTTGTTTCTGGCAACATTATTGGTAAAACGCCATCCCTACCGATTTTTGTGGAACTGGCTTATAGCAATTATCAAAGTCAATCGGCTTTTGCGGCTTCGGTGGTGTTGGTGTTGTTGGCGGTGGTAACTCTTGTTGCTAAGGAAATTTTGGAACATTTTACCAAGATTTGATCCCCCTTTAACACGATCATTTATTTAAAACAAAAAACTTTAACTCTCAATATAAAACAAAAAAATGAGTATTATTATCAATCAAGTTAACAAAAATTTCGGTAATTTCGAGGCTCTAAAAGATATTAACTTAGAGGTAAAACCTAATACCTTGGTAGGTTTATTAGGTCCTTCTGGTTTAGGAAAATCAACTCTTTTGAGAGTAATTGCAGGGTTAGAAAATCCTGATAGTGGTCAGGTAATTATCAATGGTAAAGATGCAACTAATCTTGATATTCGTAAACGTAATATTGGGTTTGTATTTCAACATTATGCGCTCTTTAAACATCTAACCATTAGGGAAAATATTGCCTTTGGTTTACAGATTCGTAAAACACCTAAAAATCAAGTTAAACATAAAGTGGCTGAATTGCTTGATTTGATTCAATTAGAGGGTTTGGGCGATCGCTACCCATCCCAATTATCAGGAGGGCAAAGACAAAGAGTAGCCCTTGCCCGTGCTTTAGCCGTACAACCACAGGTATTATTATTGGATGAACCCTTTGGGGCGTTAGATGCCAAAGTGAGAAAAGATTTGAGAGCATGGTTAAGAAGGCTACATGATGAAGTCCATATTACCAGTGTATTTGTCACCCATGACCAAGAAGAAGCTATGGAAGTAGCCGATGAAATTGTGGTGATGAATCATGGCGTTATTGAACAAATCGGTACTCCTGCCCAAATTTATGATCATCCTGCCTCACCTTTTGTGATGAAATTTATTGGGGAGGTAAATATTTTACCTAGTCATACTCCTCTTTTTGTTAATGTCAATCATGATGACTAATTTTTACAGTCTGAAGTGTTTGTGCGCCCCCATGAGGTTGATATTTTATTAACGGATGATGATAAAGAAAGTACGAAAACCACGATTAAAAGAATCACTCACTTAGGGGCTGAGGTGCAAATAGAATTATCTTTAGAAAATAATTTACCAATTATTGCTCACTTGAGCAGACAACAATTTACTTCTTTAAATCTTAAAAAGATCAGGTTGTATTTATTAAGCCCCATCGCATCAAAACTTTTGCTTAAATACCATTTAAAAATACTTTTAAATTATCTGGATTAATGTAAATATCTTCAAAGCGACTATCAGGGTATAGAAAATTATCAACGCTTTTACTACCAAAAATTTCTCCTAAAATATAGTGATATTCTAATTCTAAAATATTACTAACCAACCAATAACATGGGTAAACATAATTAGGGGAACAAATCTCAATAACTTTAGTATTTGGTTGACAAAAAACTAGATTACTTAATCCACTACCGTGGGGAGAAATAACAATTTTTGCTTGATTTAGTAATTCTGCTTGTTGCCTGACGGAAAGTAATTCTAAATTAACTATTTCAAAGTTGTATTGTTGTAATATAGTAATTATTTCTAGTTCATTAATTAATCGGCGATTACTTGATTTTGCTCTACTAATATAAATTTTTTTATGGGGTGTTTCTTTATTCAGATTATCCCCTATTATTTTTGTGCGTAAATATTGACAACTCCAAGGGGGCATCCATGCGATCGCACTGGGAAAAGAAGGTACAATCAATTCATCCGCCTCTATGTGAGTAGGAAAGGAAAGAGGAACTATTTTAGAAGCAGGAATACCAAATATATCAAGGGTTTCCCGTTGAAATTGACAACGATTATCCACGACTACAGAATCAATATCATCCCAATCAATAGAGGCTTTTTCTAGTAAATGAATGCGGGGTAGAATATCAAATAACCAATGAAAATAGATATTGTTTAATAAACCAGCCAAAACAACCACTCTGCCTTTTATCATCGTTACAGGAGGGAGAGAAGAACTTTTTAAAAGGGAATGATAACTTGGATGTTTATCGGGATGATTGGGGCTAAGGGCAGGAGATTCGGGGGAAATATCCCCAAGTAAATAATTGTCATGGGTAATGATGGCACTACTCCCCTCGTCTTGCCGTAGCCAAAATCTACCTTTTTTAACGGTAGTTACAAAGCTAGAAGGTAAAGGGAAATCAGGGGGAAAATAGAAACTAGGATGAATTTTATTATCAATACTCTCGGGGCGGTTTAATTTAAGTTTATTATTATCATAAATCAATTGATAATTTTCTATTTGATTTATTTTTACTACCCACTCTTGGGCTGTCTCATAATAATTATTGACACTATTTTTCTCAAAACCAGTTTTTTGTAAATTATTTACAGTCCATATTGGTTTTAATTTTTTAATTATTTTTTTTGCATTTATTGGGTCAAGACTAGATAATATATTTAGGTATATTTCGATGTCATCATCTAAGTTTCTATCCTTTAAACAAATAATTATATTTTTAAAAGTCTTATAAAGATTAACATTTGCTTTATTGATACTTGATTTTGCTTCTGTTTTTAGTAGTAAAAAATCTATCACCAGTTGATAATATTTAATGGCAAGGCTATATTGTTTTTGTTCAAAAAGTAAGTTAGCAATATTTACTTCTAGTTCGAGCAAATTATTATCTTCTAATAAGCTAGAAATCAATTGCCTATTTAAAGAAATATTTTTACTATTATCACCATCACTCCAATTAAGATAACTTGCAAATATATTAAAATTAAGATTAAGTAAAACCTGCCAATATTCCTTAACTTTTTTTATCTCACCTTTTAGCAAATAAAGATAACCTAACTCACCATAAACGGAAAGCAAATTAGGATTAAGTTTTAAACATTTATGATGATAATCAATAGCTGTATCAACTTCATTAATTCCTCCATAACAAAGACCTAAATTATAGTAAATGTGACTATTGTTAGGATAAAAATTAAGAGCTTCTAAATAGTAATTAATAGCTTGATGATATTCTCTAATATATTGATATTCTTTGGCAATGTTGAGAGATAATTCTGCCCATGAAGAGTTAATAGCTAAACCATTTTTCCATACCTCCATAGCATCATCGAAATTACCAGAAAATAATAAACAGTAACCTAAATTAAGATAGCTTTGACAATGAAAAGCATTAAATTCTAATACCTGTTGATAAATGAGAGATGCTTGATAGTATTGATGGTTTTTCAAATGTAAATCTGCCAACTCTGCCAAACTTTCGGCAATGTTTTCCAACTCTTGATCATCAGCCAAAAGAAAACAATCTAGCCAAAGGGCGATCGCCTTTTCTCCCTCACCAACTAACATATAACTAACGCCACCATAAGCCAAAAGTAAAGGATTAGAACTATCAACATCCAACAAGGACTCTAAATATATTTTTAATTGTTCGTCATTATTTTGACTACAAAAAGCCTTTATTTGTGATTTAATTTCTAACCAATTATTCATACTTTGATAGCACTTATTTAAAGGGTATTACTGAATATAGATGGGCTATGATAGTTATATTTCAAATGCTTGTACTAATTCAATTATCTTTTATGCCGCTATTATATACTTTTATTTTATCTAAATCAGGGATTTTTTTGCTACTAAAAAAAGACACAAGCCACCCCTCCCCGACCGCAAAGGGTCAAGAAAAGGTGGCTATACTTGATACACTCTTATTATAACATAATCAAAGTTAAATGACAAGTTTTTTAGGGCTTTTTCTCAAGTTTTTAAAAGAAAAATATTAAGACATTAAGCTAAGTATAAAAACTTATATTTAAAACAAGTTTACTGATAATTGTTTATCGCAAAAAAGACAGTAAAAACAAAATAATTAATTGCTATGATCACGGGGATTATCTTGATTACCATCAACCGCAGGATTAGAAGTTTCTATTTGAGATGTGACTCCCTGAGAGTTGGCATAAGGGAGAGGATTATTGCTCACTAAAGCCGTTAAATTTTGTTCAAAAATTGATAAAGGTTGTTCGCCAATGGTAGATGCGATCGCACTTCCCCCATTATCAAGGAAAACAAAATGAGGAATACCATCCACCTGATAATTTAAAACCTCAGGAAGCCACTTAGTATTATCCACATTGAGCATCACAAAATTAACATCATTGCCATACTCCTGCTTCAAAGTCGCCATATCCCCCGCCATGGCTTGACAGCTAGTACACCAATTAGCATAAAACTCCATCAGAGTCGGCTTCCCATTATTAAGAGCTACCTCCAGAGGAGTAGCCCCCTGTGCCTGTGCCTCCAAAGACTCCGAATTAACACTTGTTTGTAATCCTAACACCAAAGTAAGACTAAGGGCGATCGCCACTATACCAATAACAAAATTTCTAAGTCGATTTACCCCAAAACTAGAAGAAGTATTTTCAGACATAAATATAATTCCCTACACTATAAATAGTTATCTCTAAACCTATTATCCCTCAAACCTATGAAAAAACGAGTAACCCTTACCTTTCCCCGCACCATGGTACAAATTCCCGTCACCTATCGCCTCGCCAAAGAATTTAACATCGCCGCCAACATCATCCGCGCCCAAGTCGCCCCCAACCAAGTAGGAAAATTAGTCGTAGAATTATTAGGAGATATTGATCAACTAGAAATCGCCATCGACTGGATGAAATCCCAAGAAATCAAAGTTTCATCCGCCACAGGAGAAATCATCATCGACGAAGAAACCTGCGTCCATTGCGGACTATGTACAGGAGTATGCCCCACCGAATCCCTCACCCTCAACCCCAGCAGTTATAAACTACAATTTCGCCAACAAACCTGCATCGTGTGTGAGCAATGTATTCCCACCTGCCCCGTCCAAGCCATCACCACAAACTTATAATCAGGACTAAAATTAGAAAATGTTTTTGACAACCCCATAAAACCCATTGATCAACACTACCGAAAAAAGTACGGAAAACCTACATATAAAAAACCATCAACCATAATAAAATAAGAATATAGCAACACTTTCCAAACATCATGAAATTCAACCTTCGCTCCCTGTACACCTGGTACACCAACGGCATTCGTAACCCCCAATACCGCCTGTGGGTAATTCTTGGTACATTAGTATATCTCATCAGCCCCATCGACATCTCCCCCGACATCATACCCATCGCAGGACAAATTGACGACTTTGTCATCGTATCCATCATGTTATCCGAAATATCTCAACTACTCCTAGGCGCCATGAAAAACAGAAAACTAGACAAAGATAACCTCGACAATGGAGACAACAACACAGACACCGTAGAAGTAGAAGCCATTCCCCTCGAAAAATAAAAACTAAGTTGGGTTAAACCATCAAACCCAACAAAAATCATTGAAAACTATGAGCAAAAACTAATCAAACAAAAACAAAGGTAAATGTCCATAAGTTCCTAAAATAGACTCATTAGTCTCACAAAAAATAGTTACCAACACCCCACGATAATTCCCAGAATATTCAGAAACTATTTTAGACAACTTCTCCCCATTAAACTTAATATAAATCGGTACATCATTATCAACTTCATCCCGACTTATATCAAACTCATAATCAAAAGCTCTTAAATAACTCCCCAGGGCAGAAAAACCCTCATCATAACTAGATGCACAAATACCCAAATTAAAATAATCCGCCTCCGCCACTATCAACAAAAGAGACTTTTGTAACCTAACTTTCTCCTCCTCAGAAGCGGGAATTTTAGTCTCAATACCACTATATTCCTTCAAAACCTGTAAAGCAGAACTTACTTCAGAATTCATTTAACTACATCCACAAAATAAAATCATCTCAACCGTAGCCCAAAAACAAACCCCAAAGCAAGTATTTAATTTTCAGCACAGGAATTACATTCTCCCTGTACAATCACCTCATAATGATCAACTTTCAACCCCGAGCGCAACTTATCGATAGAAAGACTAGAAAACGTTTCCCAAGGAATATCCTCGATTTTTCCGCAGCAATTACAGCGGAAATGATGATGGGGAGAAACATTGGCATCATATCGACACACCCCCTCCTGCAACAACACCTCACGAATTAAGCCCACATCTCGCAGGGTTTGTAAAGAGAGATAAATTGTCGCCTGAGATAAAGTCGGGGCATCTTTGTTCAAATCCGTTAAGATATTTTCCGCCGTGGGATGATCATTTCTACTCAATAGATTTGCATACACAGCATAGCGTTGGGG
Organism: Cyanobacterium sp. HL-69; assembly: GCA_002813895.1. Taxonomy (NCBI): domain Bacteria; kingdom Bacillati; phylum Cyanobacteriota; class Cyanophyceae; order Chroococcales; family Geminocystaceae; genus Cyanobacterium; species Cyanobacterium sp. HL-69. Next base: position 1,330,835 of record CP024912.1, on the reverse strand, counting down.
TGTTACCCTCAAGCCTTTTGCCTTTAGTACATTGATAATCTCATCTGCTTTTTTTGCCATGACAAAGTGAAAGTAATCTCAGTCCAAATATTACAAAACTCTAGTCCCATTAATAATGAATTTTCAACCATTAATGAACTAGTCTTAACTATACCTTAACAAAAATGAATAATTATTGTTGTTGACAAATTCTTAAATAAGAGTTATTCTGAGATAGAAGCAAATAAAAAATGTCTTCAAACGTTATTTTAAAAAACGTAAAGTTTTATTAACCATTATAGAAGAGGTAAAACATGGCTGTTATAGAAAAAGTACCTAGTGTAGTATTTAAAACCCGTGTCCGTGATGAATCTGTAGAAGGACCTAACCCTTACCGTTGGGAAGACAAAACCACTGAAGACATTTTCGGCGGTAAGAAAGTAGTGGTTTTCTCCCTACCCGGAGCATTCACCCCTACCTGTTCTTCTAATCACCTTCCTCGCTACGAAGAGTTATATGAAGAATTTAAAGCCCAAGGAGTTGATGAAGTAATCTGTGTATCTGTAAATGATGCTTTCGTAATGTTTAAATGGGGCAGAGAAATCGGTGCTAAAAATGTATTCTTATTACCCGATGGAAACGCTGAATTCACCCGCAAAATGGGTATGTTAGTAGAGAAATCTAACCTCGGATTTGGTCTAAGATCTTGGCGTTATTCTATGCTTGTTAACGACTGTAAGATCGAAAAAATCTTTGTAGAACCTGGTTACGAAGATAACTGTCCTGCTGATCCTTTTGAAGTGTCTGACGCTGATACCATGTTAGCCTACCTCAAAGGTACTGCCCCCGCTGGTGTGTGTGACCCTGTGAAGGAATTTGTCGGTTAATTGGTAATGAAAAAAATATGATTTTTAAAGGGTGTACATGTACACCCTTTTTTTATTGCTTATTTATGATGTTTTCATTAATTGTTGATCATAAAGCAGATAAGTTTCAAGCATTTTTACTTAACGCCTGTACAGACGTAGCATGCTACGTCCTCGACAATCTAACTTTACTTAATGAACAACATTTCCTGATAAGTAGGTAAAGGCCATAACTCATCATCAACTTCACCCTCAAGGGCATCGGCATATTTGCGTACTTCATTCATTATGGGAAGAATGGTTTGAGCAAAATATTTCATATGAGCTTCTGTATCGGCAAAGTCTTCTTTATGAAGGGCTTCACTGAGTTTTTCCACTTCTGCGATCAACTGATTTACCAAAGTAGCGATTTTTTCGATCGCACAGGTATCGAGTTTTATACCGATATTATTTAAACTAGCCATGGTACTGGTAAGTTTAGATAGATAATTAATAGCAGCAGGATAAATGGTAGTTTTTGCCATGCTAACCACTAACTTAGCTTCCACCTCAAGGGAGAGAATATACTGCTCGGCGTACACCTCAAAGCGACTTTCTAACTCCACAGGGGAAAGCACTCCCATTTTGTCAAATAGTTCTTCTACTTCCTTGTATTTAAGACTAGGTAAAGCATCAGCAGTGGTACGTAGATTCGCTAAACCTCTTTCCTCCACAGCCATTTTATGCCATTCCTCAGAATAACCATTGCCACCAAAGACCACAGCACCATGTTTTTCCATGATTTCTTGAAGAACTTTTTGGATAGCATCATTAAGGTCAGTACCTTGTTTTAACTCAGCATCTAACTTTTCGGCAATCCATTGTAAAGAGTCAGCTAAGATGGTATTCATCGCCACCAAAGGACCTGCTACTGACTGACTAGAACCCACCGCACGGAACTCGAAACGGTTACCAGTAAAGGCAAAAGGAGAGGTTCTATTGCGATCGCCCGGATCTTTAGGAATAATAGGTAAAGTATCAATACCGATATTCATGGTTTGAGCCAATTGAGAACCAGTGATTTCCCCTTTGCGAATTTGCTCATACACATCCTCTAATTGAGAGCCAAGATATACAGACATGATAGCAGGGGGAGCCTCATTAGCACCAAGGCGATGGTCATTACTAGCAGTGGCAACCACGGCCCGCATCAAAGGCCCAAACTTGTGAACTCCTCGGATAATAGCACCACAGAAAAGAAGGAATTGAGCATTACTGTGGGGAGTATCACCCGGATCTAATAAATTACCTTGGGTGGCATTACCTACAGACCAGTTGACGTGTTTTCCAGAGCCGTTAATTCCTGCGAAGGGTTTCTCATGGAGAAGACAGACAAAACCATGTTTTTTCGCCATTTTTCTTAAAATGGTCATGGTTAATTGTTGATGGTCTGTTGCTACGTTAGCACTTTCAAAGAAGGGTGCTAATTCAAACTGTCCGGGGGCTACCTCATTATGGCGAGTTTTGGCAGGGATGCCGAGACGGTACATAGATTCTTCTACATCTTGCATAAAGACTTGTACCCGCTCAGGAATAGCACCAAAATAGTGGTCATCAAATTCTTGTCCTTTGGCCGATGGTTTACCAAATAAGGTTCTACCTGCCAAAAGTAAATCGGGGCGACTATGGGCGAAATTGGAATCAACCAAGAAGTATTCTTGCTCTGCACCACAACTGGAGTTGATAGGAGCAATGTCTTTGTGTCCCAATAATTCCAACACTCGACGGGCAGATTTGTTGAGGGCAGCATTAGAACGAAGGAGAGGAGTTTTTTTGTCGAGGGCTTCCCCTGTCCAAGAAACGAATACGGTAGGAATACAAAGGGTGACACCATTATCAGTTTCCATCACATAGGCGGGGCTAGTCACATCCCAAGCGGTATATCCCCTAGCTTCAAAGGTGGTACGAATGCCACCGTTAGGGAAGGATGAGCCGTCAGGCTCTCCTTTTACTAATACTTTTCCTGCAAATTCAGAAATAACTGAGCCATCGCCCTGTACAGATACGAAGCCGTCATGTTTTTCTGCTGTGGAGTTGGTAAGGGGGTAGAATACGTGGGCGTAGTATAAAGCTCTTTTGGAAATTGCCCAATCTCTCATGGCGGTAGCCACTACATCAGCAATGGAGAGGTCGAGGGGTTCTCCTGTTTGGATAGTTTTTTGTAGGGATTTAAATACGTCTTTGGGTAGGCATTCTTGCATTTTACTGAGGGTAAACACATCCTTTGCCCACATTTCTTCCAATCTTTTGGGGCTGTTGAACGGTTTTATCTCTCTGTTGGTGATTTGATAAATGGCTTGAACCCTTGATTGATTTCCACTCATAGTCTTTTATTTTAAGGATAATCTCTCAGGATAATGATTATGTAATTATTAAATAGTTCATCGTGAACACTTTTGTATTTTTTCCTGCCAAAATATTATGATGATGCTTCTTTGCCTACGGAAACCAAAAGTCAATTCTCCATTCAGTAATGCCTTAAAATGTAAATAAGGACAAAATAAAATAAAACCTTATAAAAGACTAATGGCGATCGCACCTTTACCTTGGCAAGAACTAGAACAATTAACGGATTATCATATCGATAGAGTAAACGGCCCCACCAACTCCCAAAGCACCCTCAGACTCTTCAACCACTCCGAAGATGAAGTCAGAGTAACCCTCTATCGAGATAATCATGCTTGGTGTCCCTATTGTCAAAAAATATGGCTGTGGTTAGAAGAAAAACAAATCCCCTACCGCATCAAAAAAGTAACCATGTTTTGTTATGGTCAAAAAGAATCATGGTATAAACAAAAAGTACCTTCAGGAATGCTCCCTGCCCTCGAATTAGATGGTAAAATTATCACCGAAAGTGATGACATCTTAATCGCCCTAGAACAAGCCTTTGGGGTACTAAAGTTCGGCATGGAAGAGAAAAACGTACTGCCCATGCGCAAACTTGAAAGGCTACTATTTAGGGCATGGTGTACATGGCTATGTTATCCCACCATCCTCCCCCAACAAGAAGCCAATAATCGTAAACAATTTATCCAAGTAGTTAAGAAAGTTGAAAGTGCGATCGCCCAAACCCCCAGCCCTTACTTTCTCGAAGACTTTAGCACCGCCGATGTAATTTTTACCCCCTATGTAGAGAGAATGAATGCCAGTCTTTATTACTACAAAGGCTATTCATTACGAGAAGAAAATCCCCAACTCTCTGCTTGGTTTGATGCCATGGAAACCCGCCCCACCTACCGAGGGACCCAAAGTGATTTTCATACCCATGCCCACGACTTACCGCCCCAAATGGGAGGATGTTATAGTAACGGTGAATCCCAAACCTTACAAAATCAAGAAAAAGTAGATCGAGGAGATTGGTTTTTCTTACCCGATGTAGCTTACCCTGAGCCAGAAAATTCCCGCCAAGAAGCCCTCCACCGAGTCTTAAAACATCGTCAAAATATTATTGAAGTTAATCCCGCAGATAATCAATTATTTGACCAAGCCTTGCGCTGTGCCTTAACCCAAATGATGACAGGGGAAGATTGTAAACCTCCTGCCCAATCTGCCCTTGGATTAAGATATTTACTCGATAGGATAAATGTACCTCGAGATATGTCCATCTATGCAGGAAAAAGACTACGACAGGCATTAGAATATACCGCTAGTTTGGATAGTAACATACAACCAGACCCCTTACCCATCCGCCATCGTCGTGATCAAAATCCCCTCAACTTTCGAGGAGGAGTCGTGAGTGAGAAATAACTGCATTTTACTGCTAAAAAATAACTTCTATTTTTCAACAATTCTAAATCCTGCATGTTGATAAAAATGGGGGCGAAACCAATTACGATAATAAGGTGTGGCTTCCATACCGTTAGTAATCCATGCACCTCCCACCAAGAGATAATGGCGATTATCAAAAAACCCTTGGGAATAATCTTGGTAAAGAAAATGGGGTTTAAATCCACATAGAGGAGTAAATTTATCCCCTAACCATTCCCAGACGTTACCCCTTAAGTCATAGATTCCTGCATCACTGTGGGCGGTTTTGATGCTACCCACGGGGGTAGGGGATTGATAATGGAGATTGAGGTTGTAGTTATCTATATCATTGTTGCCTTTAGATGCTAAATGCCATTGGGCTTCGCTCATTAAGCCATATTTTTTACCTTTTTTTTGACCTAAATAACGGCAAAATGCGATCGCTTCATAATGGTTAACCTCTACAGGATAATCTAAGGGCAAGTCAAATTGATCAAACATTGCCCGATATTGATAACCTTCTCCATCCCTAACCCAAAATTTAGGATGGCTGCGATTCTCCCCTTGTAGCCATTCCCAACTTTCCTCATCCCAAAATTCTTTATTTTCATAACCCCCCTCATTCACAAAATCTAAAAACTCACAGTTAGTAATCATATATTTACTAACCAAAAAACTATCAACTACCTCCTCCCTACTACCAAAATCCACATCCCAACCATACAAAAAGTCATCATCTTTTTTACCTAAAATGATCGTATCTCCATCTACTGCAATCATTTCATTTTGAGGAGGTTTACCCAAAGAAGGGGCATAATTCCAGCGATCAGGCTTTTGTAATAAATGGGGAGGCAACTGCCTAATCAACATCGATGAGGTTTCAATGTGAATTCTTTGATGTTCAATACCCATCACAATAGCCCACCATGGGCTATCCATCTCAATAGGTAAAGATAAGGGAGTGTTATTAATTACCTTGATGACTGTTTGATAAACCTCATTACGATATGACCAAACTTCTTCTAAGGATTGTTGACGAATATTATTAAGGGTTTTTTGTAACTCATCGGGGAATTCTGGATCAACTCCCATCTCGAAAAGTCTTTCATAATCGGAATTTATCCTTTTTTGTAGCAACCCCACCATCATTAATTTATTGATAAAAAATACGGCGGAATGCCCGAGATAAAAAATAAGAGGATTACGAAGGGGATCAGGATTAAGATAATAGGTATCACGGTTTAAGATACTTTTAAATAAAATATCTTCCCGACACCATCCCCAATCAAGATAGTTAATGATATCTTCTTTAGTACAACCATTAAGGGATAGTACAAGATTATTTATCTCGGTATTCATCATTACTTTAATTTTTATGTCCTTCTTCTATTCTATGTCTTCCATCACCATAGTAAAAATTTAAAAAATATATCCTCAATGATGAAACTTTAACAAGATATTGGCTTTCCATGAACTGTAAAATTTGTCACCAACTAGAATTTTTAATCTTCACATATATCAGTACAATGAAAAAAAATAGATCAATCAAAAATTGTGCAGTTACAACAAGTAATCATTGCGTATAAGGCAGGGGATAAAGATAGTAAAAAATGGGCTGAAAGATGCTCTCAGGATTTAGAAGCAAAAGGTTGTAAAGTTTTACTTGGCCCTAGTGGAGTAAAAGATAATCCCTATCCTGTTTTTTTGGCTTCTGCTACAGGAAAAATTGATTTGGGGATTATTTTAGGGGGAGATGGTACAGTTTTAGCGGCAGCAAGACACCTCGCCCCAGAAGGCATCCCGATGTTGGCGGTAAATGTAGGAGGGCATCTAGGCTTTTTAACAGAGCCTTTTTCTTTGTTTAAAGATACTGAGCATATCTGGGATAGGTTATCCAAAGATTTGTATGCGGTGGAAAGAAGAATGATGCTAAAGGCACGGGTTTTTGAGTTGAATCGGGGACAACAAGAGGCAGTGAGTGATGATTTTTATTGTCTTAATGAAATGTGTATTAAACCTGCTTGTTTGGATAGAATGCCTACTTCTCTGTTAGAAATGGAAATTGATGGGGAAGTAGTAGATCAGTACCATGGTGATGGTTTGATTATTTCTACTCCTACAGGTTCTACTTGTTACACGGTTTCGGCTATGGGGCCTATTATTCATCCTGCCATGAGTGCGATCGCCGTTACCCCCATTTGCCCTCTAAGTCTTTCGAGTCGCCCTCTCGTATTACCCGCAGGGTCAGTGGTTAATGTCTGGACATTAGGAGACTATGAATTGAATAATAAATTGTGGATGGATGGCGCCCTAAGTACCACCATTTGGCCCGGGCAATGGATATCTGTTACCATGGCAGAGTGTTTTGCTAACTTTATTATCTTGCGAGAATCTCACTCTTTTTACAAAACTATCAGAGAAAAACTACAATGGACAGGTACGAGGATTCCCTCTGATAACAACCATCGCCATAACTAAAAAAAATAAGGAGCATCTCTCAAGCTCCTCATATTCTCGTTAATGTAGTGTTTAAATATTGTGTATAATTGCGACTTACTAGAAAGCTATGGTCAAGAGGAATTACCTCTATAGATTGGTTAACCAACCAATCAAACCTTGACCAGTTAATAGTTCAAAACCGATTAAGGAAATAAAACCAATCATCGCTAAGCGACCGTTTAATTTCTCAGCATATTTATTGAAGCCAAATTGTTGGCTAGAGTCAACGTACATTTTGGGTTCAACGGCATAGTTATTTAAACGACCTTGATCTTCTGTTACGTATGTATTAGTGCGACTATCCATAAAAGTTATAATTTCTTGTTTTGTGCTTATACTAGTAACTATAACACAATATGAATTTTTGTAACAACCAGTTGACATTCGGTTTTATGTCGGTCAACCGTAATTGATTAATAAAAATGGCTGTTTTTGTGGGTCCTCCATATCAATCAAATACTCTCTGCTAGAGTATTTTACGTATATTTTTTTAATCCTTTTTCCTTGTTGCTTTTTCAAAAGTCTGTACTTATATTCTGTTTACATTCTTGAAATCACTTGAAGTTTGAATTTTTACATTTCTGTTTTCATAAAAACTATCATAAAAATAACTCAATGATTTTTATTGAGCTTTTTCTAACAAAATTTAAATGAATTCCACTTTAGCTTTAAGTTAAGATTATCTGTTGAAACTTTATATTCAGTGAATATACGGTACAATTTAATAAAATCATTCTTAGATAAAACTTTTATTTTTTATAATTTGCCAAGCAAAAAAATAAGATCTTTTTCGGTAGCTAACTATAATCACTATATAAAATGAGTGTTACTTGTCCAAAAATTTTGATTGTTGATGATGATGTCAATATCGGTAATCTAGTTAGTCGTTTTCTACAAAAAAAGGACTATGTTGTTCAATATGCCAATGATGGCAAAACTGCAATAGAAATTTTTGGTGAATTTAAACCTGATTTAGTAATACTAGATATTAATTTACCAGATACTTTAGGGTATAACTTATGCACCGAAATGCAAAATAGCAGTGATGTTTTTGTCCTTATGTTAACGAGTCGCACTGATTTGGAAGATAAGAAAAAAGGTTTTATTACAGGTGCTGATGATTACATAACTAAGCCCTTTGATTTAGAAGAATTAGAATTCAGAGTACAAGCTATTTTAAAAAGACAGAGAATAGTTAAATCATCCCATGAAAATGTAATTGCGATTGATAACTTGAGTATTAACCCCGAAACCAGAGAAGTAAAAGTTAACCAACAATTAATTAACCTCACCACCCTTGAATTTGATTTACTATATTTCCTTGCTAATAATCCTGGAAAAGTATGGCGTAGGGAAGATTTGGTAACCCATGTATGGGACAACAACCCCATCGGAGATAACCGAGTTGTCGATGTTCACATCGGACAAATTCGTAAAAAAATAGAAAAAGACTGCAACAATCCTAACCTTATTCTTACTGTCAGAGGAGTAGGCTATAAATTTGAGATATAAAAAAAAGTAAAAAAAAAGCCGCCATGGAGCGGTTTTTTTGTAATTATTAAGGCAGGCATAGAACTATTGTCCCAAGGGGCTACCCCCGTAGTATCGTCGCTGCTGCTGTGTTTCACCCACGAGTTCGGGATGGAGTCGTAGTGGTTCCACAACGCTAGATACACCTGCCAAGATTATGAGGTTAAAAAACCCTCAAGACTGCATAGATAATTATAAGTAAGTTTGGAATAGGTCAAGCTGACGGTCTGTTAGTACACTTCGGCTCCATACATTACTGCACTTCCACCTTGTGCCTATTAACGGGTGTTCTTCCCGTGACCTTACACCAGAATACTCATCTTGAGGTGGGCTTCCCACTTAGATGCTTTCAGCGGTTATCCACTCCGTACATGGCTACCCAGCGTTTACTGTTGGCACAATAACTGGTACACCAGCGGTACGTCCTTCCCGGTCCTCTCGTACTAAGGAAGGCTCCTCTCAATATTCTCACGCCTGCACCGGATATGGACCGAACTGTCTCACGACGTTCTGAACCCAGCTCACGTACCGCTTTAATGGGCGAACAGCCCAACCCTTGGGACGTACTTCCGCCCCAGGTTGCGATGAGCCGACATCGAGGTGCCAAACCTCCCCGTCGATGTGAACTCTTGGGGGAGATCAGCCTGTTATCCCTAGAGTAACTTTTATCCGTTGAGCGACGGCCCTTCCACTCAGCACCGTCGGATCACTAAGACCGTGTTTCCACCCTGCTCGACCTGTATGTCTCGCAGTCAAGCTACCTTCTGCCTTTGCACTCTTCGACTGATTTCCAACCAGTCTGAGGTAACCTTTGTACGCCTCCGTTACCTTTTTGGAGGCGACCGCCCCAGTCAAACTACCCACCTGAAACTGTCCTCATTTAAGAGTTAGAATTCTAGCCTTCTGAGAGTGGTATCTCACCATTGACTCCATTATCCCCACAAGGATAATCTCATCGTCTCCCACCTATCCTGCGCACAGCAGGCCCGAACACAATTCCAAGCTATAGTAAAGCTTCATAGGGTCTTTCTGTCCAAGTGCAGGTAGTCCGTATCTTCACAGACAATCCTATTTCGCCGAGCCTCTCTCCGAGACAGCGCCCAGATCGTTACGCCTTTCGTGCGGGTCGGAACTTACCCGACAAGGAATTTCGCTACCTTAGGACCGTTATAGTTACGGCCGCCGTTCACCGGGGCTTCAGTCGCTAGCTTCATCCTAAGACTGACCAACTTCTTTAACCTTCCGGCACTGGGCAGGCGTCAGCCCCTATACCTCCTCTTTCGAGTTTGCAGAGACCTATGTTTTTGCTAAACAGTCGCCTGGGCCTTTTCACTGCAACCACCTCTCGGTGGCACCCCTTCTCCCGAAGTTACGGGGTCATTTTGCCGAGTTCCTTAGAGAGAGTTAACTCGCTCCCCTTAGTATTCTCTACTTGCATACCTGTGTCGGTTTCGGGTACCGGGATTCTACATTCAACACTATTAAAGCTTTTCTTGCCACTATCCTTACACTCTCACAACCGAAGTTGCTTCCAATCCACTTAGGATGAGTTTATCTTTCATGGGTCCCTTTAATAGCTCCTGTAAAACCACGCAGGAATATTTACCTGCTTGCCATCGACTACGCTATTCGCTTCGCCTTAGGTCCGGGCTAACTCTCCACGGACGAACCTTCTGGAGAAACCCTTATGCTTTCGGGGTTGAAGATTCTCACTTCAATTTTCGCTACTTAAGCCGACATTCTCACTTCTCTATCGTCCACATCTGCTTGCCGCTAATGCTTCTCCCAATAGAGAACGCTCCCCTACCACTCAATATGAGTCCATAGCTTCGGTGAAAGACTTAGCCCCGTTCATTTTCGGCGCAGGAGCGCTTGACCAGTGAGCTATTACGCACTCTTTCAAGGATGGCTGCTTCTAGGCAAACCTCCTGGTTGTCTTTGCACTCCCACCTCCTTTATCACTTAGTCTTTACTTGGGGACCTTAGCTGATGGTCTGGGCTGTTTCCCTTTCGACGATGAAGCTTATCCCCCACCGTCTTACTAGTGCTACAATCATGGGTATTCTGAGTTTGTCTCATCTTGGTACCGCTCTCGCAGCCCGCAACGAAACAGTGCTTTACCCCCCATGACATTCCACACCGCTGCGCCTCAACACATTTCGGGGAGAACCAGCTAGCTCCGGGTTCGATTGGCATTTCACCCCTAACCACACCTCATCCGCCAATTTTTCAACATTGGTCGGTTCGGACCTCCACCACCTGTTACGGGGTTTCATCCTGGACATGGTTAGATCACCCGGGTTCGGGTCTACAAACAGTGACTAGCGCCCTTTTCAGACTCGATTTCTCTTTGGCTTCGACTTTCCGTCTTAACCTGCCACTGCCTGTAAGTCGCCGGCTCATTCTTCAACAGGCACACGGTCATCCGTTCTATCGGACTCCCATTGCTTGTAAGCTAATGGTTTCATGTTCTATTTCACTCCCCTCCCGGGGTTCTTTTCACCTTTCCCTCGCGGTACTTTTCACTATCGGTCACACTTTGTATTTAGCCTTACCACGTGGTCGTGGCTGATTCACACGGGATTTCTCTTATACCGTGCTACTCGGGATTCACCTACAATTACTTCTGTTTTCGACTACAGGACTTTCACCTTCTTTGGTCTAGTTTTCAGCTAGTTCGTCTAACGTCCACTCTTGATATCGATGTCCCACTACCCCAGTATTCGTAAACACTGGTTTAGGCTTCTCCCGCTTCGCTCGCCGCTACTAAGGGAATCACTTTTGTTTTCTCTTCCTCCGGCTACTAAGATGTTTCAGTTCACCGGGTTCGCTCATCACCTTTTTATAGGTGTGTTTTTAGGGTTGCCCCATTCGGACATTCTCGGCTCAATGTTTGCTTCCAACTCCCCGAGACTTTTCGCAGGTTGCTACGTCCTTCTTCGCCTTCGTGTGCCTAGGTATCCACCATTAGCCCTTGATTGCTTGACCTAATTATCTGTTTAATACAGACTTCCTACTTACTTTTTTTTCTATGCAGTTTTCAAGGTTCTTACTGAGACTTTTTCCTCAGCATTTGTTCCATCGAACAGTGCTAAGTTTTCTCACTGGAGATAAGCGGACTCGAACCGCTGACATCCTGCTTGCAAAGCAGGCGCTCTACCAACTGAGCTATACCCCCACCTATGGGCCATCCTGGACTTGAACCAGGGACCTCACCCTTATCAGGGGTGCGCTCTAACCACCTGAGCTAATAGCCCATGAACCCAATCTCTAGTTTGAAGTACCATTTTTCATCACATTCCTTGCTGACCACTATACATGGTCTCCCTTATAAGGAGGTGATCCAGCCACACCTTCCGGTACGGCTACCTTGTTACGACTTCACCCCAGTCACTAGTCCCACCTTCGGCGTCCTCCCCCCATAAGGGTTGGAGTAACGACTTCGGATGTTACCAACTTCCATGGTGTGACGGGCGGTGTGTACAAGACCCGGGAACGGATTCACCGCAGTATGCTGACCTGCGATTACTAGCGATTCCTCCTTCACGCCGGCGAGTTTCAGCCGACGATCTGAACTGGGGCTAGGTTTGATGGGTTTCGCTTCACCTTGCGGTTTCGCATCCCTTTGTCCTAACCATTGTAGTACGTGTGTAGCCCAAGACGTAAGGGGCATGCTGACTTGACGTCATCCCCACCTTCCTCCGAGTTCTCCCCGGCGGTCTCCCTAGAGTCCCCAACTTAATGCTGGCAACTAAGGACGAGGGTTGCGCTCGTTGCGGGACTTAACCCAACATCTCACGACACGAGCTGACGACAGCCATGCACCACCTGTCACGATGTTCCCTAAGGCACTCTTAACTTTCATCAAGATTCATCGGATGTCAAGTCTTGGTAAGGTTCTTCGCGTTGCATCGAATTAAACCACATACTCCACCGCTTGTGCGGGTCCCCGTCAATTCCTTTGAGTTTCACACTTGCGTGCGTACTCCCCAGGCGGGATACTTAACGCGTTTGCTTCAGCACAGCAGGAGTTTATACCCGCTACACTTAGTATCCATCGTTTACCGCTAAGACTACAGGGGTATCTAATCCCTTTCGCTACCCTAGCTTTCGTCCCTCAGTGTCAGTACATGTCCAGTAGAGCGCCTTCGCCACTGGTGTTCTTCCTAATCTCTACGCATTTCACCGCTACACTAGGAATTCCCTCTACCCCTCCTGTACTCTAGCTCTTCAGTTTCCACACCCTGCCCGAGGTTGAGCCTCGGTCTTTAAATGCGGACTTGAAGTGCCACCTACGGACTCTTTACGCCCAATGATTCCGGATAACGCTTGCATCCTCCGTATTACCGCGGCTGCTGGCACGGAGTTAGCCGATGCTTATATTAGGTACCGTCACTTTCTTCTTCCCTAAGTTTTGAGGTTTACAACCCAAGAGCCTTCCTCCCTCACGCGGTATTGCTCCGTCAGGCTTTCGCCCATTGCGGAAAATTCCCCACTGCTGCCTCCCGTAGGAGTCTGGGCCGTGTCTCAGTCCCAGTGTGGCTGCTCATCCTCTCAGACCAGCTACTGATCGTTGCCTTGGTAGGCTTTTACCCCACCAACTAGCTAATCAGCCGCGAGCTCTTCCCTAGGCGATAAATCTTTTACTTTTCAGCTCATCCGGTATTAGCAGTCGTTTCCAACTGTTGTCCCCGACCTAAGGGCAGATTCTCACGTGTTACTCACCCGTCCGCCACTATCACCCGAAGGTGACCGTTCGACTTGCATGTGTTAGGCATACCGCCAGCGTTCATCCTGAGCCAGGATCAAACTCTCCATTGTAAAGTTTCCATCACTTTAAAGCGATTTACTCCTTTTTGATTTGAAGTAGTTTTACTTGCTCTTTCTTGGCAATGCTTAAACCGAGGTTTAAGACTTTTGTTTTTTAAATAAAGTTATTTTGACAAGGATATATGTAATACTTGAAAAATGGCTTTCAAACTATTGAATTGTCGAGGTTCGTGGTGTGTCAGGAAGGCGTGTTGCCCTCAATCGCACATATACTAATATAACTAACCTTTTCTAAAATGGCAACTTTTTCTACCATCTTTTTTCAATCTTCTGTCTCAATCACTACACAATAAGGCTTTTGACCTTCAATCTTTTTTCTTTTTTCTTTTGATTGCTCCTTTTTTGTCTTGGCTTTTGTGTTTTAACCTTCTCAACAAGCGACAGGTTTCCGTTTTGACTTTCTTTTAAATGGAGTTATTTGTATGAGAGATTATTCTTTGGTGATGAGGATTTGAATATACACCAAAAAAAAAGCTATTAGTAATAAGATACTGGTAGCCGCAGCAGCGTAACCGAAGTTAAATTGGCGGAATGCTTCTTGGTATATGTAGTAAGCAAGAATATTAGTGCTGTTGGCAGGCCCCCCATTGGTCATTACGTATATTTGTTCAAAAGAGCGAAAAGTAAATATGGCGGTGGTGATGCTACAAAAAATTAGGGTAGGTTTTAAACCGGGCAGGGTTATGTATAGAAACTTTGCCCATGAATCTGCTCCGTCTAATTCTGCGGCTTCATAGCGAGATTTGGGAATTGCTTGTAATCCTGCTAAAAATACAACAAGGTTGAAGCCAATTTGTCGCCATGTACTAAATAGAATAACAACAGGCATTGCCCAAAGGGGACTATTTAGCCAAGGAATAGGGGTTAGATTTATTTGTTGAAGTAGTTGATTAACAGGTCCATTGTTTTGAAATAGCCAACGAAACCCTAAGCCCATGGCAACAAGGGAGGTTATGGAGGGGATAAAATAGCTGGTACGAAAAAAACTTCTGAGGATTATTTTTTGGTTGAGAAGAACTGCTAACAATAAGGGGATGAGGATACTGGGAATGATACTAGTGACGGAAAAGTAAATAGTGTTAATTATAATTTGTGTAAAATCGGAATCTATTATTAGTCTTTTGTAATTGTTTAGACCTATCCATTTTGTGGCGGTGAGGCTTCCGTTGGTAAAGCTGAGGTAAATAAGATAAAGAATGGGTATAAAGAGAAAGATGGTGAGAAGAATTAGGGCCGGGCTAAGGAATAACCATGGGATGATTTTTGTTTTTAGTTTGTTAAGGCTCATGGTGTCGTTAAGAGTTGCAACTTTCTCAAATTTTGTGGATTTGGGGGGCTAAACTATCAGGACATTCCCCCTAGCCCCCCTTTCTTATTCTTTAGTAAGGGGGTAAATACTATACGCATATTTTAAACTGAAGTCTATCTTCCACCTACGGTGATGGAGTCAACTTTTATATGGGGTTGTCCTACGGTGACATAAATGCTACCGCTTACTGAGCCGCAGAATCCTGCTGCTAATGCTAAGTCTTGGGATGACATGGAGATTTTTTTCATGATTTCTTTGGCTTCTCCGATGAGGGTTGCCCCTTTTAGGGGTTTGGTGATTTTGCCGTTTTCTACGAGGTAGGCTTCGTCAACACCGAAGTTAAATTCTCCAGTAGGCCCGACACTGCCTCCGCCCATTTTTTTACAATAAATTCCTTTATCTATGGAGGAGAAGATATTATCTAGGGTGTATTCTCCTGGGGCGATGTAGGTGTTGCGCATTCGGGAGGCGGCGGCGTAGCTGTAGTTACTTCTTCTGCCGCTACCTGTGCGAGGATGTCCTGTGCGAATGGAACCGGCTCTATCTGCGATAAAGTTTTTGAGGATGCCGTTTTCGATGAGGAGGGTGCGTTGGGGGGGCATTCCTTCGTCATCCATGTCGATGGTACCGAAGGCTTTGTCCGATAGTCCTTCGTCCCAAGCAGTGAGATTTTCGTGGGCGATTTTTTCTCCTTTTTTGTCAATAAAGGGAGTACTTTTTCTTTCGATTTGGGTGGTTTCGAGGAGGTGTCCACAGGCTTCATGGAAGATTACTCCGCCGAATTGGTTTGCCATGATGATGGGATATTGTCCAGATTCGACGTAGTCGGCATAGAGCATTTTTCCTGCGGATTCGGCTACTTCCTCTGCTACATTTTGATAGTTCCATTGGCGTAGGAAGTCGGGGTTGCTGGTGTCTCCGTCTCTTTTACCAATGGAGGAGCGATTTTGTCCGTCGGCGCACAGGAGGTTATAGCCGACGGATTGGGTTAGTCTGATGTCTCGGGCGAAGGTGCCATCGGTGGAGGCGACTAATACTTCTTGCCAGTCTCGGAAGTAGGCTGCACGGCGAGATCGCACTTTAGATGCTTTTTTTTCAATAAATTGATTAGCACTTAATAATACATCCCCCATTTCCTGCATATTACTGCACTGACTTAACCACATATCTTTATTTTTGAGAGTGGCATAGTCTCGGAATAGTTCGAGGTTAATTTCGGGAATAAAAGCAGAACCTTGGGGAATAGTTAATCCTAAGATGGAGAGGGCTTTCTCTAAGGCTTGTTTTAAACCGTTGAAGGTTAAATCATTGGTACTAACGTAACAGTCTGCTTTTCCTTTAAATACTCTTACCCCTGCCCCTTTGGCTAGTCTGGGGGTGATACTGGTGATGGTATCGTCTTCGGCTAAACAGTTGATGTAGTTTGATTTTTCAAGGAAAAATTCTACAAAGTCTGCTCCTGCGGCTCTTCCCATTCCTAAAAGGGTTGATAGAGGTTGCTGCCATGAAATGTCGAAGCGATCGCCCTTGGGCTGATATGATAGGTTAGGTATTTCTTTGGAAATCAAGAGTGTTGGTGACATAGATTACTTTAACTGACTTTGTTACATACCATTATATAGTTACAGACTTATGAAAAAGTTGAGTTATAAGGGTAGAGCATCTCGACTTCTTGGGAATTCTAATCATCAATTATCGATTATCCACTGTCAATTATTT
This sequence comes from Cyanobacterium sp. HL-69, assembly GCA_002813895.1. NCBI lineage: Bacteria > Bacillati > Cyanobacteriota > Cyanophyceae > Chroococcales > Geminocystaceae > Cyanobacterium > Cyanobacterium sp. HL-69. The sequence continues at coordinate 1,314,317 of CP024912.1, read as the reverse complement.
ACCCCCTTGTCAAAAGAGTCAGGTATATAAGATAATAGTAGATTGTGTATAAAATTACTGTTATAGTAACTATCAGCTAAAACCATGGCAAGTAAAAAAGGCGTTCGCATTATCATTACCATAGAGTGTACAGAGTGTCGTACAAATTCTGACAAACGCTCTAAAGGTGTGTCTCGTTACACCACTATGAAAAACAGACGTAACACCACTGGCAGAATGGAACTTAAAAAATTCTGTACTCACTGCAACAAGCACACTATCCACAAAGAAATTAAATAATTTAGTTTCTGAATTTGTATTTTCCATAAGTAAATAGTAAGTATTAAAAAATTAGATTATGGCTTATTTTCGTAAAAGACTATCTCCCATTCCCACCAGTCAAGAAATTGACTATAAAGATTTAGAGTTGTTACACAAGTTTGTAACTGAAAGAGGCAAAATGTTGCCTCGCCGTATTACTGGTTTAACTGCCCATCAACAAAGAGAATTAACCAGAGAAGTTAAAAAAGCTCGTTTGTTGGCTTTATTACCCTTTATCAACGTGGAAGGTTAGTTTGTGGGTATTAAGTGTTAGGTTAATTTCTTCCAAAAAATTAGGGCATCTGCCCCAGTAGCTTGATAGTATTTTTTACGTCTTCCTGCTAGGGCGAAACCAAATTTTTCATATAGTGCGATCGCACTTTGATTGTGTTCACTAACTTCGAGGGTTGCTCTTTCTAACCCTTTTTCTTTTGCTTGTTTTAGTAATTCTTCTAATAACATTTTGCCTAATCCCTGTCTTTGAAAATCAGGATGAATGGCTAAAATGGTCACATGGGCTTCCTCTACAATTGCCCAAAAACAGCCTAAACCGATTATTCTTTCTTCATTTTTTATATCCGTGGTAATAATCAATAGGGTACTATTGGGGCTTTCTATTTCTTTTTTATAACCGTCTAAACTCCACAATCCACCGAAGCAAAGTTGGTCTAATTTGATAACTTCTGATAAATGTTGTTCAGTTAGGGGTTGAAGTTTTATGGTTGTTAATGACATGAATAGATGCTTTTTAATTTAATTGTATTATTTATTAGTAAAGGCGATCGCCCCTAGATTTTTATCCCTATTCAATATTTTGAGTAACTTCGAGATAAATATGATCAAGATTGACAGGTTGACGAGTAATAGAAGTTAGATTTATGTGATCAAAATATTTTATTAATTCTTCCAAAGGTAAGATGGTAGGTAATAGAAAAGCTAAATCTCCTCCATAATAACGATGTTCAAAACCCTTTTCTTGAGCTTTGAGGATGGCTTTTTCTTCCTCATCAGTTTTAATAATAATAATTTCTTGGGCTGGGACTTTTTTCCTTAGCTCTTTTAATGTTCCCTCCGCAATGATTTCACCGTTTTTGATGATCCCGATGCGATCGCACAGTTTTTGAGCTTCATCCAATAAGTGAGTAGTTAAAAGAATAGTCATACCCTGCTCCTTTAAACTGGTAATAAGTTGCCAAACCTCGTACCTTGCCTCAATATCTAATCCCGTCGTCGGCTCATCCAAAATTAACAACTTAGGGTTATGAATCAAAGCCACAGCGATATTTAACCTTCTTTGCATACCCCCACTAAGGGTATCCACAGGGCTATCCTTTCTTTCTAATAAATTTACCCCCTGTAAACTGCCATAAATTGCCGATTTTAACTTACTACCTTTTAAGCCATAAATCTTGCCAAAAAAAGAGAGGTTTTCAGCACAACTAAGGCTCGGGTATAATAAATTTTCTTGGGGAGCAACCCCTAACAAATACTTACTCCTTACCGATAAATTTTCACCATTAATGTTTACTAAGCCATCATCATAATTTAACAAGCCACAAATAATATTTATCGTAGTAGTTTTTCCCGCACCATTGGCTCCCAATAAACCGTATATCTCTCCTTTTTCAATATTGAGGTTTAAATCTTGTAAAACCGCTCTTTTGCCGAAAAACTTAGTTAAATTTTTGATTTGCAACATTATCAATCCGAGAAAATAAACATTGCAATCATAGCACCTGCTCTCACAAAAAAAGCCAGTTGGATAGATTCCAACTAGCTCAAATGATTGAGAATACACTTTATTAGGTAAATTGTTGAGGATTACTGAAGAACTAACTTCACATTAGCATTCTGTAAACCACGTTGTTTAACCTCTTCAAGGGTTTTATTCACGGCATATTTTTGGTTAATAGAGTTAATTAACTCAGTTTGGTTGTGTTTTTTAGCAACGCCCCAAAGATCTGCAATCAAGTCGAAACTACCATCAGCATTACGAGACCAACCTAAATCATACTCGCCTTCTAATACGGCTACAATGTCGGCACGGAGACGTTGGCCATTATAGCCACGTACATCAGCATCAGTTTTTACGTTGATGCCAAGATCCCGCAAAGAGCTGGTGAGAATTTCAGCAGAAGAGATTTTGGTGCGTAGGGTGCTAAAATGAGACATGGATATTTCCTCCTAAGAGATTAAAGACAACTGTTTAAAAATGTGATAAGATATGCACTTTGAGTGCTTTTGTTAAAACTGCTAGTGGATTACTAGCCTTTCCCGGAAGTGCGGGGGACTACTCCTCCCCCATCCGATGAAAGCCTTTAAAATTCCATACGCTGATACTCAGCGACGGAAGCTGAAGCAGGTCTGGCTCTTTTTCTAGCCCAGTCTCGTAGTGCTGTTACCTGTTCAGTCATGGTGCGGGACAGAGGCAGGGTGGATTTGATGGATGCAATGATGTCTAACTGGGTAAACTCCCGCTCTTGGGCGAAAGCCTCATACATCGCAGCGATTATCGCCTGTTCTATCTCGGCTCCAGAAAAACCTTCTGATACATTTGCTAGTTGCCCGAGATCAAATCTTTCGATGTCGTTTCTACGGTTGGTTAAATGTATCTTATATATAGCTTGTCGTTCTTGGGCGTTGGGCAAGTCAACAAAAAAGATCTCGTCAAATCTACCTTTACGTAAAAACTCACTGGGTAATCTTTCTATGCGGTTAGCAGTTGCCATGACAAATACTGGGGACGTTTTCTCCTGCATCCAAGTTAAAAATGAACCAAAGATACGACTGGATGTGCCACCATCGGAATCAGCGGAACCACCACTACCAGCAAAAGCTTTATCTAGTTCATCGATAAAGAGAATTGCGGGAGATATTGATTCAGCGGTTTTGAGGGCATTACGAAGATTTGCTTCTGATTTGCCTACGGTAGAACCATCATAAACTCTGCCCATGTCTAACCTGAGAAGGGGTAAGCCCCATAATCTGGAGGTTGTTTTGGCAATCAAGGATTTACCACAACCAGGTACGCCCAAAATAAGCATCCCTTTGGGTTGAGGAAGTCCATACTCTCTGGCTCTGTCGCTGAAGGCATCGGAACGCTGGGTTAACCAATGTTTTAGCTCTTCTAGCCCCCCCACTGCCTCAATGGTCTTGTCTTCTTCTACATAGTCAAGGATTCCGTTACGACGGATTAGTTGCTTTTTCTCGGAGAGGACGATTTCTACTTCGTCTTCGGTGAGTTGTCCCGCTTTTACTTGAGCTTTCCGATAAACTTTTTGAGCTTCATCGATGGTTAAGCCAAGGGCTGCACGGAGCAATTTTTCTTTGACTTGGGGAAGAAGTTTTTTCTGGCGAGATTGCTGTAATGCTTTTTCTAATACTGCTTCTAACTCTGAGGATTGGGGTAAAGGAAAATCCAATACAACAACGTCTTTTTCGAGTTCGATGGGTATTTTGTGATAAGGCGACATCAAAATTATTGCTTTGTTTGTGCCTTTAAAGCTATAGATAGCATCCCTCAACCATCGAGTGACAGGGGGAGAGTCCAGGTAGGGATGTAAATCTTTGAATATATAAACCCCATCGTCTTTTTGTCTGACTACCCATTCAATGGCAGCTTCTGGTGAAACTGTGTTGTGTTGTACTCCCTGACGACCTTGGCTATTGCATTCTACAATGCCGTGAGTCACTGTCCACACAAAGACTCGGCTTTTTTGCTCTTTTGTTTCTTGATCTTTAGCGATACGGGCGATCGCACTTTCGGCTCTTTCTTCTTCAGAAGTAACCAAATAAATCAAAGGATATTGAGCTTTGATGAGAATGTTTAACTCTTCTTTCATGATGCCGAACCTCGATATTAGTTTCTCAGTGTACTCAAGTGTCCTAACAGGGAATTAACTCTTCTTGGTCAGATGAATCTTCTAACTGTACACCATCGCCGACTAGAGGAAATTCCTCATCCACAACAGTGGGTTGATTTTTCAACGAGACCATTTCACCATCACGCATCAACATGGGAGTGTCACATTCTGGACATACATGGATTTGGTGAGTCTTACCATAACCTGCTTCGACCTCTTCCACTGTTTCAGGATGTTTTAGATAAAAGCTAACTGCCTTCTCAACTAATGCTGACATAGAGTCAGTGTCGATAGCTGCTTTAACTTTTAACTGTCGATGTAGGTTTGGTGGTAAATAGAGAGTAACTTTTTGCTTTTCTTGCATATTGGCTTATTTGATATGCCCAAGTGCTATATGAATTACTTTAACTATTTTCTTTTTTACTGTCAAGGCGTTATCCCATTTTAACGGCATTATTGTTACATTTCTTTACAATTATTAGGTGATTTTAATGGATAAAAAACCTTCTAGGGTAGATATATCAAACATTTAGAGCATTTGCGTAATATTCAAAGCAAAAGTTTACATTACTCGTGTTTTACAAAAAAAGGGGCTGATAAATGTCATGCCCCCAAAAAAAAATATATGAATAGTTAGACAAATTTTCAAAAATCTCGTTTTTCAATGCAAGGACGAATTTCATTTAAATCCAAATAGCGGTCAGTGGCATTACGCAATTCTCTGGCAATCATGCCTTCTGTGGAAACCACTGTTATGTGGGTATTTTTGGAGCGTAAAAGCTCAATCGCCCTTTCAAAGTCACCATCACCGCTAAATAAAACAACTCGATCATACTGGTCAACGGTATTAAACATATCGACAACAATTTCTATATCAAGGTTAGCTTTTTGGGAAAATCGACCAGAACTATCATCATAATATTCCTTCAGTATTTTTGTTCTTACGGTATAACCCAAGCTAATCAAAGCATCTCGAAAACCCCGCTGATCTTGAGAATCCTTTAAACCCGTGTACCAAAAAGCATTGATTAACATAAATCCCGATTCTTCAGAAAAATAGTCAATGACTTTACGAGGGTCAAAAAACCAACCATTTTTCTGTTGAGCATAAAACATATTATTACCATCAACAAATATAGAAATTCTATCTCGTAAACGATGGTTATTTATGTTATTTACATAGTTATAGTGATTAGTATTATTTATTTCTGAATTAGGAGCAATTATAGTAGTTGAATTTACCTGTGGTTCTGGATTATACTCAGGTCTTGGTATTAGTTGAGGACGAGGATTAAGAATAGGATTTTCATTGGTTTCTAGTTTCAATTCGGGATCATTATCTGACTCGTTTTCCGAATCTTTATTTTGATTAACACCATTTAAATTAGTATAGTCATTGATACTATACTTTCCGTTATTGAAGTTAAAATTAGTCATAATAATTGTTTTTATAAATAAAGTTTTTAACCTTTTAAAGTTAAAATAATAATTTCTATAGCTGTTTTAAATAATTTAAAAAAAATAAACTTCTACAGTTTCTTAATATAGATATTTAAGTCTTAACAAATAATGATAGTTATATTTCTTACTAATTTGAGTGGATAAATATATTAGTTTCTATCCAAATTAAATTTATTTAGACCCATAAATTAGAAAAGATGACAAGTCATATTAAGCAAACCATTATTGATTTTTTAAAATTTTAGTCCTACTAGAAAAAGCAAAATATAGGATAAAATAAAAGTTTAAAAGTTAAACTTTATTATTAATAACATAATATTTTTGCTTTATGTACGAGTTAGTATTCATAACAAAAGTTTCTAAGATTAATGAGTACAAAAAGACATAGCAAACTTAAAGCTGTAAATTTGCAATTAAATATTTGGCATGGTACTTTTTTTATTATTAAATTTAGTTATTCATATTTGAACTGTATTAAGTACAACATTTTTTTATTTATAAAATAAATTTAGTTTTTGATCTAAGTAATAAATAAGTTAATGAAACAATATATATTGCTAAAAATAATAATTAAATTAGTAATATTTTATTTATTCAAAATCTATTTTTAATTAAGGTCCTGATAAAAATTAACCTCAATTATGAGAAATGAGATTTTCTGATTTTTGAAGATAGGAACACCAGTCGCTCCATCCTCCTGCATATAATTTACAGTTATGATAACCAATAGTTTCTAGGGCAAAGATGTTTACACAGGCAGTCACCCCTGAACCGCAGTAGGCGATTATTTCAGGATATTTTAGATATGCTTGCCAGATGGTTTCTAAGTCTAATTTGGATTGTAAAAATCCTTCTGGGGTGCTGTTTTGTTGCCAAAAAACATTATGACTATGAGGAATACTTCCTGCAATGGGATCTATGGGTTCTGTTTTTCCTAAATGGCGATCGCCCGAACGAGCATCAATGGTTGCTACGGTGGGGGATGTTTGAGCTTGTTTTACCTGCTGAATATCAACAGTTAAATCAAAGTTTGGCTCAGGAATAAATGAACCTTGACCATCAGAAGGAATAACGTTATCCGTTGGAAAGTTAAGCTGTTGCCAATGATGCCAACCACCATCGAGAATGAAAACCTGATGATGTCCTAAAAAACGTAATAACCACCATAGACGAGCGCAGAAGGCAAAGCGAGAATCATCATAAACAACTACGGTTGTCTTGTTCTTAATAATGCCAATTTGCTCGAATTTGGTGGCTAATAATTTATTATCGGGTAAAGGATGCCTACCCCCATGGTCAGTAACTGTATTAGAAAGGTGATTATTTAAGTCTAAATAATAGGCATTTTTAATATGGCTGTGATTATATTGTTGATAACCCCAGTTAGCGTCTGGAAGACGAAAGCGACAGTCAATAATTTTGATGTCGGGATTGTTTAGGTTATCTTTGAGCCATTCTGCCGAGACTATGCTCTGATGTTGACCCATTTTTGTAAGTTAATAACAATTAGATAATTAGTTTAAATATAAATAGATAAATATATAGTGGGTTTTGTTTAATTTAACCCTATGACTATAGTAATGGATCTGTTAACAATGAACAATGGATAATTTCTGAGAAGATATATCCCAAAGACTAAATATGTCCTCTATCTTGATGATTAGCCGAGTATGATGAGTAGATAATTAAGGATGATATTAATTTTATGAAAAAAAATATATTTTTACTATGGGCGATCGCCTCTTTCTGCTTATGGTCATTAAGTAGTTATGCCTTTAATACACCCACAGAAATATCTCAACAACAGATTTATCAACCTCCTAGGGGAGATGTAAGGCTATTAGTGATCAGTGATTTAAATAGTGCCTATGGCTCTACGGAATATGAACAGGAAGTACATCAAGCCATAAAATTAGTACCCTTTTGGAGTCCTGATGTGGTTTTATCTGGGGGAGATATGATTGCAGGGCAAAAGGCTTCTCTCAGCAATGCAGAAGTAAAAGCGATGTGGAATAGCTTTGATGCTCAAATTGCCAAACCCCTGCGAGATTTAGATATACCTTTTGGTTTTACCATAGGCAATCACGATGGCTCAGGAAGTTTTAGTTCTCGGGAAAACAGATTTTTTCATCAAAGAGATCGAGATTTAGCAAAAGAGTATTGGCAAAATCATAATCCCAAGGTCAATTTTATTGATCGTACTCACTTTCCCTTTTACTATACCTTTATGGAAAAGGATATTTTCTTTTTGGTGTGGGATGCTTCCTTTCGTAATATTTCGTCTCAACAATTGGCATGGGCAGGGGAAGCGTTGCAATCTCCTGTAGCTAAACAGGCTAAAATGCGCATTGCGATCGGGCATTTACCCCTTTATGGAGTTGCTACTGGTAGAGATAGAGAGGGAGAAGTATTAGACGAAGCAGAATTTTTGCAAAATTTCTTGGAATTAAATGATGTTCACACCTATATTAGTGGTCATCATCACGCTTATTATCCAGCTCACAAAAGAAATTTACAAATGTTACACGCTGGAGTGTTGGGTGGGGGTGCTCGTCAATTAATAGCAGGAAACAGTCAGCCCATGAAAAATTTAACTGTTGTAGATATAAACTTTGATAATCCTGATTTAACCACTTATACCACCTATGATATGAAAACCCTACAGGTTATTAATAATAGTCAATTACCCCGTTTATTAATGGCTCATAACGGTATGATTCTCAGGAGAGATGTAAATGTTCAAAATTTATCTACCTCAGAAAAAAATGCTTGTCTAGCTAAATATCCTTTAAATCCATATACTTGCGAAAATTGATCTTGAATCTTCAATAAAAAACCCCTCTCTTTATTGAGAGAAGGGCTTTATTATCAAAACTAAGCTAATCTTAGAAAGTGAAAGTTGTTCTTAGAGTACCAATGAAGCTACTGTTGTTGGTTTGATCAGTAGAATCTACGTAAATGATCCCAGGAGTGATAGAAATATTATCGTTTACAGGGTATTTGTAGAATGCTTCAATGTGGAAAGGTGTTGTATTTAAAGGACGCTCACCAACGGGATCAACAAAGTCTTGAGCTCTGGTGCTATAGGGTTGAACACCAGCAAAGATACCTAATACACTACCTTCTTTTGCAAGGTCTAAGAATGCAACACCACCACCATAGCTGTAAATGTTGTCGTTACAGTTACTATCTGGGCAAATGACAGGGTTATCAGTGGAAAGATTAACATCAGTATAGTTAAAGAAACCACTGATACTTACTCTGGGGCTTAGACGGAAAGCGGTTTGAACACCAAAAGAATCACTTTCGTAATCCGAGAACTGACTTGCTGTAAGAACAGGATTGTTAGCAACCAAAGTTCCAGTAATATCACCAAATAGAGGAGAACCAGCCTTATGGAAACCACGAACGTAGGTTAAGCCAAGGTCTAAGTTTTCACCAAAGCCGAAGTTTAATTGAGCTAAGGCCGAGTAATCTCCATCAAATAAACCAGCTCCAGGGCTAGGCTCGTTACCATTACTTGCTAAATAACCAACAGTCAAGTTAGATCTTTGTCCGAAAGGAATTGATAAACCGGCACCTGCACCTGCACCAATTCTGTAGATAGGGCTAGAGGACGCGAAGGTAGATAATGCACCATTACCGCCATCAAAATCTTCGAAGAAAGGGTTAGTAGTTGCGGCGTAGTCACTATGGATACCACCAGCTGCAGCGATAAAAGTTTGTATATCTCTGTCACCAACACTGATAGGAGCATAATAAGCTAACCAATCTAGGTCAACGTTATTTCCGTTTTCGCCAAGGTTAAAAGTTTGATTTAAAGTACCACCAGCATCTCCAATGACAGAATTTCCGCCACTAAAGGTGGAAAGATTACCACCAGCTAAGCGGGTAACGAGAGTATCTCTTCCAGTGAAGCTAGTTTCTAACGCTAGGCGAAATCTGTTACCGAAAACAGTTTGATTGTCATTGTCAGAACCAGTTAAAGCCATGATCACTTCACCATTTAGTTTGGTGGTGGTGGAGAACTGGTGATCTTCTAAGAAAGCCACTCTGCCTTCTAAGTTGTCAACTCTTGCACCTAGAGTGGCTAATTCTGTTTCAAATTCTGCAATTAATCTTCTGAGGGCAGCAATATCTTCGTCACCTACACCACCAGTACCGATTAGTCTTTCAATGGATTGCATACAGGCGTTTAAACCAGCGGCAAATTCGTAACGACTTAAGGCACGATTTCCACGGAAGGTGCGATCAGGATAGCCGACAATACAACCATAACGTTCTACTAGGCTACGTAGTGCTTCATAAGCCCAGTCTGTAGGGGAAACGTCACTGAGTTGGTTAACGGAAGTTACCTGACCTTGAGAATTAGAAACTCCCTCAGCATTGTATTGGTCTAATTGGTCAATAATTTCACTGTTGCTTTCAAAAGACTGAGAAACGGTAAAGTCTTCGTTAGCTTGAGCTTGAGCGTTTACGAGTAAACTAGCACCTAAAAGGGCTGGAGTTACTTTTAAAGATTTCCAAAAGATTTTTTTCATTGTTTTCCTCACACATTTTATATAGGACTTAAACTGAATCTTGTTTATCCTGAGTGCTATCCTAACACTAATTATATTTTTTTTCTACTAAAGTTGGGACTATTTGTTAAATTTCCTTAACTTTTCCTTAAACACAGAAGAAAATTGATTTTTTTATAATCTAAGTGTTTTCTGTAACAAATTTTCTAGGTTCATATTTGATTGACAACTAAGACCAGAGGTAGAAATATTTTGTTCCCCACTAATATCATCATTTTCAGGGAAAAATATCCATCGACTGCCTTGAGGTAAAGAGGAAAGACTACTGAGATTATTAGACAGCCATACTAAAGGCTTAGGGGGAATTTGCACATCTTCCTTCTTTTCCATAGGCTGTATGGCGGCGAGCGCCTCCAGGACCACATGATTACCTTTTATGGTGTTAGTTTTAGGAGTCCATAACTTAACATCTAGTTGCTGACGACTACAATAAAAATACAAAGATGCCGTTGCAATTACTGCTTTTTCAAATAATTCTTGATTCCAAGATTGACTATTATCAAGACAAATAATTACTTCCTGTCCCCCTGTTATAGTTTCTAATTCCCTTACCTGTAGTTCACCAAAACGAGCACTACTACGCCAGTGGATAAGCCGTGGGGGATCTCCATATCGATACTGTCTAATGGCTTTTGTAACTCCTTCAGTAGCATTCTGATATAGTTTTTCGCTCTGTTGTTGTTGGGTTTGCTCGTTGCCAATGTGATCGATGAGAGGACACTGCTTAAGAGGTAGAATCTGAGGATAGACGATCGCCCTTGTTTCTATATTACGTCTTTTTCGAGCATAAAACAAACCAATGGGAGCAGCACTTTTAATATCTAAACTATGCCAATGATAAATGCCTCTAATTTGAGCATTAGCATAATAGGTTATTTTTTTTGTTTCTTCGGGAGCAAGGCTTTCTATGGAGCTATTAACAGGCTTAGATAAAAGAAATGGTAAGTGATCTACTATTTCCACAAAGTTTTTTCCAGATTTGGTAGGATTTGTCACTGTTAACTCTATTAATAACTCGTCTCCCGCACTAATAGCCTCTATGGGAAGACGTTTAATCTTCAATTTTTTAACCGTCTGGGAAGATATAAAAATATTTAACCCCGTCAAAGCCAATGAAGTGCCACTGAGTACATATAACCATCCAGCCATGGTATTAGTAGCCGCCCCAAAAAAACTCAGGGCGATGCCCAAAAGTACCCAACCACCATAAGATGGGCTAGGTAAGTGGTTGTGCCACCAATTACTAAAACCAGAAAAAGCATCCTTTGGGAGAAAAGACTTATGACTAGAATTAAGATTCAACTTTTACTCCTCTCCAAAAAGCAACGTAGTTTTTGATGTTTTCCGCTTTTTCTTTGGGTTGAGGATAATACCATGCAGCATCTTTATTTTCTTCTCCATTTACCGCCACAGTGTAATAACTGGCGACTCCTTTCCAGCCACAGGTAGTATGGGTTTCCGTTGGTTTTAAATACTCTTGATTGATGCTGTCGGGGGGAAAATAATAATTACCTTCAACAATTTCGCAGTTTTCGCTTTGGGCAAGTGTTGCCCCATTCCAAGTTGCTTTTGCCATTTCCCTATCCTATGTTCAATTATGTTCTAATATAGTTATATATATTATTAATGTTAACTATACATTTTCAATTATATACATCATGGAATTAATTATTTGTTTCGGACTGGCTGTGTCTGTATTCAGTCTAGTAATAGCTTTGATTGTAGGTTTAGTCTCAGCACCCACTCCGATTTTGCTAGGTATTTTAGTCATTGGAATGATGTTTACTCAAAAATCCATTGATAAATTGACTACTTCTGATACTAATGTCGTCGAAGAAAAAAATAGAGAAAAAATAGAGAAAGTAGAGCTAGAAAAAACTGAAGGTAATGGCCTTTTTAGAAGTATGATATATCGAGGTTCAAATTATAATTCTCCTGAGCAAACCGCCCTTAATATCCCTAAAAAAAATATCCAATATCGTGGGGTGAAATCTAATCATAGTTCTTCTGATATTGTTTAAATATAATTTAAAACAAGAGAACTAAACGGATTTTTAATTATTAATTCTCTCTTGTTTGTTTCTAGCCATTATTAGTTTTACAGTGGGCTATTTTTTGTAAAAATTCTTCCGTTAATTTATTAAATGCTTTAGATGCCAAACAATTAGGGGCAGACATTACTACAGGCATAAACATATCTAAAGATTTAGCCACATTTACATCCATAGGAATATCTGTGGGGAACATTTTTTCTGAACTGAAATCTCGCTCTACTCTCCTTTTTACTTGGGAATAATAGCGATCGTAGCGTCCAAAAAGTCCTCCTTCTGATAAGATAAACACGATACCCAGTAAATCTAGGTTAAGGGGGTTTATTTTAGCATGTACTTTTTTCAGGTTTCTAACTCTCCTTTCCAATAGCTGTATCCCCACCAGTGAAAGAGGTTCAGGTCTTGCGGGTAATAAATAAAAATCACTAGAAGCGATCGCACTTTTGGTCAATAAATTATATCCTGGGGCGCAATCCATAATAATAAAATCATAATTGGGAGCGATAGGGCGAACAATTTGTTCTACTAATACCCTTTCAAAATTATTCCACACCTCATCAAAATTATCCGTATTATCGGAATTAACAGACTTTTGGTGCATCATTTCTGATACCAAAAATTCGTCATATAATTCTATATCTCCTGGCAAAAGAGATAAATTTGCTAAACCACAAATAGAATCAGTGATAATATCTTCAATGGTTAATTTAGCATAAGGATTTGGTTGGATAATATTATCAATTAAATAAGCTAAAGTTTTTCTTTTTTTGCGTAACTTACTAAACTCTTGGGGTGCCAAAAGACTAAGGGTTGCACTAATTTGGGAATCCAAATCTAACACCAAAACTTTCTTATTAAAATTTTTAGCTAAACAAGTAGCTAAGTTAACCGTCAAAGTAGTTTTACCCACTCCTCCCTTCATATTTACCGTGCTGATAATATAGCCCATAAAACCTTTATATTAAAACTTGAAAAATTGTCAAAACACTTCTAAATTTGCTTTTTAAAAAAGAAAAAACTTCCTTAATGATTATTAATTATTCCACCTCTTTTGTCAATTCTTCTACCATCCAACCCAGATAACGAGAAGAGCCTTTTACAATAGGTAAAGCAATTATTTCCGGAATGTCATAGGAATGTGCCTCTTGAATCTTAGTAACAATCACATCAAATTTTGTTAAATCTGTTTTAATAATCAACTGCCATTCTTCGTCACAATTTAACTTATCTTCCCAAGTATAAACCGCCGTTACAGGGGAAAAACTGACACAGGCAGCTAATTGAGACTCAATCAATATGGATGCTATTTTATGAGCTTCTTCCTCGGATGAAGCACTAACCAAAATTATGCCTAAATCTTTAAATTTCATTATCTTCCTCTACCTTAAAATTTGTATTAAATAATGATTCTAATTTATCTCTCAATAACCTTTCCCCAGATATACTACTATAAAATAATAAGTCTATTAATATTTTGGTAGCAATAACTGATTGATTTCTTTCCTCTTGTAAGTTATTTTGAAATGTATCACTATCCTTTACCAGTTTATTAAAAGTATTAAAATAGCTTTGTACTATTCCATAATATTCTTTATCATCAGAGGTTTCTATTTGCTCGAAAAGAGAGACGGCACGATGAATTAATTCATCATTTTTTTTGATTATTTTGATGATAGATGTAATTACAAAATTTAGGTCTGTTTTGTTCTTAGGAAAAGTTGTTAATTTATGTTCAATATCTAAAGCTAATAAACCTGTATATATTAGTTGTAAATAGTTGTCTAATGAATTGTAAGTTTCTGGTGATATATTTTGTGGTTCAGTTGACATATGATTTAATGGTAAATAAATTGATTTTATCTCATCAATATAAAAAATAATAAATATTTTTTGGCATTCCTTATATTAGTTTACCTATAGTTCATGGAAGAAATTATTATTAAATTATCTTGTAATACTAACTCTCGACATTTTAATGAAATTAGATGTTACATATACGATATTGTAACTTCAACTAATATTAAAGCATGGGAATTATGTAAAAAAAATATTGAGAAACCTTTTGTAGTGGTAGCAACACAACAAACTGCAGGAAAAGGACAAAGGGGTAATTCTTGGCAGTCTTCCTTGGGAGGATTGTATTTGACAGTGGTTTTGTCTCCTGAAATGGTGTTCACTAATATAAATCATTTAACTCTTTTTTGTGGCGTTGGTATTGCGGAGGAATTAAATAAATATAATGTGCCGATTCAAATTAAATGGTTAAATGATCTAATTTTGGATAATAAAAAAGTAGGGGGTATATTATCAGAAGTAAGTAGTCAAAATGGTATGATAAATAATGCTATTATTGGGGTAGGTATCAATTGGAAAAATCAAATATATTTAGATAATAGTGTTAGTCTTGATAGTTATATAAAAAAGACTAAAAATTATTTAATTAATTCTTATAATGACCTATTAAACATAATCATAAAGGGCATTTTTACTGGCTATAATGATTATATTGAAAAAGGAGGACATATTTTTATAGATAAGTATAACCAATATTTAGTTTATCAAGGTAAACCCGTTATTTATGAAGGTATAGAAGGATTTGTCTTAGGGATAGATGAAAATGGTAATTTAATAGTTAAATTTTCTTCCAAGGGGGCTAGTAGTCGAGTAATATTTTCCCCTATTGAATATGGAATTACTCCTTATAATGAGAGTGAAATAAGTAAAATTTTTGAGCGATTTACATAATATAATGATTAAGATTAAAAATATTGATTTGGGATTGATCAAAAAAGAAGCAATTTTACATTATCCTTACGAGTGTTGTGGTTTTTTGATAGGAAAAAAAGAGAAAGAAATTAAGGTAGTAGTTAGGGTAATTCCTACGGCTAATGATTGGGAAAATCAACGGGATTTATTGAAGGAAGCCATGGATAAACCTGATTACGGCATGAAGGAAAATTTTGCGATCGCCCCTAAAACCATGCTACAAGTACAAAAAGAAGTAAGAAGGGAAAATCTGGATATTATCGGCATTTATCACTCCCACCCTAATCATCCTGCTATTCCTTCAGAGTTTGACAGGGCGATCGCATGGCAGGAATATTCTTATATAATTACTTCAGTGGTGGAAAAAGAAATAAAAGAATTATATTGTTGGCAACTAGAAGAAAATAGTCAATTTAAAGAAGAAACTATAATTATCGATCAATAAAAACAGAAAAATTGATTATTATAGTTTTGTGGTGTATGAGGAAGAGGGAATGAATAAATTAAGACTCAAAACGAAAATAAAATATCCTCCCTATGTTGATAGGATAATCTTTTTGGGGGCGACTACTTACCTAATCTTGGTTGGCGCTTGGCTGTATAGACAACACCGTCAATCAGTCATTATTGATAACCAAGCATTGACAGAAACTAACCAAGAAAATGTTAACTCCACACAAAAAAATGTGGGAGATAATAATCCCTTATTGGAAAATTCCATAAACCTTAATCCTGGAGAAATTCCCCCCTTACCCTCTCAGGAAAATAATTTACCCCCAGAAATTTCTGCTCTACCAATTCCCACACCCCCTCCTTTACCCAGTGCCGTAGATTTATCACCACCACCTTTGCTAGAGTCGAATATAAAAATTCCAGACCAAAATCCTCAATCTTTACCGACACCCCCTCCTCCGACTCCCATAAGCCCCAGTCGTCCAGAAACGGTGCCAATTTTGAATGGAGATAGTTTACCACCACCGCCCACAAACTCTTCTGTTGATAATGGGGTAAGAAATTCATCGGTAGATAGTCAGAAAAAAAATGGTTTAGTTGGTGTGATTCAACTACCAGATGGGGGCGGATTTGCTCTATTTAATGTTAATAATATCACCGAAAGAGTAGCGGTGGGAAGTGCGATCGCCTCTACGGGATGGACATTAGGAGGTATCTACGATAACGAAGTAATTATTAATCGTAATAGTCAATCATTGAGTTTACGGGTAGGGGAAAGTTTTTAACTTTTAAAGCTATTTTTTGTTTAAATGAACGAATCAGCACTTCCCCGAAACTACATAAAACCTCACCTCAGTTTAGTTTGGATTTAAATTTTAGGTTTTAGGCAAATGACAATGGGAAGTAGAGGTAATAACAACATAAGGTAATTAACTTTAATTATTATCTTTTTCCTCTTCCCTCAATTATCGATTATTCTCTTGATTTGTTCCCTAATTATCTACTATTCAATTCCCCAGTTAATTTAAAACCACCCCCTCAAGGATAGCCCCTTCAAAATTAGTATTATTAGTTTGGGCATCAATTAAATTCGCATTAGTAAGATTAGCCCTCATAAAATTAGACCATGATAACTTAGCTCCAGAAAAGTTTGCCTTGGTAAAATCAGCACTACGTAAACTCACCCATGTCACCATGGCATCAGTTAAATTAGCACTATGAAAAATACCACTAGCAAAGTTACCTGCACTGAGGTTGGCATGGCTAAAATTGGCTTTACTAGCATTGATACCCACAGCATTAACGCTGTTTAATTGAGCAAAAGAAAGGTTTGCCCCTTCTAGGTTAGTATTGAGCAAAAGGGCATTGGTAAGGTTACACCCCTGTAGATTTGCCCCCTGTAGGTTTGCACCGCTGAGGTTTGCCCTACTCAAGAGACAGTTTGTCATTTGAGCTTTACTAAGATTTGCGTCTTTGAGAATGGAGTCATGGAGAAGGGCATAGATTAATTTTGATTCACTAAGGTTGGATTCTGTGAGGTTAGCCGCCCGTAAACTAGCTTCGGTAAGGTTAGATTTGGATAGGTTAGAATTGGTTAGATTAGATGTGATTAGGTTTATTCCTGTTAAATCCCCTTGAATGGTGGCATTTTGAAGGTTAGAGCCTTTGAGGTTGGTTTCAGTCAATGAGCAGTTAACAAACTCCACTCCGCTTAAGTCGGATTCTTTGAGGTTGGCACGACTTAGGTTTAAGTTACCCATAAAAACTTGACCATGAAGATCTAATTTTTCAAAGTTAGTTTCTCCTTTTTCATATCTTTCTATTAATTCTTTAATGTCCATAGTGAATATTTTTGATATTAAATTAATTGGTTAATTAGATGATGAGCTATTTTTCGAGATGCCCCTTGATTGCCCATTCTTTTTTTTCCATTTTCGGCTACTAATTGCCAATAGTCTGGATTTTCTAAGGTTGTTTTAATCTTACTTACTATTTCTTCGGGTTTCTCTAGTAGTTGAATGGAATTTCCGAGGAGATAACTTTGATTTTGGGCAAATTTACGGTTAAATTGTGGTCCTTTACCCATAATTGCCATGGCACTTTTCCCTAATCCTACAAATTGTTCGGTGGCTGTTCCTGCCATTGCGATCGCCATGTCACCATAATGAAGACAATCGGCATAGGCACCCTGACTAATACTTAATTTACCTTGTTTTGCAATAAAATTCACTATTTTTTCATCTCTGATGGGAATAGCTGATTTAAGGTTGTCTATCCTTTGCCACGGGGGGTTAAGGGCTTCTATAAATGGTTCAGAGGGCAAAGAAGGTGCGATCGCACTCAGGAACAAAAATTGATAATTAGTAGATTCTAAAAGATAATCCACGGCTTTGAGAATAAGTCGCCAATTATCTAGGGCTTCGGGCATTCTCGAACCAGGTAAAAGCACTATTTTTAAATGATCTTCATAGAGATCAAATTCTAGGTTAAAATGATGGTCTGCGATACCATCCATCATGGGATTACCCACATCAAAGGCATTAATCTTAAAGTTTTGGAGACTGTGGGCGGTAATGGTATCCCTCGGAAACACTCCCTGACATCGAGGATGACTCATCAACCATCTTTCCCAAGGGTAAAAAACACTGCCAAAAAAATGATCCAAACCATTGGTATGGGGCAACCAACCCTTCTCATTTTTCCATAAATATTCTGATTTTGCCGTGGGTACAAAACTAAATTCTGCCCCACTCAACCAAGCAAAAATTAAGGGTAATATATCCCCCACTGCCAAGATTTTGCCCCCACCCTTTGCCCATTTTTTGACGGCTTTATGTTGAGCCATGGTAAGTTGTATTAAACCCTGTTTCATATCCCCTAACAGTTGTTTTTTGTCCATATAAACAAAACCCCCAGAAGGCATTTGTTTTACGGGGGCTATGATGGGTATATTTGCTTGACGATAAGCAAAACCCTCCCCTACCAAGGGCAAAGAGGCGATCGCCATTTCTGGCTCCATCAACTGTAATTCCTTAATGATTTTAACGGCGATGGTATCTTCTCCATGACCATTACTCAATACTAATAATTTCATCTATAGTCAAAATATGCTGATAGCTTATTAATATTAAGCATTTTTGAGGAAAAAGAAAAAAGAATCAAAAAATTGACAACCGACAAAGGACAATAGACAATGAAACTTCAAATATTAGCACCGTTTTAAATCGCCCCTGTGTCTTCTTCTATCTAACGCAGAATAAATTATTGCTTATGAAAAACTAGCTATCACTCAATCTTTCAAAATCTATTATCAACCATGGAAATTTTAATTGTAGAAGACGAAAACGAAATCGCTCAACTAATAAACTCCTGCCTAACTAGAGAAGGATTCCATTGTAGTATCGTTTATGATGGCGTATCAGCCCTCGAAAAAGCGAAGGAAATACAGCCCGATTTAATCCTTTTAGACTTGATGTTACCTAAACTAGACGGGTTAGAAGTGTGTAACCGTTTGCGAAATCAACCCCTCGAAAAAGATCCCTATATTCTCATGTTAACCGCCAAAGGAGAAGAAATCGATCGCATCGTAGGACTTTCTACAGGGGCAGATGATTATTTAGTAAAACCCTTTAGCACCAGAGAATTAGTGGCAAGGGTAAGGGCTTTGTTGCGTCGTAGTTTACGCCATGGGGCAATGCAACAGGCGCAAATATATCAGACTAGCCATTTTAGCGTCAATTTAGATGAACATACTGCCACAAGACAATTAGAGGGAGAAAAAATTGAGGAATTGGATTTAACCGCCCTTGAGCTTAATTTACTGTGCACTTTCGTCAGCTATCCTCATAAAGTGTGGAGTCGCACCCAATTAATTGATAAACTTTGGGGAGCAGATTTTTTTGGGGATGAGAGGGTTGTAGATACTCACATTCGCCGTTTACGTAAAAAGATTGAGATTAATCCAGCCCAGCCGATTTTTTTGAAAACGGTGGTGGGGATAGGATATAAATTTGAAGACTAAAAAACCCCCAAATAATTGAGGGTTTCGACCATAGTATGTTTATTACTAAATACTATTGAACAATAATTTTTCCGTTCATTCCAGCACCACGGTGAGGCTCACAATAGTAGCTGTATTCCCCCGGCTCATCAAAAGTAGCTTCAAAGGATTCTCCAGCGGCAAATGCCAAACCTTTGTGGCTTAATTCCGCTGCATTGGGGGCAGAGCTATCAAATACTACGTTATGGGGGGCTAGTTTATTGTTTATCCATTTTACGGTGTCACCTGCTTGGATGGTTACTTCAGCAGGTTGGAAAGCCAACATTCCACTATCTGCACCCATTTTAACCTCTACGGTGGCAGCATTAGCGGGGGCAGTTGCGGAGATTACTACCATCATGGCTAATACTAAGGAAGATAAAAATAATCCTATTTTCTTAAACATTTTTGCTTGTATTTTTTTTTAATGGTTCTTTATTACTCATGATCATAATATGAAGTTTGACCCGTTGTCAATTATTTGGGTTCAAATATTTTGCGGTTGATCAATTTAGATCCGAATTTTAGTTTAAATGGGCAGCGTCGCTGGTATGTTCAATTATTATCGAGGGTTTTTTCTTCGATGTAAAATCTTTTTTTGTCGGTATCGAAAAATATATCGTAACTTTCTAATTCTTGGGGGGTAGCTTTCAAAAAGTTATCGTACCCTGAGTGTTGGACAAAGCTCGTCTTTTTCAAAATTTGCCATACTTCGTGACGGGGTAAGTATTTTCTTTTTTCTTCGGGAATTATTTTACTAGGTTGTAGTGTTTTGCTATTTTTCGCTTTTGATTTTCTTTGCTTATTTAGATGATTATTTTCTAATTCTTCTATTCTGGTAATTAACGGTGCGATCGCCCTTTGTACTATTTCATTAATTTGTTGCTCGTTATAGTTTAACTCTTGGGTATCATAACAGTTATTTTTATTACTTAAAAAGTCGTTAATTAACTGATTTACTAATAAATTAAGACTAATCTTTCTCTCCTGAGAAATGTTAGTCAATTTCTCTAAGTATGCTGACTTAAGTTTTATTAATATCTCGACCTCATCAGGGTAATTATTCATAAACACAAGCTAAATTTACTATTTAATAACTGGTTTGGTTGACCATATAACGGGCTTCCTCATTTACTTCCATGGCTAATCTAAATAGCTCTTGGGCAGTGTGTAAACAATCGTAATCGTAACTCATTGTAAATCTCTGTAATTCTTCAATGGCATCACTAATATGATTCAAACAATAGTAACAATTAGCCGCTACCCCTGCATATCGTGGCGGATTTGGTTGAGATTTTAAAATTGATTTTCCCCGCTCATAATGTCCTTGACAATTATCTAAATAATCACAAAAAATTGACATCAAATCATCATCAAAAGGATCTGCAGATAGTTCATCTAATTCTTCTTCTAAAGGGTAAATTATCTGCTCAATGAGATAATTTAAAGGAGCATAAACATTATCTAACCATTCAAATTGAGAAATATCTTGGGCTTGGTGCGATCGCCTGTTAGCATGATAATATTGAGAAGCCGATTCACTTTGAGATTGTCGATAATTGACCGAATTATATTGTTTATCTGCTAAAGTGCGATCGTAATTCAAGCGATTTTTTTGATCTCCCAACACCTCATAAGCCGCATTAATCTTGATAATTTCCTCATGATTAGCCGTTTCCTCTTGGCTATCAGGATGATACTTTTTCACCAAGCGACGGTAAGCCCGTTTAACTTCTTCCGTAGAAGCAGAAGATTGTATTTCTAAAATTTGGTAATAGTCCATAAAAGGAAATCTCAATAAAGTGTCAGGAAATCAATTTAAAATAATTAAACTTCAATAAAAAAATCCCGTAATAGGCAATGGTAAGAACAATAAATAAACACCCAAATACTCAAGCGTCAATTATTAAAAGTCTTTAAATAAAGGAGTACTAAGATAACGTTCGCCAAAACTAGGTTGAATCATCACAATAATTTTATCCTTATTTTCTGGTCTTTGAGCCAATTTTATGGAGGCAGCAAGCGCTGCCCCAGTGGAAATACCTGACAGGATACCTTCCTGCCTTGCCAACCTTCTACCATAATTAATCGCTTCATCATCGGTGACAGTAATCACTTCATCAATCAAATCAACCCTCAAAACCTCTGGAATAAATCCAGCCCCAATTCCTTGTATTTTGTGAGAACCAGGTTTATTTCCCGATATTACAGCACTATTGACAGGCTCAACGGCAACAGTTTTAAATTCTGGCTTTTTACTCTTAATTACTTCACTAATACCCGTAATTGTTCC
Organism: Cyanobacterium sp. HL-69; assembly: GCA_002813895.1. NCBI lineage: Bacteria > Bacillati > Cyanobacteriota > Cyanophyceae > Chroococcales > Geminocystaceae > Cyanobacterium > Cyanobacterium sp. HL-69. The sequence continues at coordinate 1,292,511 of CP024912.1, read as the reverse complement.
TCCAGTACCTACCCCCGCCACCAAAAAATCAACTTTTCCATCAGTATCTTCCCAAATTTCAAGGGCAGTAGAAAGACGATGAATTTCAGGATTCGCAGGGTTATTAAACTGTTGCAACATATAAGCATGGGGCATGGTTTCCACAATTTCCTGTGCCCTAGAAATACAACCACGCATCCCCAAACTACCAGGGGTTAACTCCAATTTTGCCCCAAAAGCCCTCAACATAGATCTTCTTTCTTCACTCATAGTTTCAGGCATAGTTAAAACTAATTGATAACCCTTGGCCGCAGCTGCCATAGCAAGGGCTATTCCTGTATTTCCAGAAGTCGGCTCAACTAAAATAGTTTCATTTGGGGTAATGAGTCCAGCTTTTTCGGCCGCATTTATCATATTTACCCCAATTCTATCTTTTACCGAAGCTGATGGGTTCATTCCTTCTAGTTTTACCAGTATATCCGCCCTACATCCTTCTGCTTGGGGAATACGGTTTAATCTCACTAAAGGAGTTTTGCCAATTAATTCGGTAATATTTTGAGCGACTTTCATCTTTTTTTTACTTATGATCCAGTGGTATCTACATTATTGATCATACCGAGAACTGTAACTTATACCAATTATTCATAAACTTAAATTCTCACAAAATCATTACTGATTATCCTTGACGTAATTTCTGTCTCCCTAAATTTACGTAACTTCACCTAGAATTAAACAAAAAGTTAGAATTTAGATTAAGATATTGTCTTGATTGTTATAAAATTTCGGAGTTAATCGCAAAATGGGGTTTTTTGATCGTTTTTCTGAATCTCAAGACATGGGCATTGACTTAGGCACAGCCAATACCTTAATTTATGTACCAGGCAAAGATATTGTCTTAAATGAGCCTTCTGTGATTGCTGTAGATATAGAAAAACAAGTCACTGTTGCTGTGGGAGAAAGTGCTAGAAATATGTTAGGGCGCACCCCTGCCTCTATAAAAACTATCCGTCCTCTCAAGGATGGGGTGATTACGGATGTGAAGGTTACGGAGATGATGCTGAGGGAGTTTATCAGGAAGGTTAAGGGTAATAATTCCTTAAGTCGTTCTCGTATTATTATTGGTGTACCCAGTGGTATTACTTCTGTGGAAAGAAAAGCCGTGGAGGAAGCCATGGAAAGTTCAGGCTCTGGGGGCATTGAGAATATAGAATTTATTGATGAACCTATTGCGGCTGCCATCGGGGCTGGTTTGCCTGTGGAGGAGGCTGTGGGCAGTATGATTGTGGATATTGGTGGTGGTACTACGGAAGTGGCGGTATTGAGTTATCAGGGTATTGTTTATAGTGATTCTGTGCGGGTTGCGGGGGATGAAATTAGCGATTCTATTGTCCGTCATCTCAAGAAGGTTTATAACCTTATTATTGGCGAGCGCACCGCAGAACAAATTAAGATAGAATTAGGTTCGGCCTATCCTGGTGATCATGATCAGAAGGAAATGGAAATCAGGGGTTTATATATGGTAAGTGGTTTACCCAAAACTGTTACTATCTCCTCTGAGGAAATTCGAGGTTGTATTTCTGAGCCTGTGGGGGTTATCGTTGAGGCTATCAAGAAAACCCTAGAAAGGACTCCTCCTGAGTTGGCGGGGGATATTATTGATAGGGGAATCATGCTCGCAGGTGGTGGTGCTTTGTTGCGAGGCATTGATAGTTTAATTACTAATGAAACGGGTATCATTACTCACATTGCCCCTAATCCTTTGCAGTGTGTTGTTTATGGTACTGGTAAGGTTTTGGAAGATTATGACAGGTTGGCTAGGGCTAGTCGCAAAAGATCTTAATTTACTTAAAAACTCTATTTTTGATTTTTTTTTATATGCTAAATAGCTATTTTTTTATAGTTATTTGTTGCTATATAATAAACAATTTGCTCATTGTTTAAATAAAATTTTTATCTAGTTTTAAGTATAGAAAATATTTAAATATGTAAGGCAAAATAGGTTTTAGGTTGATTTAAATTATTTTTTGTTATAGATAGTTTAGGTTTTAATTGTTACTAAATTTAATGGTATTGTGAGAATAATTCGGCGTTGGTGGCTCAAAAAAGGTAGTCAGTTTATTTGGGGTTTGGTGGCTTTGGCGATCGCATTTGCATTTTATCAAACCCAAGGGGCATTAATAAATGAAGTCCTTTATGGTGCATCTTCTATTTTCCGTTATGACATTAGTGTAGAGCAAGAAAGGCTATATGGCGATCGCCTTGTACAACAATTAGAAAACGAAATTAACCAATTGCAAATCCAAAACAGACAATTAAGGGAAATAGTAGATTATAAAAACCAAAATCCAAACAACATAGTAACGACGAGAATTATCGGCAGAAGCCCCGATTCTTGGTGGCAAATTGTCACCATTGATGCTGGGGCAAATCAAGGCATCGAAGAGAATAATCCCGTTATGGCCATTGGTGGCTTGGTAGGAAGAATTACCCAAGTTACTCCTAATACCAGCCGAGTATTGCTCATTAGTGATTATAATAGTCGTGTGGGCGCCACCCTCAACCGCACTGGTTATCAAGGTTTTATCAAAGGGCAATCTACCCAAACCGGTATTATGGAATTTTACGAAAAAGTAACCGATGTGGAGGAAGGAGATTTGATTACTACTTCTAATCTAAGCACTCTTTTCCCCCCTGATATTCCCATCGGTAAAGTTGTTTCTCTTAATATTAACCGTAGTCCAGCCCCCGAAGCAGAGATTGAATTTACTGCCCCCGTGGACTTTCTAAACTGGGTGATGGTGGTAACTAATTAGGAATTGAGAATTAAATCATTCTTCATCAAGACGTAATAGTTTGCGATAAAATTTTTGAGAAAAATCTGTTTTACGGGAAGATTGAAACTCTTTTATTAATAATATTAAAAACTGTAAAAATTCAGAATTAGGTAAATTAATTTCATAACTTAAATCAGCACTGCCATCAAACTGTAAACGACATCTAGTCAACTCTGAGGGTAAACGAGAAACATACCAAATTGCTACAAAAGGAATACTATCACCGCCATCAATAATTCTTTCCCCTTCTAAATATCCTTGTTGATATAATGCGAGAGCATAGGGTAGAATTTCCTGCTGTTCTCTGGAATAATAGGGTTGATACATCAAGGTATCGGCTTTGGTGGCAGGTTGTAACTTTTCAATGGTAGCCATAGACTTTTTTGGGTAACAATACGATCATGGAAGTTATCAATCCTTAATTGTACCCTTTTCTTTGGGTCAAAATAGCTTATTCTTTAACTTTTTCATTACATTATGGTCATTTCTTCTCCCCCTCGTTATCTTGTCAGTGTAGCACCGATGATGGATTATAGCGATCGCCATTTTCGCTACATTATGCGTCAGATGACCAAAAAAAGCCTACTCTATACAGAAATGATTAATACTCAAGCTATTATACATGGCGATCGCCCGAAATTGTTAGACTTTTCCTTGGCTGAAAAACCCGTCGCCCTACAACTAGGGGGAGATAACCCTGCCCAACTGGCAGAATGTGCCAAAATTGTGGAGGATTGGGGCTATGACGAAGTTAATCTTAATGTGGGTTGCCCTAGTTCGAGGGTACAAAGTGGAAATTTTGGGGCTTGTTTGATGGCACAACCACAAAAGGTTGCCGAGTGCATCGAAGCCATGACGAAGGCGGTTAATATTCCTGTTACGGTAAAACATCGCATCGGTATTGATGAGCAAGATAGTTATGAACATATGGCAAACTTTGTTAAAGTTGTTGCCCAAGCTGGATGTCAAAGGTTTGTTGTTCATGCTCGAAAAGCGTGGTTACAGGGTTTAAGCCCCAAGGAAAACCGTAATATTCCTCCCCTACGTTATGGGGATGTATATCGTCTTAAACAGGATTTTCCTCACCTCACCATCGAAATTAATGGCGGTATTACTACCCTTGAACAAATTAAGGCTCAATTTCCCATGGTTGATGGAGTGATGATAGGGAGGGTTGCCTGTGATAATCCCTATGTTTTAGCTAGTATTGATCAAGAAATTTATGGGGATGATACCCCTATTAAAACCAGAGAGGAAGTTATTGAGAGTGTTTTAGAGTATGTGGATTCTTGGGGCGATCGCCATGTAAAATTAAATGCTATCATGCGCCACCTGTTGCAAATTTTTGCAGGGCAACCAGGGACAAAAATATGGAAACGTCACCTCACGGAAAATGGTTATAACCCTGATGCTGATTCTCAGTTAGTGAGGGAAGCATTATCTTTGAGGGAATTAGTTAATAATTAGGTTTTAGGGGTTAGGTGGTAGGCATTAGGTTGAACATCAATATATTATCTGTAAAGTCAAAACCCTCGTAAAATAGAATCATCGATAAGCCATCAAAAGTTAGTAAAGACAGTTTTCTAAGTCAAAATATTGTTAATTATCAATTATTCTCACCATTGCCTATTCCCCATTCCCTGCCCCAACCTCGCCCACTTTACAGTAATTTTTGACATTCTTGGGCGGCACGATGCAAGAGAGAATGACGATAAACTAACTCATGAATATCTTTACTGTAACCCCCTCCAATGACACAGGCGACAGGATAACCTTGGGCTAGGCAGGTGCTTAAAACTTGCATTTCCCGTCTATATATCCCCGTATCCGTAAGACAAAGTTTGCCGAGACGATCGCCCCTATGGGTATCTACACCGGCATCGTAGAGGACTAAATCAGGTTTTATTTCTTGCAAAAGAGAGGGTAAATGGGAGGCGAGAATTTGTAGATAACCGTCATCATCCAAGCCCACGGGCAGGGGAATATCTAAATCACTGGTTTGTTTACGGTAGGGAAAATTGGCTTCACAGTGCATAGAAAAGGTAAACACCCTCGGTTCATTTTTGAAGGTGTAGGCGGTACCATCTCCTTGGTGGACATCTAAATCAACGATCAAAATTTTTTCCACTAATTTAGTTTCTAATAAATGACGAGAGGCGATCGCCAAATCATTAAAAATACAAAACCCCGAACCGTACTCTGGAAAGGCGTGGTGGGTACCTCCTGCGGTGTTACAACATAAACCATATTTCAGGGCTAATTGAGCGGTTAAAACCGTCCCTACTACGGCGGTACAGGTTCTTTTTACTAGCCCTTCGCTCCACGGTAAGCCTATGCGTCGTAGGGCTTTAGGATCTAATGTACCATCACAATATTTCTGCACATAGTCGGGGTGATGGACTAATTGTAAAGTCTCGGCAGTGGCCATGGTGGGGGCATAGGTAAGGCTTGGGATGGTGATACCATCATGGAGTAGCAATTCATAGAGCAACTTAAATTTGGGCATGGGAAAGCGATGCTCTTGGGGCAGAGGGGTTACATAATTGGGGTGATAGACGACAGGTAAACTCATCTAGTAATTGATAATTGATAGTGGATAATTGATAATAGGGGTAGTTAAATTTTTGAGAATGGCTATAATGAGCGATCGCACTTCCTTGGAACAATTATTACAGGCTATTGCCCAAGGGGAAGTATCTCCCCAAGAGGGATTAGAAAAGCTACAGTATTTAAGTTTTCAACCCTTAGAAGATTTTGCCAAAATTGATCATCATCGTCAATTGCGTACGGGTTTCCCCGAGGTGATTTGGAGTCAGGGCAAAACCCCTAGCCAAATTATTCAAATTATGAACGCCATGCGATCGCACGGTAGCCCTTTAATTATGACCACTCGGTTAGAGCCAGAAGTGGCAGACATTATCTCCCTCGAAGTGCCTAATCTACGGTATTATCCCATGGCAAAAATAGGGGCGATCGGGCAGATAGAACAAAAATACCAAGGAAAAATATCCATCCTCACCGCAGGTACCGCAGACTTGCCCGTAGCCCAAGAATCTGCTATTACCGCCGAATTGTGCGGTTTTGAAGTAGAAAGACTCTGGGATGTGGGAGTAGCAGGAATCCATCGACTCCTGAGTCATCGTCATATTATCGATAACGCTGACGTGCTGATTGTGGTAGCAGGAATGGAGGGGGCATTACCTAGCGTGGTGGCTGGCATGGCAAACTGTCCTGTCATTGCCGTACCTACTAGCATCGGCTATGGCACAAGTTTTGGGGGAGTAGCCCCTTTACTAACTATGTTAAACTCCTGTGCAACGGGAATGGGAGTGGTAAATATCGACAACGGTTTCGGAGCCGCCATGTTGGCAGGGCAAATCCTACGACTAGCTAATCGATTGAGCAAATAAAAAAGGAAGGCAAACTATTGCCTTCTAATGATAGAGTCTGGGTTGACGAGAATTTAATCATCTAAAATTTTTTCTACCCTTTCTAATTGCCATAAAATTTGGTTGCCTTCACGCCTAACCCTCGAAATAATCCAATTGCGCCAAGCCCATTCTTCGCCCCTACTGGTAACGGCACTGGCATTTATATCCATTAAATCAGCTAACTCTGAGCTAGTGATCAAATATCCATTACGGGAAATTTGTTCAGCAATGTGCAAAGTGTCGATGGTATTTTTGAGTTGTTTTACTCTTTCATCACGATTTAGAGACTGCTCTTCTAAGGCGTTATTATAAGATTCGTTCATAATTTTATAATAGTAAAAATTGCTACAGTTTGCTGATTTGTTTAGATAACGTTAATGTCATGATAAAACATTCTTTTCAAATTGGAACAATTTTATTCTTTGATTTTATCTATATTCGTCCATTTATATCTTGGTTAATGTTGATCTATTATCTTTTTCTAGTTGTTTTCTAGGATTTTATTACTTAATTTAATTATGATTATTCACCCACAAAAATTTATTTATTCTTCGATAAAAAGATTACTTAGGGCTTGATGAAAAACTCAGACTAGGAAATGGTGGGAACAATGAATAATGAAACTTTTTGTGTACGAATATTTCAACTTAATCCTGTATGGACGTAAAATTTTACGTCCTCTAACATTAAAGCCAGTGACCAAATTCTTCGAGAAAAGTATCGTTAATGATAGAAGCTCGAATTTTATTGGTAAAGTTGATCATTTCGTGGATATTGTGGAGAGAAATGAGGATATAACCAAGCATTTCGTGGGCGCGTAGGAGGTGGTTAAGATATGCCCTACTAAAATTTTTACAAGTATAACAGCTACATTCTGGATCAAGAGGACCAAAATCTTCTTTGAATCGGGCGTTTTTGATATTCCAGCGCTCCCCTTGCACCAAAGCTGCACCATGTCTGCCGACTCGGGTGGGAATGACACAATCGAATAAATCGATACCAGAGGCGATCGCAATTACCATCTCTTTATAAGTACCCACACCCATTAAATAGCGGGGTTTGTGGACTGGTAAAAGGGGTGTGGTTTGACGGACAATTTCATGGATAAGCTCAGGTTTTTCCCCCACACTTACCCCCCCAATGGCATAACCAGGTAAATCTAACCCTGCCAAATCATGGGCGGCTTGGTTGCGTAAATCTTGAAAAATTCCCCCTTGCACAATACCAAAAAGAGCTTGGGTATCGGGCTTCTGGTGGGCATCCATACAGCGTTTTAACCAGCGGTAAGTCCTATCGGTGGCCGTAATTACCTCCTCCCTTGTAGCGGTGGCGGGGGGGCATTCATCAAACGCCATAATCACATCGGCACCGAGTGCATTTTGAATGTGGATGGAATGTTCGGGAGTCATGTTGATAATTTGTCCATCCTTGGGAGAGCGAAATTTAACCCCTTCTTCGCTAATTTTGCGCATTTTGGCAAGGCTAAATACCTGAAAACCACCTGAATCCGTGAGAATAGGTTGCTCCCAATTCATAAAACCATGTAACCCCCCTGCTTTACTGACAATGTCTTCCCCTGGACGGATATGAAGATGGTAAGTGTTACCCAAAATCATTTGAGCATGGGCATCTTTTAGTTGGGCGGGGGTAATACCTTTTACGGTACCCACCGTACCCACGGGCATAAATTTGGGGGTTTCAACAATGCCGTGAGGGGTGTGAAATATTCCTGCACGAGCTTTGGTATGAGAGCAAGAGGCAACGGAGGTGTATGAAAAGTTCACTATGTGTTTCGGGATGGTTAATAGAATAATTCTATTTTATTGTCAATTGTCCATGGTTTATTGTCAATTATCCCTCTGTGCTACTTTTCTTGACAGTTTCGGGTTAAAAATCATCGTCCAATTGTACGTCTAGTTTGGCTGCTAAAACTTCGTTGAGCATTGCTTCTAAACTTTCAAAACTGAAATCTTTTGCCGCACAAGAGTCTTGACTGGCGGCTACGAGGGGAATTAGGGTAAGGGTGCGATTGTCTTGGACTAGGTTAAAATGAGCTTCTTGGGGAGATATTTGATTGATTTGTAAGTAGTCAAAACTTTGAATGTTTATGTAGAGACTGCTGTTGACTACCATGGTGGCTTGAGTGGCATCGTTGAATACTTCTAGTATCCATCCTTTTCCTTGGTTTTGTACTTTGCCATCGAGGGTGTGAATATAGCGAACTTGGGTTAAGTCATTTATTAATTTTTTGATGTCTTCTTTGTTAACTAGAATGCCAGACTCAATAATACATGGTGCTGGTAGTGGACAATAGTTCTGATGATTTTTCATAATTGTTAACCCTTTTTTTTCGCTCTTACTATATTGTTTGGTAGTCAATTAATCTATGTCTTAACACATAAATAAAAACTCTGACTTAATTCTATTTTTTCTTTCTTAAGTTGACACAATTTTCTTTTTATTTAATCATTGTGTTTATGGTTATGATGAAAGGGCGATCGCCACTTATGTTTGACAGGGTTATCTGTTGTCTATGGTCGCCTTAATTTTTCTGACTTTGGCAAAAACAGATCAGTTGTCTGTTTTATTTTTATGGTTTACCAATGAGCCTAATTTTTTTCATCCACCGTCTTAAGATTTCTCTTTTTGATCTTTTCTTAGATCAGATGTTTTTATTTTTTACGGTATGCTACGACACAATCTTAACTTAAAATATCATTTTTGTTCAGGTATTTTAACGTTTTTTTTTAGTTTTCTTGAAATTATTTACCCTTAATGATAATAATTCTTAATTCTTTTCTAAGTGCGATCGCCTTTTACACCATAATCCCAATTCCTAAGGGGCTGAATTTAAATTTTCAGAAAATACCTTTATGGTTAGGCTGGATTGGTTTATTCATCGGCGTACTACTCATTGTAGTTGATTATTTCTTATCTGCCATTTCTGTTCCTCCCTTGACCAAATCTGCGTTGGTGGTGGGGGCATGGGTGTATATTACAGGAGGGTTACACCTAGACGGGGTGATGGATACGGCGGATGGTTTGGCAACCCAAAACCCGGAAAAACGTTTAGAAGTAATGGCGGATAGTGCTACGGGGGCTTATGGGGTGATGGCTGGTGTTTTTGTCCTCGGTTTGAAGATATTTGCCCTAAGTGAAATGACTTCTATGGTTTATCTGGCAATACTTTTGGCTACTTCTTGGGGGCGTTGGGCTCAATTAAGTGCGATCGCACTTTACCCTTATCTAAAAGAAAAAGGCAAAGGAAAATTTCTCAAACAATCCTTAAATATTCCCCAAGATTGGCTTCTAGGTAGTCTATTTATCATCCCCCTTATTTTGTTACAAATTTTTACATATCATCAACCATGGCAAACTATTTTATTCCTCAACTGTTTATGTTTAACCATTGCTTTGGCTGTGGGAGGATGGTTTAACTGGCAACTAAAAGGGCATACAGGAGACACCTATGGCGCCACGGTAGAATGGACAGAAGTTTTTATATTATCCAGTCTAACCATCTTTTTTGCTTAACCTTTTTAATATTTGTTAAAGATGACTTATTGATTAGGTAAACCGTAATGATATATCGTTTTTTCCTTAAAGATTTTAGTATCTTAAATTTTTAGTAATTTTTTTTATAATCCCCCATTACTCACAGGAAAAGAGAATTAGGGGGATTAAAATATTAACGATAGTCAGGGCTTTGAATATCCCTTAAACGGGCTTCAGGGCGCAAAAATCTGTCCAATTGTTGCTCGTAAAATTGACGATTTTTTAATAAATTCTCTGGGTTTTCATCATCCAAAGGATGACAGGTTGCCGTGCGTAGGGCTTGAATTACCGCAGAAGTTACATTGTACATCGAGCGCTGGAATGTTACCCCCAATTGAATCAACATATCTTCCTCTCCTCGGCAATGTTGACGGTAATAATCCACCAGATAAGGGGGCAAGAAATGCAACATATCATCCATCAAGAGAGTGGGAGGAATACCAGCACCACCTACAGGAAAAACATCTGCGTATAAAATACCATAGTGAAACTCTTTTTGGTTTTGTGGCACTTGACGGGCTTGGGCATTGTAGGATTTAGTACCACGGAAGGGGGAGGTGCGATAAAATACTGATTCCACATAGGGTAAGGCGGCATCATTTAACCAGTTAAAGCCTTTACTTTTGGGGATAATTTCGTAACATTTACCGCCAATATAGGCATGATGATAAATGGGGCGACTTGCCACGGCAAAAATACCATTAACTAAAAAGTCCATGGCTTCTTTTACCGTCGTCATTTTTCCTTCATCATATAAATCAGACATTTCCAAAAATACTGGACACATTACCTCCCAAAATAATCCTAAATTGGAATAATAAGATAGTTGTTTTACCTGTTCCAAAAACATGTCAGGAAATAGTTTATATACACCTAACATAACGGGGTTAGATTTAAAGTAAGCCTTAATAGCTATATCTGCATTATTGCGATATTCTTCGGTGTCTAAATAAGCATCAAAACCTCCCATATTCATATCTTTTCCATGCCAAAACATGGCTCTCATACAGGCTTCTGCAAATTCCATATTAATGCGATCGTGCAATAAATGATGAAATAATTTTGGCATTTTAGTAGTCTTACCTTTACTCATAAAATCGAGTAACTCTGGGTGAGCTGATGCCTTTCCTCGCCATACTTGTAAATCAGCTTTTTCCCCTGCATAATGATTGGGCATATCTAAATATTCTTTAGATATAAAGTATTTAAAAAAGGGAAAAGGATTAAGAAAAACTTTCTCGGCAATATACAATAAATCCCGCCAATAAAAGTCCATGGGAATGGCGTAGGCTTTATAAATACCAATAATTTGTTTTAGGTTTTCTGGGGTATCGGGTAACATGGATTGCCCTGCTTCTAAGCGATGGACAATTTCCGCAAAGGGATGATTGGATGGTGGTAGTTTAGTTTGGTTGATGGTATTCATGGTTATTTTTTCGGTTATTTTTGTAATGTTTTAGTTAGGGTAGACAATGGGGAATAGGCAATGGGCAATGGGCAAGGGGCAAGAGGTAGGAGGCAAGGGGCTTAAGCCCCTTGTTATATGAAATCCGAGTAATCAGTTATTGGGGGACTTTTTACAAAGTTTAATTGAGAAATGCTAAACAAGTCAGAACATAGAATTATCAGGGATTTTAAGATATTAAAAGTATTGAAAATGTCTAACAAAGTAATTATCCATTCTCAATTATCAATTACTCTAATTCAGCATAGTTAGCCATGTGGGATTGATGCCAAAAAAAACGATTAAAACGGTTAAAACGAGGGCGGGGATTCTTTCACTAACTTGCACTTTGGCGAGGTAGCCTGTGGTGTTATCCATACGTCCAAAAAAGACTTGATTAAGGAGAATAACAAAGTAAACGGCGGTTAAACCAGTGGCAATGAGACAGATAAGGGTATAGATGGGGAAGACACTAAAACTACCTTGAAAGGTAAGAAATTCGCCCACAAATCCTACCATGCCGGGGATTCCTGCACTTGCCATGACAGCGGTAATCATCAAACCTCCCACAAAAGGTAAACCTCGGTAGGGATTCATTAAGCCATGGAGTTGGTTAATGTCACGGGTGTTGGTTTTGTCTTCGAGGATTCCTGCTAGGTGGAAAAGGAGGGCGACGATTAAACCATGGGCAAACATTTGAGTAATTGCCCCTACGATGGATAAGTCGGTAGCGGCAGCGATAGCTAAAACAACAAAGTTGATATGGGCGATGGAGGCATAGGCTATCATCCTCTTGATGTCGGTTTGGGAGATGGCGATGAGGGAGGCATAAATGGCACTAATGACGGCGAGGATGGCAAGGTAGGGGGTAATATTTACCCATGTTTCGGGGAATAATCCTAAGCCAAAACGGATTAAGCCATAGGTGCCTAGTTTGGAGACGATACCCCCTAGTAACATGGATACGGGGGTTGATGATTCGGTGTAAGCATCGGGCAGCCATGTATGGAGGGGAATAATAGGGATTTTGATGGCGAAGCCGATAACAATGGTAATGAGGATAATGATTTGTTTGGCGAGGGGCAGAAGATTAGTTTGGATGTTGTTGTAGTCGAAACTGTTGATGTCGCTAAGGAATACAAGGGCAAGGAAGCCTGTTAATACAAAAATACCTGAAAAGGCGGTGTAAAGTAGATATTTTGTTGCTGCGTAGCTTCCTTTTTTGTTTCCCCAGATGGATATTAATAAATAAATGGGTACTAATTTGACTTCATAAAAGATGAAGAATAGGAGTAGGTTTTGGGCGATTAATGCACCGTTGACGCAGGAGGTGAGGAGTAGAATGAGGATATAATATAGGGTGGGTTTGGTGAGGGTTTTTGTACCTGATTCACTGCTATAGATGGCAAGGGTGATTAGAAGGCAGTTTAAGATTACTAGAGGTAATGATAAACCATCGATCGCACTTACGTAATTTAAGCCGACAAAGGGCAACCATTCATATAGGGTTTGATATTGTAATTGGTTACTAGCATAATCGAAATTATAACCAATATAAAGGCTGGTTATTAAGGTAATAATGGCGGAAATTAAAGCTATATTTTGGCTCTGTTTTCCTTTGAATATATTTGCTGAGATTCCAAGGGCGATCGCCCCTATTATGGGAATTATTACTAATAAGTTTAACATGGATTTTATTAATGGATAATTTCAAATTGATAATGGATAATGAAAGATTTTGATCCCCCCTAGCCCCCCTTAATAAGGGGGGAACTTAATTTAAAATTGTCACTAATAACTAGAAAAGTTGTGATATTTATAAATCAATTCTGGGGGGTTAGGGGGTCTTAAACTGATAAACCAAAGATAAGGGCGACAAATACCAATCCTAAAAGGATAGAAAATATATATAACTGAGATTGTCCAGACGTACTGTATTTTAAAGTTTGTCCCCCGAAAAGGGTGGTAATACCCACTAAGTTAACAACCCCATCCACAATGTATTTATCACACCAACTAGCCACTTTTGCGGTGGAATTTACCAGAGCAATAATGGTTACTTTATAGATGTCTTGAATATACAAATCATTAGCAAATAATTTTTGGATTGATTGGGGTACTAAATTAATAATAGAATCAGATGATTTTCTGGTGTAAATAACAGCGGAAGAAATAATACCAATGATAGTAAAAATAGCTAAAGTAATCCCTGTATTGAGATTCAATGTAATTAAGTTAAATTGATCAAAAATCAAGGGTAAATGTAAGGCATACCCCATTAAAATCATCATAGGAATTATCATCGGCCATAAAACTTCTGGGCTACGCATGGACATTTGTTTTGCTTCTTCCAGAAAAACAAGACAAAAAACCCTCATCAAGCTAAAAGCCGTCAAACCATTTACCAGCGCAATTATCACCATCAGGGGAAAACTTACTTCCACCGCCAAACGACTTAGTATCCAAAATCCCCCAAAAGGTGGCATGGAGGTTAACGCTACCATTCCCACTAATAAACCAATACCACAAAAAGGACGACGGGACCACAAACCGCCCAACTGAGTAACATCTTGGGTGATACTATTGAGGATAATCGCCCCCATACTGGTATATAATAGCGCCATGGCGATCGCATATACCACAATCAACAGTAAAGCAGTTTGAGGATGGTCTGTACCTACCGCAATAAACACCAAGCCCATATAAGCACTTACAGTATAGGACAGGATTCTTTTTAGGTCAACCTGTGCGATCGCAATTAAACTCGCCAATACCGCCGTCACACTACCAATTACTAATACAGTCTCCGAAGCAATGGGAGATAACTCCAACACAGGCTGTAACTGAATCAATACATAAGCCCCCGTCGCCACTACGATAGAATTACGCAAAATAGAAGCAGGTAAAGGCCCTTCCATCGCCTCATCAAGCCACAACTGTAAAGGGATTTGGGCGCATTTTGCCAAAGGTCCGGCGATCAAACCAAAACATAGTACAGTTATGATAGTAGGGTTAATATCTGCCGTCTTTGCCCAGATGCCTAAATCAGTGTAATTCCATGTTTTCGAGAGAGGATACAAAGCAATTACGCTCATTAATAGTAAAATATCCCCTACCCTTTTTGTCCAAAAAGCATCCCTTGCCCCAGAAACTACCAGAGGTTGGGCAAACCAAAAACCCACTAACAAATAAGTACCGAGGGTGAGAATTTCCAGATATACATAACTGAAAAACAGAGAATTACATAAAGCTAAACCACCCATTCCCGCCTCAAAAAATCCCATCAAAGCGAAAAATCTCGCCCAACTCCAATCCATCTCCAAATATCCCACCGCATACAATTGCGATAATACATTCAACCCCGTAATTAACACCAAAGCCCCCACACTGACAGCAGACACCCGTATATCAAAAGAGATAGTTAAGTCTGCCGCCTGTAACCACACAAAACGAATATCTTGGGGCGGAATATCCCATATTTGATACAAAGCGATGACACTGTGAAGAAATGCCAAAGAAGTCATTAACAAATTCACATAACCGGCAGGGCGCGAACCTGTTTGACGAATAATACCAGGTGACCACAATAAAGCTACAATTCCCCCTATAAGGGTATAGCAAGGAATAAACCAAATAGTATCCTTGAAAAAGTCCATGATGTTAGTAGTTATAAATTTTGAAAATAATATTTAACAATTTTTAGTCTATAAATTAAAAACTCTTATCATGCAATAGGTGTCATTTTATTTACTTTTTTTGCCATTTAAAAAATAAAAAATAAACGCTATACATTACTTTAATAAAGAAAGCTATTAACCATGAGTGTGGGCTAAATTA
Source organism: Cyanobacterium sp. HL-69 (assembly GCA_002813895.1). Taxonomy (NCBI): domain Bacteria; kingdom Bacillati; phylum Cyanobacteriota; class Cyanophyceae; order Chroococcales; family Geminocystaceae; genus Cyanobacterium; species Cyanobacterium sp. HL-69. The sequence goes on along the minus strand of CP024912.1, from coordinate 1,277,431 downwards.
AATTGTTTTTCAGCAGTATAATTAATGCTTTCAGCAATAAGATAATCTAAAAAAGTTTTAGCTACTACTGATAGTTTTTTGCCTGATAAATAGGTGACATACCAACTTTCTTGAATGGGAAAATTTTTCACATCCAAAATACATAATTCTTCATAACAACTAGAAGTTAAAGTATGCTTAGAAAGCACTGAAAGCCCTAAACCGCCCATAATAGCTTGTTTAATAGCCTCATTACTGCCTAATTCTAGGCGTACTTGAATATTCAATTTGTTATCATCAAATATTTTTTGAATTACCTTTCTAGTATTAGAACCAATCTCCCTTAAAATAAAAGGAAAAGGTTGTAATTCCTCTAAAGAAATATTTTTTTGATTGCTTAAAATATGATTTTTTGGAGCCACCACCACCAGAGGATTATCTAAGAAAGCATATCTTTCCAAATCAATATCTTCAGGGGGTTTACTGAGGATATATAAATCATCTTTATTGTCCAACATTCTTTGATGGATTTGTTGATGATTGGTAACTTGTAAAGATATATCTACATGAGGATAAAGTTGGCAAAAAGAGCCTAATAAACGAGGAACAAAATATTTTCCTGTGGTAACGACTGTTAAACATAGTTTTCCTTCCTTTACACCCTTTAAATCAGCCACTGTCATCTCAAAATTATCAAGTCTTGCAAAAATCTCATGGCAAGTATTTAATAATTCTTCCCCAGCATTTGTCAAATAAAGTTGTTTTCCTATTTGCTCAAATAATGGTAATCCTACCGTTTGAGTTAACTGTTTTATCTGACTTGATACCGTTGGTTGTTTAATAGACAATTCCTCGGCTGCCTTGGTGAAACTTTGCAAACGGGCAACGGTTTCAAAGACTTCTAATTGGTGCAAGGTTGCATGAATCAAAATAATCCTCCAAACCTTTAATAATATAAGTCAATGATAATGGTTACGATAGATTTTTGTCAATGGTAGTGTATTTCAAATAGATTTTTGTTTATGATGCTACTGATTAAGAAAATTGATATGTAAAATGTGATGAAAACTTGTAGTGATGGGGGTGAGTAATTATTTTGACTTAATGGCTTAAGAATCTGAGTGATTAATTTTATCTAAAATATCTTTGATTAAAATTTCTTTGACAAAAATTTGAGAAATAATGGTGAGGGGTAAGGCTAAAAATAAACCCAATATACCTAACAAACTGCCAAAAAAAACCTCTCCAATAATGACATTTGCAGGAGATAATATAACTCTATGTTTTCTTACTTTAGGTAAAATTGTATATTCAATTATTTGATAGATGATAATATAAAATATTAGGATAAACCATGGTTTCCATGATGATGTTATAAATGCGATCGCCATGGGAGAAATTACACTAATGCTAGGGCCAACATAGGGAATTAAAACCAAAAAACCAGCCAAAAAACCTTGAACCCAAACAAGGGGAATACCAAAAATAAATAGCACAAAAGAACTTAAAATAATAGCACTAAAAATTCTAATTAAAGTATCCGTTAACCACTCCTGTAAATCATTCTCGCAATAGATCAAAATTTTATCCATACGATGACGATAAAATTGAGGAAATAAACGAATAAAACCATTACGATAAGGAAGAGGCTCTACCAAGATCATTAAAGTTAAAGCTAACAATAACAAACTACTTAATAAAATCCCTAAAAATCCTGAAACAAAATTAAACCCTCTACTTATTAACTCATTTAAAATGGGTTGTAATTGAGATAAAAGCTGGTCTAAATTAGGTAAAGCATTAACAACATCTAAAGAAAGACTATCTCTTAAATTATTTAACTCTAATATTAACTTATCAATTCCCTTTGGAACTAACTTAGATAACTCCTCAAATTGAGTAATTAAAGAAGGGACAACCAAACTACCAAATAAAAAAATAGTTCCTAATAAACAAAAAATAGATAAAGGGACAGCATATTTTCTTTTTAAGCCAAAACGTCCCATTTGAATTATCAAAATATTAAGACTAATTGCCAAAACTATTGCGGTTAATGCCAACAAGAGTAATTGTTTAACCTGCCAAATAATATAAATTAAAATAATAACAAGGGAAAAACTTACCCATTTTGCAAAATTCATGGCTATTAACCTTTATTTATAGTTCGATAAACTAAAAGCAAAAATACGACGATAGTAGGGACAAAAACTATGGGTAAAGCGAACTGTGTTTGACTAAGTAAATCGAAATTACTGAGAACATATTTAATAATAAATGAGATTATCCCAGAAATTACAAATACCTTCAGAATGAAAAAAAAGGAGTTATTAAAAGTCATTGTTAGGGTGAATAAAATTAAACATCGTCAAACACAATATCATCAAATCAGATGAAAAATTAGCTTAATTTTTTCTTAATAAATCCTACTAACTGATTAATTTGTTTTTTCAACTTATCGACTTCCGCTTCTAAATGGGCAACTCGTGCATTTAATTGGGCTGTATCTGCATCATCCCCAGAATCCGTTGCAGTGGAAGACTTTTGAGGTGCTGACTGTTGCAATACTTGAGCCAATTTTTTAGATCTTTCCATGGAATCCCGAATACCTTGTACCAACTGTTTTTGGTCGAAAGGTTTTTCTAAAAAGGCAAAATATTCAAAAGGTTCAGGAATTTTGTCAGTTACTTCGTCCTTTCTTCCAGACATTAACAAAAGAGGAATTGCTCTGAAATGAGGGTTTTTTTGAATTTCTTGATACACATCCCAACCACTCATTTTAGGTAAGAAAAAATCTAACATAATTATTTGAGGCTTCGTGGTTTTTAACAATTCCATACCCTGTAAACCATCCTTTGCCTCAACCACATCAAACTTTCCTGGAGGTAACATATCCTTTACAGTACGTCTAATTACCATACTGTCATCAATGACTAAAATTGTACGATTTGCCACAATAACTGAACTCCTTTTTTTGATAGCTATGTTCAAACTTTATTAAGTTTATCAAAAACCAGAGCGACAAAACACAATTAAATCCTTGAGCATTTAACTTTTACCGTGGTTGTCCTTGCTATATAATAGCCACTGACTAACAATCAACCTATTCAATATACATAAAATAATATAGTAATGACTACTCGTGTAATCATAGTTCGTCATGGGCAAAGTAGCTACAATGCACAAAGGATGATTCAGGGGCGCTGTGATGAATCAGTCATCACAGAAAAAGGACGTAAACAAGCTGAATTACTAGGACAAACTCTTAGTAAAGTTAATTTTGCCGGTTTTTATAGTAGCCCCCTCCAAAGAGCAACCGAAACCGCTAATATTATTAGGGAAGCCAATGAACATAATCCCAGTTTGACTGTATTAGAAAAATTAAAAGAGATTAATCTACCCCTTTGGGAAAAATGGAAAAAGGAAGATGTTAAACAACAATTTCCCGAAGAATATAAAACTTGGAAAGAAAAACCCCATGAGTTGAAAATGGAGGTTGATGGGAAGGAGTTTTATCCTGTATTGAATTTATATGCTCAAGCCCAAGAATTTTGGCGAGTGATTATTCCCAAGCATCAAGGAGAAACTATTTTTATTGCGGCACATAATGGCATTAACCGTTGTTTATTAATGAGTGCCTTGGGTATTCCTGCTAGTCATTATCACAGTATTCAGCAGTCTAATTGTTGTATTAATGTTCTTAATTTTACAGGTAATTTTGGAGATCCTGTTCAATTAGAATCTTTAAATCAAACTGCCCATTTGGGTACTCCTATTCCTGATTTTCGTCCCCAAGAAGGTGCGGTTTTACGTTTGTTGTTGGTACGTCATGGGGAAACGGAATGGAATAGAATGTCTCGTTTCCAAGGGGTTAAGGATATTCCTCTTAATGAGAATGGTAAAAAACAAGCCCAAAAAGCTGGGGAGTTTCTCAAGGATGTATCCATTGATTTTGGGGTGACTAGCCCTCTTTCTCGCCCCAAGGAAACTGCGGAAATTATTTTACAACACCACCCTGATGTTAATTTAAGTACTAAAAAAGATCTTGAGGAAATTTCCCATGGTTTATGGGAAGGAAAACTAGAAGCCGAAATTGAGGCGGATTATCCTGGCTTATTACAAGAGTGGAAGGATAAGCCTGAAACGGTGCAGATGCCTGAAGGAGAAAATTTACAACAGGTATGGGATAGGGCTATTGAGGCTTGGCAAGAAGTTGTTAGGGAAAATTTAGATGCTAGTCAGAGTAAGACAGGAATTGTCGTTGCCCATGATGCTATTAATAAGGTGATTATTTGTTATCTTTTGGGTTTACAGGCGAGTAATTTCTGGAATATTAAGCAGGGTAATGGCGCTGTGACGGTGGTGGATTATCCTCAAGGGGTTGATGGTATGCCTGTTTTACAGGCTGTTAATTTAACTAACCATTTGGGGGGTGTTTTTGATCAAACGGCGGCAGGGGCGCTGTAATTAATTGATAATTGATAATGGATAATTGACAATTAATCGATAATTGGTAAGTTGGGTGGAGGTAACAAAGCCCAATTTATATGAGTTTTGAAGTGTAGAAATTTTATAGAAAAAATATATAGATAATGACGACTGATAATTTTTTGTGGTTACATCGGGGGGTTAGTGATGTTTTTCCTAATCAACCTGATTCTGATTCTATGGATGATAATTTAGAACAATTATGTTTAAAATCTAGTAATCCTTTGCGGGTAAAATTAGGGATTGATCCCACAGGAACGGATCTACACTTAGGACATAGTATCCCTTTTCGTAAGTTAAGGGCTTTTCAAGATCAAGGACATACCGCCGTTGTAATTATAGGGGATTTTACCGCTCAAATTGGAGATCCTACGGGAAAAGATAAGGTAAGAAAGCAGTTAACTCCTCAGCAGGTGAAGGAAAATGCGGAAACTTACCTCAATCAATTACGCCCTATCCTTGATTTTGATACTTCCGGGCGTTTGGAGATTCGTTACAATTCGGAGTGGCTTTCTGGCCTTGATTTGGGCAAAATTCAAGAGCTTTTGGCTACTATGACGGTACAGCAGATGTTGGCAAAAGAGGGTTTTAATAATCGTTATACCCAAGAAACTCCTATCTATCTCCATGAGTTTTTATATCCTTTGATGCAGGGTTATGATTCTGTGGCGGTGGATGCGGATGTGGAATTGGGGGGTACTGATCAAAAGTTTAACATTGCAGTGGGTCGCGATTTGCAAAAATATTTTGGTAAAAAACCTCAGTTTGGGGTACTTTTACCGATTTTAATTGGTACGGATGGGGAGCAAAAGATGTCTAAATCTTTAAATAATTATGTGGGTTTAAAGGAGGATGCTTTATCGATGTATTCTAAGTTGGAAAAAACCCCTGATTCTTTGTTACAAAATTATTTTGAGTTGTTGACAGATTTATCTTTGAGTGATATTCCAGAAAATCCACGGGAGGCACAAAAAATGTTGGCGGTGGAAATTGTGGCTCAATATCACGGCAGGGAGTCGGCTTTAGCGGCTCAAAAAACGGCAGTGGACTTGGTAAAACAGCAAAATATGGCGAACGCCGAAGCAGTGCCTGAGTTTTCCCTTAGTTCGGTAGAATTCCCTGCTAAGTTGTTTTATATCCTTAATGCTGCTGGGTTGGTAAGTAGTAGCGGTGATGGTAGAAGACAGATTCAGGGGGGTAGTGTACGCCTAGAGGGCGATCGCATTTCTGACCCTAATTTAACAGTAGAAAATAGCCAAGATTTGGAAAACAAAATTTTACAAGTAGGTAAGAAAAAGTTTATTCGTTTAGTTAAATAAAAAACATAGGGACACAATATTCTAAGTCCCTATAAAACAAGAATTATTATTATTTTTTGCTTTAAGTAAAATAAATATTTTCTATCAAAAAACTTAAATTATCGTTAATCTTAACGATAGATTGGCGAAGAATTCTAGTTAATGAAAAAAAAGTAAAATTTTCGCTACATGGTAAACAGGGCATTATTATAGAAGCGAAGACTAATATATATATGGAATATGGTTATTAAAAAAATATTATCCTGCTTGATCATTTTTTTCCTCAGTATCATGCTCAGCAGTTGTAACGATACTATTGATAGCGTCCAAGCATTTAACACCAACAATGCTCCCATTCCCAAAGTTGATAATATAGCCGAGGTTGCCCCCCCAAAATTAATTCAAGAATTAAACAAAACTTTCCTCTCAAAACAACCCCAAGTTAGTATCATTAGCCCTAGTAATGACCAAATTCTTTCCACCACTACCGCTGAGGTAAAACTAGAAATAAACGGGTTAGATATTTTTAAAAATGAAGAATTGCAGATGGGGCCCCATTTACACTTTTTCCTTGATGATCAACCCTATCAAGCCGTATATAATATCGATGAGCCTCTAATTTTGTCTGATTTAGCCCCCGGCACCCATACCATTAGGGTTTTTGCTTCTCGCCCATGGCATGAAAGTTTTAAAAATTCAGAGGCCTATGCCCAAACTACCTTCCATGTTTTTACCCCCACAGAAGACAATAACCCCTCTGGTAGTCAACCCCTCTTAACCTACAGTCGTCCCCAAGGAAACTATGGTGCAGAGCCTATTATGCTTGACTTTTATCTTACCAACGCCCCTTTACACCTAGTAGCCCAAGAAAGTCAGGATGATGGTATTCAAGATTGGCGTATTCGGGTAACTGTCAATGGGGAAACTTTTTTATTAGATACATGGCAACCTATTTATTTAACTGGTTTTAATAAGGGGGAAAACTGGGTAAAATTAGAGTTTATTGATGACCGTGGTGATGTGATTAAAAACTCTTTTAATAGCACTGTAAGAGTAATTAATTATGATACTAAAATTAAGGATACTTTATCTAAATTAATGACCGATAAAATTAGTTTAAATAAGGCAAAAGTTATTACTATTCCTTCTTATGTTCCATCTCCTGAATCTATAGTAGAAGAGGATGAAATTGTTGAACAAAACATTGCAAAAGATGAACCTATTTCGGAGAAAGTAAAAGGTAAAGAGGATGAAGCTAATTCTATAATTGAACAGGGACAGGTTGAAGATGAAAAAGTAGAAGAGAAACATACAGTTTCAAAGGAAGATAATGCTATTTCTGAGGAGGAAACATTAGGGGAAGAAAATACAGAAGTAGAGGATTTTGTTGATGAAATAATTGATAATGTTTTAAGTGAAGAGAATGAAGTTAATCCAGAAAAAGAAAATAAATCTTTAGAGGAAATTATTACCGAAGAAATTATTGATGTGCCACCCGTTGACGATCAGGAAATGGAGGTAGTTTCTAATGGTGATGAGACACTCGAGTAGCATCTATAATTAAATCGATTTGGGCAAGGAATAATAAGGAACATAAGCCCCTTGCCCTTCTTTATAAAAGTCTGAGTGAAATAAAATCTATAATTAATTTCACCAACCTATTTACCATTAATTGATAAAATTAATTGTGGTGCGTTAATAATAATTTTACTTAAAGTGCTTAACTATTTTAAATTTTACCTTTCCTATTTATCAGAATTTTAGCTAATAATATTTTGACTTTTTATTGATTTTAAAATTAAACAGTCAAGATTATTATTCTAGTTTGAAAGATGAATAATATATGAAATAATATTTTTAATAGTTAATTATCCATTTTTAATGTTATTCAAATTAATAGTTAAATAGTTATGGCAGGGCATAGTAAGTGGGCAAATATCAAAAGACAAAAGGCAAGGGTAGATGCAAAAAAGGGTAAGACTTTTACCCAACTTTCTCGGGCGATTATTGTGGCAGCCCGTAACGGCATTGCTGATATTGATGGTAATTTTCAGCTACGCACGGCGGTAGAAAAAGCCAAGGCAGCAGGGATACCTAATGATAACATTGAAAGGGCGATCGCCAAGGGTGCTGGTACTTATAATGATGGCGAAGCCAACCTAGAGGAAATCCGCTACGAAGGGTATGGCATTGGGGGCGTTGCGGTACTAATTGAAGCCCTAACCGATAATCGTAATCGCACCGCAGCGGATGTGAGAGAAGCCTTTAGTAAAAACGGGGGCAACTTAGGGGAAACGGGTTGTGTGAGTTGGATGTTTGACCATAAAGGGGTGGTACTATTGGAAGGAGAAATTGACGAGGATAAACTATTAGAAGTATCCCTCGAAGCTGATGCCCAAAGTTATGAAATCATTGACGAGGAAGATTATCAAGGGGCAGAAATTTTTACTGAAGTAGCTAATTTAGAAAATCTTAATCAACAATTAAGGGATAATTTTTTAGTCAAAGAAGCAGAATTACGTTGGATACCTAATAATTTTGTAGAGATAAATGATCCCGAACAAACGAAATATTTATTAAGATTAATGGATGCTTTAGAATCCCTAGATGATATCCAAAATGTGACCGCTAATTTTGAATTAATTGATGATGAATAATTATCGAAAATTTTGCTTAGAATAAGGGATATTTTGCTTCAAAAAAATACCTCACTAAGATGATTAAAAAATTTTCTTTTATCTGTATTGCTTTATTATTTAGTAGCTTTAGTAGTAACGTAAAAGCAGAGTCTGTCAAACCCAATATCAATCAAACCGATGTATTCGCTCAAAATCCCAAAAAAAATCTTGCCCCCATACCCCTAGATAGTACAAAAGCAGATAATTTTATCGATATAAGAGGCATGGGAGACTCTGGCATGGCATTAACCTATCGTCAACCCCCTTCCCCCGACAGTAACTTAGGGGATGGACTACCAGCCAATTTTGGAGTAAGATTAGATGGTCTTGATGCCACAGGGAAATCTTACCGAGGAGATTTATCTTTTCTCAATTGGGAAAGTGTGGTAGGCATTCGCTGTAATACTTTTAGGGGTACTCCTAACCAAAATTCTTTTACCTTCGTATCCCATCCAGAAAACCTTGCCCAAGCCTATGAGAAAGGCTTTAATTTAATTGGTTTAGCTAATAATCATAGTTGGGATTGCCCAAGGGGAGAAAACGGTTTGGATGGGGCATTAATGACGGCTTCTCAGATGGCAAATTTAACTCAAAACCTCGAGGCTAATTGGTTATGGCATGGGGTGGGCAAACCCCAAGAGAAAAATGTGGCGGTGGTGCAAACCATGGAGATAAAAGGGCGTAGTGTGAGGGTTGCTTTTGCTAGTTTATACTTGGGGGGAGCTTGTAATAATATTACCTGTATTAGTGATCGAGACGCTATATTGCGATCGCTCCGAGATGCCCATGCAGACATCAGAATTTTATCCCTTCACAGTTGGAATAATCAAACCCAACAACAATTAGTTAACCTAGGAAGCAGCTTTATCCGTGAGTATAACGGAGATATAGTCTTTGGTCATGGCCCCCATGTATGGCGCCCCGTCACCATCGTAAACAAACCATCAGAAAAACAGGGAATCATGTTTCAAAGTTTAGGAAACTTCATTCACCCCAACCTTCGGGCAAGGGGACAAGATATGATAGGGAGAGTTTTGATAGATGCTGATACTTTTGAAATCAGACAAGTGCAGGGAATACCGTTACGGGTAAATAGTGCATCTGCCACCTTTGAAGGCTCACCAAATCCCTCTACTATACCTACCAGTAACTTTACTTGGCAACCTATTAATAGCCCTGAATGGCAAGAAGATGTCAGCCCTCACATTAGGGGAGTATATGTCAATTTACCTTATTAAAGATATAACATAGATAAAGGCAACTCCTCTGCCTTCGGAATCTCCCCTAAAAAGGGGAGAAAGAGAAAATTTAAACCAAATATTCCACCACGAAAAAATAGAATTATTATAAATCTAATAAAGCATCTTCTTGATGGGTTATCACGGTGCAATTAGAAGTAGCATAGGCTTTACAAGTAAGGAAAAATCCTGCCTCAATTTCTTTTTGCTTTAAAAAGTCATAATCATGATCAACTGTACCTTCTGTTAACTTTCCAGTACAACTTACACACACCCCAGCCCGACAGGAATAGGGCAAATTAAAACCTTGTCTTTCCGCCGCATCCAAAATATACTCGTCTGGCATTACATCAATGACGGTATCAATTCCTAATTGTTCGTTAACTAAATGAACTTTATAACTGTTGGACATTTTTATAAAAAATTGAACTAGATAAATATTAAAAACAACTCAAAAAAAACTCTTTTGACCACTGAATAAACAAAAAAAATATCATAAATAATATTTGTTATTGATCTATGCTCATAATGTATATGAGATAAAATGACTGATTTTTTGCTTAAAGGAGTTTATTTCACACTAACCCTTATTGTAGTCAATAAAGAGAAAGAAAAAGTTAATCCTTCCTAAACAGGTTCTAAGAGTCTGATTTTTTATCAGATAAATTTGAGCTTATTCATATAGTAAATCTTTAAGGATAATCAATAATCTATTATGCTGAAATTATTAAATAATCTTTACATTCACACTCATCATGGCAAATCAACAGCAAACGGATATTGTAATTATCGGTAGTGGTTTAGGGGGTTTATGTTGTGGGGCAATGTTAGCAAAGTATGGTTATAACGTCATTGTTTGTGAAAGTCATAACTTGCCGGGGGGCGCTGCCCATGGTTTTGAGTATAAGGGTTTTAAGTTTGATTCTGGGCCTTCTTTATATTCGGGATTGTCTTATTCCCCTTCGACTAATCCACTACGTCAGGTTTTCGACATCATTGGGGAAGATGTGGAGTGGAAAAATTATAACAATTGGGGCTGTTGGTTGCCCGAGGGTTATTTTGATGTGGCAGTGGGCGCTGATGATTTTTATAAATTGTTGCTGAATCTACGGGGGGAGGATGCAGGTAGGCAATGGCGTAGGTTACAGGAGGTAATGAAGCCTTTGGGCAAAGCATCTACGGCAATTCCGCCTGGGGCTTTTCGTTATGATTTGGGAGCTATTTTTACCCTCGCACCCTATGCGGTATCCATGCTTCCCTATGTGTTTTCGGCGGGGAAATTAACGGGCAGTTTTGGCAAAATTATGGATGAGGTGGTAACGGATAAGTTTATTCGTAACTGGTTAGATTTACTTTCTTTTATGTTGTCGGGTTTACCTGCCCATGGCACTTCGGCGGCGGAAATGGCTTTTATGTTTGCGGAGTGGTATCGCCCTGATGTGGTGTTGGATTATCCTGTGGGAGGTAGCGAGGCGATGGTTAATGCTTTGGTAAGGGGTATGGAAAAGCATGGGGGGCAGTTATGGTTATCTAGCCATGTGCAGGAGATTATGGTGGAAAATAATCGGGCTGTGGGGGTTGTGTTGCGTAACGGAAAAACTATTAGGGCAAGGAAGGCTGTGATTTCTAATGCTTCGATTTGGGATACTATCCCTTTAATCGGCGAGGGGGTATTGCCAAAGGATTTTGTGCAGGGGGTTGAAAAAACACCAATGAATGATAGTTTTATGCACTTACATCTGGGCATTGATGGGGCTGGTTTACCTGAGGATTTGCCTTGTCATCATATGATTGTTAATGATTGGCATCGGGGAGTTACTGCGGAGCAAAATGTGGTGGCGGTGTCGATTCCTTCTTTACTTGATGCTAGTTTGGCCCCTGAAGGTAAGCATTCTATTCATGTTTATACCCCTGCTACTGAGCCTTATTCCTTGTGGGCTGGGTTGAGTCGTAATAGTGATGAGTATAATGAGTTGAAAAAAGTGCGATCGCACGTTATGTGGTCAGCTTTAGAAAGATTTATCCCCGATATTAGGGAAAGATGCGAAGTAACTTTGATAGGCACACCCCTAACCCACCAACGATATTTAAGGCGTTATCGAGGCACCTATGGGGCGGCATGGAATGCCGATGAGGGTTTATTCCCCGGCTCTACTACTCCCATAAATAATTTATACTGTTGTGGTGACTCCACCTTCCCCGGCATAGGTGTACCTGCGGTGGCCGCCAGTGGCATGATTACTGCTAATACCCTCGCTTCTGTGTGGCAACATTTACAAGTGTTAAACAATTGATAGTGGATAATTGATAATGAAATTTTATTTAATCACTGTGTAATTATTGATTTTGGGTAGTCTGCCATTAAAAAGATAATATCTTGTCAATTTTTACATCGTGTAATGAATTATTTAAACTTTGAGTAATCCGTTATCAAAAATATAATATTTTGCAGATTTTCCCACCTAATATTAAATATTGAAGTATATAAAAAAGCTCAGTACAGGACAAAAAAATAAAAAGAGGGGTTGCAATATTAGAAGGTAGGAGGTTTGATAGAAATTAACAAAAAATCAAACAAATCCTCCTATGAATCAGGTTAACTTACTTCGTGATAGTTTGAAAAAACATTTACCATGGCACGGTGCAAGACTAAATTTTCTAGCATTATTTTTGATGGCATTGATTCGTGTGCGAACCGTTGATTTAACAAGTCTTTCCTTAGCTTTTCGTACCTGTGCTAAACCAGAATCGAGCTATAAGAGACTTCAACGATTTTTTGCTAATTTTAACCTTGATTTGAGTCTAATTGCTAAAACCATAGTTTCCTTGATGAATATACCTCAACCATGGGTTTTAAGTATTGACCGAACACAATGGTGTTTTGGCTCTACTTGTTTTAATATTTTTGTTTTGGGTATTGTTCATAAGGGTGTTGCTTTTCCCATCACTTGGACAATGTTAGAAAAGAAAGGTAATTCTAACAGTTGTGAAAGAATGGATTTATTGGATCAATTCTGGGAGATTTTTCCCACAGCTCAAGTATCCTATATTTGTGGTGATAGAGAGTTTATCGGTAAGGAATGGTTGACTTATCTAATGATTGAACCTCAAATTCCTTTTCGTTTGAGGATTAAAGCAGATCATAAGATTGGTGATGGGCAAAAAAGTCTGGCCTCATCAATTCTTTTTGCTCATCTTCGAATGGGGGAATCTCAAACTCTTTCAGGTAAACGTTGGGTTTGGGGAAGACAAGTTTATGTGTCTGCTTTACGTTTAGAAGATGGGGAGTTACTAATTGTAATTAGCAATGACTCTGGGAAGAGTGCAATTGCTGATTACGCTCATCGATGGGGCATTGAAACACTATTCGGGATGTTTAAAACCAGAGGATTTCATTTAGAATCTACTCATTTTAATCAGCCAGAAAGACTAAGTAAATTGTTCACATTAATGAGTTTAGCTCTGTGTTGGGCAATTTTAATAGGAGAATGGTTACATGAACAGATACCATTAAAAATCAAAAAACATGGTCGGCGAGTAAAAAGTATTTTTCGTTATGGACTCGACCATCTAAGAATGATCTTTCTTGACATCGATCTAAAACAGAATGAATTTATAAGATGTTTAAATTTTTTGTCCTGTACTTAGATAAAAAAGTTATTATCAATTATCAATGGTTCTATCTAAAAGTTTATCTAAATTGGGAGCATAACTAGGGAGGGAAAAAGTGTTAGGGTTGACGGCTTGAGAGTAGGTAAAATGACGATAATTTAGACAAAAATAATCCCAGTCTGCCATCTGAATGCGAAATACTTTGATAAAAATATTTGCTAACCAAATGGGCAATGGTATCTGAAAATAAACTTTTTTATTAATCTTTTTACAAATAGTTTTTATGGCCTGACTGGCGGTTAAAGGTTCGTTACCTAAAACCAATTTATTGTTATAAATAGGATCTAATTTATCGCCATTTTCTACTAAATAACTAATAACCATGGCGATGTCTTGCCCATGGATAAAGTGAAAACTACCATCGGCATTAAACCAACGAATTAACCCCATCCATTTAAGAATATCTTTTAAGCCCCCTGATAAATGAGAATAGGGTTTATCATCAGCGCCCCCAAACACAAGGGTAGGATATACGGTTATAATGCGATCGCACAGTGCCAAATCTGCTAATTTTACAAAACACTGGTATTTAGTGCGAATATAGTCCGTACCAATTTCCCCCGCTTCGGTTAATAATTGATTATTACGATCTAAAATACTGGCAGTGGAGAAGTAAATGATTCGCTGACAATGTTCGGCACTAAGGACATTTATCAGGTTAATATTAGCTTCTACGTTTACTGCATAAGATTCTTTTTCACCACCCCAACAAGTAGCGGTGAGGATGGCAACGTTAATAGTGCTAAGAATATCTTGATAATCAAGGATGTTTTCGAGGTTTCCTTTTAAAATATTGATGCCGGGACGATAGTTATAGTCAAATTGTAGTTTGTCGGGATTTCTGACTAAAAAATAAAGTTCGTGATTTGTTTCTTTGATCAAAGATTCCGCCATATAATGACCAATACAACCACTAGCCCCAGTAACGAATATGCGCATTATGATAGGTTTTTTACTTGTTTCTCGATAACTCTTGTTTATTGTACCGATATAGGGTTAATTTTGTGGCAAAAAATTGAGAAGGGCATCACGCATCACATCCACAGGGGCTTTTTTTTCTGTCCAAATTTCAAAGCCGACGGCGCCCTGTTGCACTAACATTTCCGTACCATTGATAATGGTTGCCCCTTGTTTTTGGGCTTGTTGCAATAAAAGGGTAGGACGGGGGGTATAGATCAAATCATAGACGATCGCCCCTAGTTTTAATAAAGAAATTTGTTCATTATTTAGAGGAGATTTATCGGTATGGGGAGACATCCCAAGGGGAGTGGTATTAACGATTAAATCACTCTGGGGCAAAATTTCGGTCAATTCATCCCATGGGTGAATGGTTATCTTTGCTTGTAAAAGTTCATAATCCCAACTGCTTTGAAATTCCTTCAGTTTATCTAAATTACGCCCTACAACTTTAATTTCCTTACAACCCAACTGGGCGCAACCAACAATTACCGCTCTCGAAGCGCCACCATTGCCCAAGACGATGGGGGTAATATCTGCCCAACTGCGGTTTAAAGTTTTCAGGGGGGCGATAAAGCCATCAATATCCGTATTTGTGCCATGCCATCCATCAGGGGTTTGCCAGACGGTATTCACCGCGCCGATTAGTTTGGCGGTGTCGGTAATATGACTTAAAAAAGGTATAACGGCTTGTTTGTGGGGAATTGTCACGTTAAATCCTTTTATATCCACTGCCCGAAATCCATCAAGGGCTGTTTTTATATCACTTTTCATGACGGGGAAAGGCACATAAATATAGTCGAGGTTTAAAAGGGCGATCGCCCGATTCTGTATAATCGGTGATAGGGAATGCTCGATGGGATTGCCGATAATACCAAGAATTTTTGTTTTACCTGTAATTTTCATAGTTTTTTTTAGATTACTTTACTTTAACAAGGGGCTTAAGCCCCTTGCCTCCAACTCCATTACCCCTTCTTTTATCTTGCTTTAGCTCTTAAATAGATAACTTTTCACACTGAGAATAAT